>NZ_CP195106.1:4340632-4960723 GCF_051175385.1 Tundrisphaera lichenicola | reverse complement strand
CTCGTGAGGACGGGCGGGGATACCTACGACCGTCTGACCATCGGCAACATCATGATACCGAGTGACAACCGCCCCGGCACCGACCAATGCATTGGCACCAACCATGACCGGGGCGACCAGGATCGAACCGGCCCCCAGGGAAGCGTCCTCTCCGATAACGGTTTCATGCTTCTTTTGTCCATCAAAATTCGCGGTGATTACACCAGCTCCGACATTGACCCTCGGCCCTATACTCGCATTTCCAAGATAGGCCAGATGGCGGGCCCTGGCCCCGGTCTCCAGGTGTGAGCGACTCACCTCGACGAAGGCCCCGACCTCGGCCCCGTCATCCAGAATTGTACCGTCCCGGAGATGAGCGAATGGGCCAACCCGGCATCCTACGCCAACCCGAACCGAGCCAGTGATCACGGAGAAGGGCAGAATTACCGAGTCGCGTCCGATTTGCGCTCGAGCGTCGATGTAGGTGTTCCTGGGGTCGAGGATGCTCACTCCCTCTTCCATCAGTCGTTCCTGGATTCTCGACTGAAGCAGGGCGTGTGCCTGGGCTAGATGCTGGCGAGTGTTCACGCCAAGAATGTCGTCGGGCTCCAGGCAAGGGAGCGCGACCACCTTACGGCCCATCGATTGGAGAAGATCCGGGGCATCGGTCAGATAGTACTCACCCTGAGCATTACCGGTATCGAGCTGATCCAGCGCGTCCCAAAGCCCCGGCAACTGGAAGACGTAACAGCTCGGATTGACCTCGGAGATCGCCCGTTCCTCGGGGCTGCAATCGCGTTCCTCGACGATCCGGAGGAAGCGACCGGCCCCGTCCCGGAGGATTCGACCGAAACCGGTAGGGTCTGGCACGATGGCCGTCCCGAGTAGACAAGCGGCGTCCTCTTCCTCACGACGTGCCAGGAGATTGGCCAACGGCTCGGGCCGTATCAGAGGTTCGTCGCCGACCAAGACTAAGGCGGGGCCGCTGTAGTCTCCGAGCAGTGATCGGCAGGCCCGGACGGCATCCCCCGTTCCCAGTTGCCTCTCCTGAGCCGCAAACCGGATACCAGGCTCGTCGGCAAGTGAGGCTTGTACCTGTTCGGCGCCGTACCCCACAACCACAACGATCGTCCTGGCTCCGGCCCCTCGAACCGCATCCACGACATAACGGATCATCGGTTGGCCGCAGACCTCGTGCAAGACCTTTGCCCGCTCCGACTTCATCCTCTTGCCGTGTCCGGCTGCCAGGATGATCGCCACAGGTCCTTGCATCGCGTCGAGTCCCCAATTCATTCCGGAAAGCGACTTTGGGCGGACTTCACCCTTGGTCATGGGCCGTGATTTTACGGGGGGAGTGTAGTAACCGTCAAACCGAACCAAACCTTGAATCACGACGCGGCATCTGGCAGACTGATCTCGCGTCGATTAGTTTCGTGAGCCGGAGCTAGCATTCATGAGCCTAACGGCGGACGAAGTGGCCAAGGTGGCATTGCTGGCCCGACTGAGACTGGAGCCGACCGAGCTGGCAACTTTCACCGACCAGCTCAATTCGATCGTAGGATTTGTCGAGCTACTCGGCGAGCTCGACACGACCGGGGTTGAGCCGCTAGCCCATGGCGTCGAGGTTCGCAACGTATTTCGAGACGACGTCGAGCAGCCCTCACTCGCCCGAGAAGACGCACTTGCCAACGCTCCGCAACGCAACACGGAGAGCTTCCTCGTGCCGGCCGTCCTCGATTAGACGGCGGAACTGGTCCAACGCCACCCATTAGAATCTTCCTGAACACACACACCGATGGCCCTGAGTCCTCACCGATCATGGATCTGACCCGCTCGACCGCCTGCGTTTTGATCGCCCGGATGAACGAGGGGTCCGTGACGGCCGAAGAGGTGACTCGCGCCTACCTCGATCGTGCCGACCACCTTGAGAGCAAGGTCAAGGCCTTCCTCCATCGCGATGCCGAACCCGCGCTGGCGAAGGCCCGCGATGTCGATGCTCGACGTCAGGCCGGCCAACCCGTCGGTGCTCTGGCCGGTGTGCCGATCGCGTTGAAGGACGTACTCTGTACCCGGGGTGTCCCGACGACCTGCGCAAGCCGGATGCTCCAGGGATTCCGGCCACCCTATGACGCAACGGTGATCGAACGGCTTGCCGCGGCCGATGCCATACCGATCGGTAAGACGAACATGGACGAGTTTGCCATGGGTTCGTCGACCGAAAACAGCGCCTTCGGCCCGACGAGTAATCCCTGGGATCTCGAACGAATCCCCGGAGGTTCGTCCGGCGGTTCGGCAGCCGCCGTCGCCGCCGACTTCGCGCCAATCTCACTCGGATCCGACACCGGAGGGTCGATCCGCCAACCCGCCGCACTCTGCGGGATCGTCGGACTCAAGCCTACATACGGACGAGTCAGTCGTTACGGCCTGATCGCTTTCGCCAGCTCACTCGACCAGATTGGCCCCTTTTCGCACGACCTAGCCGATACGGCGCTTCTCTTGAAGGTGATCTCGGGCCAGGACCCTCGAGACGCGACCAGTGTCGACGTGCCGGTGCCCGACTATCCTTCCACGCTCGATACGCCTCCCGATTCGCTTCGGATCGGCCTGGTTCGCGAATTCTTCGGGGAGGGTCTGGATTCCGAGGTCGAAGCGGCAATTCGCGAGGCCGTCCGCGTCTATGAGGCCGCCGGTGCGACGGTTCGCGAGGTTTCGCTCCCGCACTCGAAATATGGAGCCCCAGCCTACTACCTGGTTGCTCCCGCCGAATGCTCGAGCAATCTCGCTCGCTATGACGGGACGATCTTCGGACACCGGGCTCAGGACTTTTCCCCTCGATCACCGGAAGAAGAATCGTTGCCGCCACTGATCCGGATGATGATGGCCAGCCGCGCCGAAGGGTTCGGCCCCGAGGTCAAGCGAAGGATCATGCTCGGGACCTTCGCCCTTTCGGCCGGCTATGCCGACCAGTATTACAACCAGGCCCTCAAGGTTCGCCGGCTGATTCGCAACGATTTCGACGCAGCGTTCCGGGACGTAGATATCCTCGTCGGACCGACCACCCCGACTGCTGCCTTCAAATTCGGCGAGAAGACGGCTGATCCGCTCGCGATGTACCTCTCCGACATCTACACGATCACTACCAATCTCGCCGGAATTCCCGGGCTCAGTATTCCCTGCGGATTGACCAAATCGGGCCTCCCGATCGGCCTTCAGTTGCTGGCTCCCGCTTTTGCCGAGGAGAAACTCCTCCAGACCGCCCGAGTCTTCGAAAGGGCGACCGATTGGCATACGAAACGGCCTAACCTCTCCTGATCCCTAGTTTCGTCTTCATTCGCCAGAAATACCGAGCACTGGCCTTCCGCACCCGCGAGCCCCGAGGCCGGGACAAGTCGCGAGATTCCCTGGGACGCACGTCCATGAGCTATACGATCGTCATCGGCCTTGAAGTTCATGTCCAGCTCACGACCGAGAGCAAGATGTTCGCGTCGTGCGGCACCAAGTTCGGACTCCCGCCAAATACGCAAACCGACCCCGTCTCGCTGGGCTTGCCCGGCACTCTGCCCGTCATGAACGGAAAAGCCTTCGAGTTGGCACTGAAAACGGCGGTTGCCCTCCACGCGGAGATCGCCGGTTTCACCAAGTGGGATCGGAAGAATTACTACTATCCCGACCTCCCCAAGAACTATCAGATCAGCCAGTACGACCTCCCATTCAGTACCGGAGGCTGGCTGGAGATCCCGGTCCAGAAGGATGGCTCGGGGGGTGGGCGTTGTCGCCTGACTCGCGTCCACCTCGAGGAAGACACGGGCAAGCTGACCCACGGAGCAGGCGGGTTCTCCGAGGTCGACCTGAATCGCGCGGGCATTCCGCTGATGGAGATCGTCAGCGAGCCGGAAATTCGGTCTCCGCAGGACGCCAAGGCCTGTTTGGAAGAACTCCGGCTCACGCTGCGCTATCTCGGCGTCTCCGATTGCGAAATGCAAGAGGGAAGCCTCCGATGCGATGCCAATGTGAACATCCACATCGAGAAGGATGGCAAGACGATCGCCACGCCGATCGTTGAAATCAAGAATTTGAATAGCTTCCGATCGGTGGAACGTTCGATCGCCTACGAGGCCGAACGACAATTCGCGCGATGGAAGGAAGACGGCAAGACGATCAAGGATGCTCCGAAGCAAACTCGGGGGTGGAGCGACCCCGAAGGAATCACCAAACCGCAACGTGAGAAGGAAACGGCGGCCGACTACCGCTATTTCCCCGAGCCCGACCTCGTCCCGGTCGTGGTCGACGAGGCCTGGGTGGCCCGGGTCCGCGCCTCGATCGGAGAACTCCCGGCGGAGCGTCGGAGGCGATTCTCCTCCGAATATGGTCTCTCAGATTACGACGCGAACGTCCTGGTCGAGCAGGGTCAAGACGTGGCCGACTACTTCGACGCGGTGGCCAAGGCGACCGGAGCCTACAAACTGGCCAGCAACTGGGTCCAGCAGGAGATCCTCCGGATCGTCAAGGAACGAAAGATACCGATCGGCGAATGTCCCGTCGGCCCGGCAGCTTTGGCCGATCTGATCAACCGGGTCGGGCGATCGGAGTTGAACACGAACCAGGGGCGTGAGGTCCTCGCAAAGATGATCGAGACGGGCGACTCCGCCGAATCGGTCATCGAGACCGGAGGCTTCCGGATGGTCTCCGACCGGGACGCGATCGCCGCGGCGGTCGAGTCCGCGTTGGCGTCCAATCCCAAGGCGCTCGAAGACCTCAAGGGCGGCAAGAAGAAGCCCGAGGCGGTCAGAGGGTTTCTTCGAGGTCAGGTCATGAAGCAAACCGGCGGAAAGGCCGACCCCGCTCTCGTGGGCGAGGTCCTCGACGCCAGGCTGGCCGAGCTGGCCGGCTGATCTAACAACGCCCTCCAGACGGGAGCCGCCATGTACGAGATCGACCGCAGGAGCTTGCTGATGGTCGCCGGAGCGACCCTGGCCTCGGCAACGTTCGCCGTCCCTCGAGCCGTCGCCCGAGAGGGTAAACCGCCCTGGAAGAAGGCGTTCATGCTCGGCGGACTCTCCAAGGGTCCGGTTCTCGACCAGTTCAAATTGCTCAGAGATGCCGGATTCGAAGGTGTCGAACTCTTGAGTCCGAACGGTTTCGACCTCGACGAAGTGCTCAAGGCCCGGGATGAAACCGGCCTCGTGATCCACGGGATTTCGGGATCCGTCCATTGGAATTCGCCGCTCTCCAGCCCCGACCCATCGGTAGTCGAGAAAGGGTTGGCGGCGATCCGCAAATCGATCTCCGATTGCAAGTCGTATGGAGGTACGACCGTCCTCCTCGTGCCCGCCGTGGTCAATCCTCAGGTGTCTCACCGCGAGGCTTACGCCCGGTCTCAGGAAAATATTCGAAAGGTGATTCCCGAGGCCGAAGCGGCCGGGATCAAGATTGCCATCGAAGAGGTCTGGAACAAGTTCCTGCTGAGCGCCCCAGAGTTCGCCCGCTACGTCGATGAATTCAAAACGCCCGCGGTCGGTGCCTACTTCGACGTGGGCAACGTCGTCGAGTACGGCTATCCGCAGGAGTGGATCCGCGAGCTGGGCAAGCGGATTTTGAAGATCCACATCAAGGAATATGCCAAGTCGAAGCGATTCTCGTACCCTCTCGGAGAAGGTGAAATCGACTGGCCCGCGGTTCGATCGGCCTTGATTGACATCGGTTATGAGGGCTGGATCACCGCCGAGGTTGGTCTCGGTGACCTGGCAGTCATGAAAGATGTGGTCGCTCGGATGGACAAGATCCTCGGTCTTGCCTGATCGAGGGACGACCCGCGATGGCCGAGGATCGGTCGGCCATCGTTTACTTTCCGACTTTACCCGCCCACTTGATGAAGTAGAAGATAATCGGCGTCTTGCCGGTATTGACGATTCCATGCGGGACGTTGGGGGTCGTGTACATCACCGAGCCGGGCCCCACCTCGGTGATCTTGCCATCGACTTCGATCTCTCCGTTCCCCTGCTCGATCACCATGATCTCTTCTTCGGGATGTGTGTGGGGCGGATGAGGAGTCTTCCCCGCATCGAGGACCAACCGACCGGTCACGAAGTTGGTGCTCTCCGGGGTGTCTCCGGCCAGGTAGATCCCCAGCTTACCGACGACGTCCCCTCGGTCGCTGTAGTCCGCCATCTTGACCTGATCGAGAGTGATCGTCTGCGACTTCAGAGGCGCCTTATCCTGGGCCAAGGAGCGCTCTCGGCTTGCCCAGCCGACTGCCAGGCTCATCGAAGCCATGCCCAGGATCATCGTCGAGAGGCGGGGTCGAGCGAAATTTAATGCCATCGGTCAATTCCTTGGAGAGAGTGAGGAGAGTGGGGGTCCTGGCCTATCAAGCGAGTAATGGACCGACGGATTCAGAGGGAAGAATTTCCCGTCCGTCCGGGTGGAGCTTGGCTCGAAACAGATAGCTGGCGATCTCCATCCCACTCACGGTATGCGCCGCCGGATCGAAGCGATAAAGACCTTCGGGAATAGCATCGAAGGCAGCCTTGGTGAGGAGGATTTCCGAGGGTCCAGCCAGATCCTCACCGAGCTTACATGCGGTGTTCAACTCGCAGCCGAACAGGTCGTCATCCCCAATCAGTAGGCTCGGACCGAAACCAATCCCGACGCTCCCGAGGATGTCGTTTTCGCTGGAGGTCACCCCATTCATGGCGTCGAATCCCCGGAAAATATCGAGGGCTGCTTCGAGCGCCACAACCGGTTCATCAAACACCGCAAATATATTATCGGCTTCTTGCTTGACCACTCTTCCGCCATTGCCTTCGATCGCCGGTCGTGCGGCGATCGCCATCCGGGCAATCATCGCGAGATAATGGATGATCCCGTGCTTCTGGGAGATTCGCGAGAACCCGACCATATCCAGGACCAACACGGCGACCGTCCGCTCGAAGGCTTCTCGAATCCGGTCGTCGATCTCCTGGGCCCGCTCTATCTCGTGGTTCCGTTGGGCCAGCAAATGGCGGAGCAATGCGCGGCCCGTCGGGCTTTGTGGGTCAGACGGCGTATTCATGGTGCAACTCCGACCAGGAGTGGTTCGGATGACTGTCGAGACTGGGAATCAACTTATTAAATTCGATACCCATTTTCTACAATTTAGGGTCAATCCCTTCGGCTACGGGAGGTCAGTCCGGGAATAGGGCCCTGAGCAAGATCCGATGCAAATCCGTCGTCCGGAGGGCCTGATCTCCTTCGGGCTCCGGGCCGTCCCCGAGCAAGACGGGTCGATCTTCGTCGTGTCCCGCCGGAATTCCATGACTACCTCGCACCAGGGAAGGGTCGAGAGGGATCACGTCGAATAGCGTCCGGAAACCAAGCTTCTTTCGTAGGAGTCGTGTGGCCAGATAGATTTTGGGTGCCCGAAGTTGAGGATCGAGGAATAGCTCGCAGGGATCGTATCCCGGTTTCCGGTGGATGTCGACTGTCCTGGCATAGTCGGGTGCACGATCCTCATCGAGCCAGAATGGATAAGCAAACCAGGCGTCAGGCTGCGAGAGGGCCACGATCTCACCCGACCTGGGATGGTCCAGTCCAACCTCATGACGAGCCTCACCCGTGAATAGTCGATCGACCCCTTCTTCGGCCGACAATACTTCGAGGACCCTTGGAATGTCTTCCGAGTCGTGCACGTGGACATGTGCCACTTGATGATCACAAACGGCGAATGCCCGGCTGCTCAAAGGATCGAAGATCTCTCCGAAAGGACCGGGACGGACGGAGAGAAGTCCGGCTTTTCTCAGTACTCGATTGAGGAGTACCGGCGTCGAGACGTCGCAATGTCCATACTCGCTGACCACCCAGATCCGGGCTCCAGCCTGGCGGGCCTGGTCGAGTAGGGGGGCGCAAGCGTCGTCCAGTTCCCGGACCAGTCGCGGCAAGTCGGAGCCTGAAGGGCCGAATTTTTGAGGGTCGTAGTCCAGATGGGGGAGATAGACCAGGGTGAGATCGGGCCGCTCATCGCGGAGAACGCTCGCCGCGCATTGACTGATCCAGGACGTGCAGGGTAGCCCGGCGGACGGTCCCCAGAATGTGTGAAACGGGAATCGCCCCAGCTCCGATTCGAGGCGATCCGTCAGACTGTCGGGCGTCCCGGCGATCCCGAAGGCCTTGTTGCCATCGGCCGCGTAATACGGCTTGGGAGTGACGCTCAGGTCTACGGCCGCACCTTGATTGAACCACCAGAACAACTTGGCGGTCTTGAAGGGACGTCCCCTCTCCCTGGCCATCCGTCGGGCTGTCACGTAGATCGGTTCCGCCTGGATGAGCGCATTCGACTGCTGCCAGAATCGAACCTCGGCGGTGTCACGGAAATACCAACCATTCCCGACCACTCCGTGACCTTCAGGAGATCGCCCTGTCAGGATACTCGCCTGGGCCGTACAGGTCACCGCAGGAACGACCTCGCAAAGTGATCTGTGCCAGCCTGATTCCGCCAAGGCTTTCAGCCGAGGGGCCATCGAAAGTAGCCGACCCGTCAGGCCAACCGCGTTGATGAGAACGATCGGGGAGGAGTTACTCAAAGCTCACCTGACTTCCCTGGTCATCGGGAAACGAGCAGGCCCGGCCCTCCGAATTTCGAAGGCCGGGCCCTGGATCACGTTGTTGGCTTCGTTTTGGATCAGGCTGTCAGGCTCGGGACGCGAGAGGAAATCCGCCTACGCCAGAAAGCCCCGCTCGCGAACGAGAGGAGGACCAGCGTTGCCACGGCCACGGTCCCCTGCGATCCCCCCTCGGTAAACCCGTAGCTATGGAGCCCAACCCCAAGCACGAAGTTCACGCCGTACCAGGCCATCAGGACCGACAGGAAGCAGACCACCGACGCCATCACCAACCAAAAGGTGTTCACCCAACCGGCGAATCGACCATGGAGCGGGATCAGATAAACCAGCAGGGTGATCAAAGCCCAGACTTCTTTCGGATCCCAGCCCCAAAACCGGCCCCAGGAGACGTCGGCCCACCATCCGCCGAGGAAGGTCCCGGCCGCTACAAGAAGGATACCGACCTGCATCGATCGGTAGATGAAATTGGTGATCGGCTTGATCCTGGCCGCCGTGGCTTGCATCGCCAGGGCTCGAGCGTCGGACTTGGATACGACGGTGGCCGAAGGCTCCGAGCCGGCGAGAGCCGCCTCGTCGAGGTCCACCTTATCGCGGAAGATGGCCCGATTCACGATCTCCCCGAGCACCGAGAACAAAGCCGTCGCAATCATGGTGAAGCCGATCGCCCCAATCGCATACATACTGTAGAGGCTGAATCGTTCCGACCAGGCCGGAGAACCCAGGCGACTGGCCCAGGCGGTCGCCCCGTAGTAGCCCAGACCCAGTAAGGGGAAACCGGGCAGAAGTGGCGAAGCCAGTTCGAAGAAGCTGGCCGATCTCTTATAGGTCGCCGTCAGGTAGAGCGAGGTCGCCGCCACGCCCAATCCCATGGCCAGGGCAAACGCCGCGTAGCTGGAGACGATCGTCAGGACGTGGATCGTGAGCCAGTAGTTACTCCGGAGGACCGGAGGAAGCTGCGGGATGTCCGGATCGAGCATCGGGACAGTCGCGGCGAGTGCGGTGCAGACCATCGCCACACCGGCACCGGCCAGCGCGGCGTAGGTTTTCCGGTAAATCGCCTCCAGGACCAGGCCCAGGATCGCTGTGATCATACCGACCCAAATCACCGTCTCGTACATGTTGGTGACGGGTGCCCATCCCGAGATCTTGATCCGGAGGAAGAAACCATAAGCCTCCAGCCCGATCCCTGCGGCGAATGCGGCGATCCCGGTGAGATAGAGCCCTCGGCCCAGTTTGCCGAAGAGACCTTCCATTTTCATCGAGACGCCGAAATTGGTCACGACCAGGCTAAAGATAAGAGTCAGGAGGGCCAAACCATAGGCGATGGGAGCCTTGAAGAACGGGGCAAGGTCATTGAAGTGGACTTCGAGGGCCATTGCGCCTGGCGTAGGATAGAAGTCAGCATTGATGGATCGTCCCAGATCACCCGAGGCTTCTACCAGCCCCAGTGCGGGCTCGACGCTGGCCCGGCCCGGATTGACGATTTCCTCATCTTCCATCGCCTTCAAGGCTTTTCGGAAAGCCTCGACCTTGGCCGCAGGGAATCCAGCCTTGGCCAGTTCCTCGACAGGGACGTCACGGATGACGCCGAGGGGCACCCAGGCCGACTTTTCCTTCAGCCATCGAGTGTAGTTGGCGTCAAAGGTCGGGTCAGTCCCGGGCATCGCCCGATCCTTGCTCGGCAGGTCGTTGAGATACTTATGAAGGGTATTCGCCGCCTCGAGTTCCAGGGGTTCCAGACTTCTCGGGCCTTGCTCCTCGGCTTTCTTGTAGGCCTGGGCGGAGTACTCGAGTGTAGCCGGCGAGGCCGGGTGGGGGGTGACCAGGAGCGGGACCGCGCTGAAGGTTTCCTTGTCGCGAATCGCACGATAATGGGCGAGCATCATTCCGACATCGAAAGCTTTCTGCTCGACATCAGTTAGCTTCGGTTTGCCCGAACGCATACCTCCCGCCCCTTGGGCTCGGCGGGTCAGTTCATCGAGGTAGACCATGAAAGGGGTATGCGTACCCTCGACGATGACCTCGGCACTTTCGAGGTCCTCCGGCGATAGCCACTTGGTCTCCTCGCCCACCTTAATGGCCAGTTCCAGCAATTTCTTCGCGTCTTCCTCGGCAAGTTTGCTTTCGATGACGGCGTTCCGGAGCTCCTTGCCATCGACCTCGGGCTGGTCGGCCAACTTCTTGAGTCGGGCCCGATCGGCCTCGGAGGTGGAGGCTTTACCTACAACCTCCTCGATCGAGTGCTTGATCTCGTCGGCAAGGATAAATCGCTTGAGCGGCAGATATTCGACTGCGATGATCGGCTGTGAATCCCAGAATTTGGGGCGAACCGACCAGTCGAAGAACGCGGCCACCGGTGACCAACTCGTGACGGTGAGTCCATCCTCGCTGGTCAGTTTGATCGTCTCTCGCGTGTAAATCGACTTGATTTCTTCGCGGGCCACGGTGTCGATCGGCTTCTGACGCCCTTCGTGCATCATGGGCAAGGTGCCCAGGATCTCATAGGCACGAGAATAGCCGACCGACTCTTTCTTGACCTTCTCGGCCGCCGTGGTCTCGGGGGTGATCGCCAGGATGGTCGAGGTGACGACCAGGCCGAGGCCGATCCAATGACGTCTAGAAAGCATGGGGCTGAACTCCCGGCCGTCCCGGCCACGGGTAAATTTCGGTGAATCAGAGGGGCTCGGCGTCTTCGATCGGGGGTTCGACCGAAACCAGGTCGGCCTGGCCGGACTTGGCTGCAAGTCTCTTGCGAGCTTTCTCCGCGGCCCGTTCGCGCTGACGATGACCCCCGTCCGTGAAGATTCCGGCTCGCATGTAGAACTGGACGAAGGCACCGAGCACGACGATGATGCAGCCGGCGTAAATCATCTCGCGGGCCGGATTTTTGGCCACCTGGAAGACGGAGACGAACTCGCCCGTTTCCTGGCCGGTCTTCGGGTCGCGATATCGCGAATAGCTCGTCTGGAAGAACCTCCAGCCCTTGTGGTCGAGGGTGTGGTTCATGTAGATCGAGACGGGCTTTTCCTTGATCCCGGCCGCCTCATCGGAGAGCGTCACCTCGCTCCGATAGCTCGAAGCGGTCGAGGTCCCTGGATCGAAACCGACGTCGAAGTCGTTGAGCTTGAGCGAGAAGCCCAAATCCATGTGATCGACGTCGAAGGCCACCTCGTACATCGAGTCGGGGAATGTGACCGTCCGGTAGGAAGGATCGAAAGTCGGGGATTTCTGAAGCCAGACATCCTTCGTGACGCCATTGACGGTCATCTCGGCGAGCACGGCGGCCAGGCCATCATCCTTCTTATTGGGTGGCATGTCGATCGACTCGAAGATCTCCTTCTCGACGCCAGCCTGGAGGAACTCCTCCACGGAAAAAGTCATCGTCATCGGCGAGACCGAATTCCCACCGAAGGCCGTGACTTCCTCGCCGGGCTTGATGAGCCCGGCGACCCGGACCTTGGCCGGGTTCCCACGCTCGAAGACCCGGTAAGCGACGCGGCCCTGGTTGTCTCCCATAATTTCGATCTGGCCATACCGCTGGTTCACCTGAGGATCGACGATCGGCGGGTAGAAGTAAGAGACGTGAAGGAGGGCAGGGGGTGGCTGGGCGCCAGCCTCCTCGGAATCCGGGACCGTGGTCGGGGCCATCGGGAGTCCGGCGTAGCCATTATGCTTGATCTCGGGACCGTCCCCCTTCTTCACAAGGAACTGGACGATGTGGATCATCTCCTCGCCGAGAGATCGGCGAATCCGTGGGCTCTCGATCGATTCGTGATCGACCTTGGAGAAGGTGGCGGTCAGGTCGCTCTCGGGAAGAGGGATCACCTGGCCCGGCTTTGCGTCGTCAAGTTTGACCTCAACTGTGCGAATCTTACCGGACTTGTCGGTATAGATGAGCCGAGCCACGCCCTCCTTGCCGGGGTCGGCAGGGGGGTTGGCGAAATCATCGAGCAGTTCGGGGCGATCGACGAAGGAGAAAATGAACTGGGCCGGGCCGGCTCGTCGGAAGACCCGGGGAACTCCCTCGGGTCGGGTGGCGAACCATCGATCCTCGTCCGATGTGAAGACGTCGACCGGCTCTTTCCCCCCGGGCGGGATGACCTTGGGTCGGAGCTTGATCATGGGCGTGCCGGAAGGATCGGCCTCATACAGAGTCCGAGGGGCAGACGCCGAGTAATATCGTTTGATCGCCAGCTTGAACGGATCTTTCTCGCCCGAAACCACCTCGAACCGTCCGGGTTCCCAGTCGAACGCCCCCGGTCGGAAGGGCAGGGTGTACTCGCCCTGGGACTGGCCGCTATGCGGATCGATCGGCTTGACGTAGAGGACCGGCTTGTGGTTTCGGACGAGCTTGCTCGATCGTTCCCCCTCGCGCATGCCGACCATACCCTCGTCGGCGGTCTGGGCGGCCCACCACGATCCTCCGATGACGATCAGGAGTCCGACGTGAGTAATGACGAAACCCGTCTGACGCTTTGTCCAGGGATATCGAATGAGGGCCGCACATAGGACATTCAGGCCCAGGAACGCCATAAGTAAGGCAAAGCCGCGAGTCTGATAAATGTACTCATTGGCCGCGTTCATCCCATAGTCGCTGTTGAACTTGGTGCCGAACGCGAGCGTGGCCGCCAGGGTGGCCAGGCAAATCACGGCCAATTTCAATGAGGCCAGGAATCGAAACGTGGAATCTATCGCCCGAACTAGGAACGAACTTTTCGCTATGGAGTTCGACCCTGGATCGCGAGGCGGAGGATTGACGGAAGGCTTCTTGGTGGCGGTTGCCATATTGGGCACCTGTCGAGGAGCTTCGTCGAGGGAGGGCCTGGGGGCGGGTGGCATGGCCCGGCGTGTTACGACATCGATGAAATCATTGTAGTCAAACCGGGTTCGGTGGGCCAGTCGATCGCCGACCCCGTGAATTCACAGATGGTCTAATCTCAAGCCTCGGTCAGCCAACGCCGCTATGCCTGACATCGCGGACCCTCGCCGATTCGCGACGAATTCTTGTTGAATTTTTGCCCAACGTCAACCACGCTTCGCGCTCAGGCATAGCGGAAGGTGTTATCCCATCGATGATCGAGGGCCAATAACGCCTCGTCGATCGGCAGAGCCTGAAGCTTTCCTTGAACGTCTCGACGGGCCAGTCCGAGGCGAAATAGTTTACTCAAAGCGTCTTCGATCTCGAAGTTGATCTCGATACCGGATACCGACTTGAGGAAGGTCTCGATGTGGAGATCCAGGTTCTCCCTGGTCCACACTTTGCCGGACCGACAGGCTTGCCAGAGGAAGAAATAGGCGAGCATCGTTTCCTTGTACTCTTCCTCTTCGGCGGTGTCGATGAGCCGGGTCAATACGCTCCCGTTATTCGCCAGGGTCAAGTAATAAAGATTGCGGATCATCGAGGAGAGATGCTTGTGCTTGGCTCGCTGAAATCCGAAAAAGGAGTTGACGCCGGCCGAGATCGGTGCAATCGCAAGTGGGGCCAGCAACATCGGGTTGGCCATCGCCGCCCAGCTCAGGCCCAGGAGCTTGATCGTCAGGGCAGGTACTCCCATCACGACCGGGGACGAGATCTGGGCCTTGTCGATCCACCGCATCCTGACCTTGGTCCCTTGCTCGGGTAGATGCATTTCCATGTCGACGTGCGGAACGTCCTTGAACATCCTGAGGTAGACCACATCGGAGCGAACGAATGGCCCAAGGTCGAGTCCTGACTTGAACTTGAGGGCGATGATCAGTCGCTGATAAGCATCCAACTGCATGGTCCGTTTGCGAAACTTGGTCTTGGCACTCCGAAAAACTCTTGAGATCTGCGTGTAACCCCTGGCATAAATCCTAAGATGCTCGAACTGGCTGAAGTTCGGAACGTAAGTCAGACCCATCTCGTTGGGAGCTTCGACGGCCTGTTCGATAACCTTGATGTCGAGAGGTCGATAATTCGCACGCTCCAGAGCTGCTTCAAATGGAGCGAGGAATGACTCGTCCGATTCCTCGGTGCGCTCGACCGTATGATCCTCAATTTTGATGTAATCGGAATCGGGATCGAGTGGCCCATAGAGCTCCTTGAGTTCACGAAGTCTTTCATAAAACTCACTATGGAAGATCGCTCCCAGGAGGGGACCGAGTTTGCCGAGATTCTCGCGATCGGACTCATGGATGTCGGGTTGTGCCATCAGGAGGCGAGTCAGGTCGCCCGGACGGATCGGGAGGGCTCGGTCGCGAAGGTCGATGGAGGGAAGGCAGAGCGAAGGGCCGACCGTAGGGGGCATGGCATCGGCGATATCGACATGATCATCATCGGGATCGACCGAAGGTTGCACCGAGTCTGTTGCCATGCGAACCCCCGAGGCCTCGTTGATCGGAATCCCGTCTAGCTATTATATACGGAGCTTCGCCGCCCGAGAGAATGCCCTGGTGCCACGGGTCGGTTCCTCTTGACGCTCTCCGATGGCCGATTCCGAGAAGGATTGTTAGTCTGCTCTGAGGACTAAAGGCTCGAACAATACGATATCGGGCTTCAAGTAAATTCGAGCTGCCTCGGATCGGGAGGTTTCCTTGATCGGTTCCAGGTTTGGCCGGCTCAAGGTCGGAGTTGTCGGCCTCGGTCGGCTCTGGGAGGCTCGCCATAAGCCGGCTCTGGCCAAATTGAAGGATCGATTTCAGGTCACCGCGGTCTATGACCAGGTCGCACGTCGTGCCGAACTGGAAAGCGTCCAATTCGGATGCACCGCGGTCGACGGCCTGATTGAGCTGTTCGAGCGTCCCGATGTCGAAGCGATCTACTTGCTGACGCCCCAGTGGTTCGGCCTCTATCCGATCGAGGCAGCCTGCGCCACCGGCAAGCCCATTTATTGCGCCTTGCCCATGATTTGCGGTCGGGAGGAACTCGACCGACTCGACCATCTGGTTCGAAGCAGTGGTGTGGTATTCATGCCCGAGTTCGCTCGTCGATTTTATCCGACGACCATGCGTCTCAAGCAGCTTCTGGCGACGAAACTCGGCGCTCCCCGATTGGTCATCGGGTTGGGTCGTCTCTTCGGATTCGACCGATACGGCCAGCCCGGACCCTCGACCCAACTAGCCCCAGCTACCTTGCTAGTTGATCCGGGGACCTACCTTCTGGACTGGTGCCGGTTTGTCTTCGGGTCCGAGCCGCGGTCGGTTCAGGGTTGGGGTGGTACGATTTTTCCGGATCCGGAAAGTGTCGGGCCCGACTTCGAAACCTGTTTGATGGAATTTGAAGGAGGAGCCACCGCTCAACTCTCAGTGGCACGATATCACCGATCCCTCTGGGGTGATGCAAATCGATTTCTTCCTCAGCCCGGAGTCCAGGTTTTCGCCGAACGAGGTGTGGCCTGGCTCGAGATGCCCGATCGAATTCAGTGGACTGATGCCGACGGAATACATGAGGAGCGACTGCCCCTCGAGCCGACCGTCGGCGAGCTACTCAACGACCACTTTTATCAAATGGTCCGCGGCGAGGGCTCACTCGCACCCACCTGGAATGATTCGATCGCCGTGGCAAGACTCCTGGGCGCGATCCGTCGAAGCGGACTGGAAGGGCAGAAGGTCGCTACGGATTCTTCGAACCAAACTGACGGAACTCCTTGATGAGTCGCCGAGAATCGGGGATTAGGGCGATTCCCCCCTGGTGTCTGACGACGGTCGCCGTATCAGTCGTGCTCGGACTGGTTTTGATGGTCGACCAGGCTTACCGCTTATCGGCGACTTATGACGAGGTCACTTATCTGCGAGTGGCCTCCCGATGGTGGCGCACCGGTCAGCAAGACCCTATCTCTCGCATGGGTTCACCGTTGACCTTCTGGAAGCTCCAGCAAGCACCAGCATTGTGGATTCTCGACCGAGTTGGGCATGGTTCCTGGGTTGATGACCCGATCCCGAACCAGGCTCAACTCCTACCGATCATTCGAATCGGCGGTCTCTGGATCTGGGTCGCAGCCTTATTGATCACGGCCGACTGGTCGCGTCGCCTTTACGGACCTCGAGCCATGGCGCTGGCCTCGGTGATCTTCGCTCTCAGCCCGAATCTACTCGCCCATGGCGCGCTCTCGACGATGGAGCTGCCGGCTACCGCAAGCATCCTGGGAATGGCTTATGGCTTCTGGTGGTTCCTGCGTTCGGGCCGTTCTTGGATCCTCTGGGCCACCGGGGCCGTGGGAGGCCTGGCTTTCTCATGCAAATTCACGACGATCCTGATTCCACCAATCCTGAGCCTCCTATGGGCGGTCGATCTAATCAAGAATCGCCCGGAATCCGAGCGATCGGTCAGAACAATTCTAAGGATGGCCCGGACGATCATTCCGGGGATGATCGGATTCGGACTCGCGATGGCTGTATCGAACCTCTTAATCACCGGCTTCGCCTCGATCACCCCGAGTGCGAACCACGGCGTCCATCCGATCATCGAGGGGAAGTTTCCGCCTTCGATCCATCGTTGGATTTCCGGGCTTTTTGAGAGTCCGCTACCAAGCGACTGGGTGGCCTTCGCAACCCAGATGATCTATCAAAGAAACGGAGGCCCCAGTTATCTCCTCGGGGAGCGGCGGATGTCGGGGTGGGTGTACTACTACCCACTTACTCTGGCAGTCAAGGTACCGCTGGCCTTCTGGATTCTCGTGGCCGGACGGATCAAGATGGCCGTTCGAGGTGATCGAGATTGGATGCTAGCAGCCTTCATCATCGCTTTTCTCCTGGCAGCGATGCTCGGCTCGAAGCGGAATTATGGGATTCGATATCTATTGCCAGTCGCCCCTATCGCCATCATCTGGGTTTCCGCGGTCGCCGAGGGGTGTCGGAAGTTTCGATGGTTCGCCGCGATAGGATTGGTTGGCATGGCCACGTCGGTCGCCGGCATTCATCCGCACGAACTGACATACTTCAATGAGGCGGCGGGAGGGCCGATTGGTGGTCGTCGGATCCTCTCCGACTCGAATCTCGACTGGGGCCAGGGGGCTAAGGACCTCGCAAAGCTCCAAAAGAACCATCCCGAATTCGCCGATCTCACCCTGTTCTATTTCGGGGATACAGACCCGGCCTACTACAAGGTTCAAGGCCGGCGATTCGTCTTCGATGCCAACCAAACCCCGGTGGGATTACCCGACAAGCTTTCGGTCGCCACCAAATATCTGGCGGTCTCGGCATCACTTCAGTGGGGGCCCTGGGGGCCCCCCGGCTACTTCCGAGCCCTGAACACGATCCGACCGATCAGATTCACGGACGACACGACCATCGCCCTCTACCGAACGTCGGAATTAGATTCGCTCTTACATCCCACTAAAAGAGATCCCGGCCGCGAGTGAGCCGATCTTCAAGACTATCGGCCGTCTGGGCGATTCGAAGGACGAGCCCTGCCGGGTCGATCGAGGAGGTGGCCTCGACTGGCATGTTTTCGATCACGACGAAGTATTCTTCGCCCCTGAGGGTTTTGACGGCAAAGTGTCCTTCCACCATTCGAGCATTCATTTTCAAGAGGATGCGCGGATCTCGGTCGTTGGCCGTGCCGCAGATCGAAACAAGTGTCACGATGGGCCGGCTGGTCGGATCGATGCCGGCATATCCGATGTAGACGGCCTGTTTCCGGTCGAGTTGGAGAGGCACGACGACTCTCCAGCCATGGCCGGAGGATGCCGCCTCGAAACCGGATCGGGCCACGAGGTCACGAATCGCGCGAGTGATATCGGGCTCTGCGGGCTCGGGGGCCTCGTAAGGCCCCAGGGCATCGATTGCCGCTCCGGCGTCGGCCTCGGCGGCACCCATCGAGAGTCCGCAGCCGCCGCAGAATCGCGACGAAGAATGGTTCTCGGCAGTGCATCGGGCACAGGCGATCAGGAAAATACTCATGACTTCGCCATCCCTTGAGTAGAGAGGGATTCAACCCAGCGGTTTGATCCTCACATGACGAAATCTCACGACCGATTTCGGGTCGTGATTTTGAAGCCCGACGTAACCGGAAATACCCCTCGAACCCTTGTAGGAATTGATGACCTGCCCGTTGAGCGAGATTGAGTAATCCTGCCCTCGAACCGTGATCTCATAAGTATTCCATTCTCCGGTCGGTTTCGCCGGGGGCTTTTTCTCGGCTGCCTTGAAACTGTAGATCGATCCGGTGCTGTGCTCGGGGTCGGCTCCATCGCAGATCTGGATCTCGTAGCCGGTATCGACGGCATCCCAGGGATCCTTGGGCGGGTCGGGAAATCGGACGAAGACTCCCGAATTATTCCCGGCCTCGGTCAGTCTATAGTCGACCCGGAGCGTGAAATCCTTGAAAGGTGCCTTCGAGTACCAGAGAAGGCCCATGCCCCCTTCGGTCACCAGAACTCCGTCGGATTCTTCAACGATCGAGCCCGGGCCGATCATGGACCAACCGTTTTTGAGAGGATCACCTTTCTCGTAGAGGGGAATAAAATCCGGCTCGAGGTCTTCCGGGGCTGCGCCAAATCCACTAGCAAGCGCGATCAAGACACCTGCGACCAGTCTTAACTTCCTGCTCATCGCGAATCCTCCCAAGTCGTTCACGGCGATCACTTGTCGAGCTTCATGGATTCGATCAGGCTATCGAAGCCCTTGGTAGCGTCACCGACCGTCTTGTCGGGTCCAGTTAGCTTGAAGAAATAGCCCGTGGAAGGAGTCGTGATGATCGCCCCGAGAAGCCGATAATTCGGCTTTTCCGCCTTGGAAGCCGCACCAGGCATTCCCGAGAGATACTGACCCGAGATCTCGACTCGAGTCACATCGACGTTCATCCCCTTTTTCTGCTCGACCTTGGCTTTGGGGGTGCGCTTGCTGGCGTCGACGAACTGCTTTTCCCAGCGTTCGATATTGCTCTCGACGCTTCCCGCCCCATTGGGAAAGGCAAAGACGACGAGTTCGGCCGGTTCCTCGTCGCCCTTGACCGGCTCGATCTTGATCTGGGCGGCACGCATGGCCGACTTGGGCTGCTCCTTCTTCCAGGCCGCGGGCGCCTTGAAGGTCAAAGCCCCGGTCTTGATGCTCTGGGGAGCATCGTCGGCTACGGCAAAGGCACCGACGAGGGAAGCGACCAGGCCGACGGTCAGGGTCCGGGTCATCATGTTCATGGCTTCGTGAATCCTGTTAGCCAGTCCGACCGCTTGCGGAGCGAGCGGAGGCGACCTACGATGCGATCCCTATGGGTTGAGACACTCGACTCATCCCCATCCGATGAACCGTCCGCGAAACTTCCGGAGACCCGCTAATGAGATCCCTTCGAGTCCTCGGTGCGGCCCTTACACTGCTCGTTGCCCTCGCCGGTCCGAGTTCGGCCCAAAAGCGGGTTCCGGAAGGGACCAAAGTGTTGATCCTTTCCGGCGGACAGCGAGAACACCATGGCTATCGAGAACAGGCATTGTACTTGGCCACGGCGCTGGAAGACACCCGCCGCTACCAGGTCACGATCAACGAGGACGCCTCGATCCTCGAATCTCCGGCGCTGAAGAAGTACGACATCCTGATCGTGACCGCAGACCGGCGTCAGCCCGAGCACCAGTTTTCACTCGAACAACAGAAGGCTTTGCTCAATTACGTCAAGGAGGGTCACGGATACGTCTCGATCCACGGGGCCGACAACGCCCCCGCCGACTGGCTCCCCGAGTGGAAGCAAATGCTCGGAGGGATCTACTCGCACGTTGGCCAGCCCGATGGAAAGGCCATCATGGGGACGTACCTGATCAAGATCGCCGACAAGAACAGCCCCGTCACCGCCGGGCTCGATGATTTCGAGCTGAATGACGAGCTCTATTCGAACATGCAAATGCTTCCCGACGTCAAGCCACTCGCGACGATCGAATACAAGGGAGTAACCTGGCCCGTTGCATGGACCTGGGGCTATGGAAAGGGCAAGGTCTTCCATACCTCGCTCGGACACAAACGCTATGAGCCCGGGAAGTATGACCCTCTCACGAATCCGAACCTGATGAAGTTGATCATTCAGGGCGTCGACTTCGTGTCGGACAAATCGCCCAAGGCGATCGAGTCGAAATGAACAGTAGTCCTCCACATGTGGCCTTACGACATACGACGTGAGGCCGATGTTGACCTACTCCATGTTTTTAAAAGACTTTACGGCTATCAAGCAACAGGGTCACTGGCCCGTCATTGACCAGTTCGACCTGCATGTCGGCGCGGAAGACTCCCGTTTCCACTCCCAATCCTTTCGACCGGAGCATTTCCGCAAGCAAGAAATAGAGTCGCTCGCCCTCCACCGGTCCGGCTGCTTCGATAAAACTGGGCCGACGTCCGGCTCGGCAATCGCCCAAGAGGGTAAATTGGCTAACAACCAGGATCGAGCCGCCGATCTCGGTAACCGAGTGATTCATCTTTCCATCATCGTCTGCGAAGGCTCGCAAGCCGACGATCTTGCTCGCCATCTTCTCGGCGTCCTCGTCGGAATCTCCGCGAGCCACCCCGAGGAGGACCAGCCATCCTAGCCCGATCTGACCAACGATCGAGCCTTCAACTTCGACAGAGGCCCGGCTAACTCGCTGGAGGATCGCCCTCATCAACCACTCCCGATCACTGATGGAAAAAATCGTGATAAAGAATCAGGAACATCAGGGCGATCCATGACCATCCGACCGCTAGTCCGAAACCGTTTATCCAACGCCGATCCAGGTCGGCTATGCCGGATACCATCAATACAAGCCAGGCCCCGAGCACGGAAGCCCCTCCGCTCGTTCCGACATATGAAATACGATTCATGGCGCGAGTGACGTCGCCTTGGAGCCACCAATAGCCGAGAATTCCAGCCCAGATCGCGGCCGTCGGAAATGCGGCCAGGCTGGCGGCCGCCCCCGGCTGGCGAAACAGCGCAGAGATCGCCGGACGGGGCTTCCTCAAATTCAAAACGAGACAGAGAATTGTCCAGCTCGCAAGCAACGGAGTTCCACTGACGAACACATAGTTTGTCCAAAATGCGAGAATCTGAGATTCCAGGGCGGGACGCACCATAGCGATGCCCACGGCTGTAAATGCGACCATGATCATGAAGTCCGCTGCGGAGAGAGACCGACAGCGGCTCACCATATTGGTTAACGTCCCCTGAGCCTTTAATTCAACTCATTAATGTGTCGCGACCGGATTTCAAACGTGACCATTACTCGGCGAGGCCCCGAGATCGATCCGGGGAGGGGTCCAGCTCGGGAGGTCGCAGAGACCACCGAAATAGAGATGATGCCAGAGTTGGGTCGAGACGACGTTGGTCAGTGCAATGTCCATGACGAATCGACGCGCGGTGATCCGTGGTAGGGCCTGTTGCTTCATCTGCTCCCGCTTGACCATCTCGGGATCGAAATAGCCGGTCTTCCTCAACGAGTCGGCCGAGAGGAGTTGATCGACCCAGGCCGGATGGCCGTGGTTTAGGAACGTCCCCGAGAACCTGGAACGAAACATGGTCTTGGGGCGATTGGCGATCGCACTCGGAAGTGTCCTTGCGGCCACCTGCCGGAGAATCCACTTCTCAGTCTTGCCACGGAGCTTGTATTCGGGGGCAAGTTGGGAACAGAAATTAATAACATCGTCGTCCAGGAAGGGATATCGCGTCTCGACCGACGAATGCATCGAGATCCGATCTCCCTTGGAGATCATCAAGAGACCAGCCAGCATCACCTTATAGCCGACGTATAGCGACTGGTTCATCGGATGCCAGCGCTTCATCTTTTCCGCCGATGGTAGGCTCAGGTCATCGTAAGGGTTATGATCCCCCAGCCGATCCCACATACCGGACGAGTAAAGGATCGGTCGGGCCTGACCGATCAGCTCATACATGTCCTGCTGGGCCGTCCGGACCCCGCCAATCCCGTAAAGTGGAGCCCGATGCCGAGAACCTCCTCCGACCGCCGCCAGGAGGAGTCTGCGAGCCATGAGAGGAATCCCGTGGCCGATTTTGTGGGCGATTCGCTCACGCATCGCTTGGGTCTTGAACCAGACGTAACCGGCCAGCGCCTCGTCGGCACCTTCGCCGGTCAGGGCCACCTTGTAGCCCTGATCGTGGACCGTGGCCGCTAACTTCATCAGGGCCGCACACGAGGTGTCCATCACCGGCCCTTCGGCGGCGAGAACCAACTCGGGATACATGGCGGCAATCTCGGGACTGCTCAAAGTGACCGTCGTCAACGGCGATCCCAACGCCTTCGCCGACTCGGCCGAATGAGCCCGCTCATCGGGACCTGCATTATCGAAGCCAATCGTGAACGATGGGACCGCGTGACCTCTTTCTCGGGAGCTGAGTCCCAGGACCACCGTCGAGTCGAGTCCCCCGCTTATGTAGCTAACGACCGGGACATCTCCCCGCAACCGACGCTCGACCGACTGGCGCATCAGATGCTCCAGCTCATCGATCAGCGGGGCCGGATCGTCCATCCGACGCTCTTGACCACGGTCGGGAAAGTCGAGATCCCAGTAACAATGCGTCGAGAGCTTGCCGTCCTTCACTTTGAGATAGTGGCCGGGCGGGATCGACTTGATCCCCTCGAAGTAGGTCCGGGTCGTTCCCGCACAGAAGAACGAGAAAAGGTGGTCAACCCCTGCCACGTCGGGATTGGCCGGAACCATCCCGGAGGCCAGGAGCGCCTTGATCTCCGAACCCCAGAGGAGCCACCCGTCCCGTTCGGCATAATAAAGAGGACAAATGCCGACCCGGTCCCGGCCGAGGATGAGAGTTCGGTTTTTCCGATCCCAGAGCGAGACGGCAAACTGGCCCCGCGCCTTCGAGAACATCTCCTCGCCGTGATCTTCATAGAGATGGACCCAGGCCTCGGTGTCGCATCGAGTACTGAGCGTATGCCCCCGACCGAGCAACTCCTGCCGGAGTTCCGGGTACTCGAAGAGTTCTCCATTGAAGGCCACCCAAACCGACCCGTCTTCATTCGCGATCGGTTGACGCCCACCCTGAAGATCGACGATCGAGAGGCGTCGAGCCCCGAGAATCACCCCGGGCTCATCGTGAAATTGCTCGTCGTCCGGCCCCCGGTGAGCGATCGCACGGGTCATGGCCAGGAGGCGAGGTACGGAAAATTCGCGACGGCCAGTCCGATCCAATGCCCCGGCAATTCCGCACATAAATCGGTCGACTCCCAGGGCAATATCTTAAGGCCGGCGATCAGATCTCGGTGAGAGATGTCCGGGTAAAATCCGTTAAACGGCAGACGCGATCCGTTCAGTTTTCCGCGAGGGCGGGCACCAGGATCGGTACGACCATCATGCCACGTCGACGGCTGGCCCGCCAATAGACGACGGACCCGAGGACGCCGATCAGGCATGTGCCGAGGCGGAAGACGAGGCCGCGGGGACCGAGGGGGACATAGAACGCCATGTTCGGGGTCCTCGGGAAGAATGAAGGGTGAGGGGGGCCAGAAGGACTTGTTCCTCGGTCGAAGCGAGAATCGAGGGACCGTGGCGACCGTCGCTGATGCTGCTCAAACCCGCGAATCGATCCTTGATCCTTGTTCCAAGAATCGGGATCACTGTCTGGGTCACGCCACATTGATTCGAGAATACCACGGGAATTCCCAGATCCTCGGCCACCTTGCTCGGGATCGCCCCCGACAGGGGACCGACGTGACCGAAGAGCCAATGCTTTCTGCCGGTCTGCCGGTCGGCAAAGTCGGGCCAGGCCGCCGTCACTACGGCGAGGTCGATCCGACCTCTGTAGTCGGTCCAAACTTTCTTGTAGATCATATCGGCGCAAACAGCGAACCCGATCCGCCCCCATGGAGTCGAGACAATCAGGGGTTCCCGACCGGGCTTGAAGCGAAACCTCTCCCAGAAGACCAGGTTACGCTTCCGATAGGTGTGCATCGCCCCATCGGGCGTTGCAAACGCGACCGAGTCGTAGAGGTGATTCCCATCTCGCTCGACATACCCCCCGGCGATCGCCATTCCCCACTCGCGAGCCCGCATGGAGAGATGGCGTAACGTCGGGCCATCCGGGCCCTCCGCAGCGGGCCCGTAATCGGGAAGCAAACCGTAGCCGGTGTTGAACATCTCGGGGAGAACCGCCAGGTTAGCTCCGGCGTCATGAGCCTGACGGAGTAGGTCGTCAGCCCGAGCCAGATTCGACGCCACCTCAAGGGGCTCTGACGTCATCTGAATCGCCGCGGCGAGGATTTTCATGGTGTTAGCCTCTCATCCGTGGAGGACGACGGGGCAGTTGCAATATGCCCGCCGGAGGCCATCAATGGCCTGTCTAAACTCAACAAAGTAACCAAGAAGGTTGGTCCGCTCCGAACCATTCGTTCCGGACCATGCCGTCCTCCTGCTCCCAGCTACCAACTAGAATCGTGAAAGGTAGAGGTAGAGAAGGAGATAGCCGAATCGAGAGGATCAGCTCCTTCTGCAATCTAACCCCGAATGGAAATCTGGCACAGGCCAATTATCCCTTGAATCATCCGCCGAAGAATCCCAGGATTCCGCCACGACGTTTCAAGGCCGGGGCCTGACCTTCGGCTCTCGTCGCCTCGGCACGATTCAGCACATTGTTCGGATCGTCGGGCGTGGCGGGCTGTAATTTGTAATTGAACTCGACTTCATCCCGAAAGGTATAGGGGTTCAAATTTTCGGTAAAGAATTCGGTCAGGAGATTGTCGTACCAGGGAGCCTCGAACTTCGCCACTACATCCTGAGTTTCATACCCTTCCTTGACCAGACGGACCGTGCGATCGCCGTAGAAGGTAAAGCTACGGGAGACCGGCGTGGTCCCAATTTGCTCGCCATTGACGAACGCCTGCGCCCCGGGCGGGTCTGTCCGGATTGTGTAGCGACGCTCGACGCATCCGGTCGAGGCACATGCCAGCCCGACAGCGATCAGGAGATTCAATCGTCCGCGATATCTGAGCATTCCGTGCTCCCCTGAGTTCGCGCCTGTGGGACGGGAGGGCCTACCGATCACGGGCGGATCGATACTCCGATTCGACGCAGAGGAGGTGCTCAGTGATGTTCGATCGGAAGAAAGTCGGACATGACCCTTGCAGGCCAGCAATGGTAGTGGTGGCGGATTGTATCGGCGGACTCGATTGTCGACAAGGCGACCTCCCGAGCGACCTGCATCTCCGGGAATTTCACCCCACATCCCTCGAGGTTTCGATGATCAGGAAATCGACGACATCTTCATGCCGTCCCGAATTCAGGAAAACGCGACGCTGACGAGCGGCTCCATTCCCCCGGTCCAGGACATTTCCCACTAACCCGGAAATTTCTTCCCAATCGCCCAACTGATCAAGCGTTGGACGGAGGAATTCCAGGAACGCATGAACGACTCGACGAGCCGGCACGGCCTTGAGTTCATGAGGCTCGATCAAATCTCCTTCGAGGCCGAACCGGGCGGCCCGCCATTTCGAAGCGCGTAGAATCTCGGGTCGATGCCCCATGGATGGGAGTTCGGGCGTCGAATCGTCGAGGCTGGCGATCGCCAAGGCCCGGCAGAGCCCGGCAATCATCACGGCCTCGTCCACGGTTGGGCAGACGTCGGCTATTCGGAATTCTAGGGTCTCGAAGTGGGTGGAGGGGCGAATATCCCAGTAAATTTTCGATCCGTCCTCGATGGTCTCCATGGCGATCAGAGTCCGGATCACTTCGTCGAATTCGGCCCGGGAAGCGAAGTCGGCCGGAATGCCGGTCATCGGGAATCGACCGAAGAGTTCGGTCCGGTAACTGGCATAGCCGGTGTCGCGACCCTGCCAGAATGGCGAGTTCGCCGATAAGGCGAGCAAGACCGGGAGCCAGGGCCTCGCCTGATTCATGACATGGATCGCTTGCTCACGATCCTCGATCCCGACGTGCACGTGGCAACCGAAGATGATCTGCTCGCGCGTGATCTGCTGGAATTCCTGAAGGATGGTATCGTACCGATCCTTGGGGGTGATCGTCTGATTCTCCCACCTGGAGAAAGGGTGAGTACCCGCCGAGACGATCCTGCAACCCGAATGCGCGGCCGCCTGGATGACCGCCCCTCGAAGTCTGATCAATTCGGCTCGGACTTCGGCGAGGCTCCGACAGATCTGCGTACCGATCTCAATCTGCGAGAGATACAACTCGTTCGTGACTTCGTCCCCGACCGATCGTCTCGCCTCCGGCAGCACTCGACCTGCACGCTGGCGGAGTTGCCGCGAGCCCGGATCGACGATCTGATACTCTTCTTCGACACCGATGGTAAAATTGTTGGGACTGGCCAAGACGTTTGACTCCATCTGCATGGCGGACAAATTACGGGGTGATGGCACGGAAGAGCCATACGAGGATCGTAACCAGTCCCACGAGGACAAGCGTGAGCGTTCCGATCAGCAGTAGAGCAATCCCGATCAGGTAGCGGACCGAAGCTCCCGCGTCAACCGGACGGCCAGCCTTGCGGAGATCGCGAACCTCACTCAATAGCCGGATATTCCGCGTATTTGCCTTGAAAACCGCATCGAAGGCATCACCGACCAGAGGTATCGCTCCGACCGTCGTGTCCAGCAGGACATTGGCGGCCATCCTCGCGGTCACCGCCTTGGGAACCTTGTAGTGATAGACCGCAGTCAGGACGAGCCCCGTCTGGATGATCCCAGCGATGAAGTCTCCCCCGCCGGGCAACAATCCAATGATGGCATCCAGCCCCACGCGCATATTCGTCCCGGGAATCGGGATGGCTCGGTCCATCAGCCAGGCGAGGCGGTCCAGGTTATCCGCCATCGTTTCCGCCTTGAGATCCTCAGGCGTCAAAATTTCCGGCTTGAGTGGACTACGACTCGACTTCATCCCAGAACTCCCGACTTATAGATGACGCGCCGACGCGGAAAGTGTGCTCGATTGTCCCAGTTCTGCATTACTGATACCAAGAATCATCAAGAGTTTCGATTCATGGCGAAGTCGGGACAGAATTGCGTCCAATCATAAAGGGAGGAGTGGAGGGCACGAATCTTAATCGTCTCAAAATCGAGGGGCTTCCACCTCGTCATGAGCCAATCAAGCATGGGTCGGCACGAATAACCCCGCGTGGTTATTGAAAGGCTCTTCGGCCGAGATCCTTTTCCGAGAAGACCTCGGGGCCGTATGCTTGAGTGGGGAGTCGAGAGTCGAGCCCAGGCCGATCGTTGCGAGGCGAGGACACGATGCGACGCGAAATGACGCGATGGAGAGCCTTGTCCAACGCGGTGTTCGTGCTGACGGTTCTCGGCATGGGCGGCTACGGCCTCCGGCAGATCACCGGACGGAACTGGTCCTGGCAACCGACTTTTCACGCGAAGGCCAACTTCTCCACGATCTCGGGAATCGAAGTCGGGGCCAAAGTCAGAGTACAGGGGATCGACGCGGGTGTCGTCGAATCGATCGAAGCCCCGAGTGTTCCCGGCGGCCCTGTCGTGCTCCGACTCCGACTGGATCATCGGCTCCACTCTTTGATCCGTTCTGATGCCACGGCTCGAATCGTCCCACAAAGTATTGTGGGAGCGAAAATCGTCGAGATTGTCCCGGGGCTGCCTGACTCGCCTCCTCTCGTTGAAAATGCCTCTCTGGCGTCCGAAGCTCCGATCGAACTCGTGGACCTGCTCAAGGAAGCCTCACATTCGCTAAAGCGAGTCGACGCGGTCGCTCAGGCCGCCGAGCAAGGACTGGGCGAGATCAACGTGATCGCCTCATCGATTCGCGAAGGGAAAGGGAGTCTGGGAAAACTCGTCCGGGATGACGAGGCTTACCAGAAGATTGTTTCCATGAGCGATCGAGGGACCAAGGCGATTGATGACCTGGGAGAGAATCTCGCGGCCTTGAAGCGTACTTGGCCCCTCTCTCGATACTTCGATGACAAGGGTTTTTACGACCGCGAACGAGTCTTGTTCAAACCCGGTTCGGAACGCGACAGCCGTACCCTCAAGGCCGATGAATTGTTCGAAGTCGGTCGATCGGTCCTGACCGAGGGAGGTCGGAAGCGGCTCGATGAGGTTGCGGCCTGGTTCGCCAAGACCAAACGCCCTAAATCGGAAGTGGTGATCGCCGCCTTTACCGACGAGGCACGAGACGCCGATCTCGCGCAGATTCTCACCCAGGAACAGGCCGACTCGGTCCGTCGATATCTGGTCACCAAGCATAAGATCGACTCGCTGGGCTGGTTCAGCAGTCGAAAAGTTGCCTCGGTCGGATTCGGCTCGCAAGTTCCGCGGGGGGGGGCCGAGATCGGCGCACCCACGAGGCGGGTCGAAGTGATATTGTTCACGCCACAAGCCTGAGCGGCTGGGAGATCAGGCTGAGATCGTTGACGCTACCCAGGTTCTAAGATAGCCTGGGCCACGTCGCTGATCTCGCGATGTATCGAGAAGGGGCGTTTCTGTGGCCTCGTTGTTCATCATCAAAGGGGCCGATCAGGGGAAGCGGTTCGAGCTGAAGGCTAAGGTCGTCGGCCTGGGCCGTGATAGTTCGAACTTGATCCGGCTGCACGATACTGAGGTCTCCCGCCGCCACGCCGAGGTCCGTCGTGTCGACGATTCCTATCGACTGGTCGATCTGGAATCGGCCAACGGTTCGTTCCTGAACGATCAGCCGGTCGTCCAGGTTCAGATCCGATCCGGGGATCAACTGCGTCTGGGTCAGACCGTATTGCTATTCCAGGATTCCGCCGACGAGGCGGGCCGCGAGTTGACGGCCCGCGTGGACATGCTCGGCAGGGCTAGCCCGGACGATCGATCGGCGATCCTCCGTAGCATCCCCGTCGGTGAAGGTTCGAGAATCCTAGAGGCACCGGAGGGGGTAGGCGACTGGCTGAAGGATCGACTGCTCAACCTCTCGGTCATGTACAAGGCAACCCAGGTGATCAGCCTGGTCGTGGACCTCGACACCCTCCTGCCTCAGATCCTCCGGATGGTCTTCGAGTCGATCGGGGCCGATCGAGGGGCGATTCTCCTCAAGGAGGCCGACGGCGAGCTCGTCCCCAAGGCGGTCCGATGGCGGGGAGAGGCCGATGTCGACGAGCGCATGGCGATCTCCCGCACGATCATCGATCATGTTCTCGGCAAGGGCGAAGGTGTGATTACCTCGGACGCCCCCGCCGATCACCGTTTCGGGCCCGCCAAATCGATCCTGAACCTTGGAATTCGAGAGGCGATCTGCGTTCCCGTCCAGGGCCGACATGCCACCCTGGGAGTGCTCTACGCCGACGTCCGATCCCTGCCCGAAGTCGGCATCTCTTATGAAAGCATCAAGCAAGGCCCCAAAAGTCGATTCTCCAAGGATCACCTGATGCTCATGGTCGCGATCGGCCACCAGGCCGGGCTAGCCATCGAGAATACACAGTTGTACGAGTCCAAACTTCAGGCCGAGCGGCTGGCGGCCGTGGGACAGACCATCGCCACGCTCTCGCATCATATCAAGAACATCCTCCAGGGAATCCGTGGCGGAAGCTATCTGATCGACATGGGGCTGAACGACAAGGATGATGCCATCGTTCGTCGAGGATGGGGAATCGTCGAGAAGAACCAGGCGAAGATCTATAACCTGGTCATGGACATGCTCTCCTACTCGAAAGACCGAGAGCCCTCGTTGGAATCCGCCGACCTGAATGAGACGGTCGGAGACGTGGTCGAGTTGATGAGGCCACGAGCCGACGAATTGGGGGTCGCCCTCTCCTGGGAACCCTTCTCCGGCCTTCCGGCTGTCCAGATCGACACCGATGGGATTCACCGCGCCGTCCTGAACATCGTCACCAACGCCATCGATGCCTCCGAAGATGTCGAGGGAGGCAAGGTCACCGTCTCGACGACCTGGGACCCGAAGACGATGCTCGCCCGAGTGATCGTCGCCGACAATGGGACTGGAATTCCACCGGGAGAAATCGAGAAGATCTTCGAGGTTTTTGCCTCGACCAAGGGCTCTCGAGGTACAGGACTGGGGCTCCCCGTCTCTCAAAAAATTGCCCGAGAACACGGCGGTCAGATTGCCATCACCTCGGAAGTCGGGAAAGGCTCGACCTTTACCATCGAGATCCCTATGCGAAGGTTTGATCCGATGCCCGACTCGGCCGTGAACCATCCCACGATCTCATGAGCGTAAGTTATCCTAACTCATCCCAGGGTTACCTCGACCCGGGCAATCTCGTGAGGAGTGAGGTCGATCAGGGCGGCATCTCGTTCGACCGAGAGGTCGAAGATGTGCTCACCATGGCCGTCGATCTGTCGAGCGGAAATCGGATCCCGGAACGCCCGGAGTCGGCATCGAGCGGCCTTTCCGGCGGTTTCGATCAAGTCCACCACAAGTCCCCAGCCCTGACCGTCGCTGGTCCTCGGTTCGAAGGCCAAGCGGAGAATCGTCACCGACTTGTGGTCCACCTGCAACAGCCAGCCGGTCGGCCCAGAGCGGGGGGGGCCGGATTCGGTCGACACCACCAGGGGCGGGGCGGTCATGTCAAGAATGGCGGGAAACGGGTGTTCTAGTTCGAGTGCAACCCCTAGATGGAACGTTCGAGCCGACTCCGCGCCGGCGAGCAGGATGGTGTCGAGCATCCGATTCCCATGACGGGCGTGATGGGCCAATCCGCCAAAAAGTAGTGTCGTCCGACGCTGCCTGGAGGTGATGTCGATCGCGTCGGGGGTCTCGGGCCGTTCGACCTGGGTGGCGGTCGGGGCGAGCAGAGCCGTCCTCCGGAGGGTCGACTGTGGATCGGGCCAGGCCCATCGACAGGCCAGATGATGCGTCCATGGGTCCGATTCGGACAGACGAACCAACCAGGACGGGTCGAGGTCGGAGAGCGTGATCTCGATGTCCAGGGTCGGACGCCCGCTCCAGAGGCGGAATCGCTGCTGGAAGCCGGCCAGGCGATGGCCGTCGGCTGGATCGTTGATGGTCCCAATCGTGGTCGCCTGAACTAGCGCGGGACCTCCGTACTCGGCCTCGAACGAATGACAGATCATGCGGCTCGGGGCGGCCTTGCCGTCGGAACCTACCAGCCCTCCAATGGCGAGTTGCTGTCCGATCCGGGGAGTTTCCTCGTCGAACGACTGGATCGAACGGATCCCTCCGGTCGTTGGATCGATCGATACTGTCATCGACTCGTTCGAGAGAGTCCGATCCCGGATCGAGACACGACCGGGATCCGCAAGTGGGCGGTCTTGATCGGTATCGCGGGGGATCCAGGCAAATCCGAACGGAGGTAGATCGACCACGGCCTGAACGCCAGTCTCCGTGAACTGCGCGACTCGGAGTGGTCCCTCGGGGCGAAGGTCGGGCGAGGCATCGGGGAGGTGGACGACCGCCCTCCGAGAGACTCCCAGCGAATTCATGACGAGATAGCCAGATCGCCCGGACGTTCCTTCACCGATGATTTGATGAGCAAGCGCCTCGACCTGGGCCGGCAACGATCGTTCGATGATCGCGTCAGCCTCTTCGAGGCGGCCAGTTTCGAGGTTCTTCTCCAGGTTCGGGTCAAGTCCCTCGATCTCGACCCCTTTAAGGCTCGAGGCGAGCGCATGGGTGGAGATGAGCGAATCGAGGCGAGCGCGAAGTCTGAGGTGAGCGGCCCGACTCGCGATGGGTGAACGATCATACCTGGCGGCAGCCTGGGCGAGATAGGCCGGGGCGAAATCGTCTAGGACGGGGGTGATTTCTTCGAATGGCCGATCGGAGCGGTGGAAGAAGTCGTTGATCGTGACCCATCGCGAAAGGACGGGCGAGTATGCGGCGGTCCGGCGGAAATCGAGAAACCAAGGAGCGACCGGTCTCGGCCATCGGGCCAGGGGCAGGGTGGCGCAGGCGTCCTCCCTCATCGACTTGCCGATTCTCCAGGCGAGCCGGGAACCCTCGGTCGCTCGATCGGCGGCGATCGGCGGTCTTGTGATCGATTCGAGGGTGGTCCCGTCGGGCGATCCCCAGAGCCGCTTGGCCTCGGGATGAATCGGGAATCGGCCCGAGTCGAGCGCGACGAAGATCGCGTAACGAAGGCCGAACCGGCGAGCGATCTGGGGCAATTGCGGATAGAGGGCGAATCGGCGACGAGCCAGGGTCTCAACGTTCCGATCGTCCAGGTGCAGACGATACGTTTCCGAGGCTTGGCGGAATTGCCAGGCGATCGAAGACCAGGGCAAAAACGGCTCGTCGACTTCGTCGAAAGCCCCGCCGACCACGTCGGCCCACCCTTCGGTGATGGCTTCTCGGAGCTTGGCGGCCCGTTCCGGTTCGCGCTCGGCAAAGACTTCGATCGCTCGAGCGGAACCGAGGATCGTGAAAGGCGTGTGGTCTTCCAGAAGCTCGCCGAGCTCGCCCGGAGGCGTCGCCGGGTCGAGCAAGCAGAGATCGAGGATGTACCCATCCATCGGATAGAAGCGTTCGCGAGCCTCGGTGATCAACTCAAACGCGGCTCTCAGGCGATTGACCGCGGCGGAGGGATCTCCCGATCGCCAGGCCTGGGCCCCCGCGATGGCCTCACGAGCCAGGTTGGTCCGGGAAAGCGTGTCGACGTGACCCATCGCGATCGTCAGGTCGCGAAGCCACCAGTGGCCCGCGCCAAGTGCCAGATAATCGCCAGCCAGCGAGTCGGCCAAATCGAGATTGGAGGATGATTCGGGGGCATGTTCCAGGAGGGCGCGCACATCCATTATCCGGTCGTCGGAGCCCTCGATGATCGGAACGCCTTCCTGCCTCGCACGTTCCAGATAATCGCGAGGGAGTCGATCGAGCCCACCACGGGCAATGAGTCGAACGTCGCCGGGTCTGGGATCGGAAGGAGACGCCACGTCTTCTAGCCGGGGAACCTCGTCGGCCTGTCCGAGCAGGCCAGGGTGCCAGGGTGCCGTCGCGGCAGACCAGGCTGCAGAGGCTTCTTGTTCGGTGAGGCTCGCAAGTGGTTCCCGTCCGTCATCCAGGAGGAGAGAGACCACCCGGAAGGGCGTCAAGGGTGTGGAATTGGGATTCGTCGGAGCAGTTCCATCGGACATCGCCATCAGCTCGGGCCCCTTTCCGGGGATCGTTCACTTCGAGGCTCGGCAGTCTCCGCCGGTTCGTTCAGGCACCCAGGGCCGATTTCAATTCTCTGACTTCCTCGGTGAGCGCTCGAACGGCCTCGCGAAGCTCCGCGACGTCCGCGCGGATTGCGGCCAGCTCGGCGTGCGAGACCTGGGGAGTACTTTCAGCCCGGATAGCTCCGGGGCGAATGGTCCGCTCGGGCTCCTCCTCCGTCGAGGGGGCATTCGCGAATCGGGCCTTCTCTCGCTCTAGCTCGTTCGGGGGGTAAAGATTGTGGGTAACGACGACACCCCGCTTAACTCCTCTCGGCGAGAGATAGACGATCAATTCTTTGGCAGCTAGCGAGTCGAGGATAGTTTGGAGGGCGGGCAAGTCGGCCAAAGGTTCCATCCGACTCGACCGAGCCCGAAGGTCGCCCTCGGTCTGGGAGCCCCGGAGGAGGAGTTCGGCGACCACCGCCAGCTCGACTTTGCTGACCTTCAACCAATCGTAGAGCGTATGCTTGTATCGAACCACCCGTCCGCCAGCCTCGACCATGACCACCGCACCCTTCTTTCGAAGGCCGGTCAGAATGTCCTCCACGTCGTCTGCGTCGTAGTCCGTGATCGGGTCGCGATTCGATTTCTGGTTACAGCCGGTCACGATCGCGGCGATGGTCAGTGGGTAATATTCGGGTGTCGTCTTGGCCTTTTCGACCAGTACACCCAGGACTCGACGCTCGGGAGCCGTCAGCGGAACCCAGGATCGATCGGAGGTCGGCAAGCTCATCGAGCCCCTCATTCTGCATCATCAATCACCAACGATGCTGGCCGGGCCGGCTTGGTAGGTGGCCCGTGGAATTGCATTGTATCGTAGCGGTGGCCGACCCTATCCTCAAGCCTCCGCCAGGTCTGCTCCGCGGAGTCGATCCACTTCCTGTTGCTCTCAACGACCGAATCGGTAAGAATTCATGAACTAGACCCCGAACGATCTACGAGCCCTCGTCCCGATCGGCCTCGACGATGATCACGTTCTGGATAGCATGCCACGTGCTGTTCGCGGGGACGGATCATGCTCCGGCCGGCGAAGCTCACGTCAGCGTTTATTCATCAATCTCAAGCCTATCTCGGCCGATCAATTCGGAAACTCTCCGAACTTATCTCTCTTCACATCCGCACCGACATCGAAGCGGCAGTCCGCCCCGAAGCATCTCGGGAGTGGATGCATTCGAGTTCGAAGAAGTTGATGAGTCGAGGTCGAATTCGGCTGTCGACTCCGGACTCTTTCGATTCGACTGGTGCTCCTGGAAACTTCCTCAATCGACCAAGGACCTGGTCGAAAGTTTCAAACTCGACACCCAGTCACCCCCTTGCACCCCTCTTCGCTGCTAGTCGCTCCTCCTGAAATCGAACCTCCGATCCGACAGCCTTTCCCTGATCCCTTGACGGGAGATTGTGGGGAATCATGGCTTGTCCTCGTCGTCGATGGCATTCGTCTTCGAACAGGTGAGAACGTACCGCAGCGGGGGCAAGGTTCATGATTCGAATCATCATCGTCTGGAGTTTGCATAATCGTCTGCTCGTCATTGCCGGGGTCCTGGCCTTGATCGCCGCCGGGATCCACTCGGCTCGCGAGCTCAATGTCGAGGCCTACCCAGACCCGACCCCACCCCTGGTCGAAGTCATCACGCAGAGTCCGGGTTTCAGCCCGGAGGAGATGGAGCGGCTGGTCGGGGTGCCGATTGAGACTGCACTAAACGGGATGCCTGGGCTGGAGGATCTAAGGAGTACGTCGGTCTCGGGCCTCAACGATATCAAATGCCAGTTCGCTTACGGGACCGACTACTGGGCCGCGCGTCAGGAGGTCATCAATCGGATCGGCTCGGTCGACAACCTGCCGAAGGGGGTGATGCCGGGCATCTCGCCCTGGAGTCCAACAGGCGAGATCATCCGATATGTACTCGAGGGTCCGAACTATACGACGAACCAGTTGAAGGCGGTTCAAGACTGGGTTCTCCGCCGGACCCTGAAGACCGTTCCCGGTGTCATTGACGTGACAGGATACGGCGGGACGGTCAAGCAATATCAGGTCCTGGTCGATACGAGGCTACTTCGCCGATACAACATCACGCTCCAGCAGGTCGAGGACGCGATCCATAACTCCAACGCCAATGTTGGGGGTGACATTCTCTCGATGGGAAGTCAGGCCCACAATGTTCGAGCCCTGGGGTTACTCGGAGGAGGGATCGATCCCCTCGACCCGGCGAATGCGGCCGAATCCGTCCAGTTGGTGGAACAAAAGATCGACGACCTCAACAACGTGGTGGTCTCGTCGACGAAGGGCATCCCGATTTTCGTCAAGCAGGTCGCCCAGGTCATCGAGCAACACCGGCCGCGTCTGGGGATCGTGGGAAGGCGTTTGAAGGAAAAGGATGGCAAGTTCGTCTCGATCGACGAGGACGACGTGGTCGAGGGCATCGTGCTCATGCGAAAGTATGAGAAGTCGCTCGTAACGGCCAACCTCGTCGAGGAGAAGCTCAAGGAGATCCAGAAAAACGGCACGCTGCCCAAGGGCATGACAATCCGAGTCTTCAACCAGAGGACCGACCTGGTCCATGTGACGACCCACAACGTACTGCATAACCTGGTGGTGGGCATGGGGCTCGTTGTCGGGATCCTGCTCCTCTTCCTCGGAAACCTGGCCAGTGCCCTGATCGTGGCGATGATGATCCCTCTAGCCTTGCTCTTCTCCGTAACGGTCCTCTACGTCCAGGGGAAGTCGGCCAACCTGCTCTCCATCGGCGCGGTTGACTTCGGAATCATCGTCGATAGCTCTGTGATCATCGTCGAGAACATTTATCGACACATCACGGCCGAGGGATCGGATCGAAGTCGTCCGTTGATCGACCGGATTGCCGAAGCCTCCGGAGAGATCGAACGAGCCCTGTTCTTCTCGACGTCGATCATTGTCTGCGCCTTCATCCCCCTATTTGCGATGACCGGACCCGAGGGTGCGCTCTTCGGTCCGATGGCCAACACTTATGCCTTTGCGATCTTCGGGGCGCTCTTGCTGGCAATCACCCTGGCCCCGGTCCTCTGCTCATTCCTCTATCACGACGGGATGGAGGAGAAGGAGACGATCGTCGATCGGCTCATCAAGAAGGGATACCTTCGATCCCTCGACCGGTATCTGAACTATCGATGGCTCACTCTCGGATTCATGGGTGGCTTGCTGATCTTCACGGTCACGCTCCTTCCGGGGCTGGGCGGGGAATTCATGCCTCCGCTAGAGGAAGGGAACCTCTGGATCCGCGCCTTGATGCCGAGGACGGTCTCGCTGGAGGCTTCCGCCAGGATGGCTCCACGCCTCCGTGCTGTCATTGCATCAGTCCCCGAAGTGAAGAACGTGATGTCCCACGTCGGTCGTCCCGATGACGGAACCGATGTGATCGGCTTCTGCAATCTGGAGTTCAACGTCCCGCTCAAGCCGATGGAACAATGGCGTAAGGGAATGACTCGCGAGAAGATCGAGGATGAGTTGACCAAGAAATTCAATGAGTTTCCCGGCCTGACCTTCAGCTTCTCGCAACTCATCCGAGACAATGTGGAGGAGGCGCTTTCGGGCGTCAAAGGGGCCAACTCGGTCAAACTCTTCGGAGATGATCTCCATATCCTCGAAGAAACCGGACAAAGGATCGTTCAGGTTCTTCGGACGGTTCAAGGCATCGAGAATGTGGGCCTTTTCCACATCCTGGGTCAGCCCAACCTGGAGATCAAGATCGATCGCCAGGCTTGTGCTCGCTATGGGGTGAATGTTGCCGACGTCGAAACGGCGATCGAGGTGGCGATCGGCGGCAAAGCATTCTCTCAGATGGTCGAGGGAGAGAAGCTATACGATATCATCCTTCGTCTTCCGGTCGCGCTCCGGGATGACCCTTCGATGATCGAACGAATCCCGGTCGATACACCGGGCAACGACGGCCACGTCGGCGCTCGAATTCCGCTCGGCCAACTCGCCACGATCAATCCGCACGTCGCCGGGGCTTCCTCGATCTATCGAGAAAACAATCGCCGCTACATCCCGATCAAGTTCGGGGTTCGCGACCGCGACCTGGCCTCGGCCATCGAGGAGGCCCAGCAAAAGGTCCAAGATCCCAAGGGACCGGTCGCCATGCCTTCGGGATATCGGGTCGAATGGTCCGGCGAGTTTGCCCAGATGCAGGCGGCCAACGGCCGTCTCATGTGGATCGTGCCGCTGTCGATTGGCCTGATCATGGGCCTACTCTATACGGCATTCAACTCGTTTAAGGATGCGTTGCTGGTGATGGTTAACGTCGTCGCGGCGACCATGGGCGGAATCTGGGCCCTCCGACTGACCCAGACTCCCTTCAGCATCTCGGCGGCCGTGGGATTCATCTCGATCTTCGGTGTCGCGGTGCAGAATGGAGTGCTACTGATCTCCTACTTCAATCAACTCCGCGCCGCAGGTCTCCCGGTCCGTGAGTCGGTCCTGAGAGGGGCCGAATTGAGAGTCCGCCCGATGGTCATCACCTCATTAACCGCCGCATTGGGCCTGGCTCCGGCCGCATTCGCGACTTCGATCGGATCGCAAGCACAGAAACCACTCTCGATTGTCGTGGTCGGAGGGATGATCGTAACTCTGGTATTAACCCGCTATTTGATGCCCGTACTGTATTCGTTCTTCCCGGCCCTGGCTGGCCACGAGGCACACCACGACGAACTAATCGCCGGTTCGCACTATACCGACGCGATCCTTCGACGCGATCTCGACGAAAATTGATGCCTCGATCCCAAACTCGGGAATTCTTGGTTCGCCGAGGAGAATCGCACGAAGTCGCCCATCATCTCCCCGAATCCCCGATTGAACGAACCTCGCACGCATCATCCTGGATGATGCGTGCGGGTCATCGGGCTAAGTCGATCGAGTGGTCCCTCATGGATCAGAAATTGATCGGGTTCCACGCCCCTTGATAATCAAACCCTCAGTGCCGGGTTCTCCTGGAACATATGGTCGCTGAAGCGTGGGACAAAGCACCAGTCTGGCGGTGCTCCGATCGTCTATCGTTAGTCTCACCATAACGAATGCAACAAAGAGGGCGTATCCGATGCATCGGATACGCCCTCGGGAGTTCCTGATAATAATCGAGAGACCCAGATCTCAGAGGGTGAAGTGGAAGGTCTTCGTGATCATCCGCCAGAGCCACCAGGCCAGGGTGCTGTGGCCACCGTCGATCTTGGCGAATCCTCGAAGGCCGGGCTGGAGCTGAAGGTCGGCGTTGTCGATGGGGATGATCACCTCATAGACCGCGGAAAGTGGCTCGGCCTGACCGGTCTTCTCGTCTTGTTTCGTCGCGATTTCCCCGCCGGCGAGGTTGGATAGCTCGGGCGCGATCTCCTCGCGATTGCTGCTGGCGACCTCGCTCACGTAGCTCTTCCAGGTCTTCTCGGAAGTCCCATAGATCTTCATCCAGACGGTGGCTTTTTTGTTGGGGTCATCCGAGAGGATTAGGTTGACGTCGGACTGATCCAGCAGGAGGTGGGCCTCCAGCTTGTGAGGATCGCCGATCTCAACGAACGGTTTACCCGGTTTGACATACTGGCCGACCGTCTCTTGCTTCGGGACACCCATCACCTGCCCATCACGCGGTGCCACCAGGGTAAGCTTGCCGATCTGTTCGCTGATCTTGGTGATCGCCGGTTCGAGTTCCTGGGCCATCTGGAAATTCTGCTGCGTGATGGCTCGGCTATTCGGGTCCGAGGAGGTGCTATACCAGACCGCCTTGCCGTGGCTGGCGACTTGCTGCTGGTGTAGTTGCTCGTATTCGAGTTGCTTCTCGGGATTCGAGAGGCGTGCGATCGAGTCACCTGCCTTGACGTATTCTCCGTCCTTGACATCCAGCGCGATCAGTCGGCCAGGCACCTCGGCATAGACTTCCGCGGCCTTGGCCGGCACCAGGACGAGCGTTCCCTGGACCCGAAGGGGCGTGGGGATCAGCAGAATCAGGGTGACCAACGCGACGGTCACCGCGGCAAATGCCGCCGCGCGAGCCTTTTTCACCTTGCGCATCCTCCCCGGTTGGCGAATGAACTTGACACCCTGGTAGAGCGGCATGACGAGTAACGGGACCAGCGAACCGCCCGCGATCATGTAGCTGATCGACTGTAGCTTGTACGGCTTGAGGAACTGACTCAGGAAGAACAGGATGCTGAACGTCACGATCCATCGATAAACATAGCTGCAGACCGCATAGGCCACGAACAGGCCCCGGCGCGATCGCGGCATGTAACTCTGGACCGGGATCTCCAGTCCCAGAACTTTCTCCTGGAACAGATACGAGAAGAACTGGGTGCTCTTGATCCGAAGGTTCGGGATCTCCAACCAGTCGGACATCACATAGTAGCCGTCATACCGGAGGAGCGGATTGGCGTTGAACAGGATCGTGTTGACCGAGCAGATGAACATGGTGGCCAGGCAGAGGCTATTCAGAAGCCCCTGCTCGGTATTCCACCATACGAATGTCGCCAGACTTGCCAGAAAACACTCGACATAGATGCCGGCCGCCGAGATCCAGATCCGCTTCCACTTGGAGGGCAATAACCAGCAGTCGGTCACGTCGCAATAGAGCGCCGGCGTGAGGACGAGGAACAGCATCCCCATCTCGTGGACCTCACCGCCAAAGTGCTTGGCGGTCAGGCCGTGCCCGAACTCGTGGATGACCTTGACCACGGCCAGACTACACCAGAAGTAGATGATCGTTCGCCAGTTGAAGAAGCTCTGGAAATCGGGCAGTCGAGCCGAGAAGGTCTGGTACTGGCTGGCCACCAGTGTGAGCGCCGCCAGCATCATCCCGACGCTGAACGCAATGAACCAGGAGGTGTAGATCCAGCGGAAGTAGGGATACATCCCGGTCAGCAATTTCTCGGGATCGACGACGGGGATCTTGATGTAGAGAATGTTGGCGAAAAACTGCCAGAACTTCTTCCAGCGATTCTTCTTACGGCGACGGACCAGTGCCTGGGCCTGGTCGGGGCTGTCGATCTGCGCGATCCCTGCCTCGTGGAGCTGCGAGGCGAACCGGAGGAGGTCGTCCACCGTGATCGTCTGTGGGCGATATTTGCGCTCGAAAACCCGCTTTACATCCTGGAGATTCTGCTTCCCATCGAACTGCTGGAGGAGGAAATATTCCTCGACCTTGAAGCGGAAGTACTTCAGGGCGATAGGGTCCTTGATGACGTAGTGCGTCATCCCCTCATAGAACTGAGGTTGGACGATCAGGTCCGGGCGGAGCTTGACCTTCAGGTGTTCGGCGGCCTGCCCCATCGGGGTCGAAGGGGCCATGGTGGGCGCTGCGCTCATCGGTCAATAGTCCTCGCAACGGACCCGGTCGATCTCAGTTCCTGATTCATCCGTCCGGCTCTCGCTCAAGATCCGACCACTTGGAGCTCGATCTCGGGGGCTCGATTTCAAACTTCAGAGGGCGAGAATGCCCGGAGGTCTTCGATTTCTCGAAATCCGAAATCTACGATCCCGGCATCTTTCGCGGAGTATCATCGAGAGACGAATTAACGAGGGGGCAGGGGGGGGAGCCCGGCCTGCCCTACGTTCACACCGTCGGTCGATCTGACGGCCGGGGCCGCCACCGTGGCGGATTCGGGCTTGAGGAAGATTGTCATGGTGCACTTGAGGCCAGGTCGGAGCTCATGGCTGGCGTTGTCGAGGTCGGCATAGATCCGGACGGCAGTTTCGGCAACCGGCTGGATCGACTGGTCCACGAAGCTGATCACGCCTCGAAACTGTTTCTGTTCGATCGGGTGCTTACGGTTTCCACCCAGACGAGGCTGGATCACCATCTCAGTCCCGGGAGTGACCCGGAAAGCGTACTCAACCGGGATGTACGCCCAGACGCGAACGGTGTCGAGGTTGCCAATGGTCACGACCGGCTCGTTGGCCCGGACGCTCTCCCCCTCATGCTTCCGCTCCTCGATAATCACACCGGAGAATGGGGCACGAATGATGTGCTCCTCGACGACCCGTTCGGCCGACTTCAACTTGGCCGCAGCCAGCTTGAGCATGTCGGTCGCCTCGACGACCGCAGCGTCGGCCACCGCATATTCGGCCTCGGCCTTCTGGACCTCTTCCTGAGAGACATAGCCTTTGCCCTTACGGAGCAGGGCCGCGTTCCTGGAAACCACGACGGCCGCTAATTCCTTCTGGGCTTTGGCCTTGAGCAATCCGCCTTCTCCCTCGGCCTGAATCCTGGCCTCTTCGGCGGCCAGCTCCGCCGCTTTCTTGACCAGGTAGCCGATCACGGGCCCCCGGCCGTCCTTGTCGGGCGGGCCGACTTCCTTGCCGATCCGAAGCTCCATCTTCTCGATCACACCTTCGCGGAGCGCCGAGACATCCGACTTCTGGTAGAAGTCGATCGTGGCGTCTTCGATGATCAGCTGAGAGTCGGCCACTTCCGGCTTCTGGGATTGAGCGATCGACGAGGCCGTGAGGATCGCGGACAATCCGACCGAGAGGGCGAGGGCTTTCCGGATCAGGGGCATGGCTGGGCTCCGAGGCAGGTTTCCGAGAATCGTGGTGTTTGCGGATCTCATGGGAGAGACCCGGCGCGACGAGATCATCGCGCCGGGATGTCGAAGCGGCCCGGTCAGCTCAGGAAGGGCCAGCGGAACAGGACGGTCTCGTAGAAGACGTGGATGACGTCGCGGAGCAGGACATAGGCGAGTCGGGCATCGCCGCACATGACTCGTGCTCGAACTTCCGAGCCAGGACGAAGCGACTGGTTACGCGAGAGGAAGTCGTTTCTGACCTTCTCAGTAAAGCCCACGGTCACCTTGACCACGTGCTTGGCGTCAACCGTCTCGGCTTTCGAGCTGATCTTCCGGACATAGCCGGGATAACGGTGCTCGGGGTCGGTCGCGGTGACGAAGTAGGCTTCCAAGGTCGAACCTGGTGGCTTGGACCCCGCCTTGATCTCCTCCTGGAGCTTGCTCTGTGCGAGGAGGACCGGCCCCATGTCGTCGTCGGGAACCTCGACCTCCATCTCCCAGTCGCCGCCGACCGCCGCGATCTGGAGAAGCTCGGTGCCAATTTCGACGGGTCGTCCCTTCAGATTCTTCTGGGGCTCCCAGGTGGTGATGATTCCATCCTGGGGCGCCAGGATCTTCATCGACTCCATCTGTTCCTGGACGACCCGGATCTGCTTATCCGCGCTCTCGGCCTTGATCTTGGCCTCGTGGGCCTGGGCCTGGAACGAGACTTCCTCGTCCTTGCGTGTGGCCATCCGGATCTGCTTATCCAGGTAAACTTTCTGGTATTCGGCGGCCTGCTTCTCGGCGATCAGCCGTTTCCACTCCTTCTCGAGGTCCTTGCTCTCGAGGACGCAAAGCAAGTCCCCTTCGTGAACGAGTTGTCCGTGCCCGACCATGATATCCTGGACGATCCCGGCGACCGGTGCATACAGATTGCGCCGCTTCTCGGGGAGCAGAGAGCCCCGCCCTTCGATGGTCAACTGCCAGGGGACGAAGGTCAGGACCAGGATCAGCGTCACGATGGCGAGGAGTACGGCGACGATCTTGGCCAGGGTCCGACCCCGGAAGAACCGCCAGGGGGAGCCGATCAACTTCAGGATCGGGAGAAGGGCCCGATCATATTCCGAGGCGTTCCAGAGCGCGGTCGAGGAGTGTCGGGCAACGACCTCGCAACGGGCATGGGCATCGGTGGGGGCCAGTTCGTCGCCGATCTGCTCCGCGACCAGGCACCCGTAGGCCACCTTGTCCTTGGAAGGATCGGTCTCGGGCTTGTGGAGAAGGGTGACGATGACCGCCTTGGACCCGGACTCATCCACGTAGGCTTCCAGGCAGTCGCGAAGATCCGGGGCGAATCCTTCGGTATTACCCGTGTAGATCAGGTCCTCGCCCGAACGGATGACCGCCTTGCATAGCTTGGTCAGTTCCCGGATCAGGTTAGCCCGCTGTTCGACGACCTCCTGTCCGCTGACGGCCTCGATCAGGGTCCGGCCGCCGACCTTCAAGGCGACACTCAGTCGATCACAACCGACTAGGCGCTTCCCGTCGTTGGCCACGGCGAATGAGGCTTCCTTCAAATCGAGTGACCCGTGGATCGCGTGAGTGAAGGTCTCGAGTTGGTTCCAGAGACGCTGCTGCGACATCATCTGTCGCATCTGCCGATTCTTGAGATAGGTGCCGGCCAGGTCGCAGAGATCGCCGACGAACCGGAGCGTGCTTTTCTGCTGGGCCGCCCTCCGGGTCGGATCCATCAGGATCTCGATCAGCCCGACGACCTGCTTGTCTACCGTCAAGGGGGCCATGATCAGCGAATAGCCGGTAGGATTCCCCGCGTTGGGAACACCCTCGATCGTCGCTCCAGGGGGGATGATCGTGGCTTGAGAAGCCTGAATCATACAACCCAGGAGAGCGTCGTGGGGCGGAGTCTTGACTCTTCCGTCAAGCAGTCCGGTCAGATGGAACTCCATCTGCTGCTGGAGTTTGATGCCACCCTTGCCGTCGAGCAACCAGAGGGCTCCACCCGAGGCGGCCACGGCGGCCACGACCCGACTGAGAAACTCCCCGTAAAATTCGTTAGGCTGGATGTCCGACTCGGCGAGCTCGGCGATCTCGGCCACCAGCTTGCGGATCTGCGACTTTGTCTGCTCGAGCAGACCGGGATCGATGGTCTCTTCCATCAGGGTGGTTCCGGTGGGTCGTGGGCCGGGTCCGATTCGCCAGTGAGCGTCGCCGCTATCGGTCCGAATGCGGCATAATGACAACGGGACGGCCGATCGCCTCGACTTCCCGCAATTCCCGAGAGCCTCCCTTGACTTTGAGAGGGCAACTGCCAGTCTCGATGTCGCAACCCGTTGCCTTGCCTCATTCGATCGATATTGGAAGACACAGCTGAGACTTAGCAACTCGGAGCGTATGAGTGCCCAAGGCATCGCAAAATTCGACTCATCTCGTCACCGGGGCAACTGGACTCCTCGGGAGCCATATCGCCGAGCGACTCTGCGCGAAAGGTCTTCGAGTCCGGGCGCTCGTCCGTCCGGGAGCAGACGTTCGCTTTCTGAAAGCTCTAGGAGTCGAACTCGCCGAAGGAGACCTGGCCGACGAGGATTCTTGCGTCAGAGCCGTCCAGGGAATCCAATCGGTCTATCATTCGGCGGCCAAGGTCGGCGATTGGGGGAATTGGGCAGACTTCCAATCCTCCTGTCTGGATGGAACGCGAAATCTCGCCAGGGCCGCGTGCAGAGTCGGCGTCGAACGTTTTCTCCATATCAGCTCAACAAGCGCCTATGGCCACCCGGTCGAAGGAGGGCCACCCATCGAAGAGACATCACCCCTCGGCCAGCGGCTTTGGCCGGTCTGGGACTATTACACCCGGAGTAAGGTCGAGTCCGAACAACTACTCTGGAAGATGTTGGAAGAGCTAGGATTGCGGCTCACGGTGATTCGCCCGAGTTGGTTATATGGCGAACGCGATCGGACGACACTTCGAAGGCTGGTCGGTCGACTTCGAGCTGGCAAGGTCCCCCTGATCGGGCGGGGCGACAACCCGCTTAGTGCGATTTACGCCGGGAACGTCGCGGACGCGGCGATCCTCGCCTCGAACGACCCCAGTTCGGTCGGTGAGGCCTACAACATCACACACCAAGGACAGATTACCCAGAAAGAATTCCTGAACCTATTCATCGAAGCCATCGGGGCACCGCCACTCAAGAGACGCATCTCATACGATCTCACGTTCCAAGCAGCATTCCTGGTCGAGGCCTTGGCGAGGGCCCGCCGGAGAGCAACCCCTCCCTTGATTACTCGATATGCGACCTGGCTGATGGGGCGACGAATCTCCTATTCCACCGCCAAGGCCGAATCCCGCCTGGGCTGGAAGCCCGAAGTGGGGAACCGCGATAGCATCGAGCGATCGGTCCGGTGGTTTTTGGAAGAAGAACGACGAACTGACGGAGCGGTGGCGAGCAGACCCTTGCAACCCATTCATTCGAACAATCCGGGGAGCCCATCCGGCCATTAAGGAATTCACCAGGTTTGCCACTTGTCGCTAGAAATTGGATCGTTCAGGATAGGTGAAGATTGTCGTTCGGGCAAACAGAGCCGGGGCCAACCCTCTCGTCCCCTCCTGTTTCATCACTCGACGCAACCCGATGACCCATCGATCCATCCCGCGCCGGTTCCGCCCTTCGCGACTCGGACTCCCCGGAGACCCACCCATGACTCCTCGCTGTGCCCTGGCTCGGAGCATCGCACTCGCCCTTTCTTGCATGCTTCTCCCCTCATCCAGGGCCGATGAAAAACCGGCTAATTCCTCCGACCCCGCCACGGCCCCCAATCAAATCGACATTGAAGCGATCCGCTCGCGGACCGGCGGGGCGAATGGAGGGCCTCCTGGCGTCAACGACCCGGCGAAGTATCGTCCGTTCGCCGAGCTAACTGCGAACGCGACCAAGCATGATGGCCTGTTCACTCTCTACGAGAAGGACGATCACCTCTACGCCGAGATCAAACCATTCCAGTTCGATCAGTCGCTCCTGGTCCCGATCACGATCGCCCGAGGCCTGGAGATGGCGGGAAATCCGCTCAACTTCGGCGATGAGTGGGTGGTCAGCTTCCACCGGGTCGGCGACAAGGTCCAATTGATTCGGAAGAACATCCACGTTAAAGCGCCGTTCAACACGCCGATCGACAAGGCCGTCAAGCAAAATTACACCGACTCGATCCTGATGGCCTTGCCGATCGTCAGCCTCAATCCAGGCGGCGGGATGAGCGTGGTGATCGACTTCTCCGACATCTTCTTCACCAACTTCGCCCAGCTCCCGATGGGCTTCCTGGATCGGAGCCGGACGAGCTGGAACAAGATCAAGACATTCCCGACGAACCTGGAGATGGAAGTCCAGGCGACATTCGGGGGAGTGGGTGGCCAGAGTGGTGCCGATGGACTGATCGACTCGCGAGGCGCGACGATCGTCATCCATTACAGCCTGGTCAAATTGCCCGACGGAGGCTATCACCCTCGCGTCGCCGATGACCGAGTCGGCCACTTCCTGAATGCCACACGAGACTTCGGCGCGAATGACCCCGACGGCAACGTCGTCCGCTACGTGAATCGTTGGCGGCTCGAAAAGGCCGAGTCCAAAGCCAAGCTTTCTCCCCCGAAGAAGCAAATCGTCTGGTACATCGAGGATACAGTTCCGGTCGAATTCCGCTCCTACGTCCAGGATGGCATCGAAGAGTGGAACAAGGCGTTCGAGAAGATCGGCTATCGCGATGCGATCGCCGTTCGCTGGCAGGAGTCTGGGCGGGACGATTTCGACCCCGAGGACATCAATTACTGTACCTTCCGGTGGATTACGACGAGTTCAACTTATGCGATGTCCTGCCTGCGTTCGAACCCGATCACCGGCGAGATGATCGACGGTGACGTGATCTTCGACGCTAGCTGGATCCGGGCCTGGAAGAACGAATACGCGCAACTTGTCGGTGGAGTTCCAGCGGCCCAGGGTCAGGAAAGCCCTTCGCCCATCGCATTTGGCGAGGTGATCAGCCCGATGCTCGCCATGAAGCGAGGTTATGGGGAGGTCCTCGGGGGTGACGGGTCCGGGAAGAATCTTTCGATGGTCCCCGCCGGCTGGTCGGGCCTTCATCGCGACCTCCTCGAACGACTCGCCAACGGACAGCAGGCCTCTTGCCGATTCGCCAGCGGGATGCAGCCCGAGTTGGGCCTGGCCGCGATGGTGATGGCCGACGCCGTGAAGGCCGATCCCGAGGCGAAGCTTCCCGAGGAGTTCCTCGGCCAGTTGATCAAGGAAGTGGTGATGCATGAGGTTGGCCACTCGCTGGGCCTTCGGCACAACTTCAAGGCGAGCACGATGCTCGACACCGATCAGATCAACGACCCCGCGATCACTCGCGTCAAGGGCATGACCGGCAGCGTGATGGATTATAATCCGATCAACATCGCTCCCAAGGGTCAGAAGCAAGGGGATTACATCACCACCGTCCTTGGCCCTTATGACTACTGGGCCATCGAGTACGCCTACAAGGAGGTTATGGGCAACGAGTCCGATGAGTTGAAGAAGATCGCCTCGCGTGCTCCCGAGCCTGATTTGGTCTTCGCGACCGACACCGACATGAGGATCGGGCACGACCCTCTTGTGAATGTCTACGATCTAGGATCCGACCCCTGCCGGTTCGCCAAGGATCGACTGACGCTGGCCGCCCAGCTCATGAAAGAGCTCGATGCCAAGGTGGTCAAAGAGGGCGAGTCGTGGGCCAGGGCCAGCGTGGCGTTCAGCTATCTGATGAATCAGTACGGCAATGCGGCCGACTTGGTCTCCTCGCAGATCGGAGGCCAGTCCATCTCCCGCCATCATAAGGGAGACAAGGATGCCGCGGATCCCATCGTCCCGATCGCGGGCGATAAGCAACGAGCCGCTCTCTCGTTCCTGGTCGAAAACCTTCTTTCGGACCAGTCGTTCCAGTTCTCCCCGGCACTTCTCCGCCGGTTGAGCAAGGAACATTGGGACATGGGTGCCGTCTCCGACAACCATCGGGGGATCGGCGACATCTCGGTGAACGACCGTGTGCTGGCCATCCAGCGGATCGCCCTCTCGCATTGCCTCAGTGGATCCGTCTTGACCCGGCTTCAGAATCAAGAACTACAGTCCGACCCAGGAACCAAGCCACTAGCAGTCGCCGAGGTTTTCCGGCTGCTGACCGACGGAATCTACGGCGAAATCACCATCCCGGGCGAAGGAAAGCCGAAGACGCTGTCTTGCTCGACGATCCGCCGGAATCTCCAACGCGATTATCTCCAGCGTCTTTCCACCATCATCCTGGGCCCCGCCCGGGCAACCAATGACAACTTTGCTTATGTCGTGATGTCCGGCGGAGGGGCCTACCCGGCCGACGCGCGGGCACTCGCCCGTCTGCACCTCAAGGAGATCGGCGAGAAAATTGGCAAGGTTCTTGATGCCAAGGATCTCCAGATTGACGAGACCTGCCGTGCCCATTTCGAGGAACTTCGCCAGAAAATCGCCATGATCCTCGCAGCCCAGATCAGCACCTCCTCGTCCTGATCGACCGAGACTGTTTGATCACATAAGGCCGGTGAAAGTTCCTCGATCCGAGGAACTTTCACCGGCCTCGTTTGCTGGATAGGACGAGCGGATGTCTGAGATAGTGGAACGCCAGTAGACCCGGAGAATGGCCTCTCTCACAAAGTCTGACGTTTAGAACGGCACCACTCCACCGGGAAGATTCGGATCGGCGGAGGAGGGATTGTTGGGTGAGGTGGGAGGGGCCACTGGCGCACCTTCGACGGGCAAGGCTCCGCGAAATCCGAGGAAGGGCAATCGAGTTTCCAGTTTCTGTCCTTCGCGCCAGGTCAGTATCCCAGACTTCGATCCTCCTTTCACGGTCGCCTGGGCCGGGCGGGAGCGGCTCTGACGAGGACCCGTCGGATCGATGACGGGATTCCGGAATTGCTGATAGTATTGCGAATCCCAATATTCTCCCGTCCACTCCCACGCATTCGCCGCCATGTCGTAGGCCCCGAAGGGTGAAAGGTCCGATGGGAGCGTCATGACAGGCTCGACCGATCTCGAGCCACTTTCAGGGTCTTTTCGGGGTAGTTCGCCGTTCCAGTAAGAGATTCGCCCGTCGCCCGATCGGGCTGCATACTCCCATTGAGCCTCGGTCGGGAGCCGCTTGCGTGCCCAGTTGCAGTAGGCCTTGGCTTGCTGGGCACTCACATTGACGGCAGGAAGGTCCTCCGAGGCGGGTCGGTCATCCGACTCGCTGGGGATCAATTTGGCAGCGTCGAGGGGCCTTCCCGTCTCGCGAAGGAACATCATGAACTGGCGGACGGTGACCTCATGGAGGTCGATGTAATAGGTTGAGACGGCGACTCGATGGGATGGTCGTTCCGTCGGTTCGCCATCCTCGCGACCCATCACGAATGACCCGCCGGTTACGAGCACCATTTCCGCGCCATCACGATCGGAGATGATCCGCATCGGCCAGCCCGACTCGTGAATTGTCGTGTCTGGTTTCTCGCGAAAGCCCGACGGAAGTAGCTTCACGATCACGGGCGCAGGGGAGGGAGCAACCACAATTCGAGGCTCGCCGGACCCCGTAGCCGAAGGGACCGCTGGCAAGGCCAGTTCGGGCACCGCGCTGACAACAGGGGCAGGCGCGGTAGCGGAACCTTGACCCGGTGGAGGAGGTTTAGGCCCGGAGGCTTGCTCGGGAAGATCGGTGCCGAAGAGGGGTCGATTGTTACGATGGCGATCGATGGCACTCATGGCCACCCGCGACGCGTTCGTCCCCGGGTAGTTCTTGGCTACCTTTTGAAGCAATTCCAACGCGACCGTCGACTTACCGGCCTTATCAGCCTGCCGGGCATTCTCGACGATGTTTCTCGCCTCGACCTCAGCTGAGGCTCGACCATCGTTAATGATCCTCGGCTCTAGATCATCGGGAGGACGTTCGGAATCTCCTCCTCGAAATGCCCTCAAACTCAGGATCAGGCCCAACAAACCGAAGGAGGTTACAACCCCGCCAATAATCCATCGGGCCTTTTGTCGAGCCTCGTAGGTGTCGAGAGCGGGCGTTTCCTCGAGTTTACTGGAAACGATGCCGGATTCACGCTCGGGCTTCTTCTTCTTTTTCTTCTTGGGTACGCTGAGAGATTCGTCCGCAGTTTCGGATCGATCCTCCTGACCACGTCGTTTCCCTTCGCGCTCTGGAGTAGGTTCTATTTCAGCCTTCCAGAGTCGTGGCAAATAACCGGGTGTCGATGGCTCGGGGCGACCAGGCTCGTCAGGTTTGGCCATTCGTTCGCTCCCGGAAGAACACGGGGCCTCAAGCGATGCCGACCGGCAGTCGACGATGATTATGCAAGCCACTAACTCAGCGTAACGGTCGATCGGATCAGGGACAAGAGGGGCTGAAACGCCCACTTGGATCGTACGTGCCCGAGATCGAAGCTTGCCTTCAGAGGCTACGCGCGGATGGAAACGCCGATCGATCACGTTATAAGACTGAATTCTTCGTCGGCACCGGGAGTAACCATGATGAAGAACTTTGTCTCTTTTGCCCTCACGATCGTCCTTTTCGCACCGTCGGATGACCCGGAGACCATATCGATCGTGCGGGGATCGGATCCGACTCAGTTCGAACTCGTCGGCCTCGGACCCGATTCGATCTCGATCAGGGATGGCATCGTTCGACTAACTGGAAAGCCGCTCGGCTATTTCGCCACGAAGCAACCTTATCGGAATTTCATTCTGAGCTTCGAGTGGCGTTACGAGCGACCGGAGGCAAAAGGAGCGGATGCAGGATTTCGCGGAAATTCCGGGCTCCTCATTCACGTGAGAAAACCCCACAAGGTCTGGCCTGATTGTACTCAGGTCCAGCTCGCTCAGGTCGATGCCGGAGCCCTCTTTGGCATGGGAGACTCGCGATTCGTCGGGGTTGTTGCTCCCGAGGCGCAATCGAGGGCGATCCTTCCGGTCGGCCAGTGGAACCGGGTCGAGGTCACCGCCAAGTCCGGTTCAATCTCGTGCATCCTGAATGGAATCGAAGTCTCGCGAGGACTTGAATCTCGACCCGAAGCAGGGGCGATCGGCTGGCAATCCGAGGGCGAGCCCGTGCAGTTCCGTAAGATCCAGCTTCAACCGATCCCCTGAAAGCAATTACTTCCTCGACTGGCCGATCTTGTCGAGGAATTCGGCGTTGCTCGCACACTTGCCGAGCTGCTTGACCAGACCTTCCATGGCCTCCATCGGCTTCATCCCGGCCAGGGTCCTGCGAAGCAGCGTCACGCGATCGAGCGTCTCAGGAGTAAGCAGTCGCTCTTCCTTCCGCGTCCCGGACTGCTGGATATCGATCGCCGGCCAGATCCTTCGCTCGGCAAGGCGACGATCGAGGACGCACTCCATGTTGCCGGTGCCCTTGAACTCCTGAAAGATCAGGTCGTCCATGCGGCTTCCGGTCTCGATCAAGCAAGTCGCCAGGACGGTCAGGGAGCCCCCCTCCTCGAAGGTTCGGGCGGCGCCGAAGAGTCGTTTGGGGACGTCGAGCGCCTTGATATCCATCCCGCCGGACATCGTCCTTCCGGAGTTCGATCCCTTATTGTAAGCGCGGGCCAGTCGGGTCAGGCTATCCAGGAGGATGAGGACCTGCCCCCCACTCTCGGCGATGCGCTTGGCCCGGTCCACCGTGAGTTGGGCCAGTCGAATGTGCTCCTCGATGGCGTGATCGGAGGAGGAGGCGATGACCTCTCCCCGGACGCTCCGACGCATATCCGTCACTTCCTCGGGACGCTCGTCGATCAGGAGTACGATCAGGTGGATCTCGGGATGGTTTTTGGCGACGGCGGCGGCCATCTGCTGGAGGAGGATCGTCTTTCCCGACCGGGGCGGTGCCACGATCAGACCCCGCTGACCCTTGCCGATGGGAGTGAGCAGGTCCATGATCCGCATCCCGAGCGGTTCCGGCCCGGTTTCCAGTCGGATCACCTCGTGAGGGTCGATCACGGTGAGATCGTCGAAACCGCGGAGCCCGAGATATTGCTCGGGGGTCCTCCCCTCGATCTCGATCAGTTCCGAGAGACGGAGCCCTTCGCCCCGCCGCGGCTCGTCGACGAGGCCCGTTAACTTTACGCCCTGGCGGAGCTGAAACCGCGAAAGTAGGGGAGAACCCACATAAACATCACTTGTATTGATTTTAAAATTGCGGGCCGGATCCCTTAGGTATCCATACCCTTTAGGATGCATTTCCAGGACGCCGGAATGCGTTCGTTCGGCCGTGCTCATGACGATCGCTCGGGAGTGGTCGATTCAGGCGTGAAGGATTGGGGAAACCAACCGGAGGGCCAGGGGAGGGGAGAGCCCTGACTGGCGAGAATCCGCACAAGGGGGATCGAGGGTGGTGACGTCGTACATCCCGCCCCAACCCACAGTTATATCGGAAATCGCGAGAGAAGATTCGGAAGGGCTTCGTGGATCCTAGGTGTCAAATTAACGAAATAATGCGTCCAAGTCCATGCCACATTGCAGGGATTTATTTTCCTCATCAAGAAGACGAGTCGAGGCTCGGACCTACACCAATCCCGAGCCAGGCCTCATCCCGTTTCACTCATGAGCGTTGGACCGATCACGCCGGATCATCGATCATTCGCGACGGCCTCACCGCTACCGAATCGTTTCGACAGCACCTACCGGCATGGATCGACCCTGCCAATACGATCGCCAACTCCCGAGTAGGTCACGCAAACCATCGAGCAATCAGACCTTTCGATGGGGCGTCTGCGCGGCAATCTCTCCTCCGGGAAGGTCGACCATCGCGTAATCGCCGAATAGATTCGGGCTCTCAACCTGGAGGATTTTGAGCATCGCGATGGCAACTTTTCGAATCTCGGCATCGGCATGCTCATCTCCGCGAGCCTCGATGAAGTGCCGGAGGGCTCGAGCATTGGCCGTGACGAAGATTTGCGTCTCCGTTGCGTTGGGAAGGACGCTCCGCGCGGCCTCGCGTGCTTTCTTCCTGCGCAAGGTCTTGTCTTCGATCGTCGAGAACTTCGAGGCTAGACCCTCGGCCAGCCGGGCATAAGCTTGGTGGGCGTTGGTGACCGCCTCAAGCCAGATCTGGTGAAGTTCAGGATCCTGCGCGATCGGCTCGGGCTCGACGAATGAGCAATCTTTCTCGTCGACAAACCGCTGTGATCGTTGGCTATAGGCCCACCCGGCCCGATGTCGGACCAGTTCGTGAGTGAACGACCGGCTGACCCCCGTGATGATGAAGTTGTATACCGCATGCTCGATCACCGAGCCGTGTCCGACCTCCAGGATATGATTGAGGTAAGAAGCATTCCCACCAGGCCGGGGCTTGGCGTAACTCTTGTAGCAGAGCCGCCCCGCGACCTCGACAAGCTTCTGGGCCGCCAGTTCGGTGTCGGTTTTCCAGGACTCAACACCCTCATCCTCCAGGAACGCCGAAAGTTCCCCCTCGTCAATCGTCAGGCGACCGACCAGCCGGACGCTTGGCTCGCGGATGATGTGGGTGGCGAGATTTTCCTCCATGGTCGACATTCTCCGGCCCTCCTCGGTCCGAGGCAAGCAAGCAGCGGAAGGTAACTTGCGATCGCTCGATCGACGATTATTCCGAGCCTTCGCGAACAAATCGCGCGAAATCGGATGAAGTTCGGTCTCCGGACCGGCGGTTAACTATAATGGTCTCCGGGGATCGCGAAAGGCCAAATGAATCGCCGAGCGACGAGCACACCGTTATGCGTAAGATTCGCCTTCAGAAATCGGCGAACGAGCAACTGGCCGCCCTTTTCGCGGCCGAGTTGAACTCGGCACAACACGCCGCGGCTACGGCCCCTGATGGTTACAACCTGATTCTGGCTGGGCCTGGCTCGGGAAAAACGAGAGTCATCACCTACCGGGTCGCTTACTTAATTGCCCGAGGTGTCCCGGCCGATTCGATTCTCTTGGTGACATTCACCAGGCGGGCGGCTCGCGAGATGGTCGGTCGGCTAGAGACTCTAATCGGTCCTAGAGCATCCCAGATCTGGGCCGGGACATTTCACCACATAGGGAATCGCTTGCTGAGAAAATCGGCCGGGGTCCTCGGATTCGGACCAAATTTCACGATCCTCGACAGCGAAGACCAGCTCGACCTCGTCCGACTGGCCATGGAGGACGCCGGTCTCACCGGATCGGGCAAATTGATCCCCAAGCCTGCCCGGGTCCAGCAAGCCATCAGCTTCGCCTTCAATGTGCAGAGACCCCTGGCCGAGATCGCAGTGGAGCGGAATCCCGAGTGGGCCGAGTGGCTGCCCCAGCTCCAGGGAACCCTCGAAGCCTATGCTCGTCGCAAGAAATCGGCCAATTGCATGGATTACGACGACCTCCTCGGTCAGTGGGCCAACCTCATCGAGAACTACCCCGAACAGAGATCCCTGCAATCGAGGATGTTCCGACACATCCTGGTTGATGAGACCCAGGACACGAATCTCATTCAAGCGAGGGTGGTCGAGACCCTCGCCCGAGAGGGCTCGAAGAATCTGACGGCGGTCGGGGACGACGCCCAGTCGATCTACCGGTTCCGGGGGGCGAACTATGACAATATCCTCAAGTTCCCCGATCGTAACCCCGGAACCGCGATCTATCGACTCGAGACAAACTATCGGTCGACTCCCGAGATCGTCGCATTTACCAATGCCTCGATCGCCCGGAACGCCTCGGGGTTTCCCAAGACCCTCGTATCCGCCCGCGGAAAAGGGGAGCTTCCCCTGGTAGTCCCGGCGGCCGATGGCCACGAGGAGGCGGAATATCTCGGGCAGCAAATCCTCGAACTCAGGGACCAGGGAGTTCCGCTCGGCCAGATGGCGGTCCTCTACCGGAACCATCACGATAGCATCTTGATTCAGGCGGATCTGGTGAGTCGAGGCATACCCTACACGGTTCGAAGCGGACTTCGCTTCTTCGAGCAGGCACACATCAAGGATGTCCTGGCCCATTGCCGGGTCCTGGTCAATCCCCGAGACGAGCCCGCCTGGAGGCGCCTCCTTCTGCTCCTGCCCGGAATCGGCCCGGCCAAGGCCGCCGCCCTTTGTGGCCATCTCATCGCATCGTCCGACCCTCTCCAGGCCCTGGCGACGCCAGGGTCAATGGCCCTGCTTCCCCCCAAAAGCAAGGGATTCTTCGCCGGATTCGTGGCCGATCTCCGAAAGATTGAGGCCGTCAAACCCGAGTCGAACCCAGCCGCTGCGATCGGCGCTATCCTTCAGGGAGGGTATCCCGATACGGTCAAGACCCGTTACGAACGTCCGGACAACAGGATCGCGGACATCGAGCAACTCTCGATCCTCGCCTCTCGCTACGATAGCCTGGACCGACTGATCGCCGATCTGATGCTGGCCGGCGACGTCTACGGCGTGGATACACTGGGTACCGAGGACTCGACCGATCACCTCATCCTGAGCACAATCCACCAGGCCAAGGGGTTGGAATGGTCTCGCGTCTTCGTCCCTCGATTGATCGAAGACGGTTTCCCAGGAGCCCGCGCCCTGGCAGAACCCGGAGGCGAGGAAGAAGAACGACGGATCTTCTATGTTGCGGTGACCCGAGCGATGGATGAGCTCTACCTCACCTATCCACTGACGCTACCCCGAGGTGGACGAGGGCCGACGTTGATCACGCGCCCGAGCCGATTTCTGACGGAGATCGATCCGGAACTCTCCGAGCTAGCGACGCTTGAGACTGAAATCGACCTGTCCTGGTCCGGCTCGAGCAAGGATCGAGATTCGATCGATAGTCCCCAATCGGAGTAATCCGGGAGCAGCCCCGCTGAACTTTCACTGGATCGCAAAGCGAAGCTGGTTTCGTGGGCAATCGAGCTTGAAGCGACCGGATAGGTTTGTCAATCTTAGCACCGGATTGATCGAAGGCCGACCGCAGACTCCGAGGACGGACATGGACGTGCCATCGACCGAGGGCGAACAGGCAGATTCTCCGGAATCCATGCTCGACGCAGTCCGCGATCACCGCGAATGGGACGAAGACCAACGCGAGGGGCAGCTCGCCCGCCTGGTCGAGAAGTTTCCGGTAGACCGACTCCGCGAGACGGTTCGCTCCCGACTCATACAGCTCGGGGGAGCCGATGGCGAGACGATCCTTCGAGTCGTCGAGGCGTACGCGACTCCGGATCTCCTCCGAGCGTTGGCCATCGCGCTGGAAACTCAGCCGGATCTGCCGCCCGAGCGAGTCTGGGAAGCACTCGCGCTCCTGGAGGCGAATGACGTGCTGAACGACTTTCCGCTTCTTGCCGAGCGTTGGGAAGATTTGAATGAATCCCTCGACGACGACGACGCGTTGGGAATGCTAGTACACCAGCTCGAAGAAGAGCCGGAAGGGTCCTGGGTCGCGCTCCAGGGACTCGGCTCGGTCGAACCCGAGGTGAGAGCCTCGATCATCGAAGGCCTCGCGGATTACCCCACCGGACCGGGCGTTGTCGCCTTCCTTCGGATCCTGACCTTCTCGCATGAGCCTTCCATGCGTCAATCGGCCTGCCGGACTCTAGTGGCGCGAGACGATGCCGAACACCGAACGGCCTGGGCGGAGATCGCTCACGACCATCCGGACCCCGAGATTCGCGATCGAGCCCGACGATTGCTCGGCACCGACGCATACGCGGCAATCGACCGGGCACTCAATCGACCCGATCGAGCTCGACCAGAACTGGTCGGCAGCCTGGTGACGGCCCTAGACGGAAATGGTCGAGGCTCGATCGTCCTGGCATCCAGGGACCGAGGACGCTGGATCGTCGCTTCTTTCACATGTGACATCTGGAAGGGGATCATCAACGTCCTGGGACTTGTAAGTGACGACCCGACTGGTGCTTCGGAGGTCTTCCAGGAATTCACGACCAACCGTGATCGCGACTTCGTCGAAGATACCCCCCAACTGGCGACCGGGCTCCTGGCCGCTTCTTTGATGCTTTGTGGCTCCGAGACCAACCCGGCGCTCCGATACTGGATCGAACGGACCGCCGGTCCGGAATTCCGCTCCCGTCCATTCGCCAGCCTGTACGAAGATGACACCCTCGTCGAGCAATCCCTGGCCAAGATGACCGAAGCATCGAGCGAGATCCTCAAGGCTTGTCCCGAATGGGTCGACGGCTCCTCGCTGACCTTCGACATTGCCGAGGAGATTGCGCTCCGGTCGATCGACGCCGAGCCCGACCCTCGACGCGATGCCGGTGCCTACCGCTACTTGTTTGAACACCGGCTGGTCGATCGGATCGAGCACTACCGGCGGATGCTCCTCTGGATGGCCGCATTTTGGTTCGGCGCCGGCGACCCCCAGCTGGCCCGGAAGGCCCAGGCTCTCGCCCGGCAACTTTCCGACCCTCAGCACGCGGTCCCTTCCCATCCATTCGCCATCGAATTGTCGACCCGCAGCCTCCGCGAAGCCCAGGAGAACCTGGGGTCGGGCCGCGATCCTCGCCGAGTCTAAAGCGGTCGGCCGTCTTGGTGCCGGCCGACCGCTCCGAGTTCAGCCTGAGACGGTCACTTCTTGCCAGGCTTGGCAGGGGCGGCGGGTGCGGCCTGGATCGGCTTGACCGAGCTCGACTTCTTCGTGTCGGCGATCTTCTTCTGCTTCTGCTTGTCCTTCGGAGCCTTGTCTCCCATGATCGGCATCTCCTTCTTCTGAAGACTACGACCGACGTGACAGGGAATGGCCCCGGGCGGTCGCTCCGGGACTTCGGGAAGTGTGCCCAATCCCGATCACCCTGGCAAGGAGCTTCGTCCCGGATTATTCCACGGGTAGGTCAGTTCGCTCCCCCCATTCATTCCACGAACCGTCATAGTTAGCGATCCGGGTGAACCCGAGCCTGGCCAGATGGAACAATCCGACCGTGGCCGCGACCCCTCCATTGCAATAGGCGACCGTCGGCTGATCGGGTCGAAGGCCGAATTCCTCGACCGTCTTGCGAATCTGATCGAGCGGACGAAACCCACCCCCCTCGGCAAAGAAGAGTTCCCGAGGGAGGTTTCTCGCTCCCGGAATGTGTCCACCCCGGGCGCCTCGACGACGAGTCCCGGTGAACTGCCCCGAATCTCGAGCGTCGAGGAGTTGAAGTTCCTGCTCGCCCAGTCTTGAAGCGAGTTGTTCGGCGGTGAGACGCAGGTCCGGACGAGGCTTCGCCGTGAAAATCCTCGGCATCGGAGCGATCGGGCTCGACTCGATCGGTCGTTCCTCCTCGACCCACCGATTCCAACCGCCATCGAGGACACTCACGCGATCGTGGCCATAATAAGTCAATGCCCACCAGAGTCGCGTCGCAAACTGTCCCCCCATGTGATCGACGGCAATCACATGAGTCTCGTCTCCCACGCCTCGTTTGCTCATCGCTCGGGCGAAATCCTCGGGGCTGGAGATCTGCGCGGGTACGGGATCGTTGGGATCGACGATATCCCGGGTCCAGTCAACAAAGACCGCGCCAGGGATATGGCCGGCAGCATATTCCTCGGGTGCTCCGCGATATGTGGCCTCCTCGACCCCTGGAGCGACCGGGCGGGTTGCGACGTATCCACGGATATCCACGACCCGCACGGAAGGATCGCCCAGATGTTCCTGAAGCCACTCGGTTGTCACAAGCGGGTCGATGGGCATGATATTCAAATCCTGGACGGGCCTGCGGACGGTCACTTTTGTGGTTCCGCCCTCGATCCTGAGTCTTTATGATAACCGACCCGGTCGCCGACGTTCACCCGGCCTCCATTCCAGCCTCGGAAACCCAGGAAGCACGATCGCATGAAGGCCATCCGCTTCGAGCAGTTCGGCGAGCCGTCCGAGGTCCTCAAGGCGGTCGAGTTCCCCGATCCCGAACCCGGCCCGGGAGAAATCCGGGTCCGGATGATCGCCAGCCCGATCAATCCGTCGGATATTCTGACCATCCGTGGCCTTTATGGGGTCCGCCCCGAACTCCCTTTTACTCCCGGATATGAAGGAGTGGGAGTCGTCGAGAAGGCGGGCTCTGGCCTGGTGGGAAAGGCCCTGGTGGGTCGACGGGTCGCCGTCCTCAGCCAGGGTGGGGGGAATTGGGCCGAGAAGACGATCATACCGGCGCTCCGAGTGGTCCCGGTCTCCTCGGATCTGCCGGATGAACAGGTGGCCTCTTTCTTCGTCAATCCAGCGACAGTCCTGGCGATGGTCCGTCATGTGTTGAAGGTCCCGAAAGGAGCATGGTTGCTCCAGTCGGCCGCCGGATCGACCCTGGGCCGGATGATCATCAAACTCGGCCAGCACGACGGATTCCGGACGATCAACGTCGTCCGTCGCCACGAGGCGGTCGCCGAGCTGAAAGCACTGGGTGCCGATGCCGTCATCGTCTCGACCGACGGGCCAATCGACGAGCAGGTCCGGGCCATCGTCGGTGGAGAAGGGGTCCTCCATGCCATCGACCCGGTCGGGGGCGAGACCGGGACAGGTCTCTTCGATTCCCTGGCAACAGACGGCCGGATGCTCGTCTACGGGACGCTCTCTCAATCCCAGCTCAGTATCGACCCTCGGAAGATGATCGCCGGTCGTCGAGTCCTCGAAGGATTCTACCTGGGGCACTGGGCCGCTGCCCGGAATAAGATCGCGATGGTCATGCTATTCCGGGAAATCTCCGACCTGATCCGCAAGGGCATACTGGCCACCGAACCGGGGCCGGTCTTCTCGCTCGATGCGATCGCCGATGCCGCCCGAGCATCCGAAGTCGTCAGCCGTCGAGGCAAGGTTTTGCTCCGAATGGCTCGATGAACAGATGGATCTCAAGTCGCGTCTAGAAAATGATTTGGAATCTTTTTGCGATTATTTATTCGCCCTGAGGATGCCCCGGCGGTAGAATACTCTCGTTCGGGCATAGATTGTCAATTGACGCTCTTGAGCGTTAGCAGAGTCAGCCTGAATTGGGTCTCCGCTGGTTTCCCCCACCACCCTCTCTCTCTGCCTATTGTTAGGACCCGAAACGATCTCGGGAATCCTTTGCCCTAGGCGAGGTAGGTTGCCGTCCGGAACCCTGCGGCGTAGGCTTTACTGAGAGATCATTCATCGAATTGGCCTCCGACTCGAGGTCATGGGCCTACTTATCGAATGATCTCTCTCCTTTACGTACTTTCGCTTGAATCTCAACTTAACTCAAAGTCCCGTCGCGATTTCTAGATCGAATCGAATACGGTGATCCAAGCCGTAATTGTTTAAGACCGACGGGCGAGGGCATTGACAACCATGAGCATAAGCGAATCAACAGGGGCACAAGACTGGCGGGCCATCGCCTGCCTTGCCCCGAGTGGCGAGCGTCTCCTTTGCTACGGTGGGACCTCGGCGCAAGTGCGAGCCGCCTACACCGGGGCTTGGGGCGAAGTGATTCGCGATGAGGATCGTCCCACCGTCAAGGCGATCTCGCTCCAGCGATGGGCCGGTCTGGCCTGGGCCGGACAATGGGAGCACCAGACCTACCTGGCCGTTCCCGCCACTCGAGGCGGCAAGGGTGGACCGGGCGACTCGACCGAGCCGGTCGCGGCCAGTTCCTGAGAGTGAAAGCATTCATGTCTCGGATTCGATCCGTTCGGTCGACCGGATTGGATGGACGATCGAAAAGCCCAGAACCATTCCCCCCCCCCCGATCCGGGGGGTTCTTTTTTCGAACATCTCGCCGACCTGCCTCACGAGACAGGCTTCCTTCACCGTAGGTTCGCCCATTTCCGGGCGTTCAGGAAGGGATCTTCGTCGGCCGGAGCGGGTCGGATTCTATCCGGCTCGCCCAGGCAACTAGATCAGGAAATCGTCCCGCGACCCGGCGGGAGAGATCCTCGACACCTGGCCGTTCGGTGGAATGATGTCCGGCCACGACCAGTCCGATGCCCATGGACTCCGCCTCGACCGCCCGATGGTACCGGGCTTCCCCGGTCAGCAGGACATCGGCTCCGAGTCGCGCGGCGTCTCCCAGGAAGTCATCTCCCGCCCCGCAACAAAGGGCGACTCGCCGAATCAATCGTTCGGGATCGCCCACGTACTGGGTCGTATCCGACTTGAGACAGAGAGCCACCCGGATGGCGAAGTCTGCCAGTGGTTCTGGCTCGGGTAATCGTCCTAATCGACCGACACCGGGCCCGGATGGAACATCCGAGTGAATGGGATAGGCGTCGATCGCGGGTTCTTCGTAGGGATGGATCGACCTGATCCTGGACAGGACGCGATCCAGAATTTCCGAGGGACACACAAACTCGAGCTTCCATTCTCGAACAACTTCACGACGGCCTGACTGCCCGATTGCCGGGTTGGAGTCCACGGTTCCAAAGAAGGTGCCGAACCCGGGAGAACCGAACGAACATTCTTCGTAGGCCCCGATCTTCCCAGCCCCTGCCGAGAAAGCCGCCGAGCGCACCTCTTCGCGATCGCTGCTAGGGACGAATACGACAACCTTGAACCGTCCCGAAGATTGGGCCGGTCGGAGTGGTCCAATCTCCGTCAGCCCGATCCGGTTGGCCAATCCATCGTTGATCCCGCCGATGGTATTGTCGAACGCCGTATGGGGGCTCAGGATCGCAATATTGGCTCGGGCCAGTCGCCATAAAAAACCGTCGTTAAACCGATCGGAGCGGATCGATTTCACCGCCTTGAAGAGGACCGGATGGTGCGAGACGATCGCCTCGGCTCTCTCGGCGATCGCCTCGTCTGCGGTTCGGGGCGAAACCGTCAGGCAGGTCATGACCCGAGACACTTCCGAGGCCGGATCACCCCAGAGCAGCCCGACATTGTCCCATGATTCGGACAGGCGACGCGGTGCGAACTCTTCCATCCAGTCGGCGAGATCCTTGACGGTGGTCATGGCAGGGTGTCTCCCGGGAGCAGTCGCTCCGACAGCCGGATTTGCAATAACCGAGTCAGGGGACCGACTCCGGGCCATTCTCGAAACAAGTCCGATTGTTGGTCTTCAATTCGTGCCACGGGAACGATCCCTCGGACGGAATTCGTGAGGAATACTTCGTCGGATGCCCGAATCGATGATCCCAAGAACCCTGGAACCTCCAGAGTCGAGAGGTCGATTTCTCGGGCCAATTCGAGCACGAACCCCCTCATCAAGCCCGGAATGATCGGGCTGTCCAGCGTAGCAGTGAGGATCGCACCATCCTGGACCACGAATAAGTTCGATATACTGCCTTCGCAATAAAGGCCAGGTTCGGACAATCCCAGCGTTTCGTCGAAACCCAAAGTGTTTGCATGGAAAAGGGCCATCCGACGGACCCAGTAATTCAGCGATTTGTGCCGGGCGAGGGGATCGTCGTGATGGATCGTCCAGGATCCGAGTTCAAGTCGGATGGGCGAAGTGAGCAATCCTGTGAGCGGTCTGGATCTCATCCAGACGGTCGAACCCGACTCCGTTCCCCCCGATGCGGTCATCCTGAGAATTTGATCTTCCACCACACCATCAGCTTCCAGCAACCGAGCAACATCTTGCTCGGAAGGCAATTGGCTGGGGTCGATCCTCAGATGCAGGAGCTTTGCCGATTTCAGCATCCTCGATCGATGAGAAGCCAGGAAGACCGGTCGTCGGGCCCAGGTCCGCATCGTTTCGAAGAGGCCCAGGCCATGCTCGAACGTCCGATCGGCCGCGTTGATCTTCAGCCCATCGTCTGGCAGTATTTCGCCCGCGGACCAGATCATCGGGCCTCCCGGTAGTTCTGGAGGGCCCTCAGCATCCCCCGGGCCTTGTGGAGGGTCTCGGCATATTCCGATTCGGGGTCGGAATCGGCCACGATCCCACCACCGACCTGGAAGCTGACTCGATCCCCTTCGACGAGGATTGTCCGAATCGCGATATTAAATGCCACACGACCGCCCCGGCTGAGGTAGCCGACCGCCCCGGTATAGGCACTTCGACGATTCGGCTCCAGCTCATCGATAATCTGCATGGCCCGGATTTTCGGGGCTCCTGTGATGGAACCGCCCGGAAAGACGGAGCGAATCACGTCGACAGGACCGATCCCGGGTCGGAGCCGCCCCTCGATCGTGGCCACCAGATGATGAACCTCCTCGAAGCTTTCCACCTTCCAAGGTTCTGCAACACGGACCGAACCGAACTGGCAGACCCGTCCGAGATCGTTTCGCTCCAGGTCGACGATCATCGTCAGTTCGGCCCGATCCTTCATGCTGGACACGAGATCTTCGGCAAGCCTCGCGTCCTCCTCCGGGTCGAGCGATCGGGGGCGAGTGCCCTTGATCGGACGGGTCGCGATCCGATCCGACTCCGACTGGTAGAACAATTCGGGGCTCGAACCGACCAGGGCCAGGTCATCCCAGGCCAGGAACGTCGCGAAAGGGGCCGGACTGATCGCCTTCAGCCTGAGATAGAGTCCGAGCGGATCGACCAGTCCCCGAGCCACGAAGCGTTGCGAGAGGTTGGCCTGATAAATGTCGCCAGCCTGGATGTAGTCGAGTACCTTTCGGGCGGCTTCGAGGTATTCAGGACGAGCCCGGTCGGGTCTGGCAGGCCCCAGGACCGGGACCGGCCTGTTCCGTTCGGGGACAACCAGGTCCGAACGCCAGTGATTCCACCGTTCTTCAAGTCGCTCCGGCCCCTCGCCAAGGAGGTCGACCGCCCAGAGTTCGCTGGATCCGCTCTGATGGTCGACCAGAACAAAGGTGTCGTAGAGGCCGAACCGGACGGACGGGAGACGAGAGTCGGGGGCCGCCTGACGAGGGAGTCTTTCGAGGCTCGGAGCCAGGTCGTAGCCGAGGTAACCGATCAATCCCCCCTGAAATGGAGCAGGGTCGGATTCGGGATGATCGCCGGGATCACCCAGTCCATACTCGGCCGCGATGACAGCCAGCCCTTCCAGGACGTCGCGATCGCTACCGAGATCGAGACTTCCCCCAGACCATCGAAAGCCCTGGCCTTCCGACGATTCGAAGACCCGGCGAGGACGTGCCGCGAGTATGCTCCATCGCCCCGGAATACCAAGTCCGGGGCCGCCTTCGAGCAGAGCTGGGCCTTCCCAGGATCCAATCCGGGAGGCCATCCGTCCGGGATCAAGGTCGATCGGTCGGCGGAGAATCTTGGGGCCGGAAGGAGGCACGAGTCGTCGAACTCCCGGGAGCGGGCGGAGATCCTCGGCAATAGTCCGGTCATCCGGGCCGCCGATCGCTACAATTCGTAACATAAGGCATGCGTAACCCGCAAATCGTCTCGGTCCTGAAGGGTAGGTTTGGTGATGATCCGTTCTCCGCTGGGGCTCCGGCTCGACCCCTCGCGTCCGATCAAGGAACAGATCCGAGGGGCCGCATCGGCAGGTGCCCGAGGTGTGATCGTCGACGCCGCGGGCGACCTGGCTCCCGACCGACTCTCCGAGACCGGACGGCGCGAGTTCCGACAAATGCTCCGATCGGTCGAGCTGGACCTGATCGCGTTGAACCTCCCGACTCGCCGACCTTTCGACAATCTTGAGCAACTCGAAGACCGGCTCAGTCGGGCGGAACGCGCTTTCAGCCTCGCCTACGAGTTGGGCACCCGGCTGGTCCTGGCAAGGGTCGGGGGCCTTCCTCCCGAGGACGACGCCTCGCGTCGCGTAGCCTTCACGACCGCCCTCCGAGAACTCGGCCGACGAGCCGACCATCGGGGCGTCCGGTTCGCGATCGAGACCGGGACCGAGCCGGGCGGGATCCTGGGCACCTTCCTCGACCAGTTGGAGATCCCCTCGCTCTGCGTCAGCCTCGACCCGTCGAGCCTGCTCCGTCAGGGGATCGACCCCGTCGCGGCGACCCGAGAGCTCGGGGCGTGGGTCGCACATGCCTATGCGAATGATGCCTCGCGGTCGTCCCGGAGCCCCACGCTCGCCAATCCCCGAGGGATGGGATTCCCGGCGGGAGCCCTCGATTGGGAGGAATACCTGGGGGCGCTGGAGGAGATCAACTATCGGGGCTTCCTGACGGTCTGGCCAGAGACCGATCGCGACCCGACGACCCAGTTCCGGGAGATGGCCGAACGGCTCCGGCGATTTTGATTGGAAAAACGAACGACCGGACCCCGCGTCTCCGCGATGGTCCGGCCGTCTCGCAACTCGAGCGTTTGATGACTCAGGTTTCCCGGGTCGATCTCGGGATCGACCCGGGGGTGAAACCCTGGAATCACTTGATATTGAGCAGACTCTTGGTCACCTTCGACGGCGTGGGGACAGCCTTGGTCGTGGAGACCGTGGCGGTCGAAGCGGTCGCGGTGGAGGCGGCTGGTTGCGGGGCCTTCGGGGCCAAGATCGCGGCCAGCTGGGATGCCAGGCTCGACTCGGTCGCGGTGGACTGAGCCGGGTTGGTGGTCGTCGAGGTCACCGTCGTCTGCGTGGTGGTCACGGTCGTCCCGACAGCCGGGACGACGGGCGTTGCCACGGGACTACCCGTCTGACCCGAGAGGGGCAGAGTGTTCGGGTCGCGAGTCGTCAAGTTCGACGATGAGGTGCTTCCGGCGTCCGCCATCGTGGAACCGGCCGCACTCGTGGTCGTGGTGTCGATCGTCGCGGCGATCTGGTTTCCACCCGGGAGGCTTTGCGAGGTGGTGGTGCTGTTGTTCGAGGCGACTCCCGCCCGGGCGGTGCCATCGAACAGGGTGTAGACCGGCGAGACGGAGCTGTTCGCCTTGAGGTTGTTGTTGACTCCGAACTGGGCCGGAGAGGTTCCCTTGTAGGGGAGGACCTTGCCCTTGGGCACGAAGACGTACTTGGGTGCCAGATGCTGGAGATTCTTGAAGTTACGCTGCGCGGTCGGGGCGATCAGGAAGCCATTCCGCGAGGCACGCTGTCGGTCGGTGATCGTGTACTGCGTTGGGGTTGGCAGGATGTACTTGTTGAGAAGCTTGAGTTGAGCGATCGAGATCGAGCCCTGGAGACGCCCGTGGGTGGCATAGTCGAAGAAGTTGAATCGACGCTGAAGGACATCAGGCTGATCGGGCTGCTCGGCGGCGGCTGTGAAGCTCGTATTCAGGGCCGATCGGGCCGTCCCGCCGAGAAGTCGGGCCATGGCCCCGGCCTCGGTCTGACCGGTCGTCGCGGCACTGTCCACGAAGTTCTGGATCTCCTGGGCGGTGATCAGGTTGTCGTGGTTGGCATCGATGATATTGAACGTCTTGTGCGACAGCAGATAATCGAGAGCCACCTTGCCTTCGATCGCGGCGATCGCATTCCCGACGTCCACTCGGGCATAAGACCGGGAGACGGTCGTCCCGAGAAGGTTCGGTGGCCCGGCGATCGTCAGATTGTCGTTGGTGTCGGTCGCAGGGACGGCCGTGTAGGCCAGGATGGCGTTGATTCCGTCCGGATTGTTGTAAGCCTTCGGGTTGAAGAGTTGGTTCGATCCGTAGTTGAGGACGGTCGACCCGATCGGGGTGTTCAGATAGGCCGAATTCGTCACCCCCGCCTTGCTGATGGTCGCCCAGTAATCGAGCGCCGAGCTGACCAGGGCGTAGGAACCCGTGACGATCGCCGAGGAGACCGAGGTTCCACCCTGAAGGAAGGTCAAGTTGTCGGCCCCATCTCCGGCGAAGGTCCGACGGAAGGTCGGGGCGTCGAGCGCCGGTGCGGCGAAGTCGGTCGTCGAATTCCGATTGACCGAGCCAAGGATCCGATCGGTGAAGGTGATGATTGGCCCTCCACCGGTCGCACCACCGGTCCCGCCGCCGCCGCCGCCACCACCGGTTCCGCCGCCGCCACCGGTCCCGCCGCCAGCCGTGGCACCAGCGCCTTCCGCTGCGGTCAACTGCCCGAGATTGTTGCCGGTCGAGCCGGTCCCGGTGCCAGTCCCGGTACCCGTACCAGTCCCGGTACCCGTACCAGTCCCGGTACCCGTACCCGTACCACCGGTTGTTGAAGTGCCATTTCCGTTGGCATTGCTTCCGGCGTCGCCGAGCGAGCCTGGTGTGCTGACCGTATTCCCGAAGATCAGAACAGGGCCGGGGATACGTCCGACGATACTCTGAGCCGGATCGGTCGGTGGTGTGCTGGCGCTCGCCTGATAGACGAACGGATAGCTTCCAGTGACCGAGATGACTTCGTTCAGGATCGCCGGGAGCGACATCCCATTCACATCGCCGACGGAAGGATCCTCGGCGTTGTTCGAGGCTCCGCGACCCGGGATCGTGACGCCAGCCGAGGCTCCACCACCCGTGGTCGTTCCTCCACCGGTCCCGCCGCCAGTCCCGCCGCCACCGGTCCCGCCGCCGCCACCGGTCCCGCCGCCGCCACCGGTCCCGCCGCCGCCACCGGTCCCGCCGCCGCCACCGGTCCCGCCGCCACCGGTCCCGCCACCAGTCGTGCCACTGAGGGCGCCGTTGGTAGCTCCGAACTGGCCGGAGGCCGCGATTGGGGCAATCCCCGCCTTGAGGAACTTATTGAGCTGGTTCTTGAAGGCGATGACGATCTGCGGATATGCCCTGTAAGCCGTCTGCTCGGTCTCGAACGTCTGCGTCGTTCCGAAAGCCAGGCTGGCCGCGATCACTCGGTCCTGATTCTCAGGCCGGATCGGATCCTTGACATAAGGATTACTGGTCGCGTACTGGAATCCGGCGAACAGAGAATTGGTGGTCGCCGAGGCGTTCGATGCGAAGGAGGTCGTTCCTCCCCCACCCGTGGTTCCGCCGGTCCCACCACCCCCGGTCCCTCCACCGCCACCGGTCCCGCCACCACCACCGGTCGTTGTCCCACCGGCGGGAGCCACGAACGGCTCGAAGACATTAATTGGGTTCAAAGTGGCCTGCGGCACGAACTGGGCGATGATGCCGGCAACGGGAGTTCCGTGGCCATTGGCATTCAGGGTGAGGGCCGAACCCCCGGTCCCACCGGTCCCGCCGGTTCCTCCTGTCCCGCCGGTCCCGGTTCCTCCACCTGTCCCGGTCCCTCCACCTGTCCCGGTCCCGGTCCCGCCCCCATTGATCCCGGGAGCGAAGTCGTCGTTTCCGGTCCCGCCGGGGATCGAAGTGCTGATACCCGGAGAGACTCGCCCTCGGAAGCTGGCGTTCGACGCGTCGACCCCGGTATCAATCACATGGACCGCGCTGTTTCGCCCGTCGTAGGGGACGCCCAGGGTCCGAAGGTCATTCAGGCCGATCAGCGAGCCCGAGGACGACCCGGCCAGGCTAGCCGTGGTCTTGAACTGCCAGATCCCATCGTTGTCCGAGGCATAGAGCGTCGTGCCATCGGGGGAGAAGGTGATGCTAAGGCTGGAATTCTGGAACGAGGTGGCATCGAAGGCATTCGAGGTGTTGAAGCCGGTGGCGAAGTTCGAGACTCGGCCGAACTGGTCGATCCGGACGATTCGACCGCCGCCGATCGGGTCGGACCCGATGAAGCCGGACGGCCCGCTACCCGTCCCGCCCGGTGCGATGTAGCTCAGGTCATTCGTGGTGGGATCGAAATTCGACACACCACCCACCCCCGGACCCTGAACCGGAATCAAGAGGGGAGGCGTCCCTGCGGGTGCACCTGGGATGGCCACCGAGACGGCCAGGCCGGTCGCGAGGTCGGCCGCGAAGAGGCTTCCGGCATAAACCGGGGCACCGAGAGTTCCGGTACCGACCGTGCCGGTCCCGCCGGTCGTGCCGGTGTTGCCCGAACCCGCCCCACCTCCGGTCGTGGTGGTGGTGGTGGTGGAACTCAGGGGCAAGCCTTGCGAGAAGTAGCCGTACTGGTCAAACGCCACATCCTGGAAGCGACGGAAGTCGGTGGTCGCGACCGGATAGAGGTCGATGGTCGGGGTCGGGTTGGCCTGAGTATTAGCGAAGGCATTGGGGTCGAAACCCAGGTTGATCAGGACATCACCACCGATACCCTGGACGCCGCTGACGCCCGGCGAGGCGGGGAAGGGGTTCCCGGTCCCCGGCGGGAAGGCGGGCACGCCGAAGTCGGCGAAGGCGTCGTAGACCAGGCTACCGCCCGCGGCGACGTAATCCGGATTGGCTGCCGTCAACCCGACCTGCGGCCCGAGCGTCAGGCCTGTTTGCTTGACGCCAGCAGGCAGGGTCGTGGTGCTGCTAATCGGGGTCCCGTTACGAAATTGGTTGGAGTCGAAATAGAGGGCGGCGAAGGAGGTGGTGTTCGGAGCAACACTGCCAGCCCCGTTATTGGTGGCACCGCCGAGGCCCAGATTGGTGAACGATCCCGACCCGGTCCCGGAGATCAGGCCCCGGAGGTAAGTCTGCTGCTCGGGCGGCGGGACGAGGATCGCGCTCGGGTTGAACGCCAGGGTGGCCGATCCGTCATTCACCGCCGAGAAGGCGGTATAGACCCCCATGAAAGTCCCGTCGGGGGCAATCCGATAGATCGCGTTCTTGGCCACGTTGGCCGAGTCGACCGAGGAGACGAACATGGACGGCTTGCCGTCGAAGTAGCCCTCGGGATCGAAGGTGATGTCATACCAGTTGGTCAGCCCGGTCGAGGAGGCCAGGCCATTGGCGGCGCTCGTCTGGGTGGGGTCGAGCTGCGGGATCACGGTGTTGAGGTCGAAGAAGACCGACGCCTTGCCCGAAGCCGGATCGACCCGGTAGATCACCCCCGGCCGATTGATCGCCCCCTGGGATGCGTTGCCGCCCGCTCCTCGCGAGATCGCGTAGAGCACGCTGCCGAAGTCGCCACCCTGACCGGCCCTGATCCGGACGATGTCGCCGCCGAATGAGGTGGAGGGGGTCAGTTCGGAGACCGAGGTGATCGCCGCGGCCTCCGGGAAGGCAGCCAGCGGATTCACCGCCCCGGTCTGGGACGGGAGGGTATTGGTGACGGTGATCGTCCCCAGATTCTGGGTCGTCGGTTGGGTCGCAAACGGGGTGAAGACCGCCGTCTGTGGTCCGATCGAGACGACGGGCGCCAGGAGCTTACGCTCTTCCAGCGGGGTGATCGCCTCGATCTTGGCACCGCGAGGCCGCCGTTGCGCCGGGCCACTGGGCCGGGATCGGGAAGGGTGAGACATTCCATCATCTCCTAAGCCTAGACTCGTCCATCCTGAACCGAGGCCGAGGCGCCCGGCGTCACAGGTATCGGCGCGACCGGAGGTTCCCGTTGAGCCGAATGATCCGGATTCTCCGCGAGGCCGGCACGACCAGCTCTGCGGAAACGCTCGTCATACCACTCAGGATCGGAAGAATCGCGACAGGAGATGACAGAAAGGCACGAAATGCGGATTGACGGGGTGAAATTGGTTGGTTGGCGCATGAAGAAGGCGTCCCGAGTCCATGCCTGGACTCGGGACGCCTCGAAGATCGGAGCGTCAGATTACTCGACCACCCCTTGAGGTCCCGAAGGACGGGCACCCGCTTGCTGGCCCCCGGCCCGGCGACGGACGTCGAGCTCGATCGATCCGAACGTCGACTCGTGTCGCTGGATCGTCATCCCCAGGGCGGTCAGGAGCCGCTTGGACGTGTAGAAGTTCATGACGATCCGCTGGTTCGCCTTGACGTCCTGACGACCGGTCGCGAACGGCTGGGGGTTCAGGCCGAAGTCGAGGATCACCTCTTCCGGGGTCGCGGTGACCCGGCAGAAGTTCGAGTACGAGGGCAGCGCGCCGGTGTCATCGACGTGGACCTCGGTCTGCTGCTGAGCCTGGGGTTGCCCCTCGGCCGGGTTCTGCTCGCTCATGTCGATCTCCCAAAGCACATGTAATCGTCCGTGCCCCCCGAACCACGGCCCGAGTAGTGACCGGGGAGGCCGATCCGGCCGGACTGGCCGACGATCGGCAAGCCCGGCACTCCTGGGGAGTATTGAGGATGCGGCGATTGCAATCAAGGTGTATTTTAAGCGGCGGCCATTTCGACCAGTCGATCGAGCTCGGTGAAGGTGCGGCCCGACGCCCCATCCTGGGCGAGGACGTACCGGCTGGCCGCGAGACCACGAGCCGTCGCCGCTTCCGGATCATCGAGGTCTTCCAGCAGGGCCTCGGTCAGCTGGGCACGACTCCTGACGATTATCGCCCCGCCGCAACTCAGGAGTTGCTCGACGACCGACCGGAAGTTGGACGTGTACGGGCCGATCAAGACCGCCGCGCCAAACGCGGCCGGCTCCATCATGTTCTGACCACCCCGGCCGGGAAGCAGGCTCCCGCCGACGAACGCCACGTCTGCCAGCCCCCAGATGGCCGAGAGTTCCCCGACCGAATCGACCAGGATCACCGGGGCAAACTGGCCTCGTGGAATCGGGTGAGCGGATTCTGGGCACTCGCTCCGGCGGAGTACCTTCTCACCGTGCGACTCGACCATGGCCGCGACTCGGTCGAAGCGATCGGGATGACGAGGCACGAGGATGAGACGGAGCCGGGGATGCTGGCGGCGTGCCTCCCGGAAAGCGTCCAGGGCGGCTTCCTCCTCCCCCTCCATCGTGCTGCCGGCCACGAAGATCAGCTCCTCAGGAGCCAACCCGAGCACTTTCCGGAGGGCGACCGTCCTCGGATTCGACCGATCCGATTCCAACCCATCAAACTTGACCGAACCCGTGACGCGGACACGGCCTTTCGGGACTCCGAGATCGACGAATCGCTCGGCATATTCGTCGTTCTGGGCCGCCACCGTATCGATCCTCCGAAGGGTCGGCCCCAGGGGGCCGCGGAGCTTCCGATAGCCCTTATGACTCCTCGAGCTTAGTCGCCCGTTGACGATGGCCACCCGTCCGCCGCAGGCTTTCACCGATCGAACCAGATTGGGCCAGAGTTCCAGCTCGACCAACGCCAGGACGGTCGGACGGACCCTAGCCACCGCCCTTCGGACCGCCCACGAAAAATCCAGCGGGGCGTAAAACGTCACGAGGTCCGGATAGTTCTGCCTCGCAATGGCCAGCCCGGTCCGAGTGGTCGTGGAAATGACCACTTCCCAACCCGGCCTTCTTCGGGACATCTCCTGGAGGATCGGCCTGAGCAGGAGGACTTCGCCGACACTCACCGCGTGAAACCAGATGCAGGGACGGTCGCCGATCCGGTGGGGCGAGCGGCCCAAGAACTTCTCAGCCCAGCCTTCCCGATATCGTCCGGTCCGGATCGATCGGTAGAGCAGCAGGGGTGAGCAGGCCGCCAGGAGCGTCGCGTAGATCAAGTTGAGCAAACAGGGCATCGGGGAATCCTTTCCCTGACCCGGGTAGCCGGGGGCTCATCCTGGAACCCCGAGACGCGATCGTCGCGTCCGGTCCGCGGGTCACTTCGTCGATCTCGCCTTCCAAAGGCAACCGTCGTGCCCGACTTGGAATGGCATTCGTCAGAATCGATCTTGTATCGAGAAATACTGATTCGACGGCCGTTATCGAGATCCGACCGGGCTTGACGTCGTAACTACCGAATTCATCGGCAAATTCCCGATCATTTACGAAAAACCCCCCGGAGAATCGGGGGGTTCGCGAGGGCAATCGAAATATTTCAGGAAATCCGACCGAATCATCCCATTTTAGAAGGGATCGGCCGCGGCTTCCTTGTGCATGCAGCAAGATTTGAATTTTTTACCAGACCCGCACGGGCATGGATCGTTCCGGCCGACTTTCTTGCCGAGGTTGCGGACCGGTTCTCGCTTGGTTTCGGCCGATTGTTGGCTGGCCGCGATCGCCGCATCCTGCTGGGCGCGGACGCCGCCCCCGGCCACGGCGGCGGGTTCGGGCTCGGGGGCCTGGTGAATCGCCTGGGCCCGGTCGAGCTGCCATCGGGAGCCGAGGTAGCTCAGGAAGTCGGGATCGAGTTGCTCCATCCGGAAGACGAGGTCGGTCACCCTATCGGAGACGCCCGACCACATTTCCTCGAAGATCTTCATCCCCTCCCGCTTGTATTCCACCTTCGGGTCGACCTGGGCATAGCCTCGGAGCCCGACCGAGGAGCGAAGATGGTCCATCGTCCGGAGGTGTTCCATCCAGCTCTGATCGAGGATCTGGAGGACCAGGACCTTCTCCATTTCACGCATTTCGGGACGATGCCGGTCGTCGAGGGCATCGATCAGCCGACGACGAGCCTCATTCCGGCCAACGCCGACCAGAGTCTCGCCCGTGACCTCCGCCCCGAATTCCGCACGGGCCCAATTCGCCAGATCTTCGGCGGACTTGGAGTCGACCGGACGTTCGGTCTCTTCGGGACCATAAACCTCCAGGATTCGCCGATCGATCTCCTGGGCAAGCCTCCCCCCGGGGTATTCGCGGTGAGCGACGTCCAGGAGGAGGGTCTCGATCTCGGGACGGAGTTTGGATCGGATCTCCTCGGGGTCGATATAGACCCCGAACCGATCTGTCGCCCAGGCGGCCAGGCCATCGCGATCGTACCGAGGGCTCTGCTGGCCCTGCGAACGCTCGGCCAGGAACTTGGTCAAACCGACCCGAACGGGGAACTCGGCCTCTTTTCGAGCGTAGAGTTCGCGAGCCTGAGCCTGGAGCGTTCGGACGATCTCGGCCTTGCCCAGCTTCGCCCAGGTCGCCGGATCGATCGCCAACCCGAACTTGTGGTGAGTCCAACCGGCCAGGGTCCGACGCCCCCAGTCCTCCTGGAGGAATTCCTGCGAAGGAGCCAGGTCGAACGCCTCGATGGTCGCCTTGGCCTTGTCGACCAGGGAGTCCTCGAGTCCCATCCGATCGAGGACCGTTTCGTCCCCCTCGGACTTCATATACTTTCGAAGGTCGCGGTCCTTGAGGGTGGTCCCGTACCTGGCGTTGAACCAGGCCGCCAGGGCGACCCAGTTGTACTCACTGGTCTCGGCGTCGGAGGGGAGGTTTTCTTCGATCGCCTCCGCAATTAAGCTTCCGGCCTGATTTTCGGCCTCATGCCTGGCGGCTTCCACGGCATCCTCGAAGGCCATTCCCTTGAAGGCACGAGCCGTCAATTCGACTCCCAGCCGCTGCCCGGACCACTCGGCAAAGCTTGCGGCACCATAATCGTCGGCCAGGAATCGGTCGGCGGCCTCTCGAATCTGATTGTCGATCATGCCCAGGATGGCATCCTTGGCCGGATCGCCATCAAGGAGCTTTTGACGGAACGAGTAGACCCGCTTCCGCTGCTCGTCCATCACTTCATCGTATTCGAGCAAGTTCTTTCGCGAGTCGAAGTTGCGTTCTTCAACTTTCTTCTGAGCCCCCTCGATCCGCCGAGAGACCATCTTGCTTTCGATCGCTTCGCCGTCCTCCATCCCGAGCCGGGCCAGGACGTTGGAGACCCACTCGCCGGCGAACTTCCGCATCAGGTCGTCTTCGAGCGAGAGGAAGAACCGGGAAGATCCCGGGTCGCCCTGACGACCGGAACGCCCTCGGAGCTGGTTGTCGATCCGCCGGCTCTCGTGACGCTCGGTCCCGATGATGTGCAGGCCGCCGATCTCGGCAACCTCGCGCCCTTCGGCCTTCATCGTCGGCTCATATTTCCCGACGGCCGCCTCCCAGACTTCCTTCGGAACTTCGAGCCGGGTCGGATACAGGATCTGGCCGTCTTCGTCCTTCAGGTGTTTCAGGTCGGCCCAGGCCATGAACTCGGGGTTGCCGCCGAGGATAATGTCGGTCCCGCGACCGGCCATGTTAGTGGCGATCGTGACCCAGGCCTTGCGACCCGCCTGGGCGACGATCTCGGCCTCTTGCTCGTGGAACTTGGCGTTGAGGACCTGATGCTTGATCCCGTATTTAGTCAGCATATCGGAGATCAGCTCCGACTTCTCGATCGAGGTGGTACCCACCAGGATCGGGCGGCCGGTCGCGTGGACCTCTCGAAGTTCGTCCAGGATCGACTGGTATTTCTCGCGGTCGGTCCGGTAGATGACGTCGGGGTAGCTCTGTCGGGTCAGGCCCCGATTGGTCGGGATTGCCACAACGTCGAGTTTGTAGACCTTCCAGAACTCGTTGGCTTCGGTCATCGCCGTGCCGGTCATCCCCGAGAGCTTCTTGTAGAGCTTGAAGAAGTTCTGCAGGGTGATCGTCGCGAGAGTCTGGTTCTCTTCCTTGATCCGGACGCGCTCCTTGGCCTCGACGGCCTGGTGCAAGCCGTCGGACCATTGGCGACCGGTCATGAGTCGGCCGGTGAACTCGTCGACGATCACGATCTCGCCATTCATCACGACATAGTCGCGATCTTTTCGGTAGAGATGGTGGGCCTTCAGGGCGTTGTCGATGAGGTGAGGCCATTCCATGTTGCCGGGAGTGTAGAAGCTCTCGACCCCGGCAATCCGCTCGGCCTCGCGGACCCCGTCGTCATTGAGGTGCGCCGTCCGCTCTTTTTCCTTCACCTCGAAGTGGACGACATTCTTGAGGAGTCGGGCGATCCGATCGGCCTCGGCATACTTTCGAACATCGTCGAAGGCGGGACCGGAGATGATCAGAGGGGTCCGGGCCTCATCGATCAGGATCGAGTCGACTTCGTCGATGATCGCGTAGTTGAGGGGGCCCTGGGCTTGCATCTCGCGAGAGGGCTTCATGTTATCGCGGAGATAATCGAAGCCGAACTCGTTGTTGGTCCCGTAGGTGATGTCCCGACCGTAGACGTCTTGCCGCTCGGCCGCGTCCATGTCCGACTGGATCGCGCCGACGGTCAGACCCAGGCCATTGTAGAGGGGGCTCATCCATTCGGCATCGCGGCGAGCCAGGTAATCGTTCACGGTCACGACGTGAACGCCGTTGCCCTCGATGGCGTTCAGATAAGCGGCTAGGGTGGCCACCAGGGTCTTCCCTTCACCGGTGACCATCTCGGCGATGTTCCCGCCGTGGAGGACCATCCCGCCCATGAGCTGGACGTCGTAATGACGCATCTTGAGGAACCGACGTCCCCCCTCCCGGCAGACCGCGAAGGCTTCGGGAAGGATGTCATCGAGCGTCGATCCCTGGGCGAGTCGTTCGCGGAACTCGACCGTCTTGCCACTCAGTTGCTCATCGGTCAGATTCTGGAGCCCCGGCTCCAACTCGTTGATCCGGGCGACGATCGGACGCATCCGACGGATCTGCCGCTCGTTCGAGTTACCGAACAGCCGCATCAACCCATCCGAGACAGCTTCGGTCAACGCGTTGGCCGTGTCGGTCGTCTTATCCCAAATATCGCTGAGCAGTTCCATTGCCGGTTACGCCTCGCTCCGGTGATCCTGTCTGTCCGCTATAAGTTGATTCTATCGAGGATCTTACTTCAAACGCCGGGGATCGGTCAAGTCGATCGACCGGAGCCCGAAACCTCGTCCCACGAGGAATAGGACGGCCAACTGGTCGACCCTCGCCCGAAGAGTGCAGGCCGACGAGACCGGGTCGAGGCTCTTCGAGGCCCTTGCTTCATCAGGATACCCGTCGCCGTGTTGCCCCAACCCGGGTACGATTAGCCAGGGTGGGCGCTCACGCTCGGGATCAACGATTCAAGGTCGAATGGGGGTCGGGGACTTGGTGGAGGATTTCAAGGGTTCGATCCCTCGGAAACTCGTGATTCTGGGTAGCGGAACATCCACCGGAGTTCCGGTCCTCGGCTGCGATTGCTCAGTCTGCGGCTCGGAAAACCCGAAGAATCATCGGACCCGATGCAGCGTCCTGGCGAAGTTCCCGCTCGGCAATCTCCTGATCGACACCTCTCCCGAGATGCGACTTCAGCTGCTCCGGGAGCGAATTCGCCACGTCCACGCCATCGCCTTCACTCACCATCACGCCGACCACCTGTTCGGGCTCGACGACGCCCGGACTTTCCCGCACTCCATCGGTGGGCCGGTCCCGATCTATTGCGAGCAGGAAACCGAAGAGACAATTCGTCGGGTTTTCCACTATGCCTTCGAGCAGCGATCCCTATCGATCCCGACAGGAGGAGTTCCCAAGATCGAGTTTCGGCGAATTGGCCCCGATGCCCCGTTCGAGGTCCTCGGACAGACCATCATCCCCATCCGATTGGATCATGGTCGATTCCAGGTTCTGGGCTTCCGGATCGGCAACCTGGCTTACTGTACAGATGTCAGCCGCATCCCTGAAGCGAGCTGGCCGCTCCTGGAAGGCCTCGACACCCTGATCCTGGACGCCCTGAGGCCCGAACCCCACCCGACTCATTTCAACCTGGAACAAGCCCTGGGGGCGATCGAGCGGGTTCGCCCCAAGATGGCCTATCTCACCCATCTTTCTCACAGTTTCGATCACGGCCCGACGGAGGCCACCTTGCCCCCGCGCGTGGCTTTGGCCTACGATGGCCTGACATTGGAGTTTTGATTGTTCGTCGCGACAGGAGCCGAGCCGCGATGCCTCCCGACCCCTCGCTCTCCGCCCGACTCACACAACATGGGCAAGAGCATCTCCTCCGTTGGTGGTCCGACCTCGACGAAGCCGCCCGTGATCGACTGACCGCCGAGGTCGGAGCGATCGATCTGGCCCAAATCGACGAACTTTTCCACCAGCTCGTCAAGGACGAGGCGGCCCCCGAGTCTTCGAAGGTGCGACCCGTCGAGGTCGATCGGCTCCCGAGGACCGATGGCGAGCGCGTAACCCGTCGTCATGCCGCGGAACTCGGAGAAATCGCGCTCTCGGCCGGAGAAGTCGCGGTACTGATCGTCGCGGGCGGGTCGGGGACTCGCCTGGGGTTCGAAGGCCCCAAGGGGACCTATCCGATCGGGCCTGTCTCCGCCGCTAGCCTATTCCAGATCCACGCCGAGAAGATCGTCGCGCTTTCAAATCGATATGGTCGAACGATCCCGCTGTACATCATGACCAGTCCCGAGAACCACTCGACGACGACTCAGTACTTCGAGGAGAACGGGAATTTCGGACTGGCCCACGTCCGATTTTTCGTCCAGGGTCAGATGCCCGCAGTGGATCGAGAAACCGGCAAGATTCTGTTGGCCGCCAAGGGCCAAGTCGCTCTGAGCCCCGACGGCCATGGAGGCACGCTCTACGCGCTGGCAACGCCGGAGGCCGACCGCCCGAGCTGCCTCGCCGAGATGAAGGAGCTGGGTGTCCGGACGATCTTCTACTTCCAAGTCGACAACCCGATGGTCCGGATCGCCGACCCGGCATTCCTGGGCCTCCACCGCCAGGCCGATTCAGAGCTGTCTTTCAAGGTGATCGAGAAGGTCGCCCCCGACGAGAAACTTGGCGTTGTCGTCAAGGTCGATGGTCGCTCTCGAGTCATCGAATATTCCGACCTTCCGGCCGAGTTGGCCGAGCTTCGCGAGCCCGACGGAAGCCTTCAACTCTGGGCTGGTAGCATCGCTGTTCATGCCCTCGAACGTACGTTCATCGAGCGACTGGTCGACGGAGATGCCAAGTTGCCGTTCCACCGGGCCTTCAAGAAGGTCTCCTTCGTGGATTCCAACGGCGAGATCTCCAGGCCCGACTCGCCCAATGCCGTCAAGTTCGAGCGATTCATCTTCGATGCCTTGCCCATGGCCGAACGATCCGCCATGGTCGAGACCGATCGCTCGGTCGAGTTCGAGCCACTCAAGAACGCCACCGGGCCAGACTCCCCCGCGTCGGTCCGCCAGAGGATGAGCGATCAGTTCGCCGACTGGCTCGAGGCGGCCGGGGCCCAGGTAACCCGACGGTCCGACGGGTCGGTCCCCTTTGGCATCGAGATCAGCCCGCTCTACGCCTTAGACGCCTCGGAATTGAAATCGAAGCTCTCGCCCGGATTGGTCGTCGAGGAGCCGATCTATCTGAAGTGACGGCCTTTGCGGATGATCTCCCTCCTCTGGGTCCCCCGTTCATCGAAGGAATCCGAAGTCTCATGCTCCACGCCGTCATCATGGCCGGAGGCAGCGGCACCCGGTTCTGGCCCAAGAGCCGCCGCGACCGTCCCAAGCAACTCCTCCGCCTTTACGGCGACTCGACGATGATCCAGCAGACGGTCGACCGGATCGCACCGCTCGTTTCTCCGGAGCGAACCTGGATCATCACCGGAGCCGATCAAGCGGCGGCCGTCCGCGCCCAGTTACCCAACCTGCCTACGTCTAACGTCGTTGCCGAACCTTGCCCGCGCGATACGGCGGCCTGTGTCGGCTTCGCGGCCTCCATCATCGCGAGGCAGGATCCCGACGGCACGATGATCGTCATGCCGGCCGACCACGTGATCGCGCCACCTGAGAAGTTCCGAGAGACCGTCCAGGCGGCGATCGCGGTGATCGACGACGACGATTCGGCCTTCGTTACGTTCGGCATCAAGCCGACTCGTCCCGAGACGGGTTATGGCTACATCGAGCGCGGCGAGTCCATGGGTTCCCCACGCGGTATCGCACTTCATAAAGTCGTCCAGTTCCGCGAGAAGCCCGACCGTGCCACGGCGGAGCGTTTCGTGGCCGAAGGACGCTTCGCCTGGAATGCGGGAATCTTCGTCTGGAGGGCTCGCGCGATCCTCGACGCGCTCGCCAACCACCGCCCTCAGTTGTCCGAGGCGTTGGGTCGGGTACGCGCGGCCTTGGGCACTTCCGACGAGGCCCGGGTCATCGCTCGCGAATACCCGGCGATGGAGAAGGTCCCGATCGACAAGGCCGTGATGGAGAAAGCCCCCAACGTCCGAGTCCTGGAAGTCATCTACGACTGGAACGACGTGGGGGACTGGCGGGCCTTGACCGAGTTGGTACCCTCCGACGTTAATGGCAATACGATCCAGGGTCCCGTCCACCCGGTCGCTACTTCGAATAGCATCATCATATCGGACGACGGGGGCCTGGTTGCCACCCTAGGAGTCGAGGACATGGTCATCGTCCAATCCGGTGGAGCGACCCTGGTCGCCCGGATCGATCGGCTCGACCAGCTCAAATCGCTCGTCGAGGGACTGGACAAGGCCGGATATGGCTCGGTCCTCTGATGGCGAACCAGGTTCCGATGACGCGCATCCTCGGGTTAGACTACGGGACTCGAAGGGTCGGAGCCGCGGTCAGCGATCCCGGTCATTCGATCGCCACTCCGTTGGAAGTGTACGAGCGTCGGCGGCCCGACCTTGACGCTGCCCATTATCGAGCACTCATCCGCGAGCATGATGTCGACCGGATCGTGATCGGTTTGCCGCTCCATACTCGGGGGACAGAGAGCGAGTCTTCGGCTCAGGCGCGCCGTTGGGGTGCCTGGCTCGCGAGCATCTCCGATCTTCCCGTCGTCTACTTCGACGAGCGTTATACGAGCGTCGACGCCGAGGATGTCTTACGATCGGCGGGGGTCAAGCTTCGGAACCGAAAGGACAAGCGGGATATGTTGGCCGCTCGGATCCTGCTCCAGAATTACCTCGACTCGGGCTCGCCTCTCGACGAGCGCCCCCCATCGTCGTTGACCGACGAGCCCAGGCAGGCAGGGGGGCACATCTCTTGAGCCGGACCACTACTTTGATTGTTGGTTGCGGATACCTTGGTCGGCGAGTCGGTCGACTTCTCCGAGATCGAGGCGAACGCGTTTTCGGGACGTCCCGAAAGCCGGAAAGAAGCCCGGAACTCGCGAGTTGGGGGATCGAGGCCGTCCTGGCCGACGTCCTCGAACCCGGCTCGCTGGACGGCCTGCCTCAGGCCGACCGCACACTGTATTGCGTCGGGTTCGACCGGACTCTCGGCGTCCCGATCCGGACTGTGTATGTGGACGGACTCCGCCATGCCCTGGGGCGACTCATGGACCGGACCGGCAAGCTCGTTTATGCCGGCTCCACCGGCGTCTACGGCCAGGATGACGGCGACTGGGTCGATGAAAAATCCGCCGTCGATCCTCGGACGGAATCTGGCCGGTCCTGCCTGGAAGCCGAGTCAGTGGTCCGTTCGTACGAGAAGTCAGGACTTCCCTCGACGATTCTTCGCTTTTCGGGGCTTTATGGCCCAGGTCGGATCATGAGGCGTGAGGGACTTCTCCGTGGAGAGCCGATCCTGGGAGATCCGGACAAATGGCTCAACCTGATTCATATCCAAGATGCCGCCAATGCCACGGTTGCCGCGCTGGATCGGGGTCTCCCCGGGTCACTTTACATCGTCTCGGACGACCGTCCCGTCCCTCGATCGGAATTTTACGCTTTAGCCGCCGAATCACTCCAGGCACAAGCCCCTCGGTTCGAGTTACCGCGCCCCGGTAGTCCCGAAGCGAGACGGGAAGAATCGAACAAACGTGTATCGAATCGCCGGATGCGTGATGCGCTTGGTGTGAATTTAACTTACCCCGACATCACGACCGGCGTGCCCGCGGCCATCGCCGCCGAGGGATCGCACTGATCTTGAGGAGTTGCCCGTCGATGCATCCCCCCCGCTACTCTCGACCCGGACTCCTGACGTTCATCGGGATCGTGAGCCTGATCTGGTCCTCGGTCACTCTGATTGGCTCAGTAGGAGCGGTCCTCGCCTTACTGCTGGTCGGCGCCGGTAGCTGGCTCCTGGGTCCACTCGCGGGAGCGGTCGGGACTTTCGTCGTCGTCCTCGCGGTCCTCTGGCTGACTGCTTCGTCGTTTCTCTCAATCCTGTTATTCCTGGCCGGATGGAAGACGATCCACGACGACCCGGGCGGGATTCATTTGCATCGCCTCTGGGCCTGGATCAGCCTGGCTCTGGATGCCGTGGCGTTGCTGGCCTCGGTCGGGACCGCCCCCAATTCATGGACCGGGATCGCCTATGCCATCGGGGTCCTGTATGTCACTTCCCGCCCCGATGTCCTGGCCTATTATGGGTTTTATCCAGGGACCAAGCCAACGGGTTCGGGCTATGGGCACGACGACCTGGCCTGAAAGGCTGTCAGAATCCGGATCCAGGCGCTTGGATCACGCCAGCTATTTCGATCCGAGAAGTGGTCTCGGCCCCGATCTTGCAAGCATAACCGATTCAGCAGGTTCCGGGAGATCTCCGGGGCAGAGAATGTTTGATCGATCCGGGGGAGTTCTGACGACGATGAACAATTCGAAGCGGGCGTTCGAAAGGGCCATGCGCCTGGCCGTGGTGACCGGCCTTAGATCGACGTTCGGGATGGCCCTGATGGAAGCGGCGTACGATCGGCCGAACCGGAAGGCGTGGGCCATGGCCGCAATGGGTGAAATGGCGGTCGACAAGATCCCCGGCATTCCCAGTCGCGCATCACTCCCCGCCATGCTGCCTCGGGCTGCGGCGGGAGCCTATGTCGCACATCAGGTGATGGCACGTGAAGGAGTCGAGGATCAGTGGGCCGCCCCGATGGGGGCTGCGGTCGCTGCCGGAGTGGCGGCCCTGGCCCCTCGCGTCAGGGGGGTCCTGGCCACCGTCCTGGGCCTGCCTAGCCCACTGCTCGGCCTGGCGGAAGATTTCCTCGCCCTGAAGATCGGCGGCGAGGCACTAGGACTGACCATGAATGAGGTAAAGCAGATCGGCGAGGACTCATTCGACGAAATCAAGGATTACGTTGCATCGGTGGCCTTGCCGGGGTCGACCCCTCAATCCGTCGGTGCGGGCTCGATGTAACAACCGATCGGACCCTTGGAGATGCTCATCCGAGGGTCCGGCCCATACGAGAGGACCTGGTCGCACTTCAATTCGGCCAGTTCCTTGTGGGTCGTCATCACGATCGCTCGACCCGAGTTGTGGACCCGCCAGGTCAGATGTTCGGCATTGGTCAGCGAGTGGCCGAAGATCTTGACCAACAATTCGATCACATACTCGAAGGTATGCTCCTCGTCGTTGAGGATGATTACGTGGTAGGGAGACTGACGACGCGTCTTGGTGGTTGAGTCGGTCCGCTCCTTGGGAGCCGTCCGCGTCGTGACGATTGGCTCGTCCACGGCGACATCTCCCTCGTCGGGCTCGCTCATCGTTCGGCTCCGTTCCAGGGACTGCGTTGGACCAGCGGGCGGACTTTCGATTATGATATCGACTGGTCGTCCGACACGATAGAAAACTTCTGAAGCGAGGCAGCACGACACGACATGGCCGCCATGAGCCCCGGTACCGCCCTCCGCAATCTCCAGCAGGCTCAGGCCGGCCTGAAGAAAGTCCGACAACTCCTCCGACTGGCCCGAGAATCCGGCGGCGAGGTCGATTCTGCTCGGATCCTCAAGGCGGGATGGGAAGGCCTGGCGAAAGCCCACCGGATGCTGGCCGAGATCCCCGTCGATGCCGCCACCGAACCGGTCATGACTCGACAACTCGCGGTCCAACGTTATGCGACGGCCCTGCTGGTCCGCCTCCGTCGGCTGGCCCGAAATGAGCCGGGGGCGTTGGATGGCGATGACGAGGCCGATGATGATGAGGCCTGAACCACCCCGGCCGCCTCGCTCATTTCGCCCGCCCGATCGACCGGGACCTCCCCCGCGTCCCGAGCCCGAGCCTCCCCTCGCGCCTATGGACGAAGTCCCCGATCGGTCGCTTGAAGCTCCACCATCGCTCCCGACGGTCGCCGTCCGATCGTCCGGTCTCCATCCGTTCGTCTACCGAAAGATGATCATCGGGCCGGTGGGCCCGGTCCGCCCTCGGGACGGCGACATGGTCCGGGTTGTCGATCGCGACGGGCTGCCCATCGGCTTCGGCCTCTGGAATGCCCGGTCGCAGATCAACCTCCGAATCTTGACGGGTGGGGTCGAGGCTCCCGGGCCGGCATTCTGGGAACACCGCCTCGATCAGGCGATCTCCCTTCGTCGCGATCTCCTGAAGCTCGAAGAGACCACCAATGCGTACCGGGTCGTACACGCCGAGGCGGACGGACTGAGCGGCCTGATTCTCGACCGATACGACGACGTCCTATCCGCCGAAGTTTTCAGCCTGGGCATCTATCAGCGGATCGGCCCGATCCTCGAACGAGCGGCCGAACGTTTGGGCACGAAACATTACCGGATCCAGGTCGACGAACGAATCGCCCTGGCCGAGGATTTCCCGGGGCGACCTTACGCCACGCCGAAAATCCCCCCACGGGTCACCATTCGGGAGAACGACGTCCGCTTCCGGGTCCAGTTTCAGGGGAGCCACAAGACCGGTTTCTTCTGCGACCAGCGCGAGAACCGCCTGGCGTTGACCCGGTTCACGCCGGGGCGGACCGTCCTGGATGCTTGCTGCTACACCGGCGGGTTTGGCCTCTACGCGATGATCCGGGGCTCGGCCTCCGAGGTCACTTGCATCGACCTGGACGAGAAGGCGATCGCCCTCGCCAAGGACAATGCCAACGCCAACCAGGTCCGGCCCAACTTCGTCCATGCCGATGCGTTCGGTTATATGAGGCAGATGGCGGCGAACGGCAAGACCTTCGGCGTCGTGGTCCTGGACCCTCCCAAGTTGATCCCGGGACGACTCGATATTTCTTCGGGAAAGCGGAAGTATTTCGATCTGAATGTCCTGGCACTCAATTGCGTCGAGCCCGGCGGAATCTTGCTGACCTGTTCCTGCTCGGGACTCCTGCCCATCGAGGAATTCGTTATCTTGCTCCGAGCCGCCGCCAGGAAAGCGGGCCGATCGGTCCAGTTGCTCGCCTTCACAGGCGCCGCGGCCGACCATCCGGTTGGCCTCGAAGCCCTGGAGGGAGCCTATCTCAAGGCCGTCTGGCTTCGGGTCGGTGATCGGATCGTCTCGCCCTCGATGGCCGACGATGAGAGTCTCGACGACGTCGAAGAGGAATCAGGCGAAGAGATCGATTGAGAATCGCGGGTTTCGTACCGGGGCGAGTCCGGGTCAGGATGATCGGTCGGAATCGCGGAGGGGTCATCGTGCCGAGCCTGACCGTCGAGAATTATTTGAAGGCGATTTATCTAATCGCCAGTCGGAGAAACGAGGGGGAGACAGTGGCGACGGGCGAGATTGCACAGTCGCTGGGCGTCTCCCCGGGGACGGTCACCGGAATGCTCAAGACGCTCTCCGAGGCCGACCTCGCCACCTACACTCCCTATGAAGGAGCCCGACTCTCCGCCTCAGGACGGCGCCTGGCCTTGAAGGTGCTCCGAAGGCACCGTCTCCTCGAATTGTTCCTGGCGCAGACCTTGAACATGACCTGGGACGAGGTTCATGAGGAAGCCGAGCACATGGAACACGCCGCGTCGGACCGCTTGATCGACCGGATTGACGCCTATCTCGGACAACCCGCGGTCGACCCCCACGGCGACCCTATTCCTCGTCCCGATGGTTCCTTGACCGAGCCCGACGGCACACCCCTGGCCCACCTCGGCCGCGGCCAGAAATTTCGGGTCATCCGGGTTGTCGACCAGGACCCGGCTTTCCTCCGCTACCTGACCGAGTGCGGACTCGACCTGGGGGCCGAGGGAGAACTCACCGAGAATCGTCCAGAGGCGGGAATCCTCGCTTTCCGCCTCAATGACCGATCTGCCGCGCTCGGTCACGAAGCCGCCGGTAAGATCCTCGTCAGCCGGAAGTCCGATGAAGGAATTTGAGCGAATTCGAGACGCTCAGGACCGAAACGTCGGGTCGACCAGGCCTCCCGGTTCGCGGTCGATTCGGTACGGGTTGAGGTCGACTCTCGGGACTCGACCGAGGACCAGGTCGGAAATGACTTCGGCGGTCGCCGGAGCGAGTTGCAATCCGGCCCGTTTGTGCCCGGCGGCCACGAAAAGGTTCTCGAAACCGGGTGCCAATCCCAGGTAGGGCTTGGAGTCGAAGCTCCCCGGCCGAAGGCCCGCCCATGAACGCTCCACCTCGGCCCCGACCAGGTTGGGACAGAGCCGATGGGCCTCGGCCAGTAAGTCTGAAAATCCTTCTGAGGTTGTTCTGGTGTCGAAACCGGCTTCCTCCTCGGTTGCTCCGATCAGAATTCGACCATCGTCTCGCGGGACCAGGTAGTTTTTGCCGTGCTCGATGATCCTGCGAATCCTGGGAAGGCCTGCACCGAGGAGGACGATCTGACCTTTGACCGGAGGAGTGGGAGCCTGGACTCCCAGGCCCGCCAGTAGTCCGCCGGACCAGGCCCCCGCGGCGACCACGACTCGATCGCAGGGTAACGTTCCCTCCTCGGTCCGGACCGCCATGACCCGAGCTCTCGAAGCCTCAAACCCCAGGATTGCGCGACCCGAATGAATCGCGACTCCGCTTGCCTTGAGCGAGGCTACGAGGGCCTTGATGTGCCTGGGATTGCGGATCTGTGCCCGGTCCGGTAGGAAGTAGGCGAGCCGAAGCTCCGGATTGAGCGCGGGCTCGATCCGGTCGAAGTCGCCCGGCGTGATCCGTTCGTAGACGATCCGTTCTGCTCGCCACCGACCGGCCGAGGTCTTCAACTCCTGCTCTTCGCCCTCGGTAAAAGCGACATCAACCCCGCCCGTCCTCCGATAGCCGTTGTCGATCCCGGTGGACTCTAGAAGTTCTTGCGACCACTCCGGATAGAGCACGGCACTCCAGGAGCGTAGCTCGATGGTGGGGTTGGTGGCCAGCCTCTCGATGTGCGGGGGAATCATGCCCGCTCCCGCCCATGAGGCCGCCCGGCCCGGCTCGCCCCGATCGAGGACGGTCGCCCGAATCCCTTCTCGGGCGAGAACATGGGCGATCGAAAGGCCGATGACGCCGCCGCCCACCACGATCACTTCGGCGGACTTCATCGACCGTCTCCCCTCGCTGCCTTCCAGGTCGATTCGGCAATCCGGTAAATCGAACGGTCTTCGCTGGCCAGCATCAGGTCGGACCCATCCCAACAGATCGCCTCGACATCACGCGCCTGGAACCGAACGGTCGAGAGGAGGATCCAGCCTCCATCGGAGCTCGCCTGATAAACCCAGGCCGCCGAGTCCGTCGAGACCGCCAACCGGCGACCATCGGCCGAGAGATCCGCTCCCGTGATCGGTTCCGAGGCTCCGTGCAATCGGGCCATTCGGATCGGGATAGCGGGACGAATCAGGGACCCCGGGGGGTTGAACGGGATCTCGAAGACCTCGGAGTCCAGCCCGTCGAGTCGCTTGGAAGTCACGAAAACCTTCCCCGACCGCACGAACAGCCCTTCGGCGTCGAATCGACGATCGGACTCGAATCCGTAGAACGAGACGGCTGTCGGCTTGATCGGCTCGCCGGAGGGCACGAATGGATCGGGCTCATCGAGCCGGTAAATCGCCCGGATTGGGAGTCGAACGTTATTATTGCCGATATCGCCGACGTAAAGGTGCCCCTCATCGTCCGTCGCAATATCTTCCCAATCCACGTTGGGGGCCGCGACCTTGTACGATCGGACGAGGCTACCGTCTCGACGGACGGCGAAGAGTGCCGGGGGATTTCCCGAGTCGTTGTGGACCCAGTAGATCCCGGGATGACAGCGACTTCGGACGATCCCCGAGGCTTCGAGGATCGCTGGGTCGTCGAGTCGCCCGATCCTCTCGAGGTTCGGACCCTCCGGCGAACCCGAAAGCATCACGAATGCCGCCACTAATCGAAACATACTTGATCCTTCCGGCCGGATGCCCCGACTGTTTTCATCGTAGCAGGACCACGGTCGGCCCGCCATTCCGACGCCCTCCGGCCATCCCTCGCTTCGGCTTGCGGAGGGATCGTCGGGACGTCAGACTGTGGTCGAATTCGGGACCGAATCAAGCCGACTCGAATCCAGTTCGGTTCGCCGCAAGTTAGATCGGAAAGCGTCCCTCAGGGTCCGCCGATGCAATTACTTCCCCGATTGACCACCCTCGCCCTGCTCTTGATGCTGATTCCAACCCCCTCAGGGGCGGGCGAGGTCCCGACCTTCGCACGCGACCCCGCACCGGTGAGGTCCGGGGCGCCTATTTTCCGGTTTAATGGGAAGGATCTCACGGGATTTTACACGTTCACCCGTTATCAAAAATATGACGACCGCCTGGGCGTCTTCCGCGTGGAGGATGGCATCGTGCGGGTCTCGGGCCGGGAATTCGGCGGATTCGCGACTCAGGAAAGCTTCTCAAACTATCATCTGATCGTCGAGTGGCGTTGGGCCGGGGGCACTTGCCCACCTCGCCGATGGCGGGCCAGGAACTCGGGGGTCATGGTTCACGGTTCAGGCCCCGATGGGGCGGCATTCGCATCTTGGATGGAATCGATCGAATGCCAGATCATCGAGGGGGGGACCGGCGACTTGATCGTCGTGCCCGCCAAGGGGAAAGCTTCACCGAGGTTAACCGCGGAAGTTCGTCGAGGATCCGACGGTCAGCCCTACTTTCAGAGGGGAAATCCGCCCGTTGAGCATGGGGCCGGGCGGATCAACTGGTGGGGCCGCGACGCGTCCTGGAAGGATGTCCTCTGGTTCCGCGGCGAGGCGGATCTCGAACGGCCCGTCGGCGAATGGAACCGGATGGAAGTGGTCTGCGACGGCGACTCGATCACGGTCCTCCTGAACGGCACGCTCGTCAACGCCGCGACCCGATCGAGCCTGACCTCGGGGAAGATCCTGTTCCAGTCCGAAGGGGCGGCGATCGACTTTCGGACCATCGAAGTCCGACCCCTGCTGAAGTGATCGGCGCGATGGCTCGCCTTCGGACAAAAACTCGCGTAAGATAGTGGATGATGGTACTGAGAAAGCCCACTTCGCGGAGCATTTCCCATCGTTATGGTCCGATCCTTCGTGACCCTCGGTATCTTCTTCACGGGCCTTGCCGCGTCCTCGATCGCGGTCGGGCAGTCCGACCCGGTCGTCGCGCGCGGCGTGCAATTTCTCAAAGGGTCGGGTGGCTCCGGTGGCGTCGGAGAGACTGCTCTGGCGGCTTTGGCGTTGGTCAAGGCCGAGGTCTCCCCTTCCGATCCCTCGGTGACCCGGGCTCTGGACGCCGTGATGAAACGCTTCGAGGCGTCTGCCTACCAGCCGGAGAAGGGGAGCGGTGGCGAGATTTACGAGGCCGGAGTTACGATCCTGTTCCTGGCAAGCCTGGACGCTGCGAGCTACCGGAACCAGATCGAAGGTGTGGCTCGATTCCTGGCAGGAAGCCAGAACCCGAACGGGTCGTGGGACTATCGGGATCGATCGGCCGGGGACACTTCGATTTCTCAATACGCGATCCTCGGGCTCTGGGAAGCCGAGAACGTCGGGGTCCCGATCTCCCCGTCGATCTGGGACCGGGCCGCTCAATGGTTCATGTCGGTCCAGGCCGGCGGCGGGAGTTGGTGCTATCACCGGGATCAAAACAGCCCCGAGACTATCGCGATGACGGCCGCCGGCGTGGGCAGTCTCCTGATTTGCGACCGTCAACTTGCCCCCTACCGGACCGCGATCAAGGTTTCTAATCCGTTGCTGGTCCCGGTCTTCCCCGAGAACGAGCGGCGGAAGTACCAGCCCCAGGCGAGTTCCCAGCGGATCGCCCAGTCGGTCCGTGCCGGGATCGGATGGCTGGCGGCGAACTTCGCCACTTCCAACACCCAGGCGATGGGGCAATCTCCCTACTACGCTCTCTACGGGATTGAGAGAATCGGTGCCCTGGCCGATCAAGCCACGTTCGGCCGTCATGACTGGTTCACCGAAGGGCGGCAGTATCTCGCCTCATCCCAGAAGGCCAGTGGCGGATTTTCCGCCCAGTATGGCGACGGTCCGAATACCTCGTGGGCGGTCTTATTCCTATCCAAGGCGACCGCGAAGACGATTCGAAAGATCCAGGTCCGGAGGCTTGGCGCGGGGACACTGATCGGTGGTCGTGGATTGCCGAAGGACCTGAGCCAGATCTCGGTTGCGGGAGGGCGTGTCGTCGCCCGACCGATGGACGGGGCCGTGGAAGGAATGCTATCGGTCCTGGAAGACCCCCGGGTCGAGGACGCCTCCTCCGCCTTGGCGGGACTGGTCGCCCGATATCGAACCGAGGGATCCTCCGCCCTCAAACCGTTCGAGGACCGCTTCCGGAAACTCCTGACCGACCCCGACCAGGGAGTCCGGAGAGTGGCCGCGTGGTCGCTGGCGAGGACCGGTGACCTGGCGATGGCCCCCCCCTTGATCGAAGCCCTTCGCGATCCCGATGAGGGGGTCGTCGCCGAGGCTCAGTCGGGCCTCCAGCTTCTAGCGAGGAAGTTGGAAGGTTTCGGACCTGCGCCCCCGGCGACTCCCGAACAGAAAGAGGCGGCGATCGAGAGATGGAAGGCCTGGTACGAGTCGACAAAGCCCCTGTCCCCTCCCGCTGAAGATCGGAGCATTTCGGATCCAACCTCGACCGGCAGGAGGGCGAGGTGAGCCAACCCACTCGCAAGCCAGAATCGGCGATCGAGGCCAAGATCTATGGAGAATCGCTCTACGATCGCGTGACCTCTCTCCTCTTGGCGGTGATCCTAGGCGCGGCGCTGGTCTTCGGATGGCTCTCGGTGATCGCGGCAACCACGTTGGCCTATCAATCCCGGATGACCCGGCCAATCGAGGTGATCGAGGTCAGTGGGGGAGGCGGGGGTACGCCCGACGGCGAACTCGGCAGCAAGGAGTCGATCGAAGTCCCCGGTGGCGAAGTCGCCGACATGGCATCGAACAACGAGGAAGAGGCCAGCGATTTCGAGGAACCCAGCGTCGAGGTTCGCCCGGCTGCCATGCTCGACACCGTCGCCGAGGCGGGTCAGGATCTCGCCGAAGTCGATGTCTCTTCCGTCATGCCTCGCGGGTCGCGGGTGGCTACCGGCAAACGACGCTCGAAAATCGGTACGGGCGGGCCAGGTTATGGTTTCGGCCCCGGAGACGGCGGTGTCCGTCGCGAGGATCGCTGGAGCATCCAATACAAAACCGGGCAGACCGCCGACGAATATGCTCGGCAGCTCGACGCCTTCGGAGTCGAACTGGCGATCGTCTCGGGCAATCAGCTCATCTACGCGTCGAACTTTTCGGAGGCCCAGCCCACGATTCGTCGGGGGAGCGGGGCCGATGACAAACGACTCTTCTTCGTCTGGAGAGGGCAGGGAAGGAAGGCGTCTGACCTCTCGCTGCTTGCCAAGGCGGGACTGGACGTGGGCGAGGGCGTCATCTTCCAGTTCTATCCCGCCAAGGTGGAGTCCATCTTGGAGCAACTCGAGGTTCGCTACAAGGGCCGGCAGCCCGCCGAGATCCGGAGCACACGATTCGGCGTTATCCAGTCCGGGGCTTCCTACGCCTTCGAGGTCCTCGCTCAGGAACCCCTGCGCTGAACAATCCATCCATCGGAGACGGCTTCCCGGCTCGCCACTGGCATCTATATCGCTCCGTTTCCTCTCAACGACTCCAGGAGTAGCCCCCCTCGAATCATGGCCACCCTCGAAGTCCACGACGCCGGTCGTCGGGTCCGCCGAATCCGGATCTCGCACGACAACCCGGTGATGTTCGGGTCCGACCCGATGTGCGAGGTAGTCCTGGATGGACCGGGAGTCCAGCCGTTCCACGGTCGGATTCGTTGGAGTTCTCGCCGTTTCAAGGTCGACATCTCGCCCGATGCCCCCTGGATCGAGGTCAACGGAACCCTGGTGAAATCCAAGGGGCTCCATCAGGGGGACGAGATCCGCATTGGACACTGCCGGATCTTCCTGTTGAGCCTTGAAGACGGACCCGATCACGGCGAGAAAACGGTGGTTCGACCGCCAACTTCCGGTCGAGCATCGGGGACCGATCGCCCCAGGCCAGCGACCGGCTTCCGCGACATGGAGATGGCCCCCCCCTCGATCGAGCAATCGGCAACGTCGAGCACTCCCGGAATTGTCCCGGACGCCCCGACCGTCCGTAAGCGAACTCGACCCCGAGAGAAGGTTCGCGGGACGACCTCTGCCCTGGATGAAATGCTCGAGGAGTTCCAACGGCCGGAGCCCGAGAGATCGGCCGAGATACTCCGTGAGCGAGAGCCGGTGAGTCGGTTCCGGAAGTTCCTCCCTTCGCTTCAGAATGCCCCCGGCGACGACCGGGTCTTCACTTCACCGATGGTGCTCGGCCTGGGAGTGGCTTTCCTTGTCCTGGTTCTCTTCAGCGTGGTCCTTTACCGGGGAATCGCTCGGGCCACCGCTCATCGGCTCTATACCGTGGCCGTCGATGACATGGATCGAGGCGACTTTATCAATGCCATCCATGACTTCGATCGCTTCATCGCGGCGAACCCCGATGATCCACGCTCGACCAAGGCGAAGGTCCTCCGGGCCCTGGCCAGGGTCCGGCAGCATACCGGGAAGGTCGGTGCCTCGTGGGGAACCGCCCTGGACGAGGCTCGCGGGATGGTCGAGGAGGTCGGCCAGACCTCCGAGTATCGCGACTCCAACATGGAACTGGCCGAGGATCTCCGGAAGACTGCCGAAGGGCTGGCCGAACGAGCGGCCAACCTGGCCGACCCCGAGACCATGGCCCAGGCCCAGGCGGCGGTCGAACTCCACGCTCGGGTCGCCGGGCAGGCTTCGGACTCCCTGATCGCCCGTTCGAAGATCGGAGAGAAGCTCGGCAAGGCACGCTTCGCCATCCTCAAGAGCCAGACGCGGACCTCGACCCTCGCCGCGATGGATCGAGCCCTGGAGTCCAGTCGACCGGCTGATGCATACGCCGCGCGTGATGTTCTGGTCCGTCGATACCACGACCTGAGTACGGATCGAGAGGTGGTCGCCCGCCTGGTCCGCGCGAACGACCAGATCCGGCAGGCCGTGTCCTTCGACCCATCGGGCAGGCCCGGAGAGACGGAGCCTCACCGCGACCCGCTCCGACCGCCGATCAGCCTGGCACTCCGACTCGACCCGGGGCAGAAGCCTTCCGAACCGCTGGGCCAAGTCGCTTATGCGATCACGGACGGGTTGGCCGTGGGCCTGGACGTGGCCACCGGTGCACCTCTCTGGCAGGTCCCCGTCGGCGTCTCCAGTTCGTTCCCCCCTCTCAGCATCGCGGGCGACGCTCCCTCGGTGTTGATTGCGGACGCTCGCCACGAGGAGTTGCTCCGGCTCGATGGTCGGACAGGTGCGCTGATCTGGAGGCAGGAGACCGGCGGCGCGATCGTCGACCCACCCCTCCTCCTGGGGAATCAAGTCCTCCAGCCCATGCCGGACGGGCGGCTTCTCCAGATCGACCTCGCCTCGGGAGACCTGAGGGGGACGCTCAAACTGGGCCGGAGATTGACGCGAACCCCGGTCGCAGACGATTCCGGCGAGCATCTTTATCAACTCGCCGAGGAGGACTGCCTGTTCGTGCTGACCCTCGGGCCTCTGGCTTGCGTCGGCGTGGAATATCTCGGACATGAGGCGGGATCGATCCCATGCCCTCCGGCCCGGGTGGCACGATACCTGGTCCTTCCCGAGAATCACCTCCCCGATGCCGGACGATTGCGGGTCTTCGTCATCGACGAGGATGGGACCCGATTTCGACAGGCCCAGGAGATCCCGGTCGGAGGCTGGACCCGTTCGACGCCGGCGTCGGCCGGATCGGTGATCTGGTCAAGCAGTGATCGCGGCGAGTTGGCCGCATTCGCGATCGGACTTTACGACGCCAAGACTCCTTTCACCATGATCGCCCAGATCCCCTCCGGAACGGAGAGGGAGGGGCTTTCCTACGGACGGGCGCGTTCGGACCGCGATTTCCTACTAGCTTCGTCTCGATCCGGGCGTTTTGAGCTCGATCTCCAGCGAGGAAGGCTGGCCAGCAAGTGGACCCTGGGCGTGGCCGGCCCGACCCTGGCGCCTCCTCAGATCTTCGATCGACGGCTCGTGCTGACTCAGCGAAATGAAGGAGGGCCGGGAACCGCTTTCTGGGGTGTCGATCTCGGTTCAGGAGCTGTGCTCTGGCGGACGATCCTGGGAGCCAACTGGCCGCTCCCGCCGACCGAGTCGACGACCGGGGACGCCCTGACCAGCCTGAGCTCACAGGGGGAGGCTTACTCCATCGACAGTGGGCAGCTTCACGCCGGAGGTTTCATCGAGCAGGAAATACCCAAGGCTGGACGCTCCCGACTCCCATCAGGACCGGCCCAGCATCTGAAGCTAGATCAGTTGACCGTGATCGTGCCGGCGCCCGGGACCTCCTCGATCCAGGTCCGGGACGATTCAGAAGGCGAATTCCACGCTGTGCTATTGCCGGCTCCGCTCGGAGCGTCGATCGCGGCAATCGGCGGCCAACTTTTGGTCCCTGGCCAGGATGGCCGCGTCTATCTGATCGATCCCAGGACCGGGACATCCGCGGCCGACCCTTACATTCCTCCCTTCGATCGCTCTCGCCCGACCCACTGGCGAAGCCCCGTGCTCCTCGACGGAGGAGCGGTGGCCCTGGCCGACTCGGATTTCTCGATCCGACGCCTCACGATCGATCGGACGACGCGACCTCGCCTGGTCGCAACCTCCGATGTCCGCCTGGAAAGCCCGATGGTCGCCGAACTCGCTTCCACCGGCAGTTCGGTCCTGGTCGCAACCGCCGACGGTCGGGTCCGATCCCTGGCCTCTCGCGACCTGAGCCCTCAGGGAAGCTGGCCGCTAGGAGCCACCCGGCTCCTCGGTCCGATCGTCGTGGCGGATCACGGCTTCGTGGTCGACTCCGATGGTGAAGTGATGGCCTTCGGGCCCGACGGACGACGGCTCTGGACCGCCCGACTCGATGCGTTCCGGCCCATCGGGGCGCCCGCGATCCGCGATGGCTTGGCCTGGTTCCTCGGCCTCGATGGGTCCCTCCATCGGCTTTCGATGGTTGATGGCTCGTCGATATCGGCCATCCCGCTGAATGCCCTCCCCGACGGCGGACCGCTCACCGCCGGCCCCGAGCTGGTCATACCGACCGGGCCCGGGACTCTCCGACTCCTGGACCGGGCGGAATCGGGCGTATCAACGGAAAGGACCACCCCATGAACCGACCCCTCACCCTCGGTCTCATGATCGGCATCCTGTTGGCGATCGACCCTTTCCCGCTCGCAGAGTTCGCGATCCAGGCTCAGGACGTTCGCCCCGCGACAGGAAAGGACAAGGATCTACTCAGGTCGGCCCCGTTCGATCGGATCACCCTGATCGACGACTCGACTTACGAGATCGAGCCGCTCTCGCCACGCCCGCTCCCCGAACCGAAGAAGCAAACCCTGGCCGAGAAGGTGGAAGCAGCTCGAAGGGCGGAGGAACGTCGAGGGCGGAAGAACGACCCGTTCTCCCGGCAGGAAAACCCCGAGGAAGATCCCCCTCTCGTCATCCACCTCCTCGAAGGCGAACCGGCCGATTTCCAGGTCAAGCGTCCATCCATCAAGAAGATCGAGTACTTCGATGACCTCCTGCTCGAAGAGGTCGACCGACTGATAAAAGAAGGGGACTACACGCGAGCCTTCGAAAGACTCTTGATCGTGAAGGGGAGAGATCCCGGCTGGCGAGGGCTCGAAGATCGCGTCAACCGCCTGCTTTTCGAGGAAGGAACCGCCGCCCTGGCCACCGAGAATGCTCGTGGGCTCCGACTTCTCAACGATCTCAACGCCCGGAAGCCGGATTATCCGGGATTGGCCGATAGCCTCGGCTCGTCCTACTCGAAACGGATCGCTCGGGCGATCGAGTTGGAGGATTTCCTCGGCGGACGTCGCCTCCTCCGCGAACTGGAGAAGAATGCCCCAGGTCACTCATCCGTCGATTCGTCGAGAGAGCGTTTCGTAAGCCTGGCGAAAGCCAGGTTCGACGCCGGGATGAAAGTTTCGGGTCCCGAACGAATCGACCGACTGGCCGATGCCGTCCGGATCTGGCCTGGCCTCCCTGGCCTGGAATCCGCCTATCGGGAAGCGTTCCGTTCCGATCCGACGATAACAGTGGCCGTGCTGGATCTACCGGAGCAGGTCGGTCCATTCCCTCGATCGGCCTCGGCCGATCGGATCGCCCGACTCCTCTACCTCCCTGGTCTAGCCTCCGACGACGATCGGGCGATGCGAGGCGAGGTACCCGGCCAACTCCTGGCCGGGGTCGAACTCGCCGAACTGGGCCGATCGCTCCGGCTGAAAGTCCGACCAGGCCAACCCTGGTCGGACGGCTCTCGGCCCGCATCCGCGATCGACCTGGCCCGCTCGCTCGCCGATCGGGCACTCCCCGATTCCCCCGGCTACAATGCCCGGTGGGCGGAGTTGCTCGACCGGGTCGAAGTATCGGGGGAAGACCGAGTAGATGTCCGATTGACGAGGCAAAGTCTCAAGCCCGAGACCTGGCTCCTCGTACCCATCGGCCCTGCCCACGCCTCGGCCGATGGCTGGGTCTCGATTGCGGATCAGGGAAGAATGCCGGTCGGGAACGGCCCCTTTCGCTGGGTGCCCGACGATCGAGGGATCCTCCTCCAGACTTCCTCCGATCCGGGATCGTCGAATATCCCGAGAGTCCGGAGGATTCGCGAGGTCCGATTCAACGATCCTCGGCAGGGACTCGAAGCCCTGAAGCGTGGGGATGTCGATCTCCTGGAACAGGTCCCGCCCGATCGAGCTAACGAACTCTCCCGAGATTCCTCCTTTCATCTGGGACGTTACTCGATACCGAGTGTTCACAGGATCGCCCTCGATGGCCGAACGGAGGCCCTGCGGAATCGAAAACTTCGTCGAGCCCTATCGCTCGCGATCGATCGACGACTCCTCCTGGAAGAAGTACTGCTCCGGCGACCCCCGGACGACCTGAACCGAGTCGCCGACGGCCCATTCGTCCACGCCAGCTTCGTCGATGCGCCGGACGTTCCCCCGCTCGACTACAATCCGATCCTGGCCAAGGGGCTCGTTGCAGCCGCGAAGAAGGAGCTGGGGGGTAACCCGATTAAGCTCACCCTGGAGTATCCCGCGACGGCCGAGGCTCGCGCAGCCTGTCCCAAGATCGCAGAGGCCTTTCGCTTGATCGACGTGGAGATCGAGTTGGTCGAACGTGCCGAATCGGATCTAGAATCCAGCCTCCGGTCGGGTCGAAGCTTCGACCTGGCCTATCGGGCGTCGCGGCCTTCTCTCCCGCTTCATGATATCGGTCCGATGCTCATCCCCGGCTACGATGCCCCGTCCGCTTCCGACGCGCTTGGTTCGGCCGCCAGTTCGCGGATCTTGCAACTCCTGATCGAGCTCGAACGAGCCCCCGAGACCACCTCGGCCCGGGGCCTGGCACTCCAGATCGACCGCGAGTGTCGAGACGAATTGCCCGTCCTCCCGCTCTGGCAGCTCGAAGACCATTTCGCCTGGCGTTCCAATCTCCGGGGGCCGCTGGAAGCATCCGAGCGACTCTATCAAGGGCTCGCCGAATGGGAGGTCGAACCGTGGTTCGCCGACGACTCCAAGTGATCCCTCTCCTCCTCTGCGCGGGCGTCTCGGTCGTCTCGGCTCGCGAAGCGGCTCCCGAAACATCCGACCGAAAACCCTACCAGATCCGGGCATTGATCTCGTTCGAGCCCGGCACGCGGATTGATGCCTCGTTGCGTGCCGAAGTCGTGCAGGACTGGCTCGGACTCACACGCCGGTTCGTCGGCGAACCTTGGTCGATCGGAGTGATCGAAGGGAAATCCCCGCTGGCTGGCCTGGACATCAGCGATCTGAAGGCGGACGCCCTGAAGCCACTGGTCGGCCCGGCCGATAAGGTCTGGGTGATCCGTTCTCAGGCGTCCGGATCGGGCCTGATACTGGAGGGTCGGGAACTCGACGTGCAAACTGGATTCCTGGGCGAGGTCCATCGGCAGGAAGTCACGCACCGAGTCGACCTTGCACGCGGCCTACTTCAGCTTGCTCTGGCGATCTTCGCCCCCTCGGCCGAGGTGGGTGAATCGAGAGGGGGTGGGGTCTCCTTCCTGATCCGAGGAGGCTCGCTTCCGGCCGCTTCACCGATGGGCGAGGTTGCCCCGGTCGGGACCGTCTTCCGTGCGATCCGAATCTTCCTCAAGCCCGACGGCTCGGCGCAGGAGCTTCGCGAAATCCCCTATTCCTACTTCCGCGTCCGCTCGCTGGAAGGCCCGACGGCCCGTTGCGAGATCATCAGCGGGGTGGGCGATCCCCTCACCAATCGATATGCCCGAAAGAACAGGATTGTCGCCCTCGGGATCAAGCCCGCCAAGGCCCCCACGCGACTCCGATTCCTCCTCCGAGGGGATCGCCAGCCGGCTGGCGGATACCGGCTGATCGTCCGGACCATCCCGCCAGGCACCCAGCCCATCGAGGCGGGAACCACCGACCGGGAGGGGCGAATCGTCCTTCCCGCCGGACTGGCCGACGGCCTGGTGAGCCTACGACTCGTCGCCGGCAATAACGAACCGATGCTCGATGTTCCGATCATGCCCGGGGAAAGCCCCCAGGAACGCACCCTGATCTTCGAACCGAAGCCCCAGACCCTGACGCTCGAAGCCAGGCTCGAGGCGCTCCGGGATGCCATCATCGACGTCGTCGCGGTCCGAGCCCGGCTCGAACTCCGGATGAAGGCTCGGCTCGATGGCGAGGACTGGGACGGCCTCGATGAGACCATCGCCGCCTTCCGGAAGCTGACGCCCCGTGACCGGTTCCAGGCCCGCCTGGACGAGATCCGCGCGGACGGTGAACGTCAGGAAGCCCAGCTCAAGAAAACCGTCCTGACCCGGAACGCGCGAGCCCAGCTCGAAGAGACCAAGAACCTGATCGATCGATACCTCGACGACGAAATCTTCCGATCCTACGAGGACGTGGCGTCCAGGGCTCGTGCCGAGATGGCTCAAGCCAAGGCGGCCAAGGGCAAGCCTCCCGTCAAGGCCGCAACCCCTCCCCCGAAGTAATCGACCGGCGAATTCAATCTCCGCCGGAGGGTCGCGAACCGGACAGCTCGGGCTCCTCGACCGAGTGGGCTCGCTGGCCAAAGAGTCGCGCGAGGGTGGCCCCTCCCCGGAAGAGTGCCTGGAGGGCCGAGGGATGGAGACGCTCGATCTGGCTGTACCAGGCGGTCAGCATCCGGCAGAAGTCCAGCATCTTGTCGATCTGTTCGCGAGTGTGCTCGTCGGTCGGTCCGCCCGATTTGGCCTCGGAGACGCAGGTTTCGAGTAGAGCGATCGTCGGGTCCATCTCGCGACGCTTTCGCTCGGCCATGATAACCCGGAAGGTATCCATGACGTCCTTCAGGGCCTCGAACCGGTCCCGGCGGTCGCCAATGATGTGGACTCGGCGGATCACTCCCCACGTGATGAGCTCGCGGAGGCTGGTCGAAACATTCGACCGACTGACATCCAGTAGCCGGCTGATCTCCTCGGCATCCAGGGCCTCGGGCGAGACGAATAGCAAAGCGTGGACCTGGGCCATCGTCCGATTGATCCCCCAGGCCTGCCCCATCTCGCCCCAATGAAGGACGAATTTCTGAGCCGCGGGCGTCAGTAACATCTGTCTCCCCGCTAATTCCTGTCTTTACAGTCTTCACTGAAATTATAACCCGGAGGATCCTGAGGTCAAATGTTAAGAACGCGTTGACGAATGCTCTCCAACCCTCGAAAAAATCTCGGCGAATGGACGGAGCCGGGGCTTGCGGGCAATCGCTTAACGATTTAGGATTGGAGTTGCCGATGACGATTGTCGAGGACTCGACGGGTCCGGCTCAATCTTGGAAGGGGTAGCCCACGATGCGCCATGCAAGCCTGGCGACCTCGATGATCTGCATCTCGGTCGCGGCCATCGGTTGCGGCGGAGGTGACCAAACCCTCCCCAAGGTTCCGGCAGCCCCTCGACCAGCGACCCCGATTGAAAAGGTTGCGTCGAAGCCGGCCCCTCCGACAGTTCCCCCGATCCGACTCATGCCCGCCGATTCGAAGATGTTGGCGGGGGACCCAGGCGTCCAGATGATCGCGGATCAGCCCCGCGAGCATGGGGGAAGTCGTGACCTGACGTCGAGCGTGAGCTGGAAGGTGGAGCCGCTGGGTGTGGTCGAGATCGACTCCGGAGGATACCTCCGCCCGATCGGGCCGGGGAAAGCTCGAATCGTTGCGACTTCGGGATCTTCCACCGCAGAGGCGACGGTCGAGGTGGGGGATGCCCCCAGATCCTGGTCGTTCGCGCAGGACATCACGCCGATCCTGACCCGATCGGGGTGCAATACGGGGGGATGCCACGGGCGGGCCGATGGACAGAACGGGTTCCATCTCTCCTTTTTCGGATACGACCCCGAGGGGGATTACCGGAGCTTGACGCGCGACGTTGGAGAGCGTCGGCTCTCGACGATCCGTCCCGAGTCGAGCCTATTCCTCGCGAAGGCCACGGGCCGGATCCCACACGCGGGGGGCCCGAGAATTCGAGTGGGCTCGGAAGAATACCGGACGCTCATGGCCTGGATGAAGGCTGGTGTCCCCGACGCGACGCCGAAGAATCACGGGAAGCTCGACCGAATCACCGTCGAGCCCGGCGATGTTCGCCTCGAGGAGCCAGGTCCCCAGCAACTTCGAGTCGTGGCCCATTACTCGGATGGCCATGATCGGGACGTGACCCGGCTGGCAAACTACAAGGTGAACGACGACTCGGTGATCGACGTCGATGACAAGGGCCTGGCGAAACTCCTTCGCCGAGGCGAAGCCGATCTCGTGGTTCGATACGGATCCGAGGTCGTCTCGGCCCGGATGGCGACACTCATCAATCCCGATCTCAAGTATGACTTCGCCGGCCGGACCCGGCGGAATTTCATCGACGACGAGTTGTTCAAGAGGCTGGAGTCGCTCCAGGTCCCGCCCAGCCCCCCTTCGAGCGACGCCACGTTTCTCCGCCGAGTCACGCTGGATCTGACCGGCGAACAGCCCTCGCCCGACCAGGTCCGCGAATTTCTCAAGGACACATCCCCCGAGAAGCGAATCAAGCTGGTCGACAACTTGATCGCCAGCCGAGACTTCAGCCGGTTCTGGCAAATCAAACTCGGCGACCTCCTGGAGATCACCACGGCCCGGCCCGAGCTGGGAAACGCCGCCTACAGTTATCAGACCTGGGTCTCCCAGAAGCTCCTGGAGAACGCCCCCTGGGATGCGATGGTCCGAGAACTCCTGACGACCCTCGGTGATCCGGCCGATCGAGAGACCAGCGGAGCGGTGGCCTATGCCCTGGAAGGGCTCGACCCCAAGGTCTCGGCCGAGAAGACCGCTCAGCGATTCCTCGGCCTCCGGATTCGTTGTGCCCAGTGCCACGATCACCCGTTCGACGTCTGGACCCAGGACGATTATTTCGGCCTGGCCGCCACCTTCGCCAAGGTTCAGCGTTCCGGCGGCGATGGCCCCGGCATGATGAATCGGTCCGTCGTCAAGATCGAGCCCAAGGGGCAAGTGGAACACCTCCGGACTCACAAACCCGCCGTGGCACGGCTCCTGACCGGCGAGCCGATCAAGGTGGCCGAGACGGAAGATCCCCGGGTCAAACTCGCCGAGTGGATGACCTCGCCCGAGAACCCGTATTTCGCCCGGGCGATGGCCAACTGGGTCTGGGCCCAGTTCTTCGGGAAGGGGATCGCCGACCCGCCCGACGACCTCTCGCGATCGAACCCGCCCGTTCATCCTGAGCTCCTGGATTCTCTGGCCAGCCACTTCGTCAAGCAGAAGTTCGACCTTCGCGACCTGATCCGAACCGTCGCGATCTCGGAGGCTTATGCGATGGCCTCGACAACCTTGCCGGGAAATCAGGAAGATCATCGCCTCTTCTCGCACCAGACGCCCCGTCCCTTGACCGCCCACCAGATGGCCGATGCTCTCGCCCTGGCCACCGAGGTGACCAACCGATTCCAGAACAAGCCGAACGGGACCCGGGCCATCGAGATCACCGACCCCTCGACCCGGAGCGATATCCTGGACACCTTCGGACGGTGCAACCGGATCAATGGCTGTGCCTCGGTGGCAAATCCCGCCCTGAGCCTCCGGCAGTCGCTCCTGCTGATCGGCGGCGATGTGATCGAAGGGAAGGTCACCAATCCCCGAGGCTACCTGGCGAACCTCCTCGAATTGTCGCCCGCGCCCGACGAGATCGTCGAGAATCTTTACCTCCGGGCCCTCTGCCGACCCCCGACCTCTGAGGAGACCACCCACTGGTCGGCCGAGCTGTCACAATCGTCCTCGATGAAAGAGGCCGCCGAGGATCTCTTCTGGGCCCTGCTCAATTCGCGTGAGTTCGCGTTCAATCATTGAAGTAGAGCGCTTCGCTCCAAGAACACCCCAACCCCTCGCGTTCCGGAGTTAGCCATGTCCAGGACACAACGCGATCGTACCGCAGCCTGCCAGGGACCGAGCCGTCGATCGTTGTTGAGGGCCGGGATGCTGACCGCCTTCGGGCTGGGTCTCGATGACCTCTTCCGCCTCCAGGCGTACTCCTCTGGCTCGGGCGGGATGAAGCCGACGAAGGTCAAGCACTGCATCCTGATCTGGCTGGCCGGCGGGGCCTCCCACATCGACACGTTCGACCCCAAGCCGGAGGCCTCCTCCGACGTGAAGGGGGAATTCAAGCCGATCGACACGGCCGTCCCGGGGCTCCAGATCAGCGAAGTCTTCCCCAAACTCGCGAAGGTGATGGATCGCGTCACGCTGATTCGCAGCATCACCTCGCCCGAGGCGGATCACGATCGAGCGGCCCACCATCTCCTCACCGGTTATCGGCCGAGCCCGGCGCTGGTCTATCCCAGCTTCGGGAGCGTGGTCTCGAAGGCCCTGGAATCGAGCCGTGGGGCCATGCCTCCTTACGTCGCGATGCCGGACGCCCCGATCTTCGCGTCCAGCGGCTACCTGACCCCAGCCTACGATCCGTTCGATGCCGGGGGCGACCCCAACGCCGAAGGGTTCCGGGTCCGCGACCTCACCCCGCCCGACCAGTTGACGCTCGACCGGCTCAACCGTCGGAGGGGCATGGTCAAGACGCTCGACGGTTTCACCCAGGACGTGGCGAAAACCACCCTGGTTTCTAGCCGCGACCAGTTCGCCGACCGGGCCTACGACCTGCTGACCTCGTCCAAGGCCCAGGCCGCGTTCAAGGTCAGCGACGAGTCTCCCGAGGTCCGCGAGGCCTACGGCCGGAACCCATTCGGTCAGTCCTGCCTCCTCGCCCGTCGGCTGGTCCAGGCGGGCGTCTCGTTCGTGACGATCAACAACCGAGGTCCGGCCCAACTCCAGTGGGACACCCACCAGGGGAATTTCCCGGCGATCAAGGATACCCTGGCGCCTCCCCTCGACATCGGGCTCTCCACCCTGCTCGACGACCTGAAGCGGCTGGGATTGCTCGAAGAAACCCTGGTGGTCTCGATCAGCGAATTCGGCCGGACCCCGAAGATCAATGGCAATGGCGGACGCGACCACCACGGTCGGGCCAACTGTGCCTTGCTGGCCGGGGCGGGTATCCCCCAGGGAGCGGTCATCGGCAAGACCGACGCCAAGGGCGACTCTCCGATCGACCGACCGGTCACCCCGGCAGACCTGGCCGCCACTGTTTACACCGCGCTCGGGATCGATCCCAACTATCAGTTCGAGACCCCCGACGGACGACCGATCCGCCTGGTTGATGGCGGCAAGGCCCTGCTGGAACTCATCCGTTCCTGATGGGAGGACGCAGGTGCCCAGGGGTGAGATCGACCTGAAAAGTTACATGGGGCTCGCGATCATCGTCGCCATCAACCTGGCGGTCTTTCGCAATTTGCCGGGGTTGCTGACGATTCCCGCGATCGCCATTTTCGTGATCTTGTTCGATTTCGCCCTGGCTCGCCTCCTCATCTGGCGTCGGCCGCTCAGCGTGCGGGACGGCGCCTTCGTTGCGACGGCGTACGTCGTCAACATCGTGGCCTCCCCCTTTGGGAATGATCCGCTTCTCCTCCGCGGGCTCTTCGATCGACTTCCCGTCGGCTGGACAGGAAAGCCGACCCTCCGGTTCGTTAACTCAATCGGCTTCATCTACCTGGATCGCGCCGTCTTGTGCGGCTTGATCCTGGCTTTCGCCTGGAATTGCAGGGGACCGATCGAGAAGGTCTGGCGTCGACGATTCCCTCGCGGATCCAGTACTGATCCGTTGCCAACCCGGGAAACATAGCAAAGACAACCGGTGCGGCTCCCGTTGCGGACTGGTGGCTTTCGTGGTCTGATCAAATGACGATCTTCCCGGATTTCGGGACCACGCCCACCGAGACCTCCTCCATGCCCAGCGTCCGACCCGGCCCAATCCCTCTCTTCGATCCGTCGACCGACCCCTCGCTGTTCGAGGTACAGACCAAGGCCGAAGGTCCAGTTGGGTCGCTCCCGTTGACCGACGCGATGCTCCGCGACTGGCCCTCGGGCGACCTGTTCGGGTTGACCCAGAATGCCGGGATGGGCTGGAAGCCTTCGGAGGTCGACCGAGATCCGTTCCTGATCCTGAGCACCCAGGGAGGTCTCCGGGACGAGGACGGCTCGCCGATCGCGCTCGGATATCACACGGGACACTGGGAGGTCGGGCTCCTGGTCCGCGAGGCCGCCGAAGAACTGACCGGGCTGGGAGTGGCCCCGTTCGCGGGCATGGTTTCCGACCCCTGCGACGGCCGGACGCAGGGCACGACCGGGATGATGGACAGTCTCCCCTACCGGAACGACGCGGCGATCGTCTTCCGTCGCCTGATCCGGTCGCTCCCGCGCCGGAAAGGGGTGCTGGGCGTGGCCACCTGCGACAAGGGCCTCCCGGCGATGCTCCTGGCCCTGGCGGGGTCGAAGCATCTGCCGGGGATACTTGTCCCGGGCGGTGTAACACTCCCCCCGAGGGTAGGTGAGGATGCGGGCAAGGTCCAGTCGATCGGGGCCCGCTACTCGCACGGGGAACTCGACCTCAAGGAGGCCGCCGAGCTGGGATGCCGGGCCTGCGCCTCGGCGGGAGGGGGCTGCCAGTTCCTCGGCACTGCGGCGACTTCCCAGGTGGTGGCCGAGGCTCTCGGGCTGAGCGTGCCGCACTCGGCCCTCGCTCCTTCGGGCCAGGCTATCTGGAAGGATGTCGCGCGTCGATCGGCCCGGGCACTTGTAGAGCTTTCCATTCGAGGTCTGACCACGGCCGAGATCCTGACCGATGCCTCGATCCGCAACGCCATGACGGTCCACGCCGCCTTCGGTGGCTCGACCAACCTGCTGCTCCACGTCCCGGCGATCGCCTTCGCCGCCGGACTGGAACGCCCGACCGTCGAGGATTGGGCCGAGATCAACCGGAAGACCCCCCGACTGGTGGACGTCCTGCCCAATGGCCCGAGTTACCACCCGACCATCCGCGCGTTTCTGGCGGGGGGAGTTCCCGAGGTGATGCTCCACCTCCGCGACCTCGGCCTGCTCGAACTCGGTGTCCTGACCGTGACCGGTCGGACCCTCGGCGAGGTCCTCGACGAGTGGGCCGGGAGCGACCGAAGGACGCTCCTCCGGCAGCGGCTCAAGGATCAGGACGGAGTCGAGCCCGACGACGTGATCATGCCGCCGGACCTGGCAAAGTCACGAGGTTTGACCAGTACCGTCACGTTTCCCCGGGGAAACCTCGCTCCGGAAGGCTCGGTCATCAAGAGCACCGCAATCGACCCAACTGTTGTCGATCCCGACGGGGTCTATCGGAAGACCGGCCCGGCACGAGTTTTCACTCGCGAGACCGACGCGATCGCAGCCATCAAAGGGCAAGGGACGCACCCTCTCAAAGCTGGAGATGTACTCGTCCTGATGGGCCGAGGTCCGCTCGGGACCGGGATGGAGGAGATCTACCAGATCACCGCCGCCCTCAAGCACCTCTCGTTCGGCAAGGAGATCGCCGTGGTGACCGACGCCCGCTTCTCCGGAGTTTCCACCGGAGCCTGCATCGGTCATGTCGGGCCGGAAGCCCTGGCCGGGGGACCGCTAGCCAAGGTCCGCGACGGCGACACCATCCGAATCATCGTCGACCGGATCAACCTTGAAGGGAGCGTGGATCTGGTCGGGGCCGAGGGCAAACCGATCACTCCCGAGCAAGCCGCCCTGCTTCTCATCGAGCGGGAGCCCGATCCCGGTCTCTCGCCCGATCCCGACCTTCCCGACGATACCCGACTCTGGGCCGCGCTCCAGGCCGTTGGCGGAGGGACCTGGGGCGGTTGCGTTTATGACGTGGATGCGATCGTCGGGGCCTTACAGTCCGGAAAAAAAGCTAAGATTGCCGGGGCGGGCTGACCTCGCCTCAAGTCTTATAGGAGCTCACCGATGAAAACTCTCCCAGGATTTTTCACGCGCGCGATCGGCCTGGCAAGCGTCCTATTCTGGTCCATCGGGGCGTCCGGTACGGCATTGGGGCAAACGGTTTACTACCAGTCTCGTCCGTCCGTTTATCAAGCACCCCAACCCCGTTACCTCGCCAGACCTGCTGTGGTTCAACGGCGGTATGCGACAAGTTCGGTTCTTCCCTATAACCGCAGCCCGTATACCGACGATTGGAGCACGTCGAGGCACCTCCCCTATCCCAAGCCCTGGATGCTCCCGACCCTCGATCCGGCCCATCGAGGAAGACGGTCGCGATGAACTGCGGAGCTAAAACCCGGGGACCTTTGAGATGAGGCGAGGGATTCTCGCCCGAATCGTCATCAAGGTCGGGACCGTGCTGGTCGCACCTGGCGGGGTGGTCAGTGTCCGGCGTCGGGCTCGGACCCGATCGACGCTTCTCCCGCCAGGACCTGTTGGACAAATCGTTCCATCTCGGCCAGTTCCTCGGTGAAGGGGGCCTGGACGGGGGGGAATCGGAAGCCGGTCTTGGGGTCGAGGTCGAAGGCGGTCACCCGGAAGCTGATCGCGAATCGTTCGCGCTTCCACTGGGCGAAGCAGAGGAGCCGGACGAACTTCTTCACGTCCTGGGCAAACCGGGCGAGGTCGCCGCCGTAGTGCTGCTTCATCGCGGGCCAGTAGCGGACCAGGATTTCCAGGGGGTCGAGCGCGAGCTGCACGAAGGCGTACATCAGTTGGTCGAGGACCGGGAAGGGCATCAGGTCGGCCTCGTCGGTCTGCTCCTGGCCGGGGGGCCGAAGCTCGGCGCTGGCTTCCATTGCCTTGATCTTCTGGAGCGACTGGAGGCCGTGGAAATCGCTCGCCCAGTCGAGATAGAGCTTGATCAGGCTCTTGGGGACGTCGGCGATCGGGGCCAGGCCGCCGCTGGAGTCGCCATCCATCGTGGTGTAACCCACGGCCGCCTCGCTCTTGTTGCTGGTGACGAGCAAGAGGGCGTTGTGGAGGTTGGCGATCGTCCAAATCAGCATCCCCCGGACCCGGGCCTGGATGTTCTGGAGCGGAATGTCATGTTCGGGGCGCGACCAGCTCAGGGGGTCGCCGGTCATCGAATCGACGACCTGATGCGCGGCGGTCAGGGCGGGTTGGATCTGGCCGTCGATGAAGCGGGCCCCCAATTCCTCGGCCACGGCTCGCGCGGCCGTTCGGGTCTTCTCGCCCGAGTTCTCGGTGGCCAGGTAGGCGCAGAGAAACTTTTCGTGGACCACTCGCGCCAGTTCGTCGGGTTTCAGGTCAGGATGCTCGTAGCGGTGCATCCGCTGGATCAGGAGGGCGACCATCGCGCTGTCTCGACCCCCGGAGAGGGCCAGGCAACAGCTCTTGATCCCGGTCTTCAACGTGTAGTCGCGGAGGGCCAGGGCCAGGGCCAGTTCCAGTTCCAGGTGGTTTAGGTCGCGTTCGCCGATCTTCCGACCGCCCAGGACCGAATTCTCCAGATAACGGAGGGACGGGTCGGGGTGACACGGCTCGGGCGGGATCCAGTAGGGGGGGGGTGGCGGGGCAATCCGCCGGGTCGAGTAATCACCCGGGAGTCGGATGACGCGGGGAGCCTCTCCGTAGGCCCCCCACGAGGCTCTCGAATTCTGGTCGCGCCAGGAACCTTCCTCCATCCGAGCGTGGCGGATCTCGCGAAGATCCACCACTTGATGGATCAACTCGTGGTCGCGATCGAACACGAACCGACGACCCTCGACCTCAATCCGCCCGTCGACGGCGAGGAAGAGGCTGCCATCGAAGATCAGCCGCGTCGCGTCGCAACCCATGAGCGACGTGTAGAGGTAGACGCAGTGGTCTTCCTGGCTGATTTGCGAGACGAGTCTCCGACGATTCCGATGCTTTCCGATCGAGAACCAGGAGGCCGACGGATTCAGCAGGATCTCCGCACCCGCGAGGGCGTAGGTCGATCCGGGCCGGAGCCCCTTCCATGCGTCCTCGCAGATCTCGAAGGCCACTGTCCCTAGCCCGGGAAGGTGGAACATTTGAGTTCCGAGCGGCGCGACCGTGCCGTCCGGGCCCCGATAGTCGACCACCCGCCCGTGCGGCCAGGGCAAGAAGTAGCGGTTCTCGTACTGGACGTCGCCGGTCGCGAGGTTCTCTTTCGCGACCAGCCCGACGAACTTCCCGTCGGCCAGCAGGGCCATCGCGTTGTAAAGGACGCCCTCGAACTGGACGGGCAGGCCGACCGCGACGGCCATCCCCTCGGTGGCCTCGGCCAGTCGAAGGGTCAGGTCCCAGGATCGTTCGATCGTCCCCACACGGAGGAGGCGATCGCCCAGGCTATAGCCCGGCACGCACATCTCGGGGAGGAGCAAGAGCCGCGCCCCGGCGTCGCGAGCTTCCCCGATCACTGCCCTGATCCGTCGGTCGTTGCCCGACCAATCGCCGACGGTTTGATTGAGCGAAGCTGCGGCCAGGTGGGCCTGGTGACTCTCCGACATGCTCGATGACCTTCCCGTGATCCGAATCACGCTCCCGCCGCCCCGATCGACGGCGGGGATGAACTCGCGACCCTCGGGCGATGCCCCTCGATCAGGGCTTCTCGGCCGGGGACTCGTCCTTCTTTTCCTTGTTGTACATCCCGGGGCCTGTCGGGACCACGGTTGCCCTGATTTCTAGCGAGAACTTGTCGCCGATCTTCAGGTAACGAGTCTCGGTCTTGCCGGGATTCTTGAGGGCCGTTTCCAGGCTCGTCGAGGAGTCGAGGACCTTTGAACCCGCCGAATCATCGATGGTCAAGCCCAGGGCCATCCGGGCCGGAGCCGAGAGTGGAGTGTTGCTGCCCTTCTCGCGATCCGCCTTCGAGCAGGTCGCTTGATCGTTCTCGTTGAGAACCTGAATGTCGAATTCGGCGGGTGTCGCCGTGACGAAGAATTTACCTTCGTCCTCGCAACTCTCCTCCAGTACCGAAGCCAATACCTCGGCCAGTCGAACCATTAGCGGCCGATAAATCGCGTTGCTCGACACATCGGGAACGCCGAACTCGTGGCTCGTCCGGGCGAGATCCGCATCCCGGATCGGTTCGGAGACGATGTGCCGGGACTGTCCGCTGGGCTTATCGGGGTTGACCAGGTTGAGATCGGCCGAGGCGAGCGCCTCGGGCAGTGGGGGAAGGTCGATGACCTGACCGTCCTTATCGATGGCCTCGGGCGTGGTACGGGCGGGCAGGGGGGGGGAGGGAAGGCGAACGAACAAACCGGGTTTGGTCAGGTCCGAAGTCCCAAATTCCGGCCTAGGCGTCTCGAGGCCAGTCCGTGCCACCTGCACATCCGCAGACCCGGTCGAGACGTGGACCGACTGCGGGCTGGGCTGATAAGGCTCGGGATGGATCTGGTTCAGATCGGCCGAAGCCATGGCTTCGGGCAAGGGGGGCAGGTCGACGACCTGTCCTTGAGGATTCACCGCGATGGGCATCGATCGCGACGGGACGGGCGGCTTCTTCGGTCGGAAATCGGGCGAGAGCCAGGGATGCCCGCCTTCGAAGTGAGGATGGGTCATCGCCATCCCGGCGGGAGCGGGCTCGACCTCGATGACCGCAATTCGCTCGCGAACGGCGGCCTTGCCATTGGGCTCGGCCACGGTGTCCACACCGAGGCTTACCAAGAGGACGCCGTCCTTGGGGATCAGCCACTCCCCTTCGACCCGAGCATGCGAGATCTCGGGGATACTGTGCTGGACGGTAATCTTCTGACCTGGTTCTCCCAGCGTCTCGACCATTTCCACCTTGGAAAGGGCGTCCCCATCGCCGCGAATGCCGATGACTCGGAACTCACCAGTCAGCTTCAAGGAGACATTCTGGAAGAACTGGTTCAGGATCTCGCCCGTGGTCAGCTTCGAGTAGGCCGCCGGCCCATCGAGCTTCCGGACGGTCTCGGTCACATTGACGAAATGCATCGCCTTGATGTGGGACTCTTCGATTCGGATACGGCTGAGGACGCCCTGATCGAGCTTCCGGCCCGAGACGACTGCGTGAAAGCCTTCCTCGACGACGGCGACTTCCGGCTTCCAGGCGACGGCGGTCGCCTGATTGATCGGGCCGTCGGCCACCCGTTCCTCATGCCCGACGTAATGAGTCTTGGCCTGGAAGTCGACCTTGGTCTCGCCCGGATTGGTGCAGACGGGGGTGACCGTGGAGGTCAGGGCCTCGGCGGTCATTTTCTCGCCCAGGGCTCGATCGGCGGTCCAGATCGCCGAGGTCCCTTGTCGGGCGACGGGTTGGAGACGTGAGTAATAGGCCGATCGCCACTCCAGCCCGTTCATCGTCAGAATTCGGATCTGGCAAGAGATGGGCTCGTCGCCGGGCCCCGAGCCCGCACCGACCGCCGATATCGCCAGAGCGAGCAGACTCGATCCCGTTACCATGACTCGACCTCCATGCCTAGTCGCCGGCCTCCATTCCTTGGAGCCCGGTCCATCGGCGCGGGATGGTACTCGGGGCGACCTGGGGCGTCAACGGCGACTTGTCGGCAGGCAGACCCGAAAACTTGCGAAATTCCGATCGGGTCCCGGGAGAATCCCGAGTTGTCAACTCGCTCGATTCGCGAATGTGTATCAGATCTGTTCGACCGGTAAGCTTCCGGCGCCCACGGTTGGGTTCGTTTTTCTCGGGACCAAAACCTTCCCAGACCCTCCGATACGATTGGGTTCGTTTTTTCCCGGACATCGAGGCCAACCATCCTCCGGACCCTGGCGGATCGCGGCTCCGACCCCCTAGAATGGGTTTGTTTCCGAGGTCCGTCAGAAGATGCGATGCGGACCCCTTTGCCGGAGCCCTGCCGATGCCGACCCCCGACCAACTTTATGACCAGGCCGTTGACCTTCGTGACGGCGGCGACAAGCCCGCCGCGATCGTCAAGCTCGAAGAAGCGATCGCCATCGACCCCAATTTCGCGATCGGCCACGGGATGCTAGCCAAGCTCTACGTGGATCTCGCCGAGACCGAGAAGGCGATCCATCACGCCAAGAAGGTGGTCGAGATCGAGCCCGACGACACCTTCAGCTATACGGCCCTCTCGGTCATCTACCAGAGAGCTGGCAAGATCCCCGAGGCCGAGCACGCCAAGGCCCTCGCCTACAACAAGCAGCACGGCCTCGACTGATCCATTCCACCCTCGGGAGCGTCGAATCATGAAGCGCGTTCGATTCGTTATGGCCCTGACGGCCGCATGTCTGGCCGGGTCCATGACGCGGGCCAGCGAGAAGGATGCCTGGTTCGACAAGAATCGAGAGGAATTGATCGCACTCTACCAGCACTTCCACAGCCACCCCGAGCTGTCCTATCAAGAAGTCGAGACCGCCCAGCGGCTCGCGGAGGAGTTGAGGAAGGCGGGTGCGGAGGTGACCACACACGTCGGCAAACTAGGCGTGGTTGGGGTCCTTCGGAACGGAGAAGGCCCGACAGTCCTGATCCGATCGGACCTGGACGCCTTGCCGGTCACCGAGGCGACCGGGCTGCCCTACGCCAGCAAAGTCGTCGTCCAGAGCGACTCCGGTGTCCCAGTCGGTGTGATGCACGCGTGCGGCCACGACGTTCACATGACCAGCCTGGTTGCCACCTCTCGATGGCTGGCCGACAACAAGACGAAGTGGGCGGGCACCGTCGTCCTGATCGGTCAGCCGGCCGAGGAGAGGATCGGAGGGGCCAAGGAGATGCTTGCCGACGGGCTCTACGAGCGGTTCCCCAAACCCGACTATGCTTTGGCCTTGCACGTCACCCACAATCTGGAAGCCGGCAAGGTCGCCTACACCAGCGGCCCCGCGATGGCCAGCTCGACCTCGGTCGACGTGATCGTCAAGGGGAAGGGGGGGCACGGTGCGGCCCCGCACTCGACGGTCGATCCGATCGTCCTGGCCTCCTTGCTGGTCCTCGACCTCCAAACGATCGTCAGCCGCGAGGTCGACCCGATCCACTCGGCCGTTTTGACCGTCGGCTCGATCCACGGAGGGACCAAGCACAATATCATCTCCGACGAGGTCCGCCTCCAGCTCACCCTCCGGGCGTTCCGGCCCGAAGTGGGCGACCAGCTCGTCGAAGGGATCCGCAGGCGGGCCAAGGGACTGGCTGAAGCCCACCGGGCCCCAGCTCCCACCGTAACCGTCGGCGAGAATACCCCGCCGACGATCAATAGTCCCGAACTGGTGGCCCGGGTCGTCCCCTTCCTGGCCGATGAGCTAGGCAGCCCCAATGTCGAGACGGTCGAGCCGGTCATGGGTGCCGAAGACTTCGGTTTGTTCAGCCAGGGAGGCGTCCCGATCTTCATGTTCCGCCTGGGGACGATCCCCCCCGCCAGGATCGCCGAGGCCGAGGCGAAAGGGGAAACCCTCCCTTCGCTCCATTCCGCCCTGTACCAACCAGACCCCATCCCCAGCCTCAGGACCGGGGTCCGGGCCATGACCGCCGCCGTCGTCGGCCTGCTGCCGCCCTCTTCGGAGAAATCCGACCGATGATGTTGATCGAACCCCGCTATCCGATCGCCAGGCCCGAAGAACTCTTGAGCCCATCCCTGCTGATCTTCCGCGACCTGGTCTGTGACAACCTCCGAGCGATGATCGAGATCGCGGGCGATCCGGAGCGACTCCGCCCCCACGTCAAGACGCACAAGATGCCCGCGATGATCCGACTGGTCGAATCGATGGGCATCCACAAGCATAAGTGCGCCACCATAGCCGAAGCCGAGATGGTCGCCTCTTCGGGCGGGAAGGATGTCCTGATCTCATACCCGATCGTCGGCCCGAATCTCCAACGACTCGCCCGATTGATCGAAGCGTACCCCGATACCACATTTCGCGCGACGGTCGACGACCCCGACATCGCCCGCGCCCTCTCCGCCGCGATGGCTTCCATAAAACGACCTCTGCCCGTCCTGATCGACCTGGAAGTGGGGATGGGACGGACCGGGATCTCCACGGACGACAACGCCGAGGCGCTCTATAGACTCGTCGATTCGCTGCCTAATCTGGTCACCGATGGCCTTCATGCTTATGACGGCCATGTCCGCGACCTGGACCTGGAAGATCGCCGAAGATCGGCCGCGCCTGGCCTCGAGGCGATCCATCGGCTCCGAGATCGGCTCATCGCCGATGGACTCTCGGTGCCACGCCTCGTCCTGGGCGGTACGCCCACATTCCCGATCCACGCGGCCGTGAAGACCCCGGGAGTCGAATGCTCGCCCGGGACCACGGTTTTCTACGACGCTGGCTATGCCGCCAAATTTCCCGACCTACCCTTCACCCCGGCGGCGATCCTCTTCACGCGAGTCGTCAGTCGGCCTCGACCGGGTCGAGTTTGCCTCGATCTGGGACATAAAGCCGTCGGGGCCGACCCGGCCGGGGCCCGCCTGGTGCTTCTCGGGCTACCAGACGCCACCCTGGGAGGGCAGAGCGAGGAACATCTCGTGGTCGAGGCCCCGGGAGCCGACGCCCTCGTGCCGGGTACCCCCCTGCTAGCGATCCCTACCCACGTCTGCCCGACCTGTGCCCTCCACTCCTGGGCCTATGTCCTCGAAAAGGGAGAGGTCGTCGATCGGTGGGAGGTCACCGCTCGAGCGCGGGTAATCGAGATCTAACGGATAGAATCAACACCATCCGGCCACTTCAGCGATCGAGGCGGACGAAAACGACTCCATTTGTCACGCAAATATCCATCGTCTTGGCCGGAACGATGGGCATCTGAATCTCTATATAAACATTTTCATCGTCCTCCCAGCGGTTCACCAGGGTGTCTCGGCTGGCCCCTGGCTTGATGTCACCTTCGAGGCCCCGCATGATCCCTCCGAGGAGCCGAATCAGACTATCTTGATCGATCCCGGGGTCGATCCGAAAGTCGGGCTGGTCACGGAGTGACATCTTGGGAGATTTGTCGAGACGCATCGAGGTGTATTCCTTTTCCATCAGGATCCCGACTCTCAAACATCACCCGTCCACGAACGAACCAGATTCAAGGCCCCGAGAGATCGATTTGGTCAAGTTCGCGAATCGATCTGCCCTGCCCGAAGAACAGTCACTGATTCGACGACGACTCGAATCTCGAGTTCTTGAACGATTACAGGCGTTTCCGGGATCTCTCTTGTAGATACGGCACCTTCGCCGTTCAGCGGGACTATCACGCCCTTGGGAGCTTTGTACGGATCCGAGCAGCGATAATCGAGGCGATCTGAAACGGGATCAGCCGGTCAGATCTCTCAAGCCAATTCGACCCACTCGCAACTCGAATCCAATGACCCCGAAGCAGTCGAAAATAAGATCGTGATGCGATTAAGATAGCATCGAATCGAGAATCCATCCTCCGGTTTTGACCCGAGAGTCCGACAGGGGTTTCCCGGAAGGCTTAACAGAAATTATTAAAAAAAATCAGACTCTCCGTTAATCGATCGGAGGAGATCTTTTCTGCTCATTCTTTAGTACTACTCCGTTATCTGATACGAACGGAACGCCTGGCCGGTTCGTATGCAGGGTATGAATCGCACCTATACCCCCGAACTCGCACCCGAAGTCCTCGAACGGCTCGACGCCTACGCCGCCCGTTTCCGCGACGACTTCAACCGGCCCCGACAGGCCCAATACTCCGGCGTCTACCTCCAGGGACTGATCCTCGACGGCGACCGCAAGAGCATCGAGCCGCTCTCGCGCAAGGTCACCCTCCCGACCGGCCTGGTCGTCGCCGACCTCGACCAGGCCCTCCAGCAGTTCATCGGCCAGAGCACCTGGGACGAGATGGCCGTCTGGAAGCGTCATCGCTCCGTCATGGCCGAGACTCTCGCTTCTCCGGCCGGCATCTTCGTCATTGACGATACGAGCTTCCCCAAGCAGGGCAAGCTCTCCGTCGGTGTGCAGCGTCAGTACTGCGGGGCCCAGGGCAAGAAGGCCAACTGCCAGGTCGCTCCCTCGGTTCATTACGTCGCCCCGAAGGGCCACTACCCGCTGGCGATGCGACTCTACCTGCCCGAGGTCTGGCTCGATGACTCCAAGCGGCTCGACAAGGCGGGCGTGCCCCGGGAGCAACGACGAGCACTGACGAAGGGCCAGATCGCCCTGGAGCTTCTCGATCTGGTGCGGGCCGAGGGGTTGCCCGGCCGGCTCGTGGTGGCCGATGCCGGCTACGGCGTCTCCGGGCTCTTCCGAGAGGGGTTGGCCGAGCGCGGCCTGTCCTACATCGTGGGCGTGACCGACGAGATGGTGGTCTCCACCGAGGAGCCGTCGTGGGAGGTCCCCGGGCCGGCGATCCGACCGCCGGGGTCCGGCGGGCGGCCGCGACGGCGATCACGACTGAAGGCCGGCACCCCGAAGCCGGTGAGCCTGCGAGAGTTGGCCGCCTCGACACCGCTGCGGAAGGTGACCTGGCGCGAGGGGACCAAGGGGAAGCTGTCGGGCCGCTTCGCCTGGCTTCGGGTCTGGCCCGGCGGGGGCTGGGCCACCGGCGAGTGCGCCGGGGCCGAGCCGGTCTGGCTGCTGATCGAGGAGCAGGCCGACGGCAAGATCAAGTACGCCCTCTCGAACCTGCCGGGCCGAACCAGCCGGATCAAGGCGGTCCGGCTCTGGAAGAGCCGCTGGCCGGTGGAGCAAGGTTATCAGCAGATGAAGGAAGAACTCGGATTGGACCATCACGAGGGGCGTTCCTGGCGTGGCTTTCATCATCACGCCTGCCTGGTGATGCTGGCCTTCGGGTTCCTGGCGTTGGAGCGAGAACGCGAGGAACGAGACCCGGCCCGGCCGGGAAAAAGGGGGGGACCCGCCCGGTGATCACGGTGCCGGCGATCCGCCGTGCCTTGCAGAGGCTGCTGGCCCCGATCTGTCGGCACAATTGCCCCTATTGCAAGGATCGCTCATTGCAATTGCCGTTGATATTAACGGAGTAGTATTAGGAGTCGATCAACCCGACACGAATCGCGTATCGGACCAGGCCGGCCACCTCGTGGATGTCGAGCCGGTACATCAACTGAGTCCGGTGGGTCTCGACCGTCTTGACGCTGATGCCGAGTTTTCGGGCGATCGCCTTGGTGCTGTGACCCTCCGCGATCAATCGAATTACCTCGATCTGGCGATGGGTGAGCCCGCCTTGATGTCCCGCATCTCCGTCCAGAAGCCTTCGATAATCACTGATCAAAGAATGCGTGATCGATGGACTAAGGTACGTCTCGCCGCGAGTGACGGCCCTCAAAGCGAGGCCGAGTTCCTCGGTATCCGAGTCCTTGAACAGATACCCCTTGGCTCCCGCCAAGATCGCGCGACGGATGTATTCTTCGTCCCGATGCATCGACAGGATAAGAACCTTGGTGTCCGGATGATTTTGCGAGACTCGCTCGGCGAGTTCCAGCCCACCGAAACCCGGCATCACGATACCCACGAGGAGAACGTCCGGGTGATGAGCCTCGACAAGTGCCATAGCGGACAGACCTCCTGAGGCCTCACCGACGGCGAGTATTCCCGGAATTTCCTTCAATAACGCCCGAATCCCCGCCCTGAACAAATTATGATCGTCGACGATGACGACCCGGATCGATTCCATCGCACAGTCCTCGGCCAATTATCACGATGAGCAATTGCCCCGGAACCCCACCAACACTTCATCGATTATCATCACCTATTAAAGCTAGCACAAAAACACTCGACAATTTACAACAACCATGAAATCACTTACTCTAAAGCGATAGTCTACTCCACCAGACCGCGACCGGGATCTCGAATCGCCGCTCCGATTGGAGGTATACCAGGGCAATTGCCACCGAATATCCAATTAGAAAATGAACTATCTCAGGAATGACGATACAACGATTGTTGGTGGCTTCTCGGCCACATCAGGATGCCAACGCTTTGCTCGAGTATCCGACCGATCCGGGCGACTGAGCGGATCGACCCCAGGTTCCGACGAACACATGCGCCACCAGCCCCTCGACTGAAGAAGACCATTCAGACACGAAGAAACGAAGATGTATTCTCGAACGAGATCGAAAGTCGGAGAAGAATTTCACGGCCGGGCTTGTTCGGCCAATCTTCGAGCGTCAGAACTTAGAATTCCGACGAGAACCAGCCAGCCAGCCGATCATGCCTGCCATTCTCGATGACGGCTTTTACCCGTGAGATCGGGATGGATTGATTCAAGTCGTAAAACTTCGATCAATGGCTCTACACAGAGTAATCGAACCAGGACACATATCCCAAAAAAATTCGGACGATCGTGACGATCACCAGTAATCCAGTGAAACCAATTCCGGGAGAATCCTGAACGATCCTGAAGATCGCCCTCTCACTTCAATTTCGACAAGCAGACCGAGAGTGATCTCAGCGCCAATCGAGATACGAGAAGACGAGCCGGATAAAAAAGAGAATCGTGATATGCGACGAGGGTGGCTTCAGGACAATCATCGAGGTCCCTCCATGAATCAACATGAGAGAGAACTGGTAAATCACCCGCGTCGGTAGGTGGCAAGGGGCGTCCGATGAAGTCACCGGAATGTGGCAAGCGAGGAAAGAACTGAAAATACTGGCAGCGGAGAGGGCGGGATTCGAACCCGCGGTACCTGTGACAGTACACGGCATTTCCAGTGCCGCACCTTCGGCCGCTCGGTCACCTCTCCGTAATCTAACTTGGCTGAAACAAGATACTTATGCTTTGTCAGTTTGTAAAGCCCATTTCGATTCGAAATCAAATCCGAGAAAGTTACTCGCGCTCTACCTCGGGCCTATAAGACGCTCATCATACGAAATGGTACCTTACTCATGCAAGGGACGAGGGCGACCTCGACCATTCGTTCGTCAAGACCGCCGCCATTTCGACGATGGTTCAGGCATCTGGTTTCAACCGATTCGCAGCTCGGTCCGAACGCCACGAAGGTCCATTTCATATTCGATATCAACGATCGGTGGACGACTGTAGAACCACCGAATCCCGTGTCCCCCCGAGGTCCCGCTCCGCGACAAGATGACCTCGGGGAGGATGCGGTCCAATGGATGAATCGTGTAAACGTCGATCGCGGTCGCTTGGTCCCACTGGCAGCCCAGACCGAGGAGTCGCCGCTCCATCAGGTCCATCACGAACCTCGCCTTGGTTTCGAGACCTTCCGGCGATAGGTCCCCGGCACATATGATTCCCTCGGGTGCCAGGATTCCCTCGGGAAGCTCCCCGGCTCCGGCAACGACGAAGGTCGGCGAGAGCGAGGAATCACTGGGCCTGGAGTACGAGAACCCATAGAGCATCGGCTCCAGGGGAGGATTCAAGGCGGGGGCGACGTTCGTCCGGGCCACTGGATTCGCGCCCTCGACGAACAATCCCCACCCTTCCAGGATCCTGGCATAGTTCCGATTGAATTCTGCGAATCCCTCGAAACTGAATGGACTGGGAGATCGGAGTTCGATACCGCAGAGGGCCTGCTTCGATCGACCTGACTCGTTCAGATGTTTTTCGATGACCAGGAAACCAGTGAGGTAAGGCACGGGAATCTGGAGAGTCACGTGGACGATCTCGAAACCCGGAACGGAGGCCACTCCGCAGGAATAGGGGGCGATCCCCGGCAGGAAGCGGTAGTCACCACGCGGGTGATCGATCAGTGGCATTCGAGGAACTCCTATTCCGGGCTTCGTCCGATGGTTATTCGGGTTGACCGAGCGAAATCGACGGGCCGTCGCCACGTGTCTTTCGTTCGGATAGATTACACGACCGGTCGGAAAGCCCAAGCGATTCCTCAAATCAATGCCCAGGAGATTTTCGATGAAAAAGCAGCCCGGCTGGGCGAAAAGCCTCGTGATCCTGATGCTTGGGATTGCCTCGACCTCAGCCGACGCCGGGGAATTCCAGATCCGGAGGGTATTCGGTCCCGAGATCGCCACCGGTCCTTATAAACACCCCGCCTGCATGACTGAGTTGGATAACGGAGACCTTTATCTCGTTTACTACGGCGGCCAAAGAGAATATGCCACCGATACCGCCGTCTACGGCTCGCGATGCAAGAAGGGGGAAAATCAGTGGTCGACACCGGAGACAATCGCCCATGATCCCCTCAGGTCTGTCGGCAATGCCGTCGTCTGGCAAGCGCCAGATCGCCTTGTCTGGCTCTTTTATGTGGTCCGCGATGGTTCAACATGGTCCACCTCCCGGATTCAGTTCAAGGTATCCGGTGACGGTGGAAGAAGTTGGTCGGATGCCTCTGTACTATCGCTCGGGGCTGGCACGATGGTCCGTAATCGCCCGATCGTATTGCTGGATGGCGACTATCTCCTGCCGGCCTATCGGGAGACGGGAAGTAATACGGAGCGGGTTGGACCGGAAAGCACCTCGTTTTTTTTCCGATTCAAAAAGAAGGAATCAGCCTGGGTCGAGAGCGGCCCGATTCGCTCGTCCACGGGAAATATTCAGCCTGCCGTGGTGGAGATCGGTGAGGGCCACCTGATCGCCTATTGCCGACGAGGTGGTGGATACGGCGCCGATGAGGAGGGCTTCTTGATTCGAGCCGAATCGAAGGACGGCGGTCGAACCTGGTCCGAAGGTCGGGACTCTCAATTTCCGAATCCCAATGCCGCGGTGGACTTCCTCAAACTTGAGAGTGGCCGACTCCTCCTGATTTACAACGATAGCATGAACCGTCGGACACCCTTGACGATAGCCCTGTCCCCCGACGACGACCGTTCCTGGACGGTTCGGAGGAATATCATGGAGGGACCGGGCGATTTTGCCTACCCCTCCGCCTTCCAGGCTCGCGACGGCAAGATCCACCTTGTTTACACCTCGGATCGCCGAACCGTGATCAACCACGCAATCTTCGACGAGGAGTGGGTTGCCGGTAAGCCCTGAAGAAAGCGCGTGGATCGGGAGCCCGGCCGATCCATACCCTGAATCCTTGGAGAGAAGAGACTGGCGACGACATCGCCTTCGGAGATCGCCGTTCAGATTCCCCGAATCCTCACCGTTAGCCCAGTGTCTTCTGTCCCAGCCCACCACCGAGGAATGATCCAGCCATCCGGATGGACACCAACATTGATTACCTCGATCAGCTTCTGCAAACTATCTCATTAGTTAAACTCCTCCAATGTCACCGACTGACCTGCCGATTTCAAGGCTAAGGAGGGATCGGCCTCGGTTCGTCCACCTCACGACCGGAGTAGCATTTGCGGTGATATACGGCGTTGGAGAGTGTGAAAATGAATCGTGTTGGGTTGATTTAACTGATTGGATATCGGTACCGACCGACCGCAATATCGCCGTCCTGTTCGCCATCCGCAATCCGGGCCTGTGATTCTTTCTCACGAGGATTACATCCTGGTATATGGAGCATCCCCCAACGAGCGGGAAATCTCCGACTTTGCAATTCCAGGACGGACTGGCAGCTCTGTCAAACCTGACGTAAGATCACGCTCAAAGATTCTTCGACAATTGTATCGCAACAGGAGGCGAGGGATCTCTCCTGACTCGGAACGAGGGCGGTCCGATGAGTGATAGACGGGCTTACCGACACTCCCACCCCCACGCCTTTGCCGGGCTCAATCCGTTGGATCGGGAAGGGTTGGTCGTCCGAAGCCGTCGGAACATGCTCAAGGCGGGGCTAGCGGGGCTGGCCGGGCTGAGCTTGCCCGACCTGCTTCGCCAGCGGGCCATGGCTACAGAGGCTGGTCGGCCCATTCGCGGGAACAAATCGGTGATCTTGCTCTGGATGGCCGGTGGGCCGAGCCAGATCGACACCTGGGACCCAAAGCCCGATCGGCCGCTTCAGAACCGCGGCCCATTTGGAGTCATTCCCACCAAGTTGCCCGGGGTGATCGTCTGCGAGCACTTGCCCAATCAAGCGGCCATGCTCGATAAGTTTACGCTGATCCGTTCGGTCGACTGCCGCCACAGCAATCATGAACCCAACAAAGTCTTCCAGACCGCCAACCTCGATGCTGCTCCTCGGATCAACCCTTCCGGCGACATGTACCCGGCCATCGGATCGATCATCGCCAAGCACCACGGGTCGAACCAGCCTGGATTACCCCCTTACGTTGCGTTCCAGACATCTCGAAGTCACATTGCCTACGCTGGATATCTGGGGCAGGAATACGACCCGTTCATCGCGAATCGCGCGACTCGACTCCCGATCTATTCCAACGTCGGGCTGGATACCGGACGATCAACCGGGGCCGACTTCTTCCAGCTTCCAATCGGGTTGAGCCAGGAAAGACTCATGGATCGCCGGGCCCTCCTGACCGACCTCGATCGGTTGAGTCGAGAGGTCGACCGGTCCGAGGCCATCGCATCGATGGATCGTCATGGTCGGGAAGCCATCGAGATGCTCGTCGGTCGCCGGGCCCAGTCGGCATTCGATCTTTCGAAGGAACCCGAATCGGTCCGTGACCGATATGGAAAGCACCTCTGGTGCCAGCAGGCGCTCCTGGCTCGACGATTGGTCGAGGCTGGGGTCGCCTTCGTCACAATCGACCTGAGTTACCATCCGTCCTCGGGCACCTGGGACAACCACGGTGATAACATCCCTCCTTATGGAGGGATCAGTAAGGGGCTCAAACCACTCCTACCGACCTTCGATCACCTGATTACCACACTCGTATCCGATCTGGAAGAACGAGGTCTCCTCGATGACGTCCTGGTGATCGCGATGGGTGAGTTCGGTCGGACACCGGTGATGGGCACCCAGGGCAGTACCGATGGCCGCAACCACTGGGCTGTCGTCATGTCCATGGCGATGGCGGGCGGCGGCCTGAAACACGGGCAAGTCATCGGATCGACCGATACCGACGGCGCCTATATCAAGGATCGACCGGTCACTCCGGGCGACCTTGCCTCGACCATCTATCGACACATGGGTCTCCCGCTCGACACGACCTATGTCGACGGCTCCGGACGACCTCGATTCATCGTCGATCAGGGAAGCCCCATCGCGGAACTCTTCTAATTAACGGCCCAAGGTTACGATTAGAATCAGTCCGACGAGCATAGGTTCACTCCTTGGAGATATCGTTCGAAGCCACGGCGGGAAAATTCCAGCAGTTTCAAACATCTCCGGATGGGGTTCGCCATGAGATCCCAGCAGTGCGCCGGGCCACTCCATAGTCGGGAATTCTCAAGTTTTGGAACCTTGGCCCGGAGGGCTTGGCCATTCCGACATATTCGCGGCGAGGACTCAGGCCAGTCGGCCCGACCTGGAGACTGCCTTGATCCGTTTCTGGATCTGGGGCGGCCCCGGCCACTTCGAGACTTACGACCCCAAGCCCGACGCACCTAGCGAGATTCGCGGCCCTTTCCGTCCCATCTCGACCAATGAACCCGGCCTTGACCTCTGCGAGTTGTTCCCGCTCCAGTCTGAACTCGCAGACGAGATCGCCCTCGTCCGATCTCTACATCACGAGATCTCGGCCCATAACGACGGGCCCATCGAGTTGCTGACCGGGCGATGGCCGCCGACTCGACGATCGCCGTGGGTTGCTTCGACCGTTTGATGACTTCCCGCGGATTCAGGAGGGAAGCTCGATCGAATCGGGCTATTCCTTCCGGGTTGAAGTCCTAAGGCTCTCGAATAACCCAAGAATCAGTTCCACCCTCGAGCTCACTTGCGAAGATCCCCGGCTGAGGGACCGATATGGTCGACATCTCTGGGGGCATAGTTGCTTACTGGCCCGTCGATTGGCCGAGGAGGGTTCCTCGGTCATTTCGATCGATGCCCTGGCGCCCTCGATTTCGGAACGCTATTTCAGCTGGGACGATCATATCAACGTTCAGACTCGATGGGATCTAGGCGACGCGATGAAACATCGGGCCCCTTTCATGGACCAGGCTCTTTCGGCATTGGTCGAGGACGTTTATGCCCGAGGACCGGATCGAAAAATAATAATCGTGACGGTCGGCGAGTTTGGACGAACGCCCCGGCTGACTCGGGCTGATGGCCTGTTCGGACGGGATCATTGGCCTTCCGCTCAATCCGCCCTGATCCGCCGTGGGGGGCTCAAAATGGGCCAGGTGATCGGATCGACGAACCGTCGAGGAGAATACCCCTCGGATCTCCCTTTAACGCCGAAGGTTCTCCTGGCTACGATCTACCGACATCTAGGGACTGATGATCGGGCAGAGTTCCTCGATACAACCGGGAGACCGGCCGCGATTCTCTCTGAAGGGGAACCGATTCGAGAGTTACTCTGAGATTGATTCCTCGAAATGTAATCGCCGCGAGGGGCGAATCAATTCCGGAGCGCGAATTGCAAATGCTCCGAGGACCAGGTCGGACGCGTCGCTGAAGCCGCCGGACCCTTTCCCGAGGGTCGTCCCGGCGGTACGATGCCCACAATCGTTTGCCCTGGGACCAGAAATGCGCCCGATTTCGAGTCGGGGACTCAACCCCAAACGCCAGCCTCTACACACGTTCGATCCAGGAGCCCGCCGACATGGCCTCGGACCCGAAAGCCTCCTCGAATTTGCCGTCTACCCCCCGAGAAAAGGGGGTACGGATTTTCACCTACCCCAAAATCATCTTCATCTTCCCGACCCTCATCATGTCCCTGATCTGCTGGATCGGAATGTGGTGGATCGGGGATCAGGATGCCAGCGCGAGCCATCTCAATAACGTGGGAGAAATTCAGCAGCCCGGGGACATTTCGGTTGCACAACCAGCCCAAAATCCCGTGTTGAACTCCCCGATCCCGAGTCAGCCTGACCCGAAACGCTTCCGCAGGACGGAGAATCTCCTCGGGATGATCTTCCTGGGAGTCTTCCTGTTCAACATGTTGATCCTTGCGATCGACTTTCCTCGATTCACGATCTTCGCGCTGATCCTGCTGGGGACGACAGTATTGTTCTTCCTCCTCTGGCTCGGGATGTTCGTCAGAATACTTGAGCCGTTGGAGCGACTTTTCCAGGGAGTGTACGTCCGCGCGAACGCTCAATTTTACTTCATGACTGCGCTGATTCTGTTGATCGTCTACGCCACGATATTCATCACGCGATGGCTCGACTACTGGGAGATCTTGCCCAACGAGATCCTCCACCACCACGGCCCACTCAGCGATCTTGAACGCTATCCGACGCTGAACCTGAAGTTCGACAAGGAGATTCCCGACGTCTTCGAACACCTGATGTTCGGTGCCGGGCGTCTGGTTTTGCACGTCTCGGACGAGCGAAAGGCGATCGTGCTCGACACCGTCCTGCACGTCTCCGCCAAGGAGGAATCGCTCAAGAAGTTGATGAGCCGCCTGGAAGTTCGCGTTACGACCGACCAGGAAGTCGCAAGATCCTTAGAATAATCGATTTCCGGGTTCAGGCCCCGTGTCCGGCCTTCCTGGCCGGCACGGGTGATCGGGAGATGATTGCCCTATTCGGGCCGGGGATCGCTGTCGAGTTTGCCAGCGGGAGGACCTCGCATGGTTCGCCCCGCTTCAACTCCTCCAGGATCTCCCCTTTCAGGATCTCTTCGAGGTCGCCCAATCTCCGGGCGACATAGGCCCCATCGAGGACCCTGTGATCGTAGATGATCTTGACAGTGACCTTGCCCGAAGCGTCGATCGGGCCGAAGGTGAGTGTCGTGGTCAGGGGAGAGAGCGGGTGGATTTGCTCGACCCCTCGACCACCGAGGGTCGTGACCCCGAAGGTCCCGAATCTCTTCGCCCGGGCCCGCCCCGAGACGTTCAGACTGGCCGACCAAAGGAAGCGACGGATCGGTGTCGGGAATCGGCTAACCCGGATCATCCTACGAAAGAACCCGATCTCATCCAGCGGGGCGTCCTTGAACTCGATCAGAGAGCGCTGAAGCTCTCCGATGGTCTGTCCTTCGGGCGCCCGGAACATCCCGAAAAAGACCCCCTCTTCGCCATCGAAGGTCCGCTCGATTGCCAGCGAGCAATTTGTCTGCGGATGCTCGTACATCCGGGCAGTCGGCCACTCCAGGAGGGCTCGTCGGAGCGGAGGGTGCTCCATCGCGACCTTCGCGTATGCTTTCATGAAGATGACCGACCAGGAAGGCCGGGCGGGATGGGCCTTGCGTGCGGCGAATAGCGACGAAACGTCCATCAGTCGACTGAGCGGGATCGATGGGACCCGACCAGCGAAGTGTAGTAAGTCGGCTATCAGCCGCCTTGGCACGGAAAGCGGGAACACGACTCCCTTCGGCTCGCGCATCCTTGCACCTCATCGAGTCGAAATCGGAATCCCCCAGGCTTACTCGACGCGCAGGCCCGGACGTGGCGGCAGTTAGCATTGGAGGTAAGCGGTAACCTACCGGAAAACGACTTCGTCGGGAAGCCGAAGTTGTCCCGTCCTTCCCGGTCAGAAATCCGGACTCCCCAACCTGCCTCCCGTCATGCCATAATCTTCGGATCGGAACCCAAGGGTCGGGAAAGATCGAGGCCCACGCGTCTCACTTTGGAAAGCTCGGTCGGCCGGTTGATGGCTTCGGATCGAGACCAGGTAACCCGTCGCTGGCGATTTGCCGTCATCCCGAATTCCATGCCGGAGGCAGTCGTTCTACATGTCGCACCGACCGTCGGTCTTTGCTCATCTACTGCCTGGCTTGATCCCTTCCGGGGCCTTGGAAGGCGGGGTGGCGGTGGTGATCGATATCCTACGGGCGACCACAACCATGATCCACGCCCTGGCCGCCGGCTGCGAATCGATCATTCCCTGCCTGGAAATCGAGGAGGCCCGCCAACTTTTCGGGAGGTATCCTCTAGGTAAGGCGATCCTGGCCGGAGAGCGAAGCGGACTGCCCATCGAGGGGTTCGACCTGGGTAATTCTCCATCCTCGTTCACTCCTGCCAGATGCTCCGGCAAGAGCGTGGTGATGACGACCTCCAACGGTACCCGCGCTATCATGGCCTCGATGAAGGCCGATCGGGTCTTGATAGGATCCTTCGTGAACCGACAGGCGACCATCCAGGCCTTGAAAGCCGACGGACGCCCGATCCATCTGATCTGCGCCGGTACCGAAGGGGAGATCAGCCTGGAAGACTCGATCTTCGCCGGATCGATCGCCGACGAGATGGATGCTTGGGGATGGGATCGGGCGGGGACCGCCGACGAAGGGAGGATGATCGCGTCGCCTTTGGCCAATGATCAGGCGGAGATCGCCGCGGCCCTCTGGAGGGAGACCGAGGCGATGATGGATGAGGGTGCCAGTTTGGCCGAGGCATTGGCCGACGGCCGAGGAGGCCGTAGGATCCTCGAAATCGACCTGCAGGAAGACCTCGAAGACGCCGCACAGATTGATCGATTTTCCTTCGCGGCAGAGTTGCTCCGCGACCCGACGCGTATCGTACCAGCGACGGATGGTTCCGGCCCAAGACTTCGACTTTTCAACGCGGGTGATTGATCCCACATTTTACCGATGCTATGACTCAGCGGGGTGGGCCCTGCCAAGGTCATGCCCCCTTCGAAAGGTGACGACGCGATGGACATGGACAAGTTGGTCTCGCTCTGCAAACGCCGAGGGTTCATCTTCCCTTCGAGCGAGATCTACGGTGGACTGAACGGCTTCTGGGATTACGGCCCCCTTGGGGTCGAGTTGAAGCGTAACATCAAGGACGCCTGGTGGCGCGACAACATCACCGCCCACGACGAGTCCCTCAAGCCGGAATCCGCCCCTTCCGCCTATTCGATGGTCGGACTTGATAGCTCGATCATCATGAATCCCAAGGTCTGGGAGGCCTCCGGACACGTCGGAGGCTTCAGCGATCCGATGGTCGATTGCCGATCGACCAAGGAACGCTATCGAGCCGACCAGATGTATGTCTTCGTCGCGCGCTTTCCCAGGCCGAACGAGAAGGGCGAGGCGGTCGAATCGTGGTTTTCCGGCCTTGGCGCCTCGCCCGATGATGCTGCGGAAGGACCGAAAAAGAAGATCGCGAAACTTGCCAGGCGCTTCGGAACTCCAGAGACTCCGCCCCACGTCATCCCTTATCTGGAAGTCTCCGCCGAGGATCGGGTCAAGGTCATCGGCCCATCCACCGACGAGCCCGGCACTTTGACCGAGCCCCGTTCGTTCAACCTGATGTTCAAGACCCACGTCGGCGCGCTCGAAAGCGAGTCGAATGTCGCCTACCTCCGCCCCGAGACCGCTCAAGGGATCTTCGCCAACTTCAAGAACGTGGTCGACACCGGCCGGGTCAAGCTACCATTCGGGATCGGGCAGGTCGGCAAGAGCTTCCGGAACGAGATCAATCCCCGGAACTTCACCTTCCGCTCTCGCGAGTTCGAACAGATGGAGATCGAGTTCTTCTGCAAGCCCGAGGAGGCGTCCGACTGGTACGCCTTCTGGCGGAAGGCCCGATTCCAGTGGTATGTCCAGCATGGTCTCCAGTCCGACCGACTCCGGCTCCGTGATCACGACCCGGATGAGCTGGCGTTCTATTCAACGGCTACCGCCGACATCGAATATGACTTCCCCTTCGGGATCAGCGAGTTGGAGGGGATCGCCCACCGAGGGGCTTACGACCTCGGTCAGCACCAGAAATTCAGCGGGAAAGACCTAACCTACTTCGACGAGGAGAAGAAGGAACGCTACCTGCCGCATGTGATCGAGCCCTCGGCCGGGGCCGATCGCGCGACCCTGGCTTTCCTCTGCGAAGCCTATCGCGAAGACGAGGTCGCCGGCGAGACGCGGACGGTTCTCAAGCTCCACCCCCGTTTTGCTCCGATCAAAGCAGCCGTCTTCCCGCTCGTCAAACGCGACGGGATGCCTGAGGCGGCGGAGAAGATCTATCGCGATCTCAAGAAGCAATTCAACGTGTTCCTGGATGAGAAGGGGGCGATCGGTCGACGCTATCGACGCCAGGATGAAGCGGGCACTCCGCTGGGCATCACCGTGGATGGGCAGACGATGACCGACGGGACCGTCACTTTTCGAGACCGAGATACCTGTCGACAATGGCGAGTCCCATCGGCCGGGGTCGTCCAGGCCGTACGCGACCTCCTCGACGGCCAACCGATCCCGGAGTCCGAGTGACCGGAGATCTCCGATTGAACATTACAGATTCGTTGGGTTTTATTTTGCTCGATCTGTAATCGAAAATCCGAGAGTCGCCCTTACCCGGAACGGAGCACGCGATGAGGCCATGCATCAGCCAGGCGACCACACTCAGTACCTCGTTCGAGGTGGACCTGCAGTCCTACGCTATGGCCGGCTGGCCGGCCCTGGAACTCTGGCTGACGAAGTTGGAGACGTTCCTGGAAACCCACCCGGTCTCCGAGGCTAAATCACTCCTCGAAGGCAATGGTCTCAAGCCGGTCGCCGCCTCATCACAAGGAGGCCTCCTACTTTCGGTCGGTCCCGAGCGTAAGGCCCACTTCGAGCTCTTTCATCGGAGGCTTGATCTCCTCCATCAGCTGGAAGTGCCAATCCTGGTGGTTGCCGCCGATTTCACGCGAGATGTCGCCCCCGAGGATTACGGACGGGCCTCGGCCTCATTGGCCGAGGCGTCCGAACTGGCGCGAGCAGCCAAAGTGCGCCTGGCCCTGGAGTTCCAGAAGGGGACGCAGCTCTGTGCCAGCCTCGATACGACGCTGGCACTCATCGCCCAATCAGGGGCCGAGGGTGTCGGCGTCTGTCTCGATCTCTTTCACTATTACACCGGGCCGAGCAAGTTCGAGGACCTGGCGTATCTCACCCCCGAGAACCTGGCCTGGGTCCAGGTCTGCGATCTTAGTGGAGTTCCTCGCGAACTGGCCGGAGACGCTGACCGGATCTTCCCGGGCGAGGGAGACTTCCTAATCGGTCCGATTCTCGATCATATCGCATCGATCGGCTACGACGGATATGTGTCGCTCGAAGTCCTCAACCCCCAGCTCTGGGCCATCACCGCCGATCGAGTGGCCGATGCCGGGCGTCAAGTGATGGATCGGCTCCTGTCGAAATGGGCTTCCTCGAATCGCGAAACATCGTGGGGCGTCTCGTGAGCCTCTCCGTTGCCGCCATTCAGCCACCGTCCGCCATCTACCGTGAAGAGCAGCGGTTCGGTTGGTGGATTTATGGATTACTTGCCCTGATCATGGGCATCTCGTGGTTGATTTTCCACGGGCAACAAAACCCCGGCGCACCTGTGGCTGGCCCTCATGCCCGAGATCTGTCGGTTGGATTCCTCGCCGGGCTTGTCCTCCCGCTCCTGTTCACCATCGGGCTCCTCCGGATGACCACGGTAGTGAACCCCTCCGAAATCCGAGTCTGGTTCGGCTTCGTCCCGACCTACCGCAGATCGATCCCGATCGGGACGGTCCGGCGAGTCGAAGTCGTCCAGTATCGACCGATCGCCGACTTCGGCGGCTGGGGTCTCCAACGCGGGAGAGATGGCGAAATTGCCTTGAATGCCCGGGGAAATCGAGGCGTGAGACTCCATCTGATCGACGGGTCGAGGATCCTGATCGGCAGCCAGAGGCCGGAGGATCTGGCCCTTGCCGTGGAGGGTGCTCTCCGAACAGGTGCCTGAATCGCCCACTGGAGGGACTCAGAGCACCGGACCGTTCGTGAATGGGCTCGAATTGAAACCGCCCGGCCATCGAGGATCTTCGACGGTTTTCAGATACCAGCGGACCAACAGCAGATGATCGGAGCGGAGCGGGCAGAATAGCCCCACGAAATGCGTGGAACTATCGACCCGGTAGTTCAAGACCCCAGGAACGGCCACCTCGTTCCCGAAGGCGCTCGGGCCGGGGCTCCAGTAGTTCTCCACGATCGGGGCCAGAGAACCGACCTCGAGCTCCTTGAAGATTAACGAGTGGTAATACGTTGCGGGATCAAGCAAGGTGATCTGGGCCACGGGCCTGCGCAAACCAATTGCCAGGTCGCGTGCGGCCGTGGTCACGACAATCCCGCCCACACTCTGACCGATCAGGTGAGTCCGAGCGGGATCGACACCGGCGGCCATCAGGTGCTGCGCCAGGGAGTGCCCCTGACGGACCGCCGCTTGAAGATTTACGCTAGGCCGAAGGCTTTCGCAGGTGGCGGCATTCCATTGCCAGGCAAGCAAGTTGATCGAAGCGCCGCCACGCCGGGAGAGTGAATCAGCGAACTCTTCGGCCATGCCGAAATGGACGAGCCGGGGAAGCGGATTGAACCCGTGGACGAAGACCACGGTGACGCGAGTAGGATCGGGAGCGTCGAAAGGGCGAGAGCCCGCCGAGTAATTTGCCATCAGCCCCCGAGCCGGATCTCCGCCTCGTCTCACCAGAGCCGGCCTGTGACCATCGGCGGCCAGCGTCGCGACAGCCGTGAGGATCACGGTGATCGCCGAAATCATGGTGTCGCCTCTCGGAGGGGTCTCGTCGGTCTTATGCCTATTCGATAGTGAAACTTTATATCATCTTCGGACCGATCGATCTAAAACTTCAAGATTTCGCGGATCCAACAAATCAGACGCGACTCAGTTGGCGATGATCCCTCGACTTTCGATCCGACGCCGTAAACTAGCAAGCCATTTCGAAAGATCGTCCGAGCCTCGAAATTCGAATGCTCGCTCCAGCACATTTATCGAGTTGAGTAGTTCTTGTGAGTCGTTTGGATCGACGGGATCCTTGAGCGTCCGCTGGGCCCGATAAGCAACGGCCCGAACCGATCGTGCGAGGGCAGCACCGTCAGGTATGACATTCCGTTCGTTTCTCATCCACTTCTCCTCCATAATTCAACTCGCGTCAGGCCTGCATCTCGCAGCGAAGGCGAAGTCTCTTAGACATCGCTGTTCGGAATGAGTTCACGGACTCGATCGGGCGCATCGGCGTTCAAACCACCCTAGGATGGATTCGAGATTCTGTCTCGATGGATCGGAAATCGATCGACCGTAGCCACGAGCGGTCGAGGGTCCCGCTCATAACGATTCAACGTGGCTAGACTTAGGTTGTTACTCGAATCTTTCGAACAGAAGTTCGTTCATCCCCATGGAAGTGATCCATCTCAATTGGGGGTCGAAATTCCCTTTGGAGGAGCTCGATAGAGCGACGGTGCCGAATTCTCGATCGAGCGTGCATACAGCTTCGAGTGGCAATCGTCCAATAATCGAACTGTCATGATAACCAGAATGGTCGCCCAACCCCATGAGAAGGTCGGTATGGGTGTCGGTGGTAGGCGGCAGCTCAGCCCTGCCACCCACATTTGCCATCTTGTGAACCAAAAGGAGATTTTCAGAGCAACCGGTCAAAATGCAAGCCAGGAAGGGCTTCCCGGACGGACAGTATCAACCAAATTCTGAGTAGCGCTTCGCAGTCCCACCAAAAGTGCGATCATCCTGGCAAGCGAGTCGCCATTCCATTACCGCATCGATTCACTCCGGATCGAGCGCCTGAAGTTCCTCCGGAACGAATCGGCCGTCAACTCGGATCGGGACACCATCGAAGGCGATGGTCCCTCCGCCGTAGTCGTTCCGCTGAATCTGAACCAGATCCCAATGGACCTTCGATCGATTGCCGTTATCAGCCTCGTCGTAGGCGTTGCCCGGCGTCAGGTGAAAGCTACCGGCAATCTTTTCATCGAAGAGGATATCGCGCATCGGGTGGAGAATCCGAGGGTTGCACCCGATCGACCATTCGCCGATATAGGCAGCCCCTTCGTCCGACTCGAGAATCCGTCGAAGCTTCTTGACATCGCCGCCGGAGCAGTCCGCCTCGACAATCTTGCCCTCCCGAAATGTCAGTTTGACGCAGTCGAAGGACATTCCCTGGTAGACTGTGGGTGTATTGAAACGGACCGTACCCTCAACCGAGTCTCTCACCGGAGCCGTGAATACTTCACCATCGGGAATGTTCATTTCTCCGGCGCATGGGACCACCGGGATACCTTCGATCGAGAACCGGAGATTGGTTTCCGGGCCCGTGATCAGGACTTCCCGGGCGGCTTCCATTCGCTCGACGAGGGGAGCCAGAGCCTTCGCCAATCTGGGATAGTCGAGATTGCAAACATCGAAATAGAAGTTTTCGAACGCTTCCGTGCTCATTCCCGCCTGCTGCGCCATGCTGGGATTGGGGAGCCGGAGCACGCACCACTTCGTCTTTTTGATCCGGCAGTCCATGTGAACCGGCTTGAAGACGTGCGTGTTGAATAGATTCATCTTCTCGGCCGGGACGTCAGACATCTCGTTGATGTTCCGCGCCCCTCGGAGGCCGATATAAGCCTGGACCTTCGACATCCGATGCAGCTCGAAGTTGCCGATCAGCCTCATCTGTTCTTCGGAGGCATGCCTGACGATCTCTCGACTGATTCGGGTATCCTTCGTCTCCACCACCGCAAACCCACCTCGTCGGGCGGCTTTTTGAACCAGGAGTCGGGGCAAGGTGCTGTCGTCCAGATCGAAACACTCGACCAATAATGCCTCACCCGATCCAAGTCGAGTCGAATGGCAGATGAGGATCTCGGCGAGGGTATCCCAGCGAGGGTCGGGCATTGCGGGGCTCGGGGCTGAGGTTTCAATCGAGAAGGCGAAGGGGAGACCGATTATGAAGCATCACCCCGTCCCAGGCAACCGAGGTATCGTCCCCGAAAGCCATGCCCGTCTTATCCTCGATCATTGACGATCGCGAGAACTTCCTCCAAGCAGTCGACCAGGAAGTTCGCGTCATCGATCGTCAGACACATGGGCGGTTTGATCCGGAGGACGTTCCCGGCCAGGCCACCTTTGCCGATCAAGAGACCTCGGACTTTGCAAAGTTCCATGACCTCGGCCGTTTCGGCTGTGGCAGGTCGCTTGCTCGATCGGTCGAGAACGAGTTCCACCCCGAGCATCAGGCCCATCCCCCGGACGTCTCCGATCAAAAGCTGACGGTCTTGAAGGTCGAGAAGGCGTGACTTGAGATGGCAACCGACCTCAAGCGCATTGCGCTGGATTTGCTCGGCATCGATGACCTCGAGGGTGGCCAGACCCTGGGTCATCGAGATCGGATTTCCCCCGAAGGTATTGAAGTGGATCCGGTTCTTCATCACCTGGGCAATTTCGGGCCGAGTGGTGCACGCCCCGAGCGGAGTTCCATTGCCGATCCCCTTCGCCATGGTGACGAGATCTGGTGTTACCCCCCAGTTCTCGAAACCCCAGAAAGCCGTACCGGTCCGGCCAAATCCTGTCTGGACCTCGTCGGCCACGCAAAGCCCCCCGTGCTCCCGGACAATTTCATAGACGATCCCGAAATATTCCGGGGGCGGAGTGACCACTCCACCGACTCCCTGGATCGACTCGCCGATGAAGCAGGCAACCTCGCCCGAGGACTCGTGGCGTATAAGATCCTCGACGTCCTGGGCACATTTCACGTCACAGCTCGGGTAGGTCAGCCCAAAAGGGCATCGATAGCAATAGCCCGGCGCTGCGTGAAGGATGTTCAGCGATGGGTTTGTTTTGAATTTCCAGGTACCTACCGCTGTCAGCCCCATCGCCCCCTGGGTTCCGCCGTGGTATCCGTTCCTCAGGCTGATAACCTGGTGATTTCCCGTGAACTCGCGAGCCGAGAGAATTGCGACCTCGGTCGCCTCGCTCCCCGAATTGGTGAAGTAAGAGACGGAAAGACCGCTCTCGGGCGGCATGTGCTCGGCCAGTCGCTTCGCAAACACCGCGGCAGTCGGATGCAAGTAGATGGTCGTAGTATGCTGAAGCTTACCCAGTTGAGCACGGACCTTTTCGACAACCTTCGGGTGGCAATGGCCCACCGAGACCGTGACAATCCCCGCGAAGCCATCGAGATATCGCTTTCCCGCTTCATCCCACAGGTATTGAAGGTGCCCCTCGACGACCATCAGGGGCTCTCGATAATACGTAATCAACCCGGGAGTCAGATACTCCCCGCGCAAGGACAAAACCTCCTCGCGTGATGGGCCATCATAGGGCTGGGGGGAATGATCCGAGGGGGGCAGGGTCACGGGAGTCGTCGAACGAGAAATCATCGGGAAGTCTCGCGGCCTAATACGGGATAGATACGTACTGTATCCGATCCCGGCAAGGCATGCGAATTGAGAACAACCCGAGACCCATGCGGATCACATCCGTTCAAGGACCGAAAATCGCCGATCGGCCAGTCCTGAACGATTCCCCCAAGAAGTCTCGAGTCACTCGACGGACTTTGTAGCCGGCTTAACGTTGACCACCACCTTGGAAGCGACGCTGTTCACGTGGGAAATTCCCACCCCATCGCCCTTTTTCAGCTCCTTCAACTCGATCTTCTTTCCCGCAGGGGTCACGATCGAGGTCTCAGGGCTAACCGCCACGGTAACGTCATTCTCTGTACCAATTTCCGTCACGACAAATGTCTTCAGGTTGGTGCCGATCGACTTGATATGACCCGTCAACTCGTCTGGCTTGACGTTGACAACGATCTTGGAGGCCAACCCGGCTGAATGGGCAATCCCGAGCCCATCACCGGACTTCAAATCCTTCAAGTTCATCGATTTTCCGGCGGGCGTCTCGATCACCGTCTTTTCGTTGACCGTGACATCAACGGGCTTCTCTTTCCCCGTAGGGGTCACGACGATCTTCTTGGAATCGAGGTCGACGCTGCTGACCACGCCAGCCAATTTCTCGGCGTCGATCGCGAAGGCCGCCGCCGTCGACATGACGGAAATGATCAACACGAGGGCGGTTCGGAATGAGGGACGATGCATACTCATGGGAAATCCTTGGGTGCGTACCAATCGAAAAGAAGTCGGATCGGGGAATTGCCGTTCGTCCATCGCGGCAGATTCCCGTCCTCGGAATGTTTTACGCTAACATTCCCGCAAGTGGATGGCCAGACGACGATTACGCAAAACCTCACCTAATCCGGGAGTCTACAGGGTTCCAGTCGAGATTCCTCGAATCTCGTTTGCCCGAAATGTCGGCCGTGCGTACAAACACTATATACGTGCGAGTGGAAGGGTCACCGCTAATAGTAGGGGAACATGGCCATGAAGAAGGCGACATTCGGTGCAGGTTGTTTCTGGGGGGTGGAACTGGCATTTCGGGGCGTTCCCGGAGTACTTGACGTCGCCGTCGGCTATTCGGGAGGCCATACTCCGGACCCGACTTACCAAGCCGTTTGCTCCGGCCGGACCGGGCATGCCGAAGTAGTCGAGGTCGATTTCGACCCGGAAAAGGTCTCATTCGAGAACCTACTCCAGGTCTTCTGGTCGATACACGACCCAACGACCTTGAACCGTCAGGGCCCAGACGTCGGCAGTCAGTATCGCTCCGCGATTTTTACGCACGACGACATGCAGGATTCACAGGCGAAGGATTCCAAGCAGGCTATTCAAGCTGCAGGCCTGTTTCGAAACCTTATCGTGACCGAGATCACCCCGGCATCGACCTTCTACCGAGCCGAGGAATATCACCAGAGATATCTGGAGAAGCACGGTCGGGCGGGTTGCTCGATCCACTGACACTCGGATGGCCATTCGGGTAGTTGTCTCCCTTTCGTGGTCCAGCTATGCTTGATGCATGTTGAACATCGAAAATCGGGGCAATTCGCGAGGACCGAGAATGACCGGATCCCACCAACACGCCTTCGGAATCGTCCGCAGGGAGTTCCTTCAGGTGGGTTTCTCGGGTTTCCTGGGACTCGGATTACCCGGCTTATTGGCTTCACGTGCCAGGGGAGGTCCGGGTTCGTCGTCTCCGCGAGCAAAGTCGATGATCCTGGTCTTCTTGACCGGGGGACTCGGCCATCTCGACTCCTTCGACCTGAAGCCCGAGGCACCCGAGGGGATCCGCGGGGAGTTCCGACCGATCGCCACCTCGGCCCCTGGGGTCCACTATTGCGAGCATCTGCCCGGGCTTGCGTCTCACGCCGGGAAACTGGCCATCGTCCGGTCGATGTCCCACACCTTTACCAATCATCTCAATGCCACGCACGAGCTCCTGACCGGACATTCCCAACCGGGGGCTTTCTTCGACAAGATCGCTTCCCGCGACGATTATCCTTGTTACGCCTCCGCCCTCGAATATCTCCGGCCTCGGGAGGATGGGATTCCAAGCGGAGTATTATTACCTACATATTTGATGGAAGGCCCACTCACCTGGCCCGGCCAGCACGCCGGATTCCTGGGCCCGAAGTTCGATCCCCTTCAGATCAAGCAAGATCCGAATAAGTCGGATTTCCGAGAAGAAAGCCTCTCTCCTCCGATCGGATTCAGCGTCGAGCGGATGAATCGACGTCGTCAGCTTCTGGACGAGTTATCGGCTCGGCGCGATATCCTCTCAGCCACGGAACCCAGGGATTCCATGGCCGAGCAGCGCGAGCATGCTTATTCCATGCTCCTCTCCGGGAAGGTCGCTCGGGCCTTCGACATTGGACGAGAAGACCCGAAGACCCGAGACCGTTACGGACGAAATTTGTTCGGACAATCGATCCTCCTGGCCAAGAGGCTCGTGGAAGCGGGCGTCCCGATCGTTCAGGCCAACATGGGGCGGGTTCAGAACTGGGATACGCATTCCGGCAATTTCCGCCGGCTCAAGAACGACCTATTACCCCCACTCGATCGCGGAGTCTCGGCACTCCTTACCGATCTCGCTGCCACGGGGCGGCTCGACGAGACTCTCGTCATCATCGCGGGGGAATTCGGGCGGACCCCTCGAATCGGCTCGAGCACGGGAAATGCCAACGGACCGGACGGTCGAGACCACTGGTCCAAATGTTTCTCGGTCGCCTTTGCCGGCGCGGGAGTCCAGGGCGGCCAGGTGATCGGGCAGTCCGACCGGATCGGAGCCTATCCCGCGAGTCGCCCATACGGACCGGGCGACTTCGCGTCGACGGTCTACCGGGCCCTCGGGATCGACCCGGAAACTGAATTGCGCGATCGCTTCAATCGGCCAATCCGATTGGCCAATGGCGAGGAGATCTCCGCACTTTATTCGGGTTCGGTCGGGTAATTAGTCCGACGACTCTTCGAGCTTTAAAGAGACCGAGTTCATACAATACCGCTGACCGGTCGGGGCTGGTCCATCATCGAACAGGTGACCCAGGTGTGACCCGCACCGTCCGCAGGTCACTTCGGTCCGAAGCATCCCGTGGGATCGGTCGTTGACTTCTTCGACGCTCTCTTTGTCGATGGGACGGAAAAAACTCGGCCATCCCGTACCCGAGTCGAACTTCGTTTCCGAAGTAAACAGGGGCTCGCCACAGGCGGCGCAGTGATAAGTCCCGCCCTTCTTGGTGTCCCAGTACCGGCCGGTGAAAGGTCGCTCAGTCCCTTTTTCCCGGAGCACCCGATACTCCTCGGGCGTCAAGCTCTCTCGCCATTCCGAGTCGGTCTTTTCCACCTTCTGGTCCATGGGATCACTCCTTCACTTTCAATTCAACGGTTTCTTGAAACTCGACTCGAGGATCTGCTTCAGCCTTGATGAACCGAAGAGGCCAGCGAGCAACGGGATATCGCCCGAAACGTGGACCAGATGATCGTCGATTCTCAGTTCGATCCGAACTCCAGGACCCTCGAGTCGGACCGACTCGCGATTGGTTGACCATTCGACCCGTCGGATCATCGAGCCAAACTTCGCTTCGATCTCGCCAACCGCGCGACTCAGTCGCTCTTGGGCTACTTCGAACGTCTGACCATGCTCGATCTTGACCTCGATCAGAGACATCATCCACCTCCCTCAAGACTCATGGAACGATCAGAGGGCGAAGGAGAGACGTCGACGGTAGTCGGAAGCCACTTCTGAGTCGGCTGGGAGGAGTTGAAAGATAGCAATCATCAGCTTTCGAGCGGCCTCCCCGGTTCCTCGACGATCGGTCTCCACCAGGTCGAGAGCCAGACTGAGCGCCTCGTCAAACTTTCCGGCGGAGGCCAAACCCTCGGAAAACGCGAGTTGGGCCAGTTTACTGGAGGGGTCGGCCAGATGGGCCTCTCGAAGCTTATCCAGATCCTCCCCCGACGATCCGCTTTTACCACGGAGTGTGATCTCTGCCTTGAGGGTCTCGGCCTCGGGTTCGAGGAAACCCCGACGTTCCAGGGCCTCGATCTGAGAACGCGCCTCGTCGATCCGGCCCATGGCCAGGGCCACCCGCCCCAATCCGACCTGGATCGAGGAACTCGAGGGATCCAGGGCCAGCGCCTCTCGATATTTTGCCTGGGCGCCGTGGAGGTCGGTTGATTCCAATCCCAGGGCCTCGGCCTCAAGGATCTCCGCTGGAGTCGGCATGATCCGCTCGATCCAGTCGCGGAGAGCATGCTCGGGAAGGACTCCCACAAATGAGTCCACCACTTTGCCAGCTCGGACGGCGAATACCGCCGGGATCGATCGAACCCCGAATCCGGCGGCGATCTCCGGGACTTTCTCGGTCTCGGCCTTAACCAGGATGAATTTTCCCTCGGCCTCCGTGGCCAGCTTCTCGAGAGTTGGCCCGAGGATTCGGCAGGGCTGACACCATGTCGCCCAAAAGTCTACAACAACCGGTAAACTCGACGAACGCTCGATGACATCGGAGACGAACCGCTCGGAATTCGTCTCGATGATGAAGGAAGACGGAGAAATCTTGGTCATTTGCCCCTCTCGCCGGGATCGACATGGTGCGACACTGTCTCGGAAATCCATTCTCCCGGCCACTTTTGCTCGACCGATTTCATCGTAATGGCCCGACTCCCCGAAGGCAAACGGCACTCCAGCCTTCTTCAACCTATCAGCGAGGACCGATTCCGATGTGCCTAGCATTGACTTCTTCATGCCCCCCGTGCGGCTCTCCCCGAAACCCAAGATCATGCGACTAGACGAGCGATGGACGAGAAATCTGAAACTGGGCGACCGTTCGGATGTTTCAAATCCCGCCGAATCGAAAAGGCGGGATTGGCGACTATCTCTTCGAGGCCAAATAGATTGTCGAAGCACCTCCGAACATCACGATCTTGGATGAATCACAATCTCTTGCTAATCCTTGCTAGAATTCGACTTAACGCCGTCTAATGCATGGCAAAGATTGACGAAAGTTGACCATTCGTCTAAATTAAATTGGAGACTGACCGGTCAGTCAGCAAAGTTTTCTCGCTTACTTGAATTGTTGGAAGGCGAGTTTCGAATTGAGCGAACTGGGGCAATCGGCACTTTCCGAGAAAATGAGAGACCTTTCCCGGCTATTCTCGAAGCCTACACGCGGCTGGGGTGCGTCCATGATGGTTTTATCGTGACAGACTCCATCACATCGAAAACAGTCGCACCCCTTCAGTCGACCCGGGAATCGCGCGTATCCCCGGAAGAAATCCTCGATGCAGCGACTGATTTATTTGCCGAGTTCGGCTTCTCCGATGCGGTCACGAACGATCTGATGGAAAAACTCGGGATCGGGAAGGGCACCATCTATCGCCACTATCCAAGCAAGCGAGACCTATTCCTGGCGGCAGTGGATCGGGTCATGAAGCGGCTTCGAGACTGCATCGACGATTCGATAGCATCGGTTCAGGATCCTATCGATCGGATCGAGGCGGCAACGCGATCGTTCCTCGGTTTTTTCGCTACGCACCCAAAATACGTAGAGTTGTTAATACAAGAGCGTGCCATCTTTCGCGATCGGACGACACCGACATACTTCGAGCACCGCGAGCGCAATAAGCTCCGCTGGCACGAGGTCTATCAGTCCCTGATCAAGGAAGGCCGGATACGCGAGATGCCCGTCGAGCGAATCTCCACCGTCTTTCTCGACCTGGCCTATGGAACAATTTTCACAAACCATTTTTCCGGTCGAGCGGCCTCGCCCGATGAGCAGGCTCGTGACATTCTGGATATCATCTTCCATGGAATTCTCGGCGAATCAGAACGCCTGGGGAATGATCCACGACCCCGGAAGGTGTCTGCTGCCGCCCGACTCGACGAGCAAAGTTCCACGAACCCGGAGATCGGGAACTCGGGACCAAGGATCCGACGGGCTGATCGGTCCGGTCAAGATGTCTGAAATCGCCCAACGCAGCTGGAGACTGGGATGAGTCGTCGAGAGATCTGGATCGCGGCAATCCTCGGCAGCTCGATGATCGCCGGTTGCGCCAAACCCAAGCCCAAGCCGGTCGAACCTCCCCCGCCCGAAGTACTGGTGACGCGACCGGTCGTCGATGAGGTGACCGACTACGAGGAATTCATCGGCCACACGGAAGCAGTCTTCTCCGTGGAGGTCCGGGCTCGGGTGACCGGATATCTCGACAAGGTCAACTTCAATGATGGCGACGAGGTCGAGAAGGGAACCCTCCTTTTCGAGATCGACGCGCGGCCCTATACCGCGGAAGCCGACCGTGCCGAAGCCACTCTTCGGCAAGGCGAGGCCCGGCTGACCCGGCTTGCCGCGGACCATCGTCGTGCGGACACACTCTTCAAGAAGGGCGCGATCGGGCTCGAGGAATATGACCGGATTAATGGCGATTACGCCGAGGGGATGGCTGCCATCGGCGTCGCCACGGCGGCCGTCGATCTGGCCAAACTGAACCTCGACTTCACCAGGGTGACTGCTCCGATCGGAGGTCGATTGAGCCGACGAATGGTGGACCCGGGCAATCTGGTCAAGGCCGACGAGACCCCTCTCACCACGATCGTCTCACTCGACCCCATGCACGTCTACTTTGATATCGACGAGCGGACCATGCTCAAGATTCGCCGACTGATCGCCGAGGGGCGGATCCAATCGCGGAAAGAGGTCGAGTTCCCAGTCCTGGTCGGACTCTCCGATGAGGCCGATTTTCCCCATAAAGGACTCATCAACTTCAGCGACAACAAAGTCGACTCCAGCACCGGCACCCTTCGGGTTCGCGGAGTCATCTCCAATCCCAAGCCGAGGATCCTGTCTCCCGGTTTGTTCGTCCGGATCAGGCTCCCGATCGGGAAACCGCACCGTTCATTGATGATCAGCGAGCAGGCGGTCGGTTCGGAACAGACGAGCCGCTTCGTTTACGTGATCCGGAAATCCGCGGTCAAGGACAAGAAATCGGGTAAGCAAACGCTGAAAGATGTTGCCTTCGCCCAACCGATCGAGGTTGGTTCGCTCACAAAGGGTCTCCGGGTCGTGAACAAGGGTCTCACGGAGACTGATCTGGTCGTCGTGGGAGGCCTTCAGCGGATTCGCAACGGAGCCGAGGTCACCTTGCCCAAACCCAAGCCAAACGACAGTCCTGCGGTCGCCCAGGGTCCCCCCGCGATACCCGAAGCAGTCCCGTCTGGATCATCGACATCGAGATGAACCCATCCGCAACGATGGACCGAACATCGGGGAGCTTCGTCCTTGATCTCGAAATTTTTCATCGACCGGCCGATCTTCGCCTCGGTCCTCTCGATCGTGATCACCATCGCCGGCGGGGTTGCATTGTTCAACCTGCCTATCTCGCTATATCCGCCGATCTCCCCCCCTACGGTACAGGTCAGTTGTGCCTACCCAGGCGCCAGCGCCCAGGTCGTGGCGGAGACGGTAGCCACGCCGATCGAGCAGCAGGTCAACGGTGTCGAGGGCATGATGTACATGTCCTCCCAATGCACGAACGATGGTAGTTACAGCCTGACGGTCACGTTCAATCATGGCATCGACCTGAAGATGGCTCAGGTCATGGTTCAGAATCGGGTCAGCCTGGCCGTCCCGCTCCTGCCCGACGTGATCAAGCAGACCGGGGTGACGACTCGGAAGCGTTCACCCGACATCTTGCTTGCCATGGCGATCAATTCGGCGGAGAAGAAATCCGATGGCTCGCCACTCTACGATCAACTTTTCCTGAGCAATTACGCCCTGCTGCACATCAAGGATGAACTCGCGAGAGTCCCCGGGGTCAGCGAGCTCGGAATGCTCGGGCAGCGTGACTATTGCATGCGGATCTGGGTGGATCCTGACAAACTGGCGGCCCGGGACATGACGGCTACGGATGTCGCGCTCGCAATCCGGAGGCAGAATGCTCAGGTTGCCACAGGCCAGATCGGCCAGCCTCCCGTCCCCGATGGCCAGTCGTTTCAGATCCCCCTGAGCACGACCGGGCGGTTCAGCCAGCCCGAAGAATTCGCCCAGATCATCGTCAAGAAATCGGCCGACGATCGAATCGTGCGACTCAAAGATGTCGCCTGGATCGAGCTCGGCCCCAAGAATCAAGACATCGATTGCTCGGTCAACGGCCGGCCATCGGTCAGCCTTGCCGTCTTCCAATTGCCCGACGCCAACGCGCTCGAGACCGCCGATCTCGTCAAGGCGAAGATCGAAGAGCTTGCCGCCGATTTTCCACCGGGTCTCCGATATGAGATCCGTTACGACACAACCCCATTCATCCGAGAATCGATCGGGGAGGTGTTCAAGACCCTCCGCGATGCGGTCATCCTCGTCGCCGTCGTCGTCCTCCTCTTCCTCCAGAACTGGCGATCCGCTCTCATACCACTCGTCGCCGTACCCGTCGCCATCATCGGCACCTTCGCCGTCATGGCCGCCATGGGCTTCAGCCTCAACAACCTCACTCTCTTCGGGCTCGTCCTCGCCATCGGAATCGTCGTCGACGACGCCATCGTCGTCGTCGAGGCCGTCGAGCACCACGTCGAACGAGGCATGCAGCCCAGGGACGCCACCGTCCGGGCCATGCAGGAGGTCTCCGGCCCGGTCATCGCCATCGGACTGGTACTCACCGCCGTCTTCGTCCCTTGCGCCTTCATCACCGGGATCGTCGGTCAGTTCTTCCGGCAATTCGCCCTCACCATCGCAACCTCCACGATCATTTCCGCCTTCAATTCGCTCACACTAAGCCCCGCGCTCGCCGCAATACTCATCAAGCCAAGGTCCGCCGGACCTCGCGTCGCACTCCCTCGATTATTTTACGCCCTGCTTGGTGCCTACCTGGCTTATCTCCTCCTGCCCATCGAGCGACTGGGTCACATTACAGGTCCAGGCTGGCTACCGATCACCATCGTGACCGTCACAGGTGCGCTGGCCGGTTGGGTCATCGGATGGCCGGCCGATCGCGTCCTCGTTTGGTTCTTCGGGATCTTCAACGAAGGGTTTAGATTAGCAACCCGAGGCTATAGCCACCTGGTGGCCGTCGCACTCAAAGGGAGCATCGCGGCGCTCCTGATCTATGGTGGGCTGATTTACCTCACTCATTACATCTACGTCAGGACCCCGGCCGGCTTCATCCCGACCCAGGATATGGGCTATCTCCTCTGCGATATCCAGCTCGCCGATTCCACCTCTCAGGAGCGGAGCAAGGCGGTTGTGGACCGAATTCAGCAAATTGCGGGGTCGACGCCGGGAATCAAACATACTCAGGCGATGACCGGACAGTCGATGCTCCTGGGTGCTAACGGCTCGAACTTCGGCACCATGTTTTGCATCCTCGACTCGTTCGAACACAGGCGTACGAAGGATCTGTATAGCGAGTCGATCATCGCCGGACTCCGGAAGGAATTCGCCAGGCTAGTCCCCGAGGCAAAGGTCACCGTACTCGGCCCTCCGCCGGTCCGAGGGATTGGTCGGGCGGGCGGATTCAAACTGATGGTCGAGGATCTCGGGGACAACAAATCGACGATCCTTCAGGGGCAGACCGATAACTTGATCGACAAGGCCAAACAGGTGCCCAAGCTTGCGACCCTGGTTTCGACCTTTCGTGCCAACGTCCCTCAGTTCTTCGTGGATGTGAATCGGGCCGAGGCGATGAGTAAGGAAGTCGCGTTGAAGGATCTTTTCGACACGCTTCGCATCTATCTAGGCTCGCTCTACGTCAATGATATCAACCTCTTCGGCCGGACGTGGCAAGTGGTTGTCCAGGCCGATAGCCGTTTCCGAAATGCGATCGAGACCGTACCTCGCCTGAAGGTCCGGAACGCCCAGGGATTGATGGTGCCCGTCGGGACACTCGCCAATTTCAAGCATATCAATGGCCCGCTTGTCTTGACCCGCTATAACATGCATCCTGCCGCGGCGATCAACGGATCGGCCGCCCCGGGGGTGAGTTCCGGAGATGCCATCGCCACGATGCAGGCCCTCGCGAACGATCAGCTCCTGAAGTCGATGTCCACCGAGTGGACCGAACTGGCATACCTGGAACTCCAGGCGGGCAACACGGCGGGTATCGTCTTTTGCTTCGCCGTGGTGATGGTCTTCCTCGTGCTGGCCGCCCAGTATGAGAGTTGGTCGATGCCCTTGGCGATCATTCTGGTGGTTCCGATGTGCCTCCTCAGCGGGGTCGTGGGCGTGAACCTCGCCGGCGAAGACATCAATATTTTCACGCAGATTGGTTTCGTAGTGCTCGTCGGCCTGGCCAGCAAGAACGCGATCCTGATCGTCGAGTTCGCCAATCAGAAGCGGACCCAGGGCGAGTCGAGGTTGGATTCCATCATGGAAGCCTGCGAACTGAGACTTCGGCCAATCATCATGACGTCACTTGCATTCATCCTCGGCGTGGTGCCTCTGCTGTTGGGGCATGGAGCCGGGGCCGAGATGAGATATACCCTTGGCGCGACCGTCTTCAGCGGGATGATCGGCGTCACGGCGTTCGGAATCTTCCTGACACCCGTCTTCTTTTATGTGATCGACTGGCTGGGCGAGACTCGGTTTTTCGCCTCGCCGAGGGTCCGAAGGATCGCCGGAATACCGCTCTCCATCCTATCGCTGCGATTTCTCAGGAATCGCGGAGTGTCCCGGGGCCGCAAGGCCGTCGAGGCCACGCCGGCACCCGAATCGGTCCAGGATCCGGTCGACTCCAGTGTCGCGGTCGACGACCGCGTGGGCGAACTCGTCGAGCAGGAGTGAGAACGCATATCCATGTCGCGATTCTTCATCGACCGGCCGATCTTCGCCTCAGTCCTCTCGATCATCATAACGCTGGCGGGTGGGATCGCGGTCCTGACCTTGCCGATCGCCCAGTATCCTGAAATCACTCCGCCAACGGTGGAAGTCTCGGCCTATTATCCGGGAGCGAATGCCAAGGTGGTGGCCGACACCGTGGCCGCCCCGATCGAACAACAGGTCAATGGCGTCGAGGACATGCTCTACATGTCCTCTCAGTGCACCAACGACGGGATGTACACGCTCACCGTGACCTTCAAGCCGGGCGTCGACCTCAACATGGCCCAGATCCTCGTGCAGAACCGCGAGAGTCTGGCCGATCCAATCCTGCCCGACCTGGTTAAACGCCGAGGCGTGACCGTCAAGAAGAAATCTCCCAGCATCCTGATGATCGTCAACCTGTTCTCCCCCAGCGGGACCCGTGACAACCTCTATCTGAGCAATTACGCGACGATCCAGCTTAGGGACGAACTGGCGCGACTCGAGGGTGTCGGAGACATCACCTATCTCGGCCAGCGCGACTACAGCATGCGGGTCTGGCTAGATCCTGGGAAGATGTCGTTCCGGAATCTGACAGCGACCGACGTTTCCACGGCGATCGCCCAGCAAAATATCCAGGTAGCCGCCGGGCAGATCGGCCAGCCACCGGTCCCAACTGGCCAGGTGTTCCAGTACACGATGACCACCCTGGGACGGCTCGAAAGCAAGGAACAGTTCGAGGACATCATTCTCAAAACGGACGCCGAGGGGAGAATCGTCCGGTTAGGCGACGTGGCCCGGATTGAACTGGGCGCGCAAGGATACGACCAAACTTGCACCCTCGACGGCAAACCATCGGTCGCCCTCTCGATCTATCAGAGGCCCGGATCGAACGCCCTGAAGACCGCCGAGTTGGTCCGATCGAAGATGGAGGACCTCAAGAAGAGGTTCGAGGAAGGGGTCGATTACTCGATCGTTTACGATACCACGCCGTTCATCACGGAATCGGTCAACGAGGTGTTCAAGACCCTCCGCGATGCGGTCATCCTCGTCGCCGTCGTCGTCCTCCTCTTCCTCCAGAACTGGCGATCCGCTCTCATACCACTCGTCGCCGTACCCGTCGCCATCATCGGCACCTTCGCCGTCATGGCCGCCATGGGCTTCAGCCTCAACAACCTCACTCTCTTCGGGCTCGTCCTCGCCATCGGAATCGTCGTCGACGACGCCATCGTCGTCGTCGAGGCCGTCGAGCACCACGTCGAACGAGGCATGCAGCCCAGGGACGCCACCGTCCGGGCCATGCAGGAGGTCTCCGGCCCGGTCATCGCCATCGGACTGGTACTCACCGCCGTCTTCGTCCCTTGCGCCTTCATCACCGGGATCGTCGGTCAGTTCTTCCGGCAATTCGCCCTCACCATCGCGACGTCCACCCTGATCTCGGCGTTCAATTCACTGACACTCAGCCCCGCGCTCGCCGCGATCCTCATCAAGCCGAAATCGAGGGAAAACCGGGAAGCTCTCCCGAAGCTTGCTTATGCCATGACTGGCGCCGCGCTTGGTTACTACTATCTTGCCCCGTTGATTTCGCCGAATCTCGGCTCGATGCCCGGCTGGGCGAGCCAATTGATCGGAGGGGTCGCTGGAGCTTTGGCAGGATGGCTCCTCGGATGGCCGACCGATCGAATACTTGTTTGGTTCTTCGGCATCTTCAATGCTGGGTTCACGGCAGTGACGCGCGGCTATACCTGGATCGTGGGCCTGATGCTCAAGGGTAGCCTGGCCGTGCTCTTGATCTATGGTGGGCTGCTCTATCTCACCTATTTCGCATTCGACCAGACTCCCTCGGGCTTCATTCCCGAGCAGGATAAAGGTTTTCTTCTCGTCAACGTCCAGATGCCCGATTCCACCTCGCTCGAACATACTCAAGCCGTCATGAAACGGATCGAGATGGTCGCGCTCAAGCGGCCTGGCGTGAAGCATACGGTCGCCATCGCCGGTCAATCGATCCTGCTCAACGCCAACGCTCCCAACTTCGGGGCGATGTATGTCATGCTTGACGACTTCCATCACCGAGCCGAGCCGAACCTGAGTGCCTCTTCTATCGCCGAGTCGCTGCAGATAGAACTCCAGCACGAGATCATCGAGGGGCTCGTGAACGTCTTTGGCGCACCGCCGGTCGAGGGACTCGGCACGGCGGGCGGATTCAAGGTCGTGATCGAGGATCGCGGCGACAACGGCCTGGAGACGCTGGAGACGACCGCCGAGAGAATCGTCGCCGAGGGGAACAGAGACGAGCGAGTGCAGGATCTATTTACCAGCTTCCGAGCGAACACTCCCTGGCTATTCCTCAACATCGACCGCGACAAGGTCAATGCCATGGGCGTGTCGATGGACGAAGTGTTCAATACCCTACAGGTTTACCTCGGCTCGCTTTACGTCAATGACTTCAATCGCTTCGGCCGAACCTGGCAGGTGAATGTCCAGGGAGACGCCTCATTCCGAAAGCGGATCGAGGACTTGCAACTACTCAAGATCCGGAATCAAAACGGAGGAATGGCACCGTTTGGCGCGATGGCGAGCGTCGAGGACCGGAGTGGCCCGGTTCTGATCATGCGCTACAACATGTACCCATCAGCGGCGGTCAATGGTAATCCCACGCCAGGGACCAGTTCCGGTCAGGCCATCGACCGAATGACCGATGTCGTTCAGCAACAGATCCCGCAATCGATGCGGATGGAGTGGACCGAACTGGCCCTCCTCCAACTCCAGACGGGCAATACCGCCATGATCGTCTTCGCGTTGGCGGTGGTCCTCGTCTTCCTCGTGCTGGCCGCCCAGTACGAGAGCTGGTCACTCCCGTTGGCGGTCATCCTGGTGGTCCCGATGTGCCTGCTTTGCTCGGTGACAGGTGTCCTCATGGCCCGGATGGACATCAATATTTTCACTCAGATCGGATTCGTCGTGCTGGTCGGGCTCGCTTGCAAGAACGCCATCCTGATCGTGGAGTTTGCCAAATCCCGGAGAGAACAAGGAGTGCCCCGGTATCAGGCAACCCTGGACGCCTGCATGCTCCGACTCAGGCCGATCATGATGACCTCGTTTGCGTTCATCCTGGGCGTGGTCCCCTTGGTCATTTCAGAAGGGGCCGGCTCCGAGATGAGGCGAGCGCTCGGCACGGCCGTATTCGGCGGGATGCTCGGCGTGACGGCCTTCGGGATCTTCCTGACTCCCGTCTTCTACTTCGTGATTCAATGGGTCAACGACGCGATCTCCGGTGATCAGGGAGTTCAGACCCGGTTGCCTGATCGTGAAGTTCAGCCCGATAAACACGCTGGTCCGTCGGGTGATGTTTTGGCTCACACTGAAGAGCATGTTGAACCCAGCTATTCTCACTGATCCCGGCGGAGGAGAGGCACGACGCCGAGAGAGATGAGATCGATCGGCGTCGTTCGGATGAGGAGAATTAACGTCCGTCGGCCTTGATCACGCCATAATCAATTTCCGATGGAGGCATCGATCCGCCGGGCCCCTGAAGATAGTGGGTCAGCCATTGGATCATTCGAAGGTTGTAATCGAGACGAGAGGCAGCCCTCAAATTTCCGTGCCCTTCGCCCGGGTACAGCACGAGACGGACTGGGGCTTGCCCCCGAATCTTCAAGAAGCGATAGAGTTCGAGCGACTGCCCGGGGAAGACACGCGGGTCATCCTTGCCGTGCATGATCAGGAGTGGAGTCCTGGCCGTTTCGACATGGAAAATCGGGCTATGTTCGAGGAGCCCGAGCCAGTCGTCCCATGGGCGTTTACGGGCATGGACGAGGAATTCCTCGTCAGGGATATCGGTCGTCCCGGTCTTCGAAATTTTGTCCGAGATCCCAACGAACATGACCCCGGCGGCAAATCGATCCGAATAGCGAGTTGAACACCAAGCGGTCGCATAACCCCCGTAAGAACCACCCGTGACACCGACCCTGGAACCGTCAACAAGCCCGTCCGCGATCAAGAAATCGACAGCATCGACGAGATCGTCGAATTCCTTACCCGCCGGGTCAGCTTGACCGAGTTTGGAGAACGCGACTCCCCTCCCGGTGCTCCCTCGATAATTCGGCAGGAACACGGCGACTCCTCGCGCCGCGAGGACTTGCCCCGGGAGGGCGTATCCGGTGACCCAGCCATTCCGGACGTGCGACTCGGGACCACCATGTACATCAAGGACGAGCGGAACCCGAGTTCCAGGTGACATTCCAAGCGGTCGGACCAAAACACCTTGCAATTCCAGGCCATCTCGAGCCTTGTAAGTGATCACTTCCTGAGGAGCCAGCTCGATCGAGGAAAGCCAGGGATTGCTGTCGGTCAACCGGACGAATTCCGGTCGATCCTGGGATTTGATCAGGTAGACTTCGGCCCCATGCTTCGGCGAGGAGCCGACGATTGCCAGGGTTCGACCATCTGAGGAGACCGAGAGCGAAGTGGCGACAACCTCGTCTGTCTGACGGGAGGAATGGGCGGAGCCGTCGGCATTGATGCTACCGAATACAGTCGCCGTGCCTTCGTCGCCGATGTAGCTAATCCGATCATTCCCGGTCCAGACAATGTCGGAGACGTGCCCCAGATAGTCGGGAAGGATGTCACGAAGGGTCGAATCGCCCGGAGCGCCAACGAGAAGTCGCCCGGGTGCCGGGTCGTGCTCGTCGGATGCGGAGATCATTGCCAGCTTCTTTCCATCTGGGCTCCAGAGAACCTTCCCAAGCTTCCCAGGGTTGTCGAACCGAATCAGGTTGGGACCTCCGAGCAGAATCTGAACCTTCCGTCGTGTGAACGCGTCATCCACGCCGGGAGTGGGGGCCAGGGCGACCGCTAGCGATTCACTCGTGGGGTTGGCCCTCAGCTCGGAAGCCGACCCTGGGAGCATGATCGACCGGGGTGGTGTCGGGTCGTCCAGCTTCGACAGCCAGATCCGGACAGGATGTAGCTCCTCCTCGTAGACGATCTGGTTGAAGCCCTTTTTCTTCAGTTCGGCCTTGGACTTGGAGTCGGGATCGACCGCCAGGAAAGCGACCCTCCGGCCATCCGCCCTGAGCGAATAACTCGTGATATCCGAGCCGAAGGAAAAGACACGACGGGCCTCTCCGCCCGAGATCTCGATCTGGTAAAGGGAGCGATGTTCATCTTTCCCCCGCTTCGCCAGGAACAGGATCGATCGTCCATCCGGGGACCAGCTGACCTCCGAGACATTGACATCCCCGCAAATAAAGGGGCGTGATTTCCGATCCGTTCCGACGACATGAAGTTCGGACCAGGCCGGGCCGTCCTCCTCCGCGATCGGTTTTCGGGGAACGCTCAGGACGTAGGCGACGTTCGAGCCATCGGGCGAGATCGAGGCCGAGATGACGTTCCGGAAGCGTCCGACATGATCGCTGCTGAGTCGTTCCGCGCTATCCGCCCAGCTCGAAGTCAAGGCGATCAACAGCAAACCAGGCCAGAGCATAGACCAGATCGAGCGAAATCTTCGAGCCATCATGATTGGGGATCCTTCGGGCGAAATGTTCGAAAAGGGCGATCGATTGGCCAGTTTATGGCGAGTCGTCCTGTGTTGCTAGACTCTTGCCACCCACTCAAACAGGTTCAAAGTCATATTGTGAAGACCTGGCCAAATCGAGGAATCTTAGGTTGGAGTAATACAAACCAGAGTAACTCGTGCGATCCCGCCTCCGGCTCCCAATTAGTAGTTCCTCGAGATTGGACCAATAAAATACTATTATTTATATTAATGCATCCAAAAAATAATGATTGACGCTATGACCGAGCCTCCGTCTTCACTCTCCGCTCATTGAACAGGACGGGCGTTCTCCCCGTTTCCAGCCCGCGTACTAGAACTCATGCCGTCTCCCACGGAAAGCTCCGAGGTCGATCTCACAGCCGGATCAGGCCAAACTCGTCGTGCCGCCTCGCGTCGGGGACCTGGAGGTCCCGCGACTTTGCAGCTCATGCTCGGCTCGCAATCACCATCGGAGCCGGTGCCGCGAGTGGCGGTTGATGTCTCGATAAGCCGGGGACATCGGTCCAAGGAAGTAGTCGTTCGAGAAGCCCCGGGGCTTCCGATTCAGCGTCCCCACCCGGTCCTCGACCATCGGCCACAACCTACTTCGGTTGGTCAACTCGTGGATCTGCGCCAAGAGGGCGTCAATCTACTTGGCCGACCTTATCATGCCGAAGGTACGACCGAGTCGTCCGCTCCAAGTGGTCCAGCTCGATCGTGTAGCCCTGGAAGTTGACGCTCTGTTAGGGCACCCGGAAGAGGCAGGCTTTGGACTGATTCACCGTCAACCGCAGCCTCGACATCATCGATCGCATCGCCCTCATCACCTCGACGCCGGTGCCTCTACAAAAGATCACGAAGTGATCGGCATCGTTGTCGATGTGAGAGTCTTGTCGCGGATGGCATGCGTCCGTAAAGAGTATTCCCAGTTCCATGCCGATGAGGAGAGTGTAATCCCGAGAGATCAGCCAAATCCTGTCAAAGATCGAAAAGCTCGGCCAACTTGGATGACCAACCTTACTCCTCATCGAGTCGATCCGTCTCGGGGTGGTTGCTTTATAGCCTCGCCCTGTGCATCAAGTCATGGAAAGTGCAACCCGAGACGTAGAACAGAACGGATTTCCTCGTCCACCGATTCACAACGCCGAGCCCGCCGCTTGTCCTCGTGGCTGAGACGCCGGGACGGGCTTTACCACGGCGAACCCGGCCGCTCTACCTACTCCTCTTCGTAGCAATACCAGTCCTTCGCCTCAGTCAGCCCGAACGTCGACAGGCAGACGTGAAACGCCACGACGTTCGCCCAGATTAACCTAAACTTCTCCTGGCCGGCCCCGACAAAAGGCTTGCATTCGCGAAAGGTAATCTCCAGGCTGAAGCAATCGGCCATCATCCCCAGGATGTTGGCGAGCAACTTGAGATCCTTGGCCTCGAGGTTGTATGGCAGTCGCCCCCGTCTTGCTATTCGGCGCGGGTAGCAACCAGGCTACAAATCCAACCACGCTCGGGTTATCCCGGTTTCAGCTCGTCGGATTCTTTGTCAGGGGCCTTGGATATCATTCGGATCCCACCTCGCGAGGTGCACTCTTACCTGGCCTTGAGGTACCGAGCAACCAGGCCCTGGGAGGTCATGCGCCTCCTTTTCTAACAACTCGGCTGGGACTCAATGCGAAGAGACCGGGTCCTGTGACCCGGCCTCTTACGCGATTCATCGGGATCAGAATCTCTTGCCAACTTCACCAGAATAAAATGGTGATCATCGGCAGAAGTTGGCTCAATAGCGGCCACCGCCACCACCACCGTAGCCACCACCACCACCACTTCGGCCGCCTCCACCGCCGCCGCCGTAGCCACCACCACCACTCCGGCCACCGCCGCCGCCACCGTAACCACCACCACCACCGCCGCCGGCACGGGGTTCACGGGGCTTGGCCTCGTTGACGGTCAGATTCCGACCGTCATAATCGCGCTCATGAAGTCCCTGGATCGCCGCCTGGGCCTGGGCGTCGGTATCCATCTCGACAAACCCGAATCCCTTCGAGCGGTTGGTGTCTCGATCGACGATGATCTGGGCGCTCTGTACCGTCCCAAACGGCGTGAATAACGCCTCAAGGTCGGACTCGTTGACGTTGTAGGTCAGATTTCCCACGTACAGCTTCTTGGACAAGATCAGACTCCGGAACGAAAGCAGAACGACCCTCGGGCGCTTTCAGGGTCGAGGAGAAAGGAGCTTCAGAGAGAAACTCAGTGCGGCGGGAAAGGCGAGCAGGGAAGTAGGGACCGGTTCGAGTAGAGCCAGCGATACCGCTCGATCGACAGACCAACCAGAATCAATGTAACAAAGCAAGAAACGACTGAACAGAGCAAACTTTTATGATTCTCATCAGCGGGTGTGACCAGGGATTCTTGGGTTTCACGCCGCCCGGTTCCAGAATAGGTCCCACTGATCGGTCTGACGGCAGCAGATCAGGGCGGCCATGGCTCGGGCGTTCTTGTGCCGCCAGCGGGCCCCGCGAGCTTTCAGCCTCAGACCCAGGGTCTTCGCCGCACCCTCCACCACCCCGCTTCCGATCGCATCGCCGGACGCCAGGCGGCCCGCGTAGTCGAGCCGCGTCAGGTGGCCCAGGAAGTAGTTCAGCAGTCGCTCCAGGGCCCCCCGCCTCTTCGGTGTGTCCTCGCGTTCCAGTTCCTCGCCGATCAGCCGGCAAACTCCCGTCCAACCTTCCCTCAGCAGTAACTCACGGCCGTGCTCGTGGAACGTGGTCGCCTCGGCTGTCCCTTCGCCAAAGAGCCGCTTGCCGGCGAGGGCGATGTGCTGGCTGGCGTGGTAGATATCCAGGGTCTGGCGGCACCCGGTCAGGGCCCGGCCGGCCGCCTTCCAGATCCATGACGCCCCGTCCCCCAGCACGTGCAGCCGGGCCATCGCCGGCAGGCCCAGCCGCTTCAGCCGCGCGTGCCAGGACCGGCGGAATCGCCGGGATGCCGAGATGTCGGCCCACATCACTCGGGCGGTAGCCTTGGGCAAGACGCGCGACTCCCACTGCTGGGGGGTCGCCGGTTTGGCCGTCGGTCGCTTCTGGGCTACGGCGATCTTCAGGTCGCGCCAGCCCTTCTCACGGGTGTTGACCTTGCCGGCGTCAACGGCGAACTCCCAGCCACCTCCGGCCTTTCCGAAGCCCTCGGCCGAGGCGGTCTCGGTGCCCTGCCAACGCGCGATCCGGCTGGCCTGACGTTCGCAATAGACCCGCAGGGTCTCGGCCGCCGGCGAGACGCCGAGCAGCTCGAGCAGGTTCTCGCGGGCCCGCTCGAAGGACAGGTCGGCGGCACTACGGCAGGCCTTGCGTTGCAATCGAGGGCTGAGGCCGCCGTCGAGCCCGAGGACGGTATCGGCGTGATAGCCTCCCGGCACGCAAGGGCATCGCGAGCCCCACCAGTGCCGCCTCAAGGTGATCGCCCCCAGGCAGGTGAAGACCTCGCGCGTGGCGGTCCCGCGATTCTCGCGAACCTGTCCACAGGAACAGATCCTCAGGGGAGCCCCTTTTTCTCGGCGTGCTCGAGCCGAGCCCGGACGGCGCGTTGGAGGAGCCGACGCTGGTGCTCGCGACCCTGTTCGATGACGGCCTCCTCGCAGACGTCGAGGACCGAGCCATCGGGGGTGGTGGCGGCGAGATCCTTCATCTCGCCGACGAAGCCGGCGTAGCCGCGAATCAGATCCTCGTCCTCGGCCTCGATCTCCAGGGTGATCACCTTCCGTGTCATGGCGGAACTCCGGGTGTCGGGTTCAAGAAGTCCACCCAATTTGCCAGGACGGACGATTCACCACCAGAGAACTTGGTTACACCCTCATCAGCCGGTATCGGGCAAACCGACAGATGGACCCTCGAACGGTCGAGGATTTCGGCCCTCGAACCGTCCGATGGGATCCAAAACAACTCACTTCATTGATTTGGAGAAGCTCAATCCCGGATCATCCGGACCGTCTCCGACGATCCTGAACGTCATGTGGGCCGCATCCGACCAGCTCACTCGACCGACGAGAGCCGGGCCTTTGTCCTGAGCCAAAGTCAGGATCCCGTCACCATAAGTAGAGTTCCCGGCGAAATCGCGGGTCACTCCTTTCTCCGTCGCCTTCCACTCGAACTGACCTCCTGGCTGAATACTTAAAGCAATCGCAGTATCAGCTGAAGGGTTGGCGATCCAGTTTCCTTCGATGCTGGCACCCTGGGGAGGAGTTGCGTCCGCGACAACAGGTTCCGGAGTAGTTGCCGGTTGTTCCTTCGGCGCGTCAAGTTGTCGAAGCAGCTTAAGTGAGAGAGTATCACTCGGATTCAGCGCGACCACCTGCTTCAGGATCCGAACCGCCGCCTCAATGTGTCCCTGAGTCAGATAATGGTAGGCCAGGACAAATCGAGAAGAAGACGAATCCGGATGAGCGATGCAGTAGTCCTCCAGTGCTCTTTGTTGGGTGGTATAGATTTCGACGTTGGGATAGAGGCTGATCAGCGTCGTCCAGTCCCACCCCGGCCCGACGGCCAGCACGGCGTACAAGGTTGCCGCAGCATCGTCGTATCGACCCAGCGCGAACAAGCAGAGCGCCCGGAATTCATGGAGGGTCGTATCGTTTGGCAGTTTAGCCAGGGCGTCATTCGTCTGCTGGAGCGCAGTCTCGTAGTCCCCTTGTAGAAAGGAGGCCCGACCAGCATCGAAGAGAGCCATCGCGGGGTCGGCGACATCGGAACCGGCCGCTGGGACTGTCGTGTCGATGGGCTGTGAATAGTCGTAGGGGGCCGCACCAACGATGACAGTATTCGTCCCATAGTAGGGGTTCACGTAGGGTAGGTATCCCATCCCATACAAGCCGGAACCGAATCCCCAGCTCGATAATCCCCAGCCTAATCCGAGACCAACCCCGAGGCCCGTCAGACCCCAGTAGGGGTTCCTCCAACCCCAGGCCGCGTTATTGTGGCCATTCCAGTAGCCGTGCACCCATCCCTGGTGATAGGCGCCGTAAGCGTTGTAACCATAGGGTCGAAAGCCGGATCCACCGAATGTGGAACGACCAAAAAAATCCCCTGCTGGCCCCGACGCCGCAAATCCCCTGGAACTTTCGAACGCGGTTCCCCTGGGCCCAGAGGCTACGCCCAGGTTCGAACGGCCAACTGCCGCCCTTCCATCGGGTCCGACGAAACCACCGGCCCGACCGACGTCCGTGAAAGAACGACCTCCCGGAGTGGTGACTTGAGCACCATAAACTCCTCGACCCGCATCGAATCCGCCCGGTCCCCGAAACCCGGCGCCCGCCGCCCCATAGTTAATGTCCGTCCCTCGATTCGTCGTATACGAGCCGGATCGTGATCCGTAGTTGATCCGCCCCCCATCCATTCCCCCATAACCACCTCGATTGAACGATCCAGAAGAACTAAACGAGGGAGTGCGACTGAAAGAAGACATCCCACCGTAGCCGCCTCGATAGCCTCCCCCCGAGAAACTGCCGCCTGAGAATCCTCCCCCCCGGAAGCCACCCCCCGAGAAACCGCCGCCACGAAATCCACCTCCGCCGAACCCTCGGGCAAAAACGGTCCCTCCGGCCAAGCAGGCGACTACGATGGTGCCCAACATCACGATCTTGTTCGGGCGATTCATTGGGACCTCTCCGGATTATTATTGGGTGCTTTCGGGTCGACTCGCGTATCTGGAGCAGGAGGGGGAGTTCTGACCAAAGAATAAGTCACTTCATCGGGAATCAACGTTCCTCCGACCGAGCGATCGACCGAAGTCCATCGGATGTGGTCGGCCCGTACGAGTGTTAGAATATTGGTCGCGGAGGCGGTTGTTCCCTCGGGCTGGACAGCCGTATGCTTGATCACCCAATGATCACCGACTCCTCCCCATCGCCCTTCGCCAAATCCGCCTTTACTGTCGAATTCCCAAGAGCGAATTTGACGGACGAGAGGATCCCATCCGATCCGCTGGGTGGCCGAAAAAACCGGCTTCCCACGCTCATGAACGGTGAACACCCTCATGAGGAAACATCCGTCCTCGCTCCAATCGCAATGGACGCGAACCTCCGAATCGGACCCTTCATCGATCCAATCGCCGACCATCCATTCCAGGTCCTTGAGGTGATCTCGAGGGCTGGTATTCGGATCGGCTTCCTCTCGAACGCTCGAAATGAGCCAACGATCGTCTCGCTTAACGTAAAGAACGGAGTACACCGTCGATCGCGGCGAACCCCTGACTGGGGTTACAATCGCCCTACCATCCTCTTTTGCGACTTCCTTGCCCAGAAACCGGATCGAGTCGATCTCGAACTTGATCTTCGACCCGGGTGATCCTGCGAAGGTCTGGGAAAACGACTCCTCGATTGGACCACGCCCCCGATCGCGGCTCTCATCAGCCTCGACCACTTCCGCATCCTCGGTAAACAGGGCCGTCAAGGCCTTGCTATCCCCCTTATTGTATTCACGAACGAATACATCATCGAGTTCTCGAATGGCCCGTTCGTCGGCCGCCCTGGAAGAATCCGATGGATCATCTCCAGCAGGTTGCATCGAGAAGGCGAACGGACATAGACAGAGAATCAACAACGTCGTCGGCGGTACGACGGCACGGATCCCGCATCTTATGCTCATGAGAAACCCATTCTGGTTGTGTAAAGGATGCGATGTTCCCGGAGATCCGGAATCCGATCGTCGCATCAACCCAAGAAGAAAAGTCGGTCGGAGATCCCTTCGTACGGGTTGAGGCCCGATCTGAATTCGAGTTTACGCCTGTTTCGGACAAAAGTCTTCCATCGAACGAATTACGATTCATCGCGAGCCTCGGAGCCGCGATTTCACGAGGTAAGTCTTCAAAAAGCCCCGATCCGAGACAGAAAGTCGCGATGCGCGGTCAATTTCGATTGATCGGAGGATTGAGCCAACGTAACCTAAGTATGGGGCTCTGGATCCGCATCTGGAAATGACCGGCGGGTCATGCTTCAAACGTAGGTGCGTTCTCGAATTTTGGATCGGCGTGCGGTCGGATCTCGCTGCAAGGATCCCAGGAATCGATCATGATCATGAAGTATCCAATGCGCCGACTTTGGCTCCCAACCCTGATGCTTTTAGGGATGACATGCCCGAGCGGCGTCGGAGCCCAGGAGGCAGGCGAAAGTCCTCCTTCGATCGAGAAGATCAATTCCGAGTATCAACGCGAGCTGGCGAAGATCGAACGTCTGAGGCTCGAACGTCTCGGTCAACTCGCCGCGAGCCAGCCTATGGATCAAGCGGAATCCACTTATCGAGATTATTTTCAACTGGCAATCGCCAAAGGCCTCTTTCTCGAAGCCGAGCCAGTCGCCGAACGTCTCCTCCAGGCCGGCGACACCCCATCTCAGATTCACACCCTGGCCAATCTGATCAATATCGTGGCCGAGGCTGATCGGGGCGAATATGAAAAGTCGCTTCAGAGCCTCGTCTCCGCGATCAGCGAGAAGGCCCGGCAGGGAAAGCCAGGACGCGACCTCGGACTGCCGGCCGCTAGCCGAGCGGCGATCGTTGACGCCTATTATCAGCGACTCCTCCGCGGCTACCAGTACGAGGTCGCCCGCAAGGCCATGAAGCTGGTCGCCGAGAACGCCGAACAACCCGCGATTCGCGATCTGGCGAACCGAAGAACTCAACAACTCGAACTCGTCGGCCGAGACGCGCCGCCGATCGTCGGAGTGGACCTCGATGGCCAGACGTTCCGGCTGGAAGCGGCCAAAGGGGACGTCGTCCTCGTCGTCTTCTGGGCTACCTGGTGCCTTCCAGTTGCCCAGGAACTCCCCTGGCTTCAGGAAACCTACAAAAAGTATCACGAACAAGGGTTCCGGATCATCGGGATCGACGTGGACACGGTTCAGAGCGGCAACATGGATCCCAGCTCGGTCATACCGGCCGTCCGCCGATTCCTGATCGATTACAATATCCCCTGGCCTACCTTGTTGAACGGGGCCGGAGATGCGGATTTTGCCCGAGCCTACTCCGTCTCCGAGATCCCCGCGAACGTTTTGATCGGCCGTGACGGCAAGGTCGCTCATCTCGACCTGGTCGGACCAAGTCTGGAGAAAGCGGTCGGCGAAGCCATCAGTCAAAAGCCCTGACCGACCGAAAGATGAGCCCGAAATTCCCAGACATGTCCGCACCCCGTCCGGAGCGCGATCGATGACGGTGAAGAGGCTACTACCGAGAGATCTTCCGACCCGATGGGTAAGTCCCATCGTAATTCTTTGCACCATGACATTCTGGTCGGGACGGTCGGAAGCCCAGTTCGGTTTTGGGGGATATGGCTTTGGGTTCGGATACAACCAGAATGCCTACTCGGACGTCAACTTCCTGAATTCAAGGTCTCTCAATAACGCGGCGGCCGCAGCGGCCAACCGTCCTCAACCCTTGACTGCACCAAGGTTTCAGTCGCGAGATGACAGCTTCTATGACAAGTACGATCTGTCGACTCGCGAATCCATGATTAATCGAGTCGCCCGTGATCCCGGGCGGGAAATGGGCACGGCCGACCCCAGCGGCGCCCTGGCGCGGGCCGCGAGAACGACTGCTCCTCGACCTCAGGCGCCCGCTCCATCCCAGCCAAGCTTTTTACTGGCCGACTTCTTCGACAAGAACCATCGACTGATCTGGCCGAGCAATGCCCCAATCACCGGTGGGCTGGGTAAGAAGCAAGAAATTGCCGACCAGTCGATCCTGGCAGTACTTAATCAGCACCAACTGCAAGGACTGGCATCCCTTTCCACGGTGACCGAGGCTCGTCAAAAGCTCCTCGACTACGGACGTCCTGCTCTTGAATTCGTCCGGAAGGAGACGACACCAGCGATCTCCGACTCCTTCCATGTCTTCCTGCTCTCGCTTTATTCTCAGGTTGGATTGGCCGCCACTGTCCCGAGACCTCAGTAGTTCTACTGTCACGGATTCCGTAACTCGTTAACCTTGATACAGGTTATGCTGAGTGCTGGGGGGTATCGTCGTACCGAGGCCTGGCCATGACCATCCTGGAAGATCCCGCGGCCGTCGCGCTTCTGGCCGACGCCACCGTCTCCACCGAGGACGTCCGCGACTGTCGGGCCCACCTCACTCGGTTCCTCAAGCGTTATCTCCCCTGCTTCTATCGTGAGGAGCAACGCGGCCACGCCGCAGCCTTCGTCCGCGGATTGCTCAGCGGTCTTGAACGAAAGAGCGTCGAGCCGATCGCACGCCAGGCCGGAATCCCGCGCAAGAACCTCCAGATGTTCGTCGGCCAGGGGGCCTGGGACGACGAGGCGGTCACCTCCGAGATGCGGCGGCATGTCGCCGAGAAGTTGGGCGAACCCGACGGCGTGATCGTCCTCGACCCTTCGGGATTCCCCAAGAAGGGCGAGGAGAGCTGCGGCGTGGCCCGCCAGTGGTGCGGACGGCAAGGGAAGATCGACAACTGCCAACTGGGCGTCTTCCTGGCCTACGTCTCGTCCCGAGGGCACGCCCCCCTGGACCGCAGGCTCTATTTGCCCAAGGACTGGGCCGACGATCCGGCGCGTCGCAACGCCGGCCATGTCCCCGACGAGGTGACGTACCGGAAGACCTGGGAGATCGCCGCGGACCTGCTGGCCCGCAGCGGGGCCGAGGTGCCGCACGGCTGGGTCACCGGCGACGACGAGTTCGGCCGGGCCTCGGAGTTCCGCGCCCTGCTGCGGGAGCGGGGCGAGCGGTACGTGCTGGATGTGCCGTGCAACACCACCATCCGCGACCTGGACGGCCGGCGTCCGCCCCGCAAGAAGGGCCGTCGCGGCCCCAGACGCCAGGTCCCGTTCCGCCGCGCCGACACCTGGGCCGCGACGCTGCCGGCGGACCGCTGGACCCGGCTGACGATCCGGGAGGGTGGCAAAGGGCCGGTGGAGGTCGAGGCGGCCGTGGCCCGGGTCCGCGCCAGGCTGGGTCGCCGGATCGGGCCGGAAGAGCGTCTGCTGATGATCCGGACCCTGGAGGCCAAGCCGGAGGTGACCTACTCGCTGAGCAACGCGTCGCCCGAGGTGCCGCTGACCGAGGTGGTGGGCGTGCGGTCGAAGCGACACCGGGTCGAGCGGGTGTTCCAGGAGGCCAAGGGGGAGGTGGGCCTGGCGCATTACGAGGTCCGGAGCTGGGTGGGCTGGCATCACCATGTCACGCTGAGCCTCTTGGCGTTGTGGTTCCTGATCCTGGAGCGAGAGCGGATCGGGGGGGAAAACCCCGGCGGTGACGGTAAGTCAGGTCCGAGCGATCTTCACCCGGTTGCTCCGCCGGCGTCCGCCGACATCGGCCGAGATCGCGCGGGAGATCAGCGCGGTGCTGCGGCGTAATGAGGAAGCTCGGATCTACCACTGGTACGCCCGCACCAAGACCTATCCACCTCGAAGGAAAACGTCTGGATTCAGTTAACCGTGACAGTAGAAGTAGACTCGACCCTCACGGTCGGATGTCACATCTTGGTGAAGTAGCATTTCACCGCAAAGTCGATGACTTCTCGTGTGAGTCGAAGCGGCCGGTCGTTGTAGAGGCAGTAGCTTCGGGCCTGAAGCATCAGGTCTCGTGGCTGGCAACTCCGGAACGACCGTCCTTCGGGTCGGTAGTGGGTCTCGATTAGATAGTCGATCGGATCCGATTGGACCTCTTCAAATCCGAGCTTTTCGGCGAGAAGCCAGAGTAGCTTCCGGAAGCTCCCTTCATCCGGATCGGTCACCTGGATCTTGTACGGTATCCGACGAAGAAATGCCTCATCGACGAGATGCTTCGGCTCGAGATTCGTCGAGAACAAGGTCAGTTGATCGAAAGGAATTCGGATGTTCTTCCCATTACTAAGAGTCAGGTAGTCGTATCGTTTTTCGAGCGGGATGATCATCCGGTTGAGCAGTTCCACGGGTTGCATTCTCTGCCGACCGAAGTCGTCGATGAGTAGAGTTCCGTTATTCGACTTCATCTGAAGCGACGCCTCGCTGATCCGCGAGATCGGATCGTAGCTGATTTCCAGCCGATCCATGGTCAATTCGCCTCCGACGACGACCGTCGGCCTTCGAATTTCGATCCATCGCCCATCGACATCCCCTCTCCGCGGCCGTGAATCCGACTCGGGGACGATTGGTTCGTGGACCGAGGGATCGAAGAGCTTGACGATCATTCCTCCGAGATCGAGAACCTGCGGGATCCAGACGGACCGGCCATAGCATCGGGTGATCCTCTCGGCGATGCTCGTCTTGCCATTTCCCGGGGCCCCGTAAAGGAACATTCCCCGACCCGAATTGATCGCCGGGCCGAGGATGTTGAACATCTCGTCCGCGATGAGGAGATCCGAGAAGGCACGCCTCAGGTCGGCCTCCAGGGGTCGCTCGTTCGCGATCGTCTGGGCGTTTACGCTCGCCACGTAGTCCTCGTAAGAAACCGGTGCTACGCCCAGATAAGAGCACTCCTCGGTATACTCCCTGGCGCGATTCCTTCCCGCTTCGGTTGGCGTATATTCGTAATCCCCCATTTCTGCAACGTTCGCATATGTCAGCAATTTTTGTTTCTGGAGCCGGATCAACTCATCCTGGAGGAGGGCGAAGGGTAATCCAAGATAAGAAGCAACCGCCCGACCAGAGGCGACTCCGACGAATTGGACGGTCTTGAGGATCAATCCCTCAATCCTCGACGGATTCAATCCCGCCGAGCTCAGGCTAGTGGGACGACTCGGGCGGAATGCCTTTCGACGCTCGACGAAAGCCTCCGCCGGGGGCGCGATCGGCCCTGCCGACTCGGTGTTCACTCCCTCTTCCAACTCGGCCGTCCTCAGCCCTTGCTCAATCGCTTCATAATCCTCTTGAAACATGGGTCTCTCCGCCGAAGCTCAGCCGGGCGTCTGGTCGATCTGAAGAAGCCGTCGTTTCAGCATAGTTCGCCGATCGCGGAACGTGCACAGGTTCGCTTGATAAACAACCTCACCCCGCGGACCCGTTCGGGATCACCTATCCTGTTGCCGGATCAACTGGGACGATGTTACGCTCATGATTGTTAAACAGAAGATTGACTGTCCGAGAATGACATAGACAACCGGCTTCGATCCGGAAAGGTCAAATCGTGACGTGGCGTGGTCGAATGCTCATGATTCCAGGACTGCTCCGACTGGCACTGATACTCGGTCCGATTGGGGTCGAGGCTCGTGCCGAGGACGGAGCCGCATCGTCTCCTCCCGCGAAGTTGGTGGTATTCGATCGAGACGTCTTACCGATTTTCCAGGAGCGATGTCTCGAATGTCACGGTGCGGCGAAGCGTAAGGGAGAACTTCGCCTCGATAGCCTGGCAGCCATCCGCGCCGGTGGGATTTCGGGTGACCTGCTTCGGGGAAATCCAGGTGAGGCGAGCCTGCTCATCCGCCACGTGTCCGGGCAAGGTGATGCGGCCAGAATGCCTCCCAAAGGCGACCCGCTTTCCGAGTCTCAGATTGGGCTCCTGAATCGCTGGGTCGAACAGCAATCGAGTACCGGTCCTGAGGGCCTTCCGGTTCCGAATCCTCCAAAGCCCGTCTCCTGGGCATTTCTACCGAGCGTCCGGCCCCCCATCCCCGAGGTTCCAGAGCAGGATCGATCGAAGATTCGTAATCCGATCGACTCATTCGTCCTCGAAAAACTCCGGGCCAAGGGAATGCATCCTTCCGAGGAGGCGGATCGTAGAATCTTGATCCGCCGCGTGTCGGTGGATCTGACCGGCATCGCACCCACCCCTGATGAAATCAAGCAATTCGTCGAAGATCCTTCCACTGAAGCCTATGAATCTCTGGTCGACCGACTCCTCGCTTCCCCAAGATACGGGGAACGCTGGGCCAGACACTGGCTGGATGTAGTCCACTATGCCGACTCTCATGGTCAGGACCAGGACCGGCCGCGACCCAACGCCTGGCCCTATCGCGATTACATCATCCTATCGCTGAACGAAGACAAATCGTATGATCGATTCGTGATGGAGCAGGTTGCGGGAGACGTTTTGTTTCCTGGAGACCCTGCGGCCATCATGGCGACCGGTTTCTTGGCCGCCGGCCCCTGGGACGAGAGCGGCCTGATGGGTATCTCGGAGGACTCGATCGATCGCCTGATCGCCCATTATCTCGATCGTGATGACATGGTAACGACGACCATGTCAACCTTCACGGGCCTGACCGTCGGCTGTGCTCGATGCCACGACCACAAGTTCGACCCGATCAGCCAGGAGGATTATTACTCCCTCCAGGCCGTCTTCGCCGGCGTCGACAAGGCCGAGAGAGCCTTCGATCCGGACCCGGCCGTCTCGCGCCGTCGAGTTGACCTCGAAAAGCTCTTGGAACGAGTCCGAAGTTGGAAAGGGCAATCCGAGCCGACGTTGCTCGACGACGATCGACAAGCGGAGTCGATCCGGTTCGAGGCCGAGGTTCGGGCTCACGAAGCTCCCTGGGTCGCCCCCTCGATCCTGGAATTGAGTTCCAGGGATGGCTCGATCCTCAAACCCCTGAGGGACGGATCGATACTCTCGCTCGGTCAGCGACCCGAGAAGGACACCTACACGATCAGGCTCGGAAGTGACCTGAACGGGATCACCGGCCTGAGGCTCGAGCTCCTATCCGACGAGACCCTACCGAAACACGGCCCCGGTCGGAACGAAAATGGCAACCTTCATCTCTCAGAAATCAGGGTCAAGGCTCGAGCTCGAAGGGCAGCCTCGCCGGAAGTCCGTCTCAATATTCAAGCGGCCCGGTCAGACTTCGACCAGGAAGGATGGGGTGTCCTACGGGCGATCGATGCCGATGATTCGACGGCCTGGGGAATTTTCCCGGCAGTCGGCGAGTCGCATGAGGCGGTCTTCTCCTTCCAGGCTCCCATCGATTTTGAAGGCGGGACCGAGTTGATTGTGGAACTGGATCAGACTCATGGGGGAGGTCATCTGATCGGGCGATTCCGGATCACCGTGACCTGCTCAACAAAACCTCTCGAAAACCTGCCAGGTCTTCCGCCTGAGGATATCAGGGATTTGATGGCGATCCCGGTAAGCTGGCGTTCCGACGCTCAAAGGGCCGAGCTCTCTCGAAGGGTCTGGGAGCGTCGCCTCGAATCCGAATATGCGGCCCTTCCAGAGCCGTCCCGCGTCTATTGTGCAACGAATCGATTTACGCCCGAGGGAAGCTTCCGACCGGCCAAGACTCCACGACCCGTTCATGTGTTGAAGCGGGGCGAGGTTAATCAACCGGGGGAGCAGGCCATTCCGGGGTCGATCAAGGCCATCGGGTCTCTCCCAAGCCGCTTCAATGATCTCGACCCAAACGACGAAGGTCGGCGCAGGGCGGCCCTCGCTCGATGGTTGACCGATCCCGCAAATCCGCTGTCAGGCCGGGTCATCGTGAATCGTGTCTGGCATTATCATTTTGGGAAGGGGATCGTCGATACGCCGAACGACTTCGGAAAGATGGGCGGCATGCCTTCCCACCCCGAATTGCTGGATTGGCTTGTTGCCGAATTTCGCCAGGGGGGAGGCTCGCTCAAGAGTCTCCACCGCTTGATCGTCACGAGTGCCACGTATCGACAGGTGAGTCGGCACGACCCGGAGGAAGCCTCGATCGATTCCGAGAACCGATTGCTCTGGTGCATGAACCGAAGTCGACTCGACGCGGAAACGGTACGCGACACGATCCTCCAGGCGAGCGGGAGACTTGTCGAGAAACGGTATGGCCCGCCGGTCATGCACTTTCGGATGTCTCCCGGAGTTCATGTGACCCCGGTGGCCGACTACGAGCAGTTCGACCTGGACTTGCCGCAGTCCCGTCGCAGAAGCATCTACCGATATATCTTCAGGACTCGTCCCGATCCGTTCCTGGAGTCGCTCGATTGCCCCGACGCCTCCCAATCCGCACCCGTCCGCGCGGGATCGGTCGGTGCCTTGCAGGCCCTTGCCCTCTGGAATAACAAATTTACCCTCCGCCATTCGGAGCACGTGGCGGAGCGAGCCTCCAGAGAAACGACCGACCTGGGCTCTCAGGTTCGATCGATCGCCTTGCTGATACTCGGCCGCGAACCGACGGACACCGAGCAATCCGAGTGGATGAGTTATGCTCGCCGATACGATCCGACGAACCTTGCTCGAATCCTGTTCAATAGCAGCGAATTCCTGTTCGTAGACTGATCCGAGGAAGACCTATGTTGCTGACCCGAAGGGAAGCCCTGGGTAACGGGTTTGGAGGACTCGCCCTCGCTCATCTCCTCGCGGGGGAGCTTCGCGCCGAATCTCCTCGACCTCGGGCCGACCTGAACGGAGGGTTGCACCACAAGGCCAAGGTTCGACGTGTTCTCCAACTTTTCATGAACGGAGGTGTCAGCCAGATGGACACCTTCGACTACAAGCCCGACCTCGAAAGGCGTCACGGCGAAAAAATCGATATCGGCCTGAAGGCGACGGCCACGGGCACGCCGGGCCCACTCATGAAGTCGCCCTTTCGGTGGAAGCAGCACGGCCAGTCCGGTCGATGGGTGACCGACGTCTTTCCGAAGGTCGCGGAGTGTGTCGATGACCTGGCCTTTCTGATGGCGATGACATCGAAGACGAATGTTCACGGACCGGCCAGTTACTTGCAGAACACCGGATTCCTCCTGCCGGGATTTCCCTCCTGTGGAGCCTGGATCAGCTATGCCCTGGGTCGCTTGACGGACGAGTTGCCGGTCTTCGTGGTCCTCCCCGATCCCCGAGGATTGCCCTACAATGGCATGGGAAACTTCGGCTCGGGTTTCCTGCCTGCCAATCATCAAGCAACCGTCATCAATCCGTCCTCGCCGACTCCGATACCCGACCTCCGACCGGCAGCGATCGCCAAATCCGTCACGCCCGAATCCGGAACGGACGGTCTAGCCCTGCTGCAGAAAATGGATCGACGATTCGCGAATGATCGACCGGGAGATTCTCGGCTCGATGCCCGGGTGGAAGCCTACGAACTCGCGGCACGCATGCAACTGGCCGCCCCCGAGGCATTCGACCTCAGCCGAGAGTCACGAGACATTCACGAACGCTATGGGACCGATGGCCCGGCCGAGTCGAGCGGATTCGCAAGAAACTGCCTTCTCGCTCGCCGACTCCTCGAACGCAATGTTCGGTTCGTCCAGGTCTGGAGCGGGGCCGGTGGGCCGACCAAAAACTGGGACAATCACGGCAACATTCCCGCCGAACTCCCCCCGATGGCCAGGGCCGTGGACCAGCCGATCGCAGCTCTTCTGGCCGATCTCAAATCTCGCGGCCTCCTCGAAGACACGCTCGTGATCTGGACAACCGAATTCGGACGGATGCCATTCACGCAGGGCAGCACAGGTCGAGACCACAACGGCGGAACTTTCGTGACCTGGCTCGCCGGAGCTGGTATTAAAGGTGGGGTCTCCCACGGCTCCAGCGATGAATTCGCCTACAGAGCCACGACTGACTCGACGACCTGCTATGACCTCCACGCCACCATCCTGCATCTGATGGGAATCGATCACGAAAAGCTCACCGTCCGACAGAATGGGATCGACCGTAGGCTAACCGACGTTCATGGCCAGGTCATCGGTTCCATCCTTTCGTGACTGGTAGGACGCCCCGATCGGGTGGACGACTTAAGTTTACCCAGGTATGCTACAACAGTTGTTAAATACCGAGCGTGAGCAGGATCTCCGACGGAGTGAGAACCGTATGACAGCCAGGCTCATCGGTGGCGTCCTTTTTCTGATCCCGCTGACTTCCTTCGCGTCGGATTCCCCATCCGCGGCCGCGATCGAACGATTCGAGAAGAAGATACGACCTCTCCTGGCGACTCACTGCTGGAAATGTCACGGTCCGGAGAAGAGCAAGGGTGGCCTACGGCTCGATTCCGCCGAGGCCATCCATCGGGGTGGTGACACCGGTCCTGGACTCGTCCCGAACAAGCCCGAAGAAAGCCTCTTGATCCAGGCCATCCTGTACGAAGACGATCTACTCAAGATGCCCCCGAAGGGCAAGCTCGACGAATCCGACCTGAAAGAACTCGTCGATTGGGTCAAGACCGGAGCAATCTGGCCCGAGGACGGATCGACACAGCCGGTCGATCTGACGGTCAAGCCGGACAGGCCCGATCCGATCCAGGCTGGTCGTTCGTTTTGGGCCTTCCAGGCAATCAAGGATCCGCCACCTCCGAACGTGGAGAACGGGGGATGGGCGAAGTCGCCGATCGATCGCTTCATCCTATCGGGATTGGAGGCGAATCATCTGGAACCGGCTCCTCCCGCCGAGAAACGAGACCTGATCCGCAGGGCCACGTTCGACCTGACCGGGATCCCGCCGACGCCTCAGGAGATCGAACAATTCCTGGAAGATGAGGCTCCGAATGCCTTCGAGCGGGTTATCGATCGATTACTCGCCTCGCCTCGCTATGGAGAACGATGGGGCCGTCATTGGCTCGACCTCGCCCGCTATGCCGATTCCAACGGCATGGACGAGAACATGGCATACGCCAATGCCTACCGATATCGCGACTATGTCGTGCGTTCCTTCAATTCCGACAAGCCTTACGATCGATTCGTCGAGGAGCAAATTGCCGGGGATCTCCTCACTCAGAACGAAGCCGACACCTCGGATCGGGATCCACTCATCGCGACCGGATTTCTCGTGATCGGGCCGAAGATGCTCGCCGAGGACGATCCGGTGAAGATGGAGATGGACATCATCGACGAACAAGTGGACACGGTCGGTCGGGTATTCCTGGGACTGACCTTTGGCTGTGCCCGATGTCATGACCACAAGTTCGACCCGATCCCCACGGTCGATTATTACGGGCTCGCGGGCATCTTCAAATCGACGAAGTCGATGCAGAATCACAAAGTCGTCGCCATGTGGAACGAACGGCCGGTCGGCTCGAAGGCGGAAGAGTTGGCGGTCGAAGCCCACAAAGCGGCGGAGTCTCGGCTCCACGAGGAACTCAGATCGGCGGTGTCCCGGGCCCGGGCAGCACTGACGATCGATCATCGTGCCCGACTCGCTGACTACCTCGAAGCCGGATGGAGATGGCACAGATCGCGAAAAATTCGGAAGTCACTCTCCGTCAGCGGAGTCGCGGGGGAAAAGACGGACGGTAGCCTGTTTCGTGAAGCAGAGTCGTTCGACCGAGGCAATGTCCTGGTTGAGTCCACGAACTATGGCCATGAGATCGGCGTGATCCTCAATCGAGGCGAACTGCCAAATCGAGTGGATTACGATTTCGACGTCCCTGCTGATGCGGTCTATCAGTTCGAGATCCGCCACGCCGCAGCCGAGGCCCGACCCGTCCGACTCATGCTCGACGGGTTAGAAATCGCCTCGGAGGTCGCAGGCGCGGTCACCGGCTCCTGGGGACCCGAGAAGCAATCATGGTCGGTCGCTGGAATGGCCCGGATCGGAGCGGGCCGGCACACGGTCCGCCTGGAACGCGATGGGGTCTTCCCTCATATCGACAAGCTCGCCCTCGTACCGATCACGCTTCCCGAGGGTGTCTCGCCTTCGTCCTTGATTGCGCTACAGGAGTTGGCTGACGATCGGTCTCTCAATCCCCGACTGATCGAGCGATGGTCCGACTTCCTGTCCAAGGCTCAGGATGATACCGGCTCGATCTTTCATGGTTGGAATCCGGGAGAGCCCACCCTCGGGTCCCGGGCACTTGAGGCGAGCCAACTCTTTGATGAGGCCGGAGTTGCTGAATTCGATCGAGTGCTCAAAGATCCGATCCTGGCCGATTATCGACGCATACTCGACGATCCCACGGGACCCTTTTCCGTACCCAGGAAGGCCGAAGCCCTCTTCTCACCGACCACGGCCAAGAGGCTCGAGCGGGATCGCGAACGGCTTGCTCAGCTGAAGGCGAAGGCCCCGTCACTCGGCATGGCGATGAGCGTAGAGGACCAGGAACCGAGCGACTTGCGAATACATATCCGGGGAAGTCACCTGACCCTCGGAGATCCCGCACCTCGTCATTTCCCGCAGGTTCTCGCGAGCAAATCGGACCCATTGATCGACCCAGCACATAGCGGAAGGCTTGAATTCGCGAGATGGATGACTCGCAAGGGTCATCCCCTGACCTCTCGGGTCATGGCCAACCGGATCTGGCTCGGCCACTTTGGCGAGGGTCTTGTCCGGACCCCGGATAACTTCGGAAATTTGGGAGAACGTCCCGATCATCCCGAACTCCTCGACTGGCTCGCGAGCCGCTTCGTGGAATCGGGCTGGTCCATCAAGGCATTGCACCGGCAAATCATGCTCTCGTCCACCTATCAGATGAGCACGCTCCATAATCCGGAAGCCGCCGAGATCGACCCGGAGAATCGACTTCTCTGGCACGTCAGCCGCCGCCGCCTGGAAGCCGAGGCCATTCGAGACGCCCTCCTGGCCGTTGGGGATGATCTCGACGAGACGATGGGTGGTTCGCTACTCGCCACGAACAATCATGCCTACGTCAACGACACCTCGGCCGGAGGCGAACTCCGCTATGGCGTGAATCGTCGATCGATTTATCTTCCGGTCATCCGTAGCGGCCTTTATGACGTTTTTCAGGCATTCGACTTCGCCGATCCAAGCACCTCAAATGGGAAGCGAATTCCGACGACCGTCGCGCCTCAAGCCCTTTTTATGATGAACGATCCGCTGGTCTTACGGAGCACCACCGCGATGGCGGGTCGTCTCCTGAAACAAGCCGAACTCGACGATCAGGGTCGGATCCAGACGGCCTACCTGAAGGCCTTCGGACGTCGGCCGACCGAAACCGAGACCGACCGAGCCCTGGGCTATCTGAAGCGTTTCGAGGAAATCCTGATCGAGCAAGGTGTCGAGTCTGATGCTCGGCCCCTCCGGATCTGGCAGACGCTCTGCCAGGCCCTCCTCTCCTCCAGCGAATTCCTCTATCTCGACTGACCGGACTTGCTCGGGACAGGGAGTACCTCTCGATGAATTCTCACTGGACGGCGATGAACAGGACTCCGATGACACGACGCGAGCTCCTCCGCCAAAGCGGAGGGGGGTTCGGCGCCTTGGCCCTGGCTGGGCTCCTGGGCGAGGAATCGAAGGCCGCCGGGATCGCTGTCGACCCGAGAAACCCACTCGCGCCCCGACCTGGCCATTTCCAGGCGAAGGCAAAGCGCGTCATCTTCCTGTTCATGCACGGTGGTCCGTCCCAGATGGACACGTTCGACCCCAAGCCGCTCCTGGACCGGGATCACGGCAAGCCCTTGCCGTTCGCCCAACCTCGGGTCGTCTCCAGCCAGACCGGAAACCTCCTGGCTTCTCCCTTCAAATTCCGGCAACATGGCGAGAGCGGGATCGCGATCAGCGAGTTGTTTCCGCATCTCGCGGGATGCGTCGATGACCTTTGCCTGATCCGATCCATGCACGGTTCGAACTCGAGACATGGGGGAGCCCTACTGGAACTCCACACCGGGAGCGATACTTTCGTCCGGCCGAGCATGGGCTCTTGGATCACTTATGGGCTCGGGACCGAGAATCAAGACCTCCCCGGCTTCATCACCGTCTGCCCGAACCTGAGCCATGGCGGCGTGAATAACTGGAGTTCCGCGTTTCTGCCGGCCGTTTATCAGGGGACGCCGATCGGCAATACCGGAATCCCTTCCGACAAGGCCAAGATCCCGTTCATCACCAACACCTCGACTCCCCGGAAATTGCAACGCGTGGAAATCGACCTGATTCAGGAGATGAATCGGGAACACCTCGCGATCTCGGGGCCGGACCAGGCCCTCGAGGGACGAATCGAGTCGTTCGAGTTGGCCTATCGCATGCAAGCCGCCGCCCCCGAGATCCAGGAGATCTCCGGAGAGTCGGCTGAAACTCAGAAACTCTACGGACTCGACGAGGAACCGACCAGTAACTTCGGTCGCCAGTGCCTCATGGCCCGTCGATTCACCGAGCGCGGCGTCAGATTCGTCCAGGTCTCGCACAGCTATAAGTGGGACCAGCATGGTGGGCTAAAGAAAGACATCTCGCGGAATGCTCTTGAGGTCGACAAACCGATCGCGGGGCTGCTCAAGGATCTCAAGTCCAGGGGCCTTCTCGAGGACACCCTGGTGGTTTGGGGTGGAGAGTTTGGCCGGACACCGACCTCGCAAGGCGATGACGGACGCGACCACAATCCCCATGGCTACACGATGTGGATGGCCGGCGGCGGCATCAAGAGTGGTATCACCCACGGAAATACCGACGATTATGGCTACTATGCGGTCGAGGACAAAGTCCACGTCCACGACCTACACGCCACGATCCTCCATCAACTCGGGCTCGACCATACTCGGCTAACTTATCGCTATGCCGGACGAGACTTCCGCCTCACCGATGTCTACGGAGAGGTTGTCCGCGAGATTCTGGCCTGAATCGAGCTATGATCTTTCGACCCGTGACGAGTTTTGTCACGGGTCGAGATCGAGTCAGGGGGACTCGAGGGCCACCTCGCTATTCGGTTCGACTTCCAACTTTCGATCGGCGATCATCCTCAGTCGCTCAAGGATGGGTCGGGCCGATTCCGACTCTGCCAGGTTATGATCCTCTCCAACATCGTCGGATAACCGGTACAATTCCTCGGTCGAGTCGGCATTGCGGATGTAGGACATCCCCTCGGCGATAACCGAGGTCATCGGACCGCGAAGCGCGGGCGGGCGATCTCTCTTCTTGCTCGCTTTCTCACGGAGCGCGACCTCGGAACGGACGACACGATTCTCGTCCGGATCCGTCGGAGTCTCCGACCAGAGGGCAGCGAGGGAACGGCCAGGGAACGGGGAGGATTCGGGGAGCCCGAGGAGATCGACGATTGTCGCGGGCAGATCCCGGAGGCTCACCGGTTCGGTGATCCTCAGACCCGAGGGCAAGCGCCCCGGCTTCACCAACAGGAGGGGGACATGGACCTCTTCCCGATAGAGGCTCTGCCCGTGACCGATCAATTGATGCTCGCCGAGCTCCTCACCGTGATCCGAGGTGACGATAACGATCGTATTCTCCAGGATCCCTCTTCGATCCAACTGGTCGAAGAGCTGCCCCAGGGCATGATCGAGGTAGGCGATACAGTCATCGTAGGCATCGCGAGCGAGTTCAAGCTGCTTCGGATCGCTCGGTGGCGACTTGAGCTTCTGCCAGGACGATAAGATCTGATACTGCTCGGGGGTGATGGGCTGATTCCCGAAACGTCGTTCGGCATTCGCGGGGACAATATAAGGAGCGTGGGCATCGAGGTAATTCAAGAATCCGAAGAAAGGGCGATGTTTCTGAGTCGTCAACCAATCCAGGAAGTCGGCATTGATGCGGTCCGCATCCTTCCGACCGTCGGGACGGATTGCACTATCTTCGTCGACCAGTTCGACGAATCGTCGGCCCAGGGCCGAATGTCGAAGGACTTCTCCCGGGGTTGTGTCGAAGGTCTCATAGAAGTCCTCGTAGCGATCGAAGCCGCGTCCCATTCCAAAGCCGGAATTGCAATAGAAGGTGTTGGCGACGAATCCGCCTGTCGCATACCCGTTCCGGCTCAGGTACTGGGCCAGGGTAGGGGCGGCCGGATCGAATTGCTGCTCAGGATGTTGGAACAGGTCGCTCGGCCACCGACCCGTGAACATTGACGCATGCGAAGGCAACGTCCAGGGAGCGGTCGATCGGGCTTCCGTGAACGCAACGCCCTTCGCGGCAAGGCTGGACAGCCGCGGCGTCGTGTCTCGTGGATAACCGTAAAGGCTCAAACTCTTGGCCCGGACGGTGTCGAGTACGATGAATAAAACGTTGGGAGAACCGACGGCCGTTGGCCGGGCTTCGGCCTTGTGGCGTGCCCAGGCGAATTGCGCATGCCGACCGACGACCAGTACTGCCAGCCCCGCCAGCATGAGAGGCAGGCTTATCCCGACAAGCCTTCGAAACGGTTCGGCAAATCGACGAAGCCGAGGGATCAGCTGCGATGCCAACCCGCCAGCCAGGAGTACGCATGCGATCGTATCGAGGACTCGGATCGTCAACAGGAGCGAGAAGAGAGCCAGGGTCGCCAACGTCAGCGGGGCCACCCGACTTCCCAGCTTCGGTCGGAACCTCCGGAGAAGCTCGAGGGCCAACCCAAGGCCCGCGAAGATTGCCAGATGGGACGCGGGGACCATCCAGGGATAGTGGCGGTTGAGCCGTAATGTGCCGATCAGCGACACGTGATTCTGGTACTTGTAATAGAGCAAGAGGCCGACTTCGATCAGCCCGAGCACCAGCCCGAGCCAGCAAGCGACCAAGAGGTAATTCGGCGAGGTCGGCTTGCCTTTTCGATCCGTGATGTGTCCTTCAAGTTGCGCCATTCCCGGTTCCTCACTTTCATCCATGAAGGTCGCCGTGAATTCTCCCCAAGAACGGAGCTTTCGGGGAGTTCCATCGACAATCAGGACAGACGGGCCAGCCCATCCAAACTAGATCGCCTCGGCTGGGCGGCTTATCCTGGGCCTACTCATCGATCGGCGATCGTTTCGAAAACGGCTTCCAGGGTCGAACCTGACTGCCGGAATTCATCGGGCAATGAATATCAGGCGGGCACTCGGCTTCTCGCAGGTTTTCTGAAGGTGCGGCGTTGTTTCCGATGTCGAGAAGTCTCATGGAATCAGAGAACTCCCTTCCATGTTTGGACCTTTGGGAACCCCGAGGGTCTCGAGGATTGTCGGAGCCAGGTCCTCGAGTCGCGCATTCTCTCCCCGAAAGGTCCGGTTCATGAAGAGAACGCCGGGAACCAGAATGGGGTCGATGATATGGTCGCCGCTCCATTTCTTGGCGTTGTCTTCGAAGGATGTCTCGCCTACCCCGCCCATCGATGTACTGGACGAGGCCCGGTAACCGGCCGCGAAGTTCACCAGAAGATCGGGAGCTTCTCCCACGTAGGGACCCGAGTACACCGACTCGCGAGTCATGACACTTCGGATCGCGACCTCGCCATCCCTGGGGTCTTTCAGACCGTCCAGACCCCGAATGATCTCGGCCTTGAGGGTCTCGGCCTCATCCTGCGAGACGACCCCCTCGGCCTCACGTCCTCGAAGGTTCAGGTAGATTCCGCCCAGTCCGAGGGAATACGCCTTTGATCGACCCCAGTCGATCCCCTGAAGGAGGTCGCCCGCTTCTTCCCCGGGATGGAGGCCCGGCTTGAGGGCGAGAAGTCCTTTTTCGAGTAGCCAGGTATTGAGGTGAACGCCCCGTCGAAACGGGCCGAATCCATGATCGCTCAAGGCGATAACCAGGGTCCGGTCATCGGCCGCTTCCAGGGCATGACCGACCATCACGTCAGAACGCCGATACTGATCCTCGATCACCCTGGACATCGAAGAGTCAACGTGTAACGGGTGCGAGGGATCTCGATATCTCCAGAACATGTGCTGGACCCGATCGGGCGTGTCGAAGAGGCAATAGAGTAGGCCTCGATCGAACCGGTCGAGCGATCGCAACAGCATCGCCTCTCGCTCGCGCCAGGCAAGGTCGCACTGATCGAGATAGGCGGCCTCGTCAAGTCGGCCGTTATTCAGGCCTCCGTGATCCTCGACCATGCCCGTGGTGTGGAAGAGGCCAATTTCCTCGGCGATTTCGCGTGAGAACTCGGCCGGGTGGCTGATGGGGAAGGGGGGGGCGATCGGGTCGAAGTTCACCGGAGAAGCGTAGAGGATGATCTCGGACCCCGCCTCGGCCAGATAGAACCGAACGATCCCCCGAATCGTCCGGAACGCACCGACCTTGAAACCCACCCTAAGCCAGTCGCTCCAGTTCCCCTCGCGGACTTCCAGGCTCGAAGGGGATCCCTCCGATCGTATCTTCGCCGACCTCGCGATCGGATCGACCTCGACCTCGATCGGGAATCGTAGATCGATCCGATCCTTCGGGTTGGGCGGGCCTATCACCTCGGTCGCGACCAGATTCCCCGCCCCGACCGAGATTTTGACGAGCCGCTCCCCTTCGGAGGCACGAACGGAATCGGACGAAGCATAGACCGTGGCCGTGCCGAATCCACCGCGAAGGTCAGGTACACCCATCCCGGACAACATCTCGCCCCGGATCGTGGCGGGGGGATAAGTGACGGGGCACCTAATGATGGTGGAGTCGAGTCCTCGGGCCGTGAGGAGGTCCCAGACCGCCGTTCCTCCTCGGAGATTGACCGCGCGGGGCGGACGGAATGCGCCGGAGGGCTCGAACCGGCTGAGCCCGATGTCCGGGCGGTATGTCCGAGGATCACGCCGGAGGAAGTCGAAGATCCCGTGGCCACCGGGGTTGGTCCCTGTCGCGAAAGTCGACCAGGCCACCGGCGTCTGCGCGGGCGAAGTCGTGGCGACCCTGGAAAACCCTCCGAGCGCCCTCAAACGGGACAGGTGCGGCAGATCACCAGAATCGAGCATCGGCCCGACAATCGACGGCTCAAGCCCATCCAGGCCAATCACGATGACCCGTTCGATGATGAGAACCTCCCAGATGTTAAGCAGGCAATCCGCCCCCGAAGAGCCTACGGACAGGCCGAAAACCCTTCGATTCCCAGGCAAAGTCCCATTCACAAATGCACTGATTTATTATCGGCCGCTGCCGGATTCACGGCGTCATCGCGAATGATCCCGCCAACCGGTCCTGTGCCGATTTTTCGGGGATGATGCGACACTCTGGCTGGGTTTTTGGCACGACCGGTGACGAGTTGGAACGCATTCCTGAGAATGCGGAAGAAATTTCGACCGAACATCATGATGACGCCGACCACGCCCGCCACGATCGAGGTCATAGGTAACATGGTTTCGGGCCCCAGGTAGGCCAGAATCGCGATTGAATCGATCATGAACATCCCTCCTTGGAAGATTAAGGTCTGGACATTCCTCCTGAAATGCCCGAGGCATGCCTCCAGGACGTATTACAGCGCCGTCCCTGGCAATACTGTTCCATTTTTCTATCTCTTTTCGATCATCCTGTCTTCCTCGGATTTCGAAAACAATCCCGTTCCCACGATCCTGGGCCACAATCGCCTGAACAAAAACTCTCCGCCGAGTTATCCGGTTCAACGATCGATCGGCACCGTCCTTCTCAATGATCCCTTGGCTTGTGGGACCGATGATGCTAGTTTCCGCCGCGTAAATCCCGAGTGAAAGGCACGAAATTCATCGGGACCGATGGATCCATAAAAAAGCCATCTTGCGTGTTAGGCAACGGAGAAGGATATCCCATGGGCAAGCCCGAAGCACGATGCAACGGGGACGAGATGGTCCACTCTCGCCCAGGGCCCTTGCAAATCCTGCTCTGGACAGCCTGGTTCGGACTGGTCTCGGGCTTCCTGGAATTGGGTGTCTTCCTCTTGAAATGCCATATCCTGGATCCTCGGAACTATAACACCAGTCGACATCTACCTTGGATGTACCCCTTAGCAGGAGTGATGGTTCTCGGGGGACCTGGCTTGGTCTTGTCGATCATCGCCCGAGCCAGGCCACAACTCCTTTCGACGACCATGGTCGTCATTCCCCTCGCATTCCTCGCTTATTTGGGGCTCCTCTTTCGAGGCCCGATCTATACAGCGGTTTGCTTGATCCTGGCGATCGGGCTGGCCATCCGCACTGCCTGGTTTCTCGCGGCTAGAAGTGAGAGGTTCGGGAGCTTCGTGAATCGGACCCTGATCGCTCTCCTACTCATGATCGTAATGACCGCCGCGAGCATTCGCGGCCGGGAAGTTTGGAGCGAACGCTATCCGGCTGATTCGATTTCGGAACACTCTCCCAGCTCGAAGAACGTGATCTTGATCGTCCTGGATACGCTCCGGGCCAAGAGCATGGGACTGTATGGCTACTCACGCAATACGACCCCGAATCTGGACCGGATCGCGGGACGTGGCGTTCAATTCGTTCGCGCGATCTCCACCGCACCCTGGACCGCTCCTTCTCACGCGAGCATGTTCACGGGAAAGTGGCCGAGCGAGCTCTCTGTAGGATGGAACCGGCCGCTCGATGACACGAGTCCGACACTAGCCGAATACTTGAAGTTACGAGGCTACGCCACGGCCGGATTTGTTGCAAATACCACTTATTGCAGCTACGAGACCGGCCTCGATCGAGGCTTCGACCACTACGAGGATTACGACCTCTCCCCTCGGGAGATTCTCCTTTGCTCATCCCTCGTGCAACGGTCTCTGAACTTCCTCAATAAACATCCCGGGCTCGCACCTTGGATCGAACTGGCCATCTCTTCGGCGGGATCTCGAAAGGATGCGGCGAGGAATCATCGCGACTTTCTCGACTGGGTAGCGAACCACCAGGATCGCCCATTTTTCGCCTTCATCAATGATTTCGACGCTCACCATCCCTATCTGGTACCCGACCCAGACGACTCGCCGGAGTTCGGACGAAAGCCGGAGAGTCTTTCTGATTACTCGACGATCAAGAACTGGTGGGAACTCGACAAGCGGCAGCTCGGAACCGACAAACTGGAACTGGCCCGCGACTCATACGACCGCTGTATTGGATCCCTGGACCGGCAGATCGGGCGCCTTTTCGAGGATCTTCAAAGCCTTGGCATTCTTCAAAATACCATGGTCGTGATCACGGCAGACCACGGAGAAAGCCTCGGAGAACACCGCCTCTTCGGCCACGGTTGCAGCCTCTACCTTCCCGAGATTCAGGTCCCTCTCATCCTGATCGATCCGAGTGGCGGCCTTGAAGGCAGGGTTATCCAGGATCCCGTGAGCCTCCGGGACCTACCTGCCACTGTGGTCGAACGGCTTGGCCTGGACGCAGGATCTCCCTTCTCCGGTCGATCACTCGCGCGTTACTGGACTCTGGATCCTTCGGGAACCACGCGAGAGGCGAGCCCCATCCTCTCAGAAATTGAAGCTCCCCCCGAAGCAGACCCGAATCTGGGAGATTCCCCGGCGACTCGAGGGCCGATGAGGTCGATCGTCGAGGGATGCTTTCATTACATACGGGATGGACTAGGAAGTGAGGAACTTTATCAGATCGAGGAGGATCCTGGCGAGTTGGACAACATCGCCGGATCTCCCAAACATACTGCAACTATGGAAAAATTCCGGCGATCGATCCGATCCTTGTCCCAAAGCAAGTGATCACTCGCTCGGAGCTACTGCCAGTCGCATTCAAATGCAACGACGATCGGTTCGAGGTCCATTCGACCCCAACACGGCGATAAAGAGAACGAGATCGCCCCGATCGATAGGTCCGATTTATTTCGAGTCACTTGAAGTTCAGCGATCGAATTCCATGTGTGCCGTACATCCGAGGGCGAATCGTCGAACTTCTCCACCAACCACAGGAATTGGCTGTTGCTCGGCGCAGAATCGACTCGAAGCCTCGCGGCATCAGCCATGAACGAAGAGCCCTGGCCTGGACGATGACCCAGCCATCTCACCCCGCAATTCTCGGCCGGCATTCGTCACGAACTGGGCCGAACATTTCTCTACACAGACAGGCTCAATCCTGAGATATGATTCCTTCTACCTCACGAATGAGCCCTATCCTGACACCACGCTCACCCGGAAATTCGACGTTCCCGACGTGAGGTTCATCTTTGGGATGCGACGGCGACCAGGACCTCAATGCGGCCGGCTCAGGCCGAGAATCGAGGTTACCTGGCCGCCCGGCAACCAGTTCAGGCGAGATTCCATCCCTTCCGATATTCTCGACGGATGAAGGGCTCGGACTCGGGAGCGTTCTTGGCCTTCATCGAGGCCGCGTCCCATTCCAGAGCCTTGCCCGTCCGGTAGGCGACGTTACCCAGGTGGTTGGCTTCAGTGAGCCAGCCGGCATACTCGAAGTTACATGTCGTTGGTGCGCCCGTCTTGCAGGCGTGAATCCATTCGGCGTGATGGCCGAGCGATTTGGGAATGGAGTGCGGTGGCCTCTCGTAGTCTCGGAAGTTCTCCTCGGGCAAGAGCAGATTCTTGCCATAGTCGGCCAGTAGCATGCCCTTGGGGCCGATGAAGAGTGCCCCACTATCCCACTTGGGAATCATCCCGTCGTGCCAAGCTTTGGGTTTCTCCTGGCCTTGATACCAGGTGAGTTTGACGGGCGGCCTGTCACCTCGGGCGGCGTAGTCGTAGGTGACACTCATCGACGCAGGTGCGATCTCCGAATGCGGCGGAGGTCCGGTCGCTTCAATCCGACGAGGAGCGTCCAGTTCGAGAGCCCAGAAGGGGAGATCGAGCCAGTGACTTCCCAGATCGCTCATCGTCCCATTGCCGAAGTCCCACCAGCGATACCATTTGGGACCGGGATAATAGACTTCGTGGAACGGGCGGGCCGGCGCCGGGCCGAGCCAGAGATCCCAATCGAGCCCATCAGGAATGGGTGATGTTCCGGCAGGGCGTTCGCGGACCGAGACGATGTCTTGGTTCTTCCTGGACTCCTCGTCCGACTGTCGGCCCCAGGCCCGTCCAACCCAAACATGCGCCTCGGTCACCGGCCCGATGGCCCCGGCGCGAATCAGCTCGACGACCCGTCGATAGTTCTCGCCGGCGTGAATCTGCGTCCCCATCTGGGTGGCCACCTTGGCCTTGGCGGCGGCTTCGCGGATGATCCGTGCTTCCCAGACGTCGTGAGTCAGCGGCTTTTCGCAGTAGACGTGCTTGCCGAGTTGCAAGGCGGGAAGGGTTGCAAAAGCATGGGTGTGTTCGGTGGTGCTGACCACCACGGCATCGAAGTCGCCCGCTCGGTCGAAGAGCCGTCGGAAATCACGTTCACGGCGGGCTTTCGGATATTCCGACGCGGCACGATCGAGGGCCGAATCGGCGACATCGCATAGCGCCACGATGTCCTCGCCCGATACGTTCTGGAGGTTCGAACCACCTCGGCCGCCGACACCGATTACGGCGATGCTCAGTTTCTCATTCAAATTCCGCGCCCGGAGGAACGCCGGGGCCGCGAACAGCCCGACGGCCGAGCCGGCGACCGACCGGGTGAACTGGCGGCGAGTGACCCCGGTTATAGGCTGCGCCGACGAAGATGAGGGATCGTGGCTCATTCGACTGGCCTCGACATACGTGTTCGAGAAGACGCTAGGGATGGGGCTCTAAGACCCGGTGCCCTTCAGAATGCGGCAACCAAAGCTCCGATGCAATCCACCTCCGCCCTGACCGCCCCTGACCACCGAGAGCCAGCAGACTTTGAAGCCGCCCTCATCGACCTTAAATCCCATCTCCGAGGAAAACTTGACCACCTCGAACTGATTCCGATACTCTGAATCGCGTCCACGATGGGGGCACGTGAGACGAAGGACCGCGATTCGAGATCGGGGTAAATTTCGATGAACCTGTCCTCCTGGGCTCGGACAGTCGTCCGGATTCTCGGTGTATTCTGGTTATGCTCCGCCGCCCCCGCAAGCTTCGTCCAAGCGGAGGAAGTCCGGAGGCCCAATATCATCGTCCTGCTGGCCGATGACATGGGGTATGCCGACGTCGGATTCCAAGGCTGTCGGGATATCCCGACTCCGCATCTGGATGCCCTTTCCCGGGCAAGTGTTCGATGCACTAATGGTTACGTCTCAGGACCTTATTGCAGTCCTTCCCGTGCCGGCTTATTGACGGGTCGCTATCAACAGCGGTTCGGACACGAGTTCAATCCGGAACGCGATCGACGAGCGGGACTTCCCGTCTCGGAGATCACGTTAGTCGAACGCCTCAGATCGGCCGGTTACGCGACCGGGCTCATCGGGAAGTGGCATTTGGGGATCGCCCCTCGATTCCACCCTCAGAAGCGGGGTTTCGACGAGTTTTTTGGATTCCTCGGGGGGATGCATACTTACTTTGCCGGGTCGAGTCGGGATATCTATCGAGGGACGAAGGCCGTCCAGGAGCCGGTCTACCTGACCCACGCCCTGTCTCGCGAGGCCGAATCATTCCTCGATCGTCATCAAGACAGCCCGTTCTTCCTGGAAGTCGCTTTCAATGCAGTTCATACACCGATGGATGCGACCGACGATCGCTTGGCCAGATTCTCCTCGATCCCTAACCAAACAAGACGCACCTACGCGGCAATGATGTCCGCGATGGACGACGCCATAGGAGTGATCCTGAACAAGGTTCATTCGCTCGGGTTGGAAGAGGAGACTTTGATCTTCTTCCTGAGCGACAACGGCGGCCCGACGCTCCGAGGGACGACCGTGAACGGATCGCGGAATGATCCCTTTCGCGGCTCTAAGCGAACGACGCTCGAAGGGGGGATCCACGTCCCATTCCTGGTGAAGTGGAAGGGAAGACTGCCAGCCGGATCGGTCTATGATCAGCCGGTGATCCAACTCGATATCCTCCCGACGGCGCTGGCCGCGGCAGGTTTCCCGATCCCCGCCGAATGGGGAGTCGATGGGGTCGATCTACTTCCCCATCTCTTGGGCCGGAAGGAAATGCCTCCTCACGACACCCTCTACTGGAGGTTAGGCCCCCAGGCGGCGATCCGTCGAGGAGATTGGAAACTCGTCCGGTATGATCTGCAAGTCGAGGCCACCGGCCTGACGGTCTCTGCTTCGCGATCCGAACCCGCCGTGGGCCCCTTCCGGCTCTACAACTTGACCGAGGACCTGGGCGAGAAGTCCGACCTCAGCAGTAAGCATCCCGACAAGGTTCGCGAGCTTACCCTGGCCTGGGAGGAATGGAACCACCAACTCGCACACCCATTATGGGGACCGGGAGGTGAGCATTCTGGGAATGACCGGTAAGGAGGTGGATTCTCCTCGTGGACGCTCACCGATCGATACTCAATCGCCCAAGGGTGAATTGAGTTCGGGCCAGTTCCGAGGACAATGAGGATGAATCAGACAGAGGATTTGACCTTTCCGGTTCGATCGAGCTGAGTAAGGTGGCAATGCTTGATGTGCGTGATCGTCGCGGGCGACGCGGTGGATTTTGAACCCAAATTCATCAAGCGACCAGCCATCAGCCCCACAGCCCCGATAGCCAGGACCAACAAGAGGATCGGTGAGAGGTAGATTACGAGAGCAGCCCGGACGGCTCGATTGACCTTCTGCTGATCCGAGTCGATGGTTGACGGTCCGAGAATCTTGTCCATGATCGCTGCTCCGCGACGGTGTTCAGGATGATCGGCTTCGAAGATCGATCTCCGAGATGCTCCTTCGAAACCTAGGCCATGATTGACGCCTTGAGTAAATGATTCATTAATACATCATTCGGCTCCGGTGAGGACTAAGGTGAGCGAAGAAGAGCGGCTCGCCCGACTGGAATGAAGATCACCGGACTTTGCCCTGGTCCGATCGCGATAGCACAATTGATGAGGTTTGATTCTCACGCGATCGAGAGCCCACGGCCCAGGAGTGCTGTGAATTCTGCTTCCCAGTTCGACTCCGGGCCATCTCTCGACCGTCGCATTCTTAACCTTAGCTCGTGGATGCGAGACCGAGGCAAGAACCGCCCCCGGATCAAAGAAGCCGAGATCGTCGCATCCGGGGATTTAGAGGGATTGGTGCTATATTATCGGATGAAGATCCCGACGCTCGTCGGATGTCCCCGAATCGTTTCAAGTCTTGTCAACGTGTGGAGGCTGACCCCGATTCGTGAACGGATCGTCAGTCCTCCCAGGTCTCCCCGAGCGAACCCGTTCTCGGGTCGCTCTTCGATCGTCCCGGCCTCTCGCACACCAACACGCGTCAAGTTGGCGATCAAGGGGTCGAACTCGGATCCGACCTCAGCTTGATTGGTCTGAATTTCAATCGATCCACCCTATCTCGACTGATCCTGAAACTATCTCTAGTGATCGATCCGAAAAGTTCTCCCTGACCAACTGGAGACAAAGAGGCTCTGACCCAATCAGCAATCTGATCGAGAGGACTGATCGCGAAGTCCTCCGGAATGGTTGCAAGAATCAAGCGAGACGAATCCCGGTGCCCGATGTCGAGGTGCTCCAGCCCCAGGTAAAATCGATGATGCTCGAAGGAATGTTTCGAGAACTAACGACTTGAGAGGCGGCCGACCTCCTGGAATACCTCGCGACAGGCAAACAAGCCTCGGGATCTTCATCGGCAAATTGATCCTTCGAATTGGACGGTCCGAGGGTGATCGGAATGGGAAACTGGCCGCGTCGTGGGCTGATCGGATTCCTGGCAATTTCCGCGACAATCGCGGCCTCGTGGTTCGTCGTCTGGCCTGCCCTGGATCCTTTGAGTCAGGGACGTTCAGCCTACAGGAGAGGTGATTGGGCGAATGCTTCCAAAATCGCATCCCTCAGGCTCAAAAATGACCCCAGGGACATGAATGCCTTGAGGCTATTCGCCAGATCGGAGGCTCGAGCCGGGCGTCACACTTCGGCTCAACGCTCATTTGTCCGGCTTGGTCCGAATTCTTGGAAAGCGGAAGATTATGTCCTGTTGGCAATGGGATTCCGCGATCAGGGGCGGACAGCCTTGGCCAGGAACTCACTGAACAATGCGAGGAAACTCGATCCCTCGGAACCCGACGTTATCGAACAGATTGCAAGATTCACCTTCGCCGAAGGTCGTCCCATCGAGGCGTCGGGCATTGCAAGGGAATTGGTGAAACTGACCGAAGGAGAGTTACGCGGCCATTTGATCCTGGCAGACGCTCTCCGCGAGGCGAATGACCCGGCAGGGGAGGCGGCGGCGCTCGAGGTCGCTCTTCGGATCGACCCCAATCTTGCGGAATCGAGCTTCGGACCGGCATTGGCTCGCAAACACCTAGCTCGCGACTTCCTCCGCCTCGGACGACCGGCCGAGGCTCGCCGCGAACTCGAGTCCGTGGCGAAGGGTCAAAATGATCGGGAAATTGACTGGCTGTTGAGTCGCGTTTTCCTCCAGATCGGAGACCTCCGCAAAGCCGCAACTGCCCTAGGTCGCTCGGGGCGATTCGGCGAAGAAGATCTGACTCGCCACGAGCCTGCGCCTTTCATCGGAGCCGCTACCTGCGCTCGATGCCATGAGGAAATTCACCGGACCCAGCGGGCGAGCCGCCATGCCTCGACGCTCGGCATCGGTCCCGAACTCCCGCGACTTGTATCGACCCGACGACCGATCATCGACCCTTTCGAGCCAAAGGCTGTCCATACACTTCGATCCGAAGCAGATCATCTCTATTATGAGACGACCTACGAGGGGAGGCGCGATCGAGCCTTGGTGGAATATGCCTTCGGCTCGGGAGACCGTGGTCGAACCCTGGTAGGAATCGATTCGGCGAAAGTCTTCCGAGAACTCAGGCTATCCCTCTATTCGATCGAATCGTGGGACCTCACGACCGGCCAGTCCGCTCATCCATCAAGCCCCGGAGAACGGCTCGGACGTCCGATGGATTTGGATGAGCTTCGACGATGCCTGGGATGTCATACCACACAAACAATCATGGTAGACGGTCATCCCCGACCCGACACTCTCGACCGAGGGATCGGTTGCGAACGTTGCCACGGGCCTGGCGGCCATCACCTCCAGTCCGTCTCGCTCGGCTTCCTCGACCCGTCGATCGCGAGGCCCAAGCACGCCCCCGCAGAGCAGATAGTCGAACTCTGCGGCCAATGCCACGATACGCCGATCAAATCTTCAACCTTGAGTGGACCGGATGCCGCCCGGTTCCAGGCATCGGCGCTCAAGCTCAGTTCATGCTATCTCGAGAGTAAGGGGGGACTGAGTTGTGTCACCTGCCATGACCCGCACAAGGATGTCGAACGGTCGGACCTGTTCTACGCCTCGAAATGCCGATCCTGTCACGATGCCCCGAATGATTCGGTCGCAGGTCTCCCGCATGATGGCACGTCGAGTAAAATTTGCCCGGTGAATCCGGTCGAGGGTTGCACGGGATGTCACATGCCGAAGGTTGGAGGAGCAATGCTCCATTCCGAGTTCTCGGATCACCAAATCAGGGTTCCCCAACCCAAATAATTACAATTTCACCAACCTTTTCGCACGCCCAATCGTGATTTGCAATCGAATGCTCATGCTTTTGCCGGACGCAGGGAGACGGTGACGGCCACTCTTTAAGCGGACTCCTGAAGCCACTCGGGCCTCGCGAACACAGCATAGGCCGACGGTTCCTTCGGACATATCAAGGTTAAGATGAGTGCCATCGGCTGGTCAGGCATCGCGACCTCGGGAGATATGAGGTAGTCAGCACCAAAACCTACTGAGATCATGGGATTTCTCAATCGACTTGACGGATCGAGTCTGAATTCGATTGTCTCCATTGAGCCTACGACTACGGCGCGGGATGCTCCTCGATTCCATGATCGTTCCATCATGGCCACTTTCGTCACTGTCCGATGATCGAGATGAATCCGACGATGACCGAACCAATCGCCTACTCCGAGGAGTCTCCAGGCGATCGTCCTGGGGAGGAAAGTGGCAAAAACTCGCGGTCAGACGGTGACCAATCACTTCGATACCGGAAACTTCGATCCATTTCATTCATCAGCATCCCGATGTTCCTCATACTGACGACCTGGCTCGGGTGGCGAGAGTGGGATCCTCCTAAGCTGAGAGAAGCTTCCTCGGACTATCGACGGGGCGACTACCAGGCAGCCTTTCGGAAGTCCTCAGATTATGAGAAACGCCGCCCATGGAGTCAGGCCGCTGCCTCGCTAGCCGGTCGTAGTCTCGCACGACTCGGGCGCATCGAGGAGGCTGAGGCCTATTTTGAAAAGGCCGGCTTGAGCGAGGTCGAAATCCTTCATGAGCGAGCGCAGAGACTGGTCGATTCCCGACTCAACGAAGAAGCCATCGAAATTTATCGCCGCATTTTAATCCGATCGGTCGACGATGTCCTGGCTCTCCGGAAGATGGCGGAGGCTCAGATCATGCTGAGTCGGTGGAACGGGGCACTGGAAACGACCGGGCGATTGCAAGAAATCTTCGGCGGCGAGTTGATTGGACATACTTTGGCCGGGGTGGTCTATCATAATACGGATCGTCCAGAGGAAGCGATTCACGAGTTCCAACGCGTCCTGACAATCGATCCCAGTCTCGCTGGGATGCCACTGGAGCCGAAGTCGCAGCTTTGGATTTACCTCTGTCAGGATTTGTTGAGCGTGGGGAGAGCTTCCGAGGCGCGCGGGTATCTCACTCGTGCTATGGCCGATGGTGAAAGCCCCTATCTGTTCGATCTTCTCGGTTCGGCCTACTTGCAAGTTGGGGAACTCGAAGACGCCGAGCATGCCTGGCTCCTCTCGATCCAGAGGGATGCAAACAGGGCGCGGCCATGGCTTCTCCTGGGGAATCTCGAATTACTGCGAAATCACCCCGAAAGAGCGATCGAACGGCTCAATCGAGCCGTGGCTTTGGCTCCCACGGCCCGAGAACCCGCCTATGGATTGAGTCAGGCCTACGAACGGTTGGGGCGTCGCGAAGAGGCTGGACGTTATCGAGCGATCGCCAATCGACTAAGTCCCCAGATCCTGAAACCGTCCCCTGGGATGGGCTCGGCTAGGGGCGAGTGAAGTTGAGAGTGCTGCATTAACCCTCTCGAATCGAAACCAACGGCTCCCTCGCTGAGCGAACCGTCGGATGTTTTTTCGGGATCTCGTCGGCAACGATCAGTGGATCAGCTCCAGGAACTATGCCCAGTTGAACTCCCATAGTGGACCCTGGCAAAGTTCGCCTTTCTAGGATTCGACCAGTTGGGGAACCCCTCCATCGACCGCGTGATGAATTGGGGCCTCAGCTCGGCTACCGTCACCATCGCAGGGATAAGGGCGACGAAACGCTGGGTCTGCTCTCGGTACCAATCAAAAATATTGGAAGGGTCGTCGCCCTGGATCCCACCTGGAAAGGCGTAGAGGATTTCGACGGCGAGCATGCTCGGGCCAGACGGAATGTCTCTGGCCCATCCAGCGGCCGGGCAATCAGCTCTTGGTAAATCCGTCAGGAGGTCTGCTCGTCGGTATCGAGACGGAGCGATTTTCCAATCTGCACGCAATAACAGTAGGTGTTTCACCGCCAGACCGGCTCAGGTCGCTTTTCGGGCATGCGAAAACCTCCGGAACGCTGCACAGGGACTCTGTACAGCATTGCCGGAGGTCTTGTAGGAGCGACGTAAGTCGTTATCCAGTCTTAGTCGGGGCGAGAGGATTTGAACCTCCGACCTCACGATCCCGAACCGTGCGCTCTAGCCAAGCTGAGCTACGCCCCGATCTTTATTGCGAGAGTCAGTATTGGCAAACGGGTCGATTCTGTCAACGGCAATTGCCTACACTCTCCACTCGCTAGCATGTGTGATGTCAATCATGGCTTGCAATCCACAAAGTACATCGAACAAACACGCTGAACTCAATCTTCTCTCCCCAATTAGGGTAGATTCCGATGATTCTCGAATTGGATTTCTGTCGATCGATTGAGCAATCAGTAATCCGCGCAATTCGAGAATCGCGATTAGATCGGGGCTTTATCTCGAATTCGGGAAATCCTTGCGGCGACAATCGAAATATTGTAGAATTATTTTAGAATCCTCGAAAAAATCCGCCATCCTCCTTGCCTTCCTTTCCGAATATCGTCGGCTTTCTCGAAACCGATCATGTTCGTACCTGCCTTCGCGACGGTGAGCCTACCAATGTCGATCTCCCCTCCGATCCTCGTCGGTTGTCGATTGCGTTTGGGATGGTATTTGCCCTCAATCTTCGCCCTAACGATCGTTTCGAACGTATTCGGCGAGGAAAAGACTGGCGAGCAAATCTACCAAAGCCTGTGCCTTTCGTGTCATGGCGCGAATGGTGAAGGATCGAAGGAATATTCCCGGGAACTCACGGGCGACCGATCGATCGAGCAACTTACGAAGTTGATCGATCGTACGATGCCCGAAGACGACCCCGAGCTCTGCGTCGGGCCGGATGCTCGAAAGGCTGCGATTTACATCTACAATGCCTTCTATTCCAGGACCGCTCAGGCCCGGAACAAGCCGGCTCGACTGGAACTTTCCCGGCTCACTGTCCGCCAATTTCGGAATTCCCTCGCCGATCTCGTCGAGAGTTTTCGCTGGCACGCGGAGCCGGATCAGGCTCGAGGGCTCAAGGGGGAATACTTCAAGTCTCGTCGAGTCTTTCGGAAAGGGGACCGCGTCCTGGAGCGGATCGATCCGGGGGTTCGATTCGACTTCGGAGTCGAGGCGCCTGCCGCCGAAGAGTTCGACCCGAAGGAGTTCTCGATTGTCTGGCATGGCTCGATCCTGGCGCCGGAGACCGGCGAATACGAGATGATCGTGCGGACCGAGAATGCCACCCGACTTCATGTGAACGACATGAAACGGCCGCTCATCGATGCCATGGTGCAATCGGGAAGTGATACCGAACATCGCGAGTCGATCTTCCTGATCGGCGGCCGGGCTTACCCCATTCGCCTGGAATTTTCCAAGGCGAAGCAGGGGGTGAACGACTCGAAGGAGAAGAAAGAAAAGACTCCCTCGGTCCCGGCGTCGATTTCTCTGGAGTGGAAACTTCCTCATCGGGTGGCCGAGACGATTCCTGTCCAGTACCTTTGGCCGGGCGATTCGCCCGAATCCTTCATCCCGACGACCCCTTTTCCGCCCGATGACCGGAGCGTGGGCTACGATCGCGGGACCTCGGTCTCGAAAGCCTGGGATCAAGCGACGACCGACGCGGCGATCGAACTGGCCGACTATGTCCTAGCCCATCTCAAGGAACTCTCGGGAGTGGCCGATGACGCGCCCGATCGAGCGATCAAGCTCCGCGAGTTCTGCCTGAAATTCGTCGAGCGGGCCTTCCGTCGCCCGCTCACCGCGAATCAGATCGAACGCCAGGTAAACCGCCACTTCGCGGAGGGCATCCATCCCGAGATGTCGGTCAAGCGGGTGTTGTTGCTGGCCCTGATGTCGCCCCGATTCCTCTATCGAGAGGTCGAGGGAGTCGACTCCTTCGATGTAGCCTCTCGGCTCTCCTACGGACTCTGGGATTCGATCCCTGACGGGGAACTTCTTAAGGCCGCTGAGGAGGGCCGGCTCTCCACTCGCGAGGAGGTCGCATCTCAGGCCGAGCGGATGATCTCCGACCATCGAGCCCGAGGGAAAGCCCGCGAGTTCCTGTTTCAGTGGCTTCGAGTGGATAGCGTTCCCGACCTGGCCAAGGATCCCGAGAAATACCCCGGCTTCGACGCGACGATCGCCTCCGATCTCCGGACCTCGCTCGAACTTTTCCTGGACGATTTGCTCTGGGGCGAAAGCCCGGATTATCGAAGCTTGCTGCTCGCGAACTCGATCTACATGAATGCGAGGCTGGCAAGCTTCTATGGCGTGGAAACCCCCGACGACGGGACGTTCCGGAAAGTCGAGCTTGACCCGACCGAACGGGCCGGTGTCCTCACCCATCCCTACCTCCTGGCGAACTTCGCCTACACCGCGACGAGTTCGCCGATCCATCGGGGGGTGTTCCTCTCGCGGAGCATCCTGGGTCGAGCCTTGAAGCCGCCGCCCGAGGCGGTTGCCCCCCTGGCTCCCGACCTCCATGCGGGCCTGAGCACCCGCGAACGCGTGACGCTGCAGACCAGCCCGAATTCGTGCATGACCTGCCACGGGATGATCAACCCGCTCGGCTTCGGGCTGGAGCAATACGACGCCGTGGGCCGATTCCGCCTGGAGGAGAAGGGGAAGCCGGTCGACTCATCAGGGGCCTATGAGTCCCCATCGGGCGAACTCACCAGTTTCGCTGGCGCCCGCGAGCTGGCCCAGGTCCTGGCCGAGAGCGACGAGGCCCACTCTGCCTTCGTCGAGCAGTTCTTCCATCATCTGGTCCAGCAGCCGATCCGGGCCTTCGGGCCTCAGTTCCTGGTTGACCTGAACCGATCCTTCGCCGACAACGGATACAACATCCGCAAGCTGATGGCCGATGCCGTGGCCTCCTCGGCCCTGGCCGCCCCCGACCTGATCCTCGACGGCCGGTTCCCTCGCCGACCCTTCTTCACGGAGAATTGAAATGTCCCATCGAAATACTCGACGCGACTTCATCCGCGACCTGGGGATCGGCTCGGCGGCCTTTCCGTTCCTCCTGAATCTCCCCAGCCTGGGCTTCGCCAACCAGGAGGCCCGAAAGAAGCGGCTGGTGATCATGTTCAGCCCCAACGGCGTGATCCCGTCGAACTTCTGGCCCGACGAGGAAGGGGAGAACTTCACCCTCAAGGAAAGCCTCTCCCCGCTGGAGCCTTTCAAGGATCGGACCCTGACCCTCCACGGGATCTCGGATAAGGTCCGAGGTGACGGCGACAACCACATGAGGGGGATCGGCTGCCTCCTGACCGGCGTCGAGTTGTTCCCGGGCAATATCCAGGGCGGGTCGCACACCCCGGCGGGCTGGGCGAGCGGCCGGTCGATCGACCAGGAGATCAAGAACAAGCTCCAGGCCGATGCCGCCTCGAAGACGCGCTTCGGCTCGCTCGAATTCGGCGTGATGGTCCCCGACCATGCCGACACCTGGACCCGGATGGTCTACGCCGGACCCAACAAGCCGATCGCGCCGATCGACGACCCGTACCAGATGTTCGCCAAGCTCTACGGGCGGATGAAGGACAAGGAGACGCTCAAGAGCGTCCTGGACGACCTCCAGGACGATCTGAAGCGGATCAGCACCAGGGTCTCCAGCGAGGATCGCGCGATCCTGGACGAGCACGCGACCTTCGTCCGCGAGATGGAGCAGGAGTTGAAGGGTGCCGATGCCACGCTCGGTCACGCCGTACCCGAACTGGAGCCGGGCGTCAAAGAGCAGAATGACAACATGCCCAAGATCAGCAAGATGCAGATCGACCTGATGGTCAACAGCTTCGCCGCCGACTTCGCGCGGGTGGCCACTCTCCAGTACACCAACTCGGTGGGCGGGGCCAAGATGCGCTGGCTGGGGGTCGACGAGGGGCACCACGAACTCTCTCACAACCCCGATAGCGACGAGAAGTCGAAGGACAAGCTGACGAAGATTAACAAGTGGTACTGCGAGCAGATGGCCTACCTGGCCCGCCGACTGGCCGAGACCCCCGAACCGGGCGGCTCGGGTAGCCTGCTCGACAACACCACGATCATCTGGACCAACGAACTGGGCAAGGGGAATTCCCATACCATGGACAACATCCCGTTCGTCCTGGTGGGCAACGGCCTCGACTTCAAGATGGGCCGCTCGCTCAAGTACAAGAACATCTCGCATAACCGGCTCTTGCTGGCGATGGCCGCGGGCATGGGCCATCCGATCGAGCGGTTCGGCAATCCCGACTTCTGCGTCGACGGCGTCCTCTCGGGCCTGGTCTGAACGTTCCGAATCGATCGTTTCTTATCGATAAATCATGATCGATGACCAACCCCATTGGCGGGTTATCGGCGCCCCGATCCCCCGCCTTACCTCGGTTCGCTAGCTACCAAGCTTCCGGCCAAGGCGGGACGAGCGACGTTCCGGACGTAGAATGGAAGGAGTTGACCGAGAGTTATTCCATTATATTTCATGTTTTCGCAATCGCGGATCGTGCGGCCTGGGAGGGATCATCGTTGTTACCTCTCGACGATACTCGATGGCAGTCCTACCTCGGCGGCTACCGAGTCCCCTATGATGCCTCGGTCGGCCTCACGAGCTTCCTTGACGGCAAGCCGCCCGATCCCATCTGGGAGGAGTTCTGGGATGAGTTGCATCATCAGGGAGATGTCCATCAGGCATCTTACGCGGCAGTGCCCTGGCTGATCGAATTCATTCGGCGCATCCCCAAGCTCGACTGGAATCCCGTGGACCTGGTTGCCACCATTGAACTCCAACGCGATCAACTCAGGAATCCCAAGGTCGCCCCTGAGCTTGCCGACAGCTACTTCTTGGCCATTCGGGCTCTTCCCGAAATACTGAGCACCCACCCCGATCGCGATTGGGGCGAGGATGTCGTCGGCCCGGCGGTCGCCTGCATCGCACTCGCACGCGGACAGCGGTGGTTTGCTCGCGCCTGCATCGAACTGGATCGCGACACGGCCGGACGATGGTTCACGGAGGAATTCGGCTGGAAGTTCCCAGAGGGATAACCTCGAATTCGGGGGCATTCCTGCCTCCGTATCGATTCTATCCCCCTGCCTCGGTCGTTGCCCTCGCCGCGACGTCGAGAATACGCCGGTCCGCGATGCGCCCCATAATTCGGCGGGGATCGACGGGAGCGGGCTATCATCACCGGACTATTGGATCCGCTCCGTCGAAAATTCGGCCTGTCTTGATTAGTGTCAGGCACGCCCCTCAAGCTGTTCACGAGCATCTCGCGTGGTCATTCGGACGGCGTTATCGAACTGGGGCTTTCGCGACAGTAACCCCTGCGTCGAACGGCTCGAAGCTGGGAATGACCAGGCTATTGTCATGGACCAGGGCCCGGGTCGTCCCCACGAAGAAGCTATGACCTCCTTCGACCTCCAGGTTGAACACGGGCTGGATCTGGTCTCGACCAACCTTCACGACCTCGGCCACTCCACCGACCGAGCGGATCAGGTCACCGGGGAGGAGGTCGCGGGCCATGGTCCAGCCTTGGCCCGCCCTCCAGAATCGATGGATCGGGGTGGCCACGATCGTCTCTGATTCAAGCTCCACCCGAAGCGTCGGGGAAGGACGATTGTGGAAGGTCGCGAGGACCGGCCGGAAGCGGATTTCTCCGGTGATCGGATCCTGAGAAAGCACCTGATCGCCGACCTTCAGTTGCTCGATCGGCACCGAGCCCGACCGCGTAAGGACCAGCGTCCCGGCCCCGAAACAGCTATGACCGGCGGGAGCAACGGGCGGCCTGGGGACCACGACACGGATGTTCTCCGAGACGATGGGCTTCCGGACCGGCTCGGGGCTCCGATAGGAATAGCCGAGTTCATCGATCCACCAGCCGGTCCAGGACTCCGGGTTGGGGCCGAGATCCACGCCGGTAACCACTTCGAGGGCCCGCTCGACGCGAGCATTGGTCAGTTCTATCGCGACGTTGGACCGCTCGAGGGCCCGAATATCCGTCCGCTGGCGAGCGTTCACGGCATCCCGGGCATCGGCGTCGTTCGTCCCGGCTCTCCCCCCAAATTGGGCCGTCTGGGATGTCTGATAGGTCCGCTCGACGATCACCGAGGGGCCTTCGACCCGAAGAATCCCCGAGACCCTGCGGCCGGTACCCCGGACGACCTCGTATCGGATGGGCTCTTGAAACCAGTTGATCAAGAGCCCGACGAAGGTCCTCGGGTCGCGACGCCCGAGCGATCGGAGGGCGGCGATTCGGACCGAGTCGTCGAGGCCGAAGACGGCCAGATGGGCCAGGACTTGCGAGGAAAGGGGCGAATCGAGGCGGGCGAGGACCTTGATGGCCCAGGATTGCTCCCAGGCCGCCCGGTCGGCGAAGGCCCTCCGGAGTGTCGGGATGGCCCGAGGATCTCGGATGGCCAGGAGTTCTCGGGTCGCTTCGGCCCGATGTTCGGGATCATTGAGCCATCGACGCCAAATGGCGATCTTCGGCCCCCACTCGCGATCGGCCTGGGCTTGAGCCTCGGCCTCGGTCGCTTCGGCGGTCACCTCGGCCGCCGACATCCACCGACCCCCGCGCCGAACGTGCCCGAGTCGCTGGCGGGCATCCGGGTCATCGGGGACGATCCGGGTCAGGACCGTGAAATGGGCGACGGCTTCGTCTTCCAGACCCACGGAGTCGCACCAACGGGCCAGTTCTCGCTGACTCTCCTCGGTCTCTGGTGCGGCCGAACGCCGGGTCTCATACGCCTTCCTCAAGGCTCGATGCCTGGAGTCCCCGCGATCCCGACCGATCAACTCATCGGGAGTGATCCAGCGCCCCTGGTCATAGACCAGGCCCCGGAGGCCGGCTTCCCGAATGTCGTCGTGAGGGACATCGCCCAGGATCAGGGCGGAACAGACGCAGGCCAGGGCGATCATCATGGTGCCTCCCGGTTCGCGGGACGGACTGAATGATCTTCATCCTAGGCCAAGTCACGCTCGACCGCCAGCGCCGATCCTCCGATCAGAATGCCTCGGCCGCCGGGACCGGATCGAGGACGATCTCCTCCATCGAGTCTCGTTGACGAGCCCTGGGGTCCGAAACCGCGGGACGGACCCGGCCGGCGAGCCAGACGCTCAGCAAGGTCGATGTGGCCCCGATCAGTCCGACCACCCAGTAATGACGGAGCGAATGGTCGGCCCCTTCGAAAATGATCAGGCCAGCGACGAACGACCCAATCCCCGCCGCGACGTGCTGCACCGAGGAATAGGCACTCATGAATCCGCCTCGGAGTCGGGGCTCGACGCTCCCCGTGATCATGGCCATCGCCGCGACCATCCGGCCCGAGTTGCAGACGATCAAGAGCGAAACCGCCAGGACCGCGAGCGGAAGTCCCGACCTGGGAAGATTCGTCAGGAAGATCATCATCAGGGCCGAGCAGGGAGCGATGATTCGATAAACGAGCAGTTTCCCGGCGCGGTCGGCCCAGCGTCCGATCAGCGGTGATGAGATGAGCGAAAGCGCCCCACCCCCGACGTAGATCCAGGGGAGGTCCTTCTCCAGGACTCCCACGTTGGCGACCAGGTAAGGGCTGATGAACGGGACGACCAGAAAAGTCCCGAACATCAAGGTGATCACCAACGCAAATGCTCGGAGGTGGTTAGGATGGGTATACATCTCCACCAATCTCGTGCCTGCGTTCGCCGAGGTCCTGGTCAGATGACCTTTCAAGGGCGGGAGGATGAAGACTCCGCAGGCGAGAATCGGTATTCCCAGGACGACGAGCATCAAGAACGGAGAGTGCCAGCCATAACGGGTCCCCAGGAAGAGCCCGAAGGGGACACCCACCACCGAGGCCATCGAAAACGCGGACATCAGTATCCCGCTCGCCCGGCCTCGACGCTCGTCGGGGAAGACGTCTCCGATGATGGCCATCGCCATCCCGCCCATGATCCCGCCGAAGGCCCCGGTCACCACGCGGGCCGCCAGGAGCAACCCATAGTTGGGGGCCAGCCCGCAAAGCAAGGTCCCGACCAGGAATCCGACATAGAGCCCGAGAAAAGCCGCCTTCCGCCCGAATCGATCGACCAATGACGAGGCCACCACCCCGGCCAGGCCCGCGCTCAGCGTGTAGGACGAGACGACCAGCCCGAACTGGGCCGGGCTGATGGATAGCGTCCGCATCAGTTGCGGACCCAGCGGCATGATCACCATGAAGTCGATGATGCTGGTGAACTGCACCGAGGCCAGGATGAACAGGACGGCCCGCTCGTTCACCGAGGGGACTTCGGGACCTTTGGCACCGTCGGCAAGACTCATGGACCGACCTCCCGAGGATCAACCGAAATCCGACGAGCCCGCCCGCGGACCCCGGGATCGGAGCCTCGACATGGTAGGAAGGTTCGACCGATCGTCAACCTCAACGACCGACCGAAGACATCATCGAGGTCGGATAGCGGTCTCCCGAGGCCGCACCCTTGGGGGCAACCTCGTCGATCCGCGACAGATCGGCCGGACTCAACTCCAGATCGATGGCCGCCGCGTTCTCTTCCAGATACTTCCGGCGCTTGGTCCCCGGGATCGGGACGAGGTCCGGCCCCTGGGCCAGGACCCAGGCAAGGGCCAGTTGCGAGGCGGTTACTCCCTTCTCGACGGCGATCGCCTTGATCCGGTCGACCAGCTCCAGGTTCCGGGCGAAGTTCTCCCCCTGAAACCTCGGCGATCGCCTCCGATAATCGTCGGGCTCGAAGTCGTCGGGCGACCGAAACTGACCGGTGAGGAACCCTCGGCCGAGCGGGCTGTAGGGGACGAAGCCGATCCCCAGCTCCCGGCAAGTGGGCAGGATCTCGTCCTCGGGGTCGCGACTCCAGAGCGAGTATTCGGTCTGGAGCGCCGAGATCGGGTGGACGGCCTGGGCCCGGCGGATCGTCGACGGCCCGGCCTCGGAGAGCCCGAGATGGCGGACCTTGCCCGCCCGGACCAGTTCGGCCATCGCTCCCACCGTCTCCTCGATCGGGACTTCCGGGTCGACTCGGTGCTGGTAGTAAAGGTCGATGTGATCGACGCCCAGCCGCTTCAGCGAGGCGTCGCAGGACGACCGGACGTAGTCGGGCTTGCCGCTGACCCCCCGGAAGGTCGGGTCCTCGGCCGAGCGGAGGATGCCGAACTTGGTGGCGAGCACCACCTTGTCCCGGCGATCCTGGATGGCCCGACCCACGAGTTGCTCATTGGTATAAGGGCCGTACATGTCGGCCGTGTCGAGGAAGTTGATCCCGAGGTCCAGGGCCCGATGCAAGGTGGCAACGGACTCGGCGTCGTCCCGCTCGCCGTAGAAGTCCGACATACCCATGCAGCCGAGCCCGATGGCCGAGACCCGCAAACCCGACTGGCCCAGTGTTCGATATTCCATGCATGCGGCTCCGGTCGGGTGTCTCGATCGGGCGAGACCCGCCCTGATCGCAGGAAGTCTATGAAAGTCGGCTACCCCCGAGTCAACCCCCGGAGTCGTCCCGACTACGCGCAATCGCCCTGTCGGGCCATAATCTTCGAGTCCCGCAGTCCCGGAGACCTCCGACCATGTCATCGACGATCCCTCCCGATCAGGCCTCGCGCTCCCGTCGCAAGTTGAAGAGGTTCCTGATCGCCGCCATCGGCCTGACTGGACTCTGGTTGCTGGGATCGCTGATCGTGGCCCATCACCTGACCCAGCGCAAGGGGACCCGGCACGAAGAGCCCACCCCCTCGGTTGCCTGGGCGGAGTTCGAGGGGCTCCGTTTATCGACCCGAGACGGGCACGACCTGGGAGCCTGGTTCGCCGAGGGGACGGGGCAGGGGCCTTCGGTAATCCTCCTCCACGGGAACGGGGGGAACCGATCCCAGAGCCTTTCGAGGGCCGAATTACTCGCGAATGAAGGATGCTCGGTCCTTCTGGTCACACTTCGAGCCCACGGCGATTCTTCGGGCAATCACAACGACATCGGCTATTCGGCGCGCCACGACGTGGTGGCCGCGGTCGAGTCCATGGAACGTCGGCGACCGGGGAGGCCGATCCTCATCCTCGGGTCGTCGCTCGGGGCTGCGGCCGCGACTTTCGCCTCGGGCGAGCTGGGCCACAGGGTCTCGGGCTATTTCCTGGAAGCCCCCTATCTCGACCTCAAATCGGCCGTCAGGAACCGGACCAGGGAGATGCTCCCCATCGGGCTGGAATGGGTCGCGTTCCAGGGACTTCTGACCGTCGCACCCCTGGTTGCGCCCGATCTGGAAAAGACGTCTCCCCTCCAGGCGATCGGGGGAGTGCCCCAGGACGTCCCCATCACCCTCATCGCGGGGCGACACGATCGGAAGGCCACCCCCGAGCAGGTCGGGCAACTCTTCGATCGGGTCCGGTCGCACGGGAATCTCGTGGTCTTCGAGAATGCCGGGCACCTGAGATATCTCCAGGCCGACCTCGAGCTATACCGCCGGACACTCCTGGGTTTCCTCCGGAAGGTCGTCGAAACGCCCACCGTCCGGGGCTCACGCTGAACGCCGAGCCCCGGTCTCAACCCGGATCCGGCCCGCCGGGCTTCGAGCGATCCAGGAACTCCGAAGCCCCCTCGGAATCATCAAAGACGTCCCAGTAGGCATCCATGCGCATCTCTTCCAGGTATTTCTCCAGGGGAGGCGAGACGTTGGCCAGCGCCACCTCGCCGCCCGAATTCCGGACCTGTCGGGTGAGCGTGGTCAAGAGCCCGAGGACCGTCGATCCGGTCTCGCGGACCCCGCCGACATCGAGTACAAACCGCCGATAGCCCTGATCGAGAAGCTCGCGGAGGTCCCGCACGGCGTCGAAGTGTCGAGGGTCGTTCATGAGCCGGGCGAAGTTGCTCAGGATCGCAATTTCACCCTCGAAGCGGACGTTGATGGCCATGAATCCCCCTCTCCGATCTCGTCAGACGTCAACTTCTAACGATCAAAGATTACCCTCGACCCCTTGCTGATGGAAATAATGCTCGATGTTCTCCTGGTTCTCCAGGAGCCAGTCGATCGTCGGCTCGTTCCTCATCGCCTTGCCGATCGCCTTGGCCGTCGCCTCGCGATGGGTGGCGAAGAGGGCCTTGTGGTCGAGGTCGTCCACCTTGAGCACCGCCGGGTCAAGCCAGACCGAATAGATGATCCCCAGGTCGTTCGCCTTCTCCTTGGGGATGTCGCCGGCCCGGACGGCGTCGAGCACCCCGTGGGCGATGGCCGCCTGGACCGTCCCCATCAGGATGTTGGTGTATTTCGCATTCTTGACCGTCACCTTGCTGACCATCACCGTCGCGGGGCGGACCTGGACGTCGCTGTTGAGGATCGCGAAGACCCGGGTGTGGCCCTTGACCTGATCGCCGATCAGATTGGCGAGGGCGTGGCCGACCGGCCCGTCGAGTTCTCCGATGACGACCTCGGGTTCGGCGGCCATGTAGTCCTCAGCCCCCTCAACCAGGGCCTCTCCCGTCCTCAAGATGATTCGGTCGCTCATCGGATGCCCTCGGTGGATTCGTCGGCTCTCGGGCCGGATATTATGGTCGAGCGTCGTCGCGGCCGGAACAGGGTGGCGTCGATTTGAAGGTTAAACCCTTGACCAACCATCGCGGGCCTACCTAAGTTAGATGTAGTAAATCCTCGTGCCGATGCCACGCCCCGGTCGATCCCCTGGCCTGAATGACTTGGAAGCCTTGCCCACGAGTGGCCCGAACCTGAAATGATCGGGTCGGGGGCTTGCGCCGAAATCCACCCTCCTTAATGTTGGCTTCCACTACGCAAGGCCAAGAAATCGATCGGACGAGGCGAGTGGCCCGGCCCGACCGGCGCCAGCGAGGCCGCATCATTCGGACCGTCGAAGAGGGGAATCTCGATGAGCCAGAACGGGAACAGGGTCGTCCTTCGGTCGCGACCGACGCTCCGGAGTGCCTTCGGGTTGCTCCTGGCGGGCGTCGTCCTGGTCGCTCCAAGCCCGGCCCAGGCCGCGGGAGACGTCGAATTCAACCGCGACGTCCGGCCGATCCTCCGCGAGACCTGCTTCGTCTGCCACGGGCCGGATAGCGGCTCACGCAAGGCCGATCTCCGACTCGACAAGCGCGAGGCCGCCATCGAGGCCGGGGCACTCAAGCCGGGCAACGCCGAGGAATCGGAGATGATTCTCCGAGTTCTCTCCGAAGATCCCGAAGAGGTGATGCCGCCTCCCGAGGCCAAGAAGCCCCTGACGGCCGAGCAGAAGGATATCCTGAAGCGTTGGGTCGCGTCGGGCGCGGAGTACCAGCCGCACTGGGCCTTCATCGCCCCAGTCCGACCCGAGCCCCCTGCGGTCCAGGATGCTGGCTGGGTCAAGAACCCGATCGACCGCTTCTTGCTCGCCAAGATGGAAGAGAAGGGCCTGACGCCCAGCCCCGAGGCGAATCGGAGGGTCCTCGCTCGGAGGGCCAGTCTCGACCTGACCGGCCTCCCGCCAACCCCGCCCGTGGTCGAAGCGTTCGTCAACGATGACTCCCCCGACGCTTACGAGAAATACGTCGACCGCCTCCTGGAATCCCCCGATTGGGGCGAACACCGGGCCCGCTACTGGCTCGACGCCGCCCGTTATGGCGACACGCACGGGATCCACATCGACAATTACCGGGAGATCTGGTCTTACCGCGACTGGGTCATCAAGGCCTTCAACGCCAACATGCCGTTCGACCAGTTCACCGTCGAGCAGCTCGCGGGGGACCTCCTCCCGGACCGGTCGCTCGACCAGCAGATCGCTTCCGGGTTCAACCGGTGCAACATCACCACCAGCGAAGGCGGGGCGATCGACGAGGAATATCTCGTTCTCTATGCCCGGGACCGGACCGAGACCGTATCCCAGACCTTCATGGGGCTGACCACCGGATGCGCCGTCTGCCATGACCACAAGTTCGATCCGATCAGCCAGCGTGAGTTCTACGAACTCTCGGCATTCTTCAACAACACCACCCAGCGGGCGATGGACGGTAACGTCAAGGACACCCCGCCCATCGTCTTCGTCCCCGAGGAATCCGATCGGGCTCGCTGGAGCGTGCTTGTCGGCGAGGTCGAGACCGCCAAGAAGGCCCTCGATTCCCGGCGAGAGGCCGCCCGTCCCGAGTTCGACAAGTGGTTCGCCACCCAAACCCCCGCCTCGATCTCGGGCTTCATCCCAACCGACGGCCTCAAGCTCCGGGCCAGGCTCGACGATCGCGACTCGGCCGCCAAGAAGACCGCCAGCGAGGGGATCGAGCTGGCCGACGTGGGCGACTTCGAGAAGGATCAGGCCTTCTCCTACGGGACCTGGATCCGTCCGACCAAGACCCTCGACGGGGCCATCCTTTCCCGGATGGACGACGCCGACAACTATCGAGGCTGGGATCTCTGGCTCGAAGGCGGAAAGGTCGGCTCCCACATCATCAGCAAGTGGGAAGGAGACGCGCTCAAGGTCGTCTCCGACGGGACCCTCAAGCCCAACGAATGGAATCACGTCCTGGTGACCTACGACGGATCGGGCAAGGCGTCGGGCATCCAGATCTACGTGGACGGCAAGCTCCGCTCGTCCGCGATCGCCGCCGACACCCTCAAGGGCTCGATCCGCACGAAGGTCCCCTTCAAGATCGGCCAGCGGAGCAATTCCTCCCGGGTCGAGGACGCCGCCTTCCATGATCTCCGGGTCTATGCCAGGGCCCTCTCGGCCGAGGACGTCGCCCAGCTTTACGGGGCCAGTCAGGCCTTCGACCTCGCCTCCAAGCCGCTCGACCAGCGGACCCCCACCGAGGTCGATCCCGTCTTCACCTGGTACTTTGCCAGCCAGGTCGCCGAGTCGAAGGAACTGACCGGCAAGCTGACCGCTCTGGAACAGGAGCAGGCGGCGCTCAAGGCCCGCGGGACGATCGCCCACGTCATGAACGAGAAGCCCGAACCGGCGATGGCGTTCATCCTTTCTCGAGGGGATTACGATAAACGTCGCGAACCGGTGAGTGCCGACACCCCCGACATCCTGCCTCCGATGGCCTCCGACCTCCCCAAGAACCGCCTGGGCCTGGCCCAGTGGCTGGTCCGGCCCGAGCACCCGCTGACCTCCCGCGTCACGGTCAACCGCTTCTGGCAGGAAGTCTTCGGAACCGGCCTGGTCAAGACAACGGGCGACTTCGGCTTGAGCGGAGAACTCCCCTCGCACCCCGAACTGCTCGACTGGCTCGCGCTCGAGTTCCGCGACAAGGGCTGGGACGTCAAGGCGTTCTACCGGCTCCTGGTCACCTCGGCCGCCTATCGCCAGTCGGCCGCCGCCACGCCCGACCAGATTGAGAAGGACCCCGCCAACCGCTACCTGGCCCGAGGGCCCAGGTTCCGGATGGACGCCGAGATGATCCGAGACTACGCCCTGGCGGTCAGTGGCGAGCTCGTCAAGCAGATCGGCGGGCCGAGCGTCCGGCCCTATCAGCCCGAAGGGGTCTGGGAAGCCGTGGCCATGCCCGGCAGCGACACACGGAACTATGTCCAGGATCACGGCGACAAGCTCTATCGGCGGAGCATGTACACCTTCCTGAAGCGAGCCGCGCCGCCGGCCTCGATGGACATCTTCAACGCCCCGGCCCGAGAGGTCTGCACCGTCCGCCGCGAGCGGACCAACACGCCGCTCCAGGCCCTCGTGACGCTGAACGACACCCAGTTCGTGGAGGCTGCCCGTAACCTGGCCCAGATCGTCCTCAAGGAAGGCGGGGAGACCGTCGAAGGACGGATCGACCTGGCCGCCCGACGGCTCCTGGCCCGCCCGATGACCCCCGAGGAGGTCAAGGTCGTCCGCGAGTCGTTCGACGCGCTCCACGACTTCTACAAGTCCCACCCCGAGGACGCGACCAAGCTGATCCAGGTCGGCGAGTCGAAGGCCGACCCGAGCCTGGCCGCCCCCGAGCTGGCCGCCTGGACCATGCTGGCCAATGAGCTGATGAATCTGGACGAAGTCCTGAACAAATAAGACCTGGAGATCTCCCCGATCGGGCAGGGTTCTCCCTGGCCTACTGAGATCGGGGAGGTCGGGCTGAGACGCGGGCCGGATCGATCGAGGGCTGATTTCGAGGGGAATGACCATGAATCCGCTGCAAGAGTACATCCGGGCCGAATCGCGTCGCCAGTTCCTGGGGCGGGGGGTCAACGCGGTCGGATGGGCCGCGCTGGCCTCGTTGATGGGCCCCAAGGCCCTCACCAGCCGCGCCAATGCCATGGAGGGGGAATTACCGGGCCTGGCCCATTTCGCCCCCAAGGCCAAGCGGGTCATCTACCTGCACATGGTCGGAGGACCGTCGCAGCTCGACTTGTACGACTACAAGCCGAAGATGGACGAGATGTATGACAAGGACCTGCCGGAATCGATCCGGAACGGCCAACGCCTCACGACGATGACCTCGGGCCAGAAGCGGTTCCCGATCGCCCCCTCGAAGTACAAGTTCGAGCAGCACGGCCAGTCCGGGATGTGGGTCAGCGAACTGCTCCCCCACACGGCCAAGATGGTCGACGACATGTGCTTCATCCGGAGCATGAATACCGAGGCGATCAACCACGAGCCGGCCATCACCCTGATGCAGACCGGCAACATGGTCACCGGTCGCCCGTGCCTCGGCTCGTGGGCCTCTTACGGGCTGGGCTCGGCGAACGAGAACCTCCCGACCTTCGTGGTCCTGGTCGCCAAGCCCTCCAACACCGAGCAGATCCAGGCCATCTCGGCGCGGCTCTGGACCTCCGGCTACCTGCCCGGCGAGCATGCGGGCGTCTCCTTCCGGAGCGGGGGAGACCCGATCCTTTTCATCAATAATCCGGACGGGGTGCCCGCCGAGGTCCGACGGAAGACCCTCGACGGCCTCCGGGCGCTCAACGAGGTCACCTATCAGCGAGTCGGCGACCCCGAGACTCACACCCGGATCGAGCAATACGAGCTGGCTTACCGGATGCAGTCGAGCGTCCCGGATCTGACCGACCTTTCCGCCGAGCCTCCCTCAACTTATGAACTCTACGGCGAGGACATCAAGAAGTCGGGGAGCTTCGCCCACTCCGCCCTCCTGGCCCGCCGGATGGTCGAGCGGGGGGTCCGGTTCGTCCAGATCTACCACAACAATTGGGACACGCACGGTAACGTCAAGGTCCGGCTCCCAAGCCAGTGCAAGGACGTCGACCAGCCCTGCTGGGGCCTGATCCAGGACCTCAAGTCGCGCGGCCTGCTCGATGAGACGCTGGTCATCTGGGGCGGCGAATTCGGCCGGACTATTTATTCGCAGGGCGGACTGACCAAGGACAATTACGGTCGGGACCACCACCCGCGTTGCTACACGATGTGGATGGCCGGGGGTGGGATCAAGCCAGGGACCGTCTACGGCGAGACCGACGATTTCTCGTACAACATCGTGAAGGACCCGGTCCACATCCGCGACTTCCACGCCACGGTCCTGCACCTCATGGGATTCGACCACGAGCGTTTCACCTACCGATACCAGGGACTCGACCAGAAGTTGACCGGGGTCGAACCCGCCCACGTGATCAAGGAACTCCTGGCCTGATCACCCTACGTCGGACCGGGATGACGCGGCGGTATCTCGCAGGATTCCGCCGCGCGATCCCGCTTTCACCTCGTGGTCATCTTGCAAAGGTCGAGTCGGTTCGATAAATTATGTCTCTCTGACCGGGACACCCGCCTAGCACTCTTCAAGTGCCGAGAATCGGGAAAGACCGCGTGAGGCGGCGTAGCTCAGTTGGTTAGAGCAGCGGAATCATAATCCGCGTGTCGGGGGTTCGAATCCCTCCGCCGCTATTCATGTGGGCGAGTGTCACTGGCCGACATCGACCACAAACTTGAAGCAGGGTCGGTTTTTGGAACCTGGCCAGACAACGGCGTCCGAAGGACGCCGTTTCCGTTCGTGCCGGACGCGGAATGGGCGACGTCGCCCGCCGATTCAAGTTCTCCCGCCGGTCAGAACTCCGGGATCCCGGAGGCCGATCGAGCGACGCTCCAGGGTCGCCAGAGCGTTCCGGGTCACAAATGACGAAGATCCCGAAACGTCACAAGGTCGTTTCGGGATCTCCAGGTACGAATGCCCCCGACCGATCGCATCAACCCGTCAGCGACGAGGGTCGATCACCTGGGTCGGCTTCCCCTCATAGGCGGACGGGTCATGGGCCGTGAGCACCACGTCGTTGCCGGGATTGATGGTGAAGTTTTCCTCCTGGATGAGTTGCTCTCCTCGATAGGTCCTCAAGGTATGGGTCCCCACCGGGAGATTGCAGACGATCGAAGAGCCCTGATCCGGGTCGCTCCGATACGGAAGGCCGTCGACCGTCACGACCGCCCCCACCTCGGTGACGTGGATGACCACCTCGCCCTCGGTCGGCCCAACCAGACTCGCGACATGCCAGAGAATACCCCCGCCCAGTAGGCAGGAGCCGGTCCAACGAATCGAGGCCGTGATCATGTTCTGGATCATCATTCATCATCCTTAAGAAGTTAACGTAGGGGGTCGGAGATAAAGTGCTTTCTTCCTGCGCGCGGAGCGAACCGCTCACGCCTGGAGGAATCCATCCGGGTGACTCAGTCGAGCTGACGAAGCTCTGGTCTCAACGACCTTCGATCAGGATCAATTCGCCGATATTGCCGGCGTCCCAGCCCTTGAAGCCGGTAGGCTGCGGGCCCCAGAAAAGCCAGGCCGGCTTCTTGCGGTCGCGGTCCTTGTCCACCACGACGACATCGAGTCCGATTCTCTGGCCCGCCTTCAATGCGGTCGGCTGATCGGGATAATGATCGAATGGCTGAACCGCCCACTCATAAGTCGTGACGTTTCCGACCCGGTTGAAAGCCATTTCGGTCGTCGACTTACGCCCATCACCGTACATGAGGGAGGGGTTCAGACCCCGGGGGTCCTTGTAGGCCGGGACGGGGCCGGGAACTCCGACATACTGGATCACCGGCATCTTGGTCGCATCGAGGATCCCGCCAGAGACTGCCTTCTCGGAGAACAATCCATCCACATAAATTTCCACGGCATCCGTCTGGTAAGGGTTGCCATCCTTCGGCAACGCGTCGTCATCACGGACGACGACCGCGAGATAGATCCTGCTCGTTTTCGGATCATAACCGGCCATGAAGTCGGCTTGGGGATCATCGATATCGCCAACGGGCATCGGATCGTAGTCGGGATGGTTTGCCAGACGTTGTCGGATCGGGTACCGCTCCAGGTCCTTGGGCCAGTCGTCCAACCGGCCGTCGAGTTTGATCCCGACCAGGGGGACCGCGAACGCCGAGTGCGACCGACTCGGGACCGGCAATTTCATCGGACTCGGGGCTTCGAGGGACTTCACCGGGGGGGGCGAGCCGACCCGGTCCGGGCGGGCCTGCCTCGCCTCGAAGGACGGGGGCTCGTTCGGCAAATCCGGGACGGAATTCGCCGCATGAAAGCCCAACCCGGCCATGATCAGGCCTCCACAGGCGACCATCCCGAGAAGTGTCGATCCGATCTTGGCCCCGGAGATCGCCTGAGAAAGCGTGGCCCAGGCGACCACCTTTCCGACGCCATTCCCGGTGAAGACCACCTTCACGGCCGATCGGGCCGTCGACTCGACCAGCTTGGCCGGGACCGAGGCGAAGCACTTCGAGGGGAGGAGGGCGGCGGCCCCGATTCCGGCCGTGATCGCCAGGCCTTTCCGGGCGAGGCTCGATCGGAGCCGATCCCTCGCCCGAGAGAGCCGACTCTCCACCGTCCCCACCGGACATTCCAGGCGCTGGGCGATCTCGTGGTGGCGAAGTCCCTCGGTATAGCAAAGCAGGAACGGCTCGCGATATCGCTGTGGAAGTCGGCGGATCTCCTCGTCGATCAGGGCCCGGACCTCGGCTCGATCCAGTTCTTCATCCGGGAGGGCCATCCGCCCGGGGACCTGACCCTCGACCACCTTCCGGCGCTCGGCGCGGCTCCGGGCCTTCCGGGAGAGCCTCTGGGCCACCTCATAGAGCCAGCCGGCCAGGGACTCGCGGCCCCGGACGGCCGTGGCTTTCTGGACCAGCAGCAGGAAGGTGGCCTGGAACGCATCCTCGGCCGCGTGAGGGTCGCCCAGGACTCGTCGACAGACCGACAGGACCATCGGCCCATGCCGGTGGATCAGCACCCGAAATGCCGATTCGCGTCCCGACTCGGCCTCAACGAAGTGGGTCAATAATCTCCGGTCGCTCCATCCCCCCATCGCTCCCAGGTGGAAGAGTGACTGAAGATCCTCGACCATCACCCGCCGATATTGCATCGTCATGATTCGATTCGCCCGACCGCCAAGTGGACCTTACACACATCATCCCCTGGAGCCGGTATTTCCTTCCAAATTAATTCCCGAAATGCCGAAGAATCCGAACACTCCAGGTCCGATCCTGTCCCGATCGTATCACGATCGCAACGGAAATCCGGTCGTCCTGCACCCGATCGGCATTCGACTTGCAGTTGCAGCCGGTATCATGGTGCTTTGGGCTCCAAAAGTTCCGATTGGCCTGTCCCAATCGCCGAATCGCGACGGATCTATTCCAAGACTGTTGGGGGAATTGATGAAGACGAAGCCGGGGACACCGAATCCGCTCGGAGCCACCTGGGATGGCAAGGGCGTCAATTTCGCCCTCTTTTCCGAAAACGCGACCAAGGTCGAGCTTTGCCTGTTCGATTCGCCCGAATCCGAGCACGAATCGAGCCGGATTCGGATGCCCGAGCAGACCGATCTGGTCTGGCATGTCTATCTCCCCGACATCAAGCCCGGTCAACTTTACGGATATCGGGTCTACGGCCCCTACGAGCCCGAAAACGGCCACCGCTTCAATCCTAATAAGATTCTCATGGACCCTTACGCCAAGGCGATCGGTCGCGAAATCCGCTGGCACGATTCACTCTTCGGGTACAAGATCGGCGACGAGGCCGAGGACCTCTCGTTCAGCGAGGACGACAGCGCCCCATACGCCCCGCTGGCCCAGGTGGTAGACAACACCTTCGACTGGGGGGACGATCGGCACCCGAACACCGCCTGGCACAAGACGGTCATCTACGAGGTCCACCCCAAGGGCTTCACCAAGCTCCACCCCGGCGTGCCCGAGGCCGACCGCGGCAGATACTCTGGCGTGGCGAGCGAGGCCAGCCTCGATCATTTCAAAAAGCTCGGAATCACCGCGGTCGAGCTCCTGCCGGTCCACTACCACCTCGACGACCGCCACCTCCTCGAAAAGGGACTTGTCAATTATTGGGGTTACAATACCCTGAACTTCTTCGCGCCCGACGCCCGCTATGCCGGCTCCGACCCGGTCCGCGAATTCCGGTCGATGGTCAAGGCCCTCCACTCGGAAGGGATCGAGGTGATCCTGGACGTCGTGTACAACCACACGGCGGAAGGGAACCAAATGGGGCCGACCCTCTCCCGGAGGGGGATCGACAACGCCGCCTATTACATGCTCTCGCCGGAGCACCCCCGCTTCTACATGGACTTCACCGGCTGCGGCAACGTGCCGAACATGTCGCACCCCCGGATGCTCCAGCACATCATGGATAGCCTCCGCTACTGGGTCACCGAGATGCACGTCGACGGCTTCCGGTTCGACCTGGCCAGCACCCTGGCCCGGGAACTCCACGAGATCAACCGGCTGGGCACGTTCTTCGACATCATCCACCAGGACCCGATCGTCTCGCAGGTCAAGCTCATCGCCGAGCCCTGGGACGTCGGCCCCGGCGGCTATCAGGTCGGCAACTTCCCGGTCCTCTGGACCGAGTGGAACGGGATGTATCGCGACTGCGTCCGGTCGTTCTGGAAGGGGGAGGGGGGGACCCTCAACGAGTTCGCCACCCGCTTCAGCGGCTCCAGCGACCTCTACCGCGACGATGGCCGGAAGCCTTACGCCAGCATCAACTTCGTCACCTGCCACGACGGCTTCACGCTGAACGACCTCGTCAGCTACAACGAGAAGCACAACGAGGCCAACGGCGAGGAGAACCGGGACGGGGCCGACGACAATCGGAGCTGGAATTGCGGAGCCGAAGGGCCGACCGACGACCCCGAGATCCTGAAACTCCGGGCGCGGCAGAAACGCAACCTGATGGCGACGCTCCTCCTCTCCCAAGGCGTCCCGATGATCTGCGGGGGGGATGAACTCTCCCACACCCAGAAGGGGAGCAACAACGCCTACTGCCAGGACAACGAGATCACCTGGTTCGACTGGGAACTCGACGAGGAACGCGAATCGTTCCTGGAGTTCGTCGCCAAGCTGGTCCACATCCGAGCGACCCAGCCGGTCTTCCAGCGTCGGAGATTCTTCAAGGGCCGGCCGATCCGGGGCGTCAAGGACATCGCCTGGCTCTCGCCGGTCGGCGGCGAGATGACCGAGGCCGACTGGGCGGCCGGATTCATCCAGTGCGTCGGCGTCCTGCTGGCCGGGGACCTGATCGAGGATCTCGACGAGGAAGGGGATCGGATCGTCGGCGAGACGGTGTTGATCCTCCTCAACGCCTACCACGAGCCGATCGATTTCACCATGCCCGAACATCAGTCCTCACGCCACTGGGAACTGCTCTTCGACACCGCCGAGCCGGAAGCCGAGGTCAGTTTCCACGAGGGCAAGGCGACCTTCAAGCTGGAGGGACGATCGGTCGTCGCCTTCCGCCTCCGTTCGGTCCATGAAGAGGCCGGGAAGGTCCTCTCGGCCGAACAGTCCGAGAAAATTTTGGAGAAAACCGGGGGCCGGCTGCCCTGAGCGACCCAGGATGTTGGGAGAGGTCGGGCTGGCCCGGGCCCATCCACCACGATCCGTGGGCCTGGGTTCGCCCGACCTCTCGCCTTCGAATTCGATTCGTCAGAGTTCAATACTGTCTTCATTCCTCGAACGGAAGTAGGACCGTATCGCTTCTCGGAGGACGATCGAGCGGGCGTGGCCGTGATCGACGAGCTGGTGGAGCCCTTGCCAGTCGCGTTTGAGGTCCACCGCGGGGTCGAACTGGGTATCCGTCAGGATCTTGCAGCGGTCCCAGTATTTGCGATTCGCCTTCTTGCCGTGCCAGTGGTGGAGGACGGCACCCGGCACATAGCCCAGGTCGCCCCGGAGCTTCAGGGCCTGGGCCTGCCAGTCCATCACGGCCTTCCGATAGCCCGGCGAAACCCCGGGATAGAGGACGTCGAGCCCCTCGCCGACCAGCGACTTGGCCATGATGTAGTCGGCCTCGCCGACCACCGCGACGTCGAACAACCCGCCGAGGACGTCCAACGCCTCGCGACGCGCCGCCCAGGCGAATCCGGGGTGATGCCAGTACGCGATCCGGGGATTGACGGGCAGGGGAGGGGCACCGCCGCCGTATCCCGCCTGGCCGCCACGCTTGCGGGTGATCCCGTGGACGTGGCTGAAGGCGAAGGATCGGAACGAGTTGATGATCATCCCCTCAGGCCCGAGGTCGTGGGCCTCGGCGAACATCTGGACGATGGCGTGGTGCTGGAGCTGCTGGAGCGTCTCCTGGACCCAGTCGTGACGGGCGAAGGTGAGGTCGGCGTCGACCCACGCGATGTACCGGGCATCCCGCGGGAGCCGGGCGATCCCCAGGTTGATCAGGTTCTCCTTGGCCCAGTACTCGTGGGCCGATCGGACCTGGATGTGGTGGGGATTCCCCGGCTCCGTCACCTCGAACGGCCGATTGGCGAAGGCCATCTCGACGACCGTCAAGCGAGCCCCCGCGCCCTGGACGTGGGACTCGAAGGCGCGAAATAGGTCGTATCGGGTCCGGTACCGGACCGGATTGGACACCACGGCCACGACATCCAGCACATCAGGAACCGACCTGATCATCCTCTTGCATTCGGGACGCCCGCCCCCAAGGGGCTGCGAATCACACTGACGGTCGTCGAGCTTCTGGAAGGTCACGCGGCACCTGGCGATAGGGTAGGGTGTCGGCTCCGAATCCCATCGACGAGGGAGAGACCTGAGGCCTTCGGGCCGGTCTCGCGTCCCCTCTCATCCCCTTCGCCAAATAAGATCGCCGCGACGGGGGCCGCCTAAACCGAGTTTCCGTCGAAAATCCCCGAGCAGTCCCTGGCTTCCCATCGAAAAATCGGTAGCATCGAGAAACACCGATCATTTACCAATCATGATCCGGAAAGGGGCTTGGCGATGTCGCACCGATGGGCTTCGAGGGCCATGCTGTGGTTAATCCCCGTCGCCCTGTTCGCCTGGGCGGCCTTCGAAACCTATCGGGCCTACCTCGACCACTGGGAGGGAAGCCTCCGCGCCCCCCTGATCGCCGGTGCTGTGGCCGGGATTGCATTCGTCATCGCGGGGACGACGATCGTCACGCTCCAGGATCGCGCCGAGGGGGGACAGGCCCGGACAGAGAGATGATCGAGGAGACCGATCGAACCGAGGATCTCGCGAGACAAATGGGTCGAGGGGGAAAGAGGGCATTTGGTCGGACAGGCCCGCGAGTCGTCGACGATTTGACAGCGGAAATTCGCCCAGCGCGACGGGAGTTCGTCGATCATGAATATCAACGACGGTCCGAATCGACGTCTGGAGTGGCTCCGCCAATTCGAAGAAGAGTTCCTCGATCTCAAGTGCCCTGACCTGCTTGATTACGTCGACAGAAGCGGCGCCGACGATCGAGACGAGTTTTTGAGGGCATTGATCATCCGGGAATTGCAGTTGTTCCGGAAGACCGGAAACCTACCAGATCGGGAAGAGTATCTCGCGAAATTTCTCGGGCCGGATCTGGAGATCGCCCGAGCGACGTTCGACTCCGAATCGTCGGAAGAATCCGAACTCATGGACTCGAATCAGGCTGCCACCGACGGCGATCGCGTACCGCCCACGATCAAGGGCTCGGCCGGTTTCGGCTCCCGACGGCCGGGAGATACCATCGGCAAATACAGCATCCATGAGTATCTGGGCGGGGGCGGGATGGGGGAAACCTACAAGGCGAAACACCAGGAGATGCCATCGAGGTGGGTCGTCTTGAAGCTGATTCGCGAGCACCTGGTGACGGACAAGCACTTCGTGGCCCGCTTTCAGCAGGAAATCGACCGGCTTGCCGCATTGGGGAGCCACCCGAACGTGGTCATGGCGCTGGATGCGGGCGTCATGGACTCATGCCCTTATTTCGTCATGGAATATGTGGATGGCGAGGACCTCGCCAAGGTAATCAATCGAAGCGGGATCCTTCCGATCATCGAGGCGTGTCGCCTGGCCCAGCAGGTCGCCCGGGGCTTGCAACACCTCTCGGATCACCAGACGGTCCACCGGGACATCAAGCCGTCGAACCTGCTTCGGTCCACCAGGGGATCGGCCGTGAAGATTGCCGATTTCGGCCTGGCCTTCCTCGTCCAGGGCGGTTCGACAATCACACTGCCCGGAGAGACATTCGGGTCGCCCGATTACATCTCGCCGGAGCAAGCGACGAACTCCCACTCGGTCGATATTCGAGCCGACATCTACAGTCTCGGATGCACGCTCTACCACCTCCTGGCCGGGCAGCCGCCCTTTCCCGAAGGCAATGCCTACCAGAAGCTACTCCGCCACAGCAAGGACGAGCCGATGCCCGTCGAGAGGCTGCGCCCCGATCTGCCCCCCGGCCTGGCGAACGTCATCCGGCGGATGATGGCCAAGCAGCCCGAGAATCGCTATCCGACCCCCGCCGAGGTCGTCGAGGCCCTCGAGATTTACACGCACCCCACCGAATGTCCCGTGAATCGTGGGAATCGACCGAAACGAATCGGGCTCGCTACGGTCGTGTTGGTACTCCTCCTCTTCGCCGGTCTCCTCACTTATCTCAAAGTGCCGAAGGACGCTCCCCGGGCGCTCCACATGGTCTACACGGACCAGGCCTGGGATTACTACCGGGCGAAGGACTACAAGAAGGCAATCGAGGCGGCCAGTCTTTGCGTCAAGGACTTTCAGGGCGATGCGAATCGAATCCAGAAGCAGTTGCTCAACCAGTCGATCGACTTCCCCGAGGGCAAGGCCAGCCCCGAAGTCAGGGACAAGATCTTCCAGAATGGCGTATTGAATGATGTCGCCACCTGTCTCTGGATTATGGGTCGTTCGCTCGAAGAAACCCAGGAATCCGAACGAGCACGTCAGGCCTACCAGCAAGCCGCGCTCCTCAACAAAGCCCGCTGCTGGAATCCCGACGACCAATCCTTCTGGTCACCGGGACTCAAGGCCAATGACACCCTGGAGGCACTCGGCCCTCCCTCAGGCCAATGACGACGGCCTCTCGCGATCCGGACGGTTTGACCTCGATGTTTTCCCCGATCTCGCCTCACCAAGGCATCCCCTGACGCGAAGGAGTTTCGACGTGAAAGTCCCCCGGGCACTCACCACGATCGTCCTGGCTTCGGCGTCCATGGCGACCTTCCTTGCGTGGCCCACCCGGGCCGATCGGCCCTTGCATGAGCGGGAGACGGAAGCCGCCTGGAAGGCGTTCGTATCGGGACAATACATGCTCGCCATCGAGCACGCCGATCGTTGCATCAAGGAGTTCCGAGGCACCGCCAATCGCAAGCAGGCCGAACTGAAAAAGGGACGGACCAAGGTCCCGAACGGGATCGTCTCCGACGCCCTGAAGAAGCAAATCCACGGCAATGGCCCGCTGAATGATGTCGCCACGAGCTATTACATCAAGGGACGTGCGTGGGATCGTCTGAGCGACAAGGGAAAGACCCAGGTCGCACTACTCGAAGCCATCAAGTACCCCGACGCCCGGAGTTGGGATGCCAAGGGGGGCTGGTTCTGGGCGCCGGCCGAGGCCGCCGAGGATTACCTGACGAATCCCGAATGGGCCGACAAGCCCCCCCACGAGATCTATACCGCCAAGGCCTGGGCCGCCTACGTGAGCGATAAATTCCCGGCCGCTGCGCTCTTTTCGAACCGGTGCATCGTCGAATTTCAGAGCGGGGCAACCGCCATGCAGAAGTCGCTCTTGGCCCAGGGGGCCGTCTTACCCATCGGCGAAGCCAACGAGGAGGAGAAGCGTCAAATCGCGCGGAACGGGTTACTCAATGACGTCGCGACCTGCCTGTTCATCAACGGGCGAGCTTCGGAGGAGTTGGGGGATAAGGAGGCTTCCCAGAAAATGTATGAGCAAGGGAAGAAGATGTCCCTTGGTCGATGCTGGGATCCCCAGGGCTGGTACTGGTCGCCGGCCCAGGCCTGCGCCGAACACCCCTGAAACGGAAGGGGTGACCCTGCCGAGGCCGGGTCACGGGCGATCATCGACCTTCCTCAATCCCACTTCAGGATCGCCCCGGTGTCGGCGCTGGTGGCCATCGAGGCATACTTGGCCAGATAGCCCTTGGTGAACCGAGGGGCCGGCTTCGTCCACGACTCCCGGCGAGTCGCGAGTTCTGCGTCGGTCAGCTTCACGGCGAGCTTGCCGTTGGGGATGTCGATCTCGATCAGGTCGCCATCGCGGAGCAGGCCGATCGGGCCGCCGACGGCCGCCTCCGGGCTGACGTGGCCGATCGAGGCCCCGGCCGTCCCCCCCGAGAACCTCCCGTCGGTCACCAGGGCGCACTTGTCGCCGAGGTTGACCCCCTTGATCGCGGTGGTCGGGGCCAGCATCTCCTGCATCCCCGGGCCCCCCTTGGGGCCTTCATAGCGGATCACGACGACGTCGCCGGCCTTCACCTTGCCGAAGACGATCCCGTTGTAGGCGTCGATCTCGCTCTCGAAGATCACCGCAGGCCCGGAGTGGACCAGCATCTTGGGGTCGACCCCCGCCGTCTTCACCACCGCGCCGTCGGGGGCCAGGTTCCCCCGGAGGACCGAGAGGCCCCCTTCCTGCGAGTAGGCCCGATCGCAGGGCCGGATCACGTCGAACGGGTCGAAACCATCCGAGCCCGGCCCATCGGGACTCTCGGCCTCCCCCTCGGCTTCCAGGAGGGCCAGCCCGGCCACCTGCGAATCTTCGCTGGCCCTCACGCTCGGGACCGTCCAGGCCTGATTAGTCCGCTCGCCGCCGGGCCGGACCCGCGTCATCATCCGGGCCTCGGCTGCGGCCGTACTCCTCCGGGTGTCGTACTCGTCGATGTTCTCGCCCAGCGACTTCCCGGTCACGGTCCGGCAGGACAGGTCCAGCAGGCCCGGCTTGCCTCGGGCGATCTCGCCCAGGATCGCGTGGATGCCCCCGGCGCGGGCCACGTCCTCGATGTGATAATGGCTCGAAGGGGCCACCTTGCAGATGTTCGGGGTCAGGCGGGCCAGCTCGTGGATCCGGTCCAGCGTGAAGGGGACGCCCGCTTCGTAAGCGATGGCCAGGATGTGCAGCACGGTGTTGGTGCTGCCGCCCATCGCCATATCGAGGATCATCGCGTTGTCGAAGGCGCTCGCGGTGGCGATCTCGCGAGGGAGCAGCCCGTGACCCGTCCCGAGCCTGCCGAAGTCGCGGGCCATCGCCACGATCCGCTTCGAGGCCGCCTCGTAGAGCGTCTTGCGGTCGGCCGAGGTCGCTAGGATCGTGCCGTTGCCGGGCAGGGACATGCCCAGGGCCTCGGCCAGGCAGTTCATGCTGTTGGCGGTGAACATCCCCGAGCAGCTCCCGCAGGTCGGGCAGGCCGCCTTCTCGATCTCGTCCAGCTCCTCGGCCGAGATCTGCCCGCTCTGCCGCTTGGCCCCGGCGACGAAGGCGTCGATCAGGTCGATCGCCTTGCCGTCGGAGGTCTTGCCCGCCTCCATCGGCCCGCCCGAGACGAACACGGTGGGGACGTTCACCCGCATCGCCCCCATGAACATCCCCGGCACGATCTTGTCGCAGTTCGGGATGCAGATCATCCCGTCGAACCGGTGGGCCTCGATCATCGTCTCGACGCTGTCGGCGATGATCTCGCGGGAGGGGAGCGAGAACTTCATCCCGTTGTGGCCCATCGCGATCCCGTCATCCACGCCGATCGTGTTGAACAGGAAGGGGACCCCGCCAGCCGCCCGGACGCACTCCTTGACGTAGTTGCCCACCTCCTGGAGGTGGACGTGCCCCGGGATGATGTCGACGTGGCTATTGCAGATCGCGATGAACGGCTTATCCCAGTCCCCCTCGCCCACCCCGGTCGCCCGGAGGAGGCTCCGGTGCCCCGCGCGGGCGTCGCCCTTCTTGATCGTGTCCGAACGCATGGAGGGGGCGGTGGAATCGGCGGGCATGGGAGGAGTCCGGTTGAGGGTCATCGGAGAGTCGGCGAGTTCGCACGCGAATGTTCCAGTTTATCCGGATCGCACGGAGGTTCCAAGACGAGCCGATCCCGTTGGAGGATACGAGATTACAATTAGAGCAATAGGACCGTGGGAGATCGCCTCATCGGAGGAACTGGGCTGCATACCATCCCCACAAAATGACGTCGAATTCCACCAGGACCCATCCGGCATGATGCTTCCAGGCGGCCAGCCGGTCGACGGGCCTACTCCCATAGAGGGCCAGTAGCACCACGATCACCAAAGTTAGCTGGGCACCCTCCACCAACATTTGTAGGCCCGCCACCCTTTGGTGCGGATGAGGAAAGTAGAAGAGTTGGCTCGTCGTAAGCAGGCCGGACCAGCACCAGAGCAGATGGCCCGACGCCAAGGATTCGCCACGCCGAATCCGACGAGCCAGGACAGCCGGCCCCAAAAGTTGCGCGACGACCCACGTCCCGAATGCCGCCCCGGTCGCCAGAGATCGCCAGGAAGTAGGCTCACGAAGCGTCCAGAAGCCCGCCGCAGTGGCAAACGGGGCGACGAGCACGATACTCCGAATTGGCCACCTCGCCACCTGGTCATCGCACCACCGGGCCACGAAGAGGACCGGTAGCCAGAAGACGAGAGTCGTGAACAAGACGAGCAGGATCATGTCGATCGTAAAAGGGATCAGGAAAGCTGTCAGGGCCACGGCGATCATCATCTGCCCGACTGTGGATCGCATGCCTGGCACTTTCACTACCGCCCTCCTGGTTCGGTTCATTCGATCTATTTGACTTTCCTCGGAAGATATCCCTCACCGATCGCTGATGATCGTTCGCCCGTCCAGCATGAACTCTCGGAGGTTGGGCATCGCCTTGATGAAACGGCCTCGAGCCTCCCAATCGACGCCGGGCGTCGGCCCTTCGATAGATAGCCTCTCCAGGGCTTGCAGTTCAGTCAAACGCATCAGACCCCCCTCGGTGAGCGCCGCACCGTCGATCGTCAGGTTACTCAGTCGGTCCAGATTGGCAATAATGCCTAGATCCGCCTCCGTTGCGGCCGACGAATACCAGCCGAGCGACCGAAGCTTGCTCAAGGCTCCGAGGTGCGGTAGAAAGCCCTTCGCGTCGCCGCCTTTCCCTACGTTGAATTGCTCCAGGTGACTCAGCCGCCGGATCTCGGCCATGCCCTCTGCCGAGGGTGGGGTCGGACCCTCGACCGAAAGGGAAAGGACTCGCAGGCCTCGCAATCGCCCGATATGGGCCATCATCCTATCGTCGGCCGCCTTCTGAAACAGGGAAACGCAGATCGGCGTGTCGAAGTAATGGGGCCCCAGAACCCAGCGTATCCCTAATGAGTCGCCGGGCGGAGTCGGCTTCGCGAGGAAGTTGAGCCCTTCCCAGTTGTACCTGACATAACCATGTTCGCGCATGATCGCGTGGACCGCTTCCCGCTGGAGCCGGGCCCGATGCATTGTCCAACCGAGCCCTCCCCCGACGATGAGCACCAGGGCCATCATCGCGCGGACGCTCAGGCGGACGGGAAGGTGTTTCCACCATCGTCGCCGAATTGAAGCGGAGTTTCCCATCGATACTCCATAATCGAGGACCTCGGATCGAGGCGAGTTATCGTCCCGCATTGCCTCGAATCGGGGTTGGTAACCACTCGCATCCCAACCCTCGTCGATCCTTCACCGATCGCGGAATCGGGCCGGATCCAGGCCCGGAATCGCGTCGCACGCAGATGACTTCGACGATCAATCCCACCAATAGTCGTTCACCACCTCCTCGACCTTGCCCCCACTCATCATGACCCATCGACGCCAGTAACTGCTGGTGTCCCCCGCGCCTCGGGAGTATTCCCAGGTCCGATTTCCTTCGCCTGACCCATCCATGGTATAGAGCGGGCGACCGATCAACGCCTCGACCTGCCCGGAGGTCATCCCGACGCGGATCTGCTGGAAGCGTGCCTCGTTGTACTTCTCCGAGTAGATCGTGCCCGAGTCGATGGCGATCCAGCGGATCAGGCCGAGGGTGATCCCGAACTCGGCCACGGCGACCATCGTCCCTTTCGTGGACCTCGGCAAGAGACGGACCGGATCCTCCCCGGCGCGACGGAACCACCCGAAGGCCGCCAGCAGGAACCTCGTCGAAGCACCGATGGCGATCCCGATCCCGGCCACCAGGGCGAAGGGCAAGGTATCTCGGGCCGCCAGCATGTCCTTCTCGACGAAAGGCCGCTCGTATCCGCACGCGATCGCCGCGACGTGGACGACATAAAGGCTCAACCCGAGCGGCAACCAACAAGGCCACGATCGGCCCGCGTGACGGTACCCCAAAACGGCACCCGCCAGCAGATAGGCGTAGCCCGTCCCGTTGAAATCGCCCGAATAATGGACGTCCGCCAGCCCCACCGACAGACCGACCAACGACGCCTCCAGGACAGGGCGGAGGAACACGTGCACGCCGAATGGCGACAGACCAAGTTTCGCGGTGGAAGGGGGAGAGCTCGAGTTCAAGCTCGATGTATCCATCATAGGACCTTCGCCTACCGGGTGGCGTGTCACTCCTGCCCATCGGAAAACTCGCGGTAAATCCGCCTGTTTCAAGAATTCGGGACAGGCATTCGCGTCGCCTCGTCGTGCCTTGATGTCTCGCATTTATTGTTCATAAGTCAACGAATGCGCCTTTCAGACACCTTCGGTTCGAGCGCGAACGGGGCGAAGGCCGGATGGACGACCTTCCGCCAGCCTCCGCCAACGATCATGTCGTACGCCGCTCTCATCTGCACCGCCGACTCCTCCGCGGACATCCCGCCGACCCCCGTGCACAGTCCGGGAATCGCCAGGCTGGTGATCCTTTCCTGGCCGTTCTTTCTGTGGTCCAGGGCGGCCGCCAGGGCCGCCCTCATCGCCAGGTAGGCGTTGATCGTCCCTCGGACATCTCCCGGCACCCGCATCGTCGGGGCGACCACCAGCGAGGGGTAGCGCCGGCTCGACATGTCGAGGACCGTGGCCTGGCCGACCGGCAATTCGCCGTAGAACCGCTCGGCGATCCGTTCGAGCACCGCCGGCTGGGCCGCCCCTTCGTAGAAGCGGTCGATCGCGTGGTCGATCCCGCCGTCCATGAAGCCGAAACTGTTGGCCGGGCTCACCAGGGCGTCGCAGTCGAGTCCCAGCAAGTCGCCCTCCAGGACTTCGACGCCCTCCGCATCGCGGAACAGGTCGGCGAGCCGCCCGGCGACCTCCGGGCTCCTGTCGCACAACGAGACCCGCACGAGGCCGGTTGCCGCCCCGGAGCCGAACGGCTTGTGGACTTTCATTCTCATCCTTCGGGCCTTCCCGATGAGGTATCGGAGCATCGGGCCTCCTTCGGAATGGTAGATCTGATCAGTTTACGTTGATGAAGGTCGTGGCGAGCCCGTTCGAGCCCGTCCGACCGAATACGTCGCTCATCTCCTGCTCGAAACGCAACGCATAAGAGCCCACCTTCGGAGGGGTCATCTCGAAAATGTCCGTCCCTCGATGCCCGGCCGAGCCGACCTCGCCGGAACGCACCCAGCGACTCCGCCGCTGCTCCTGGTAAACCTTGGCGAAGTTGGTCGGGTCGGTCACCCTCACCACCACATCGACCCGGAACCACAGCCCGGCGGGGAGCCATTGGGCCGGGTCGCTGGTGGAGTCCTCCTGCATCCGGATGGGTTGGCGCGCCGGATAGTTCGGGAACGTATCACTCGACGCCGGACGGACGAGGACCGACGCCCCGAACATCGACACCCCTTCGGGATGGCGATAGTGCCAGAGGAGCCTTTGACATTCCGGGAAAACATAGACGAGCCCCAGCGCCGCCAGGGCGACCACGGCCATCATCCGGCGGATCGAAAGGCGAATTCGCGGAAGCCTCATGGAGTGGTCCCGTCAAGTCTCATGATAGGTCATCACCTCCCCTTATCGGTCTGATCAGGAGGGAGTTCAAGCATTGCAGGAGGACGATCCCAGACCCAGAGCAGTCCAGCCTCGCTGAACCCTAGCGGGTCCGCATCAACGAACCCAGCGACATCCGACCAGCACTCGAACGGCTCGTATTCGCTCTCGATCGCCCCAGTGTTGATGTGAGGCTCCGGGGAGCCTGGATCGTCGAGGAACTCCCGAATCACCCGCCCGTCGCGGATCGCCACAAGCTCGGCATAAGGGATGGCGTCGTTGTAGCCGACGTACAAGATCTCATCCATGCCAGCGAATACCAGCCATTTGTTCGCCGGGATCGCCCCCAGTGCCCCCGATAAGTCTTCGAAGAGGGTCCACCCGGCGACCTCCGAGATGAGGACCGCATTTCCCCGCCACATCCCTCGATCGTCGCACGCCAGCCGGATCGCCTCGCTTACGGTTGCCGGAATCAGCGGACCAACCTTCGCAAGGTGGTTCCAGGTGGCGAATCTTTTCAGAGCGTCGCTCAGCGGGACATTGAGTCGGCAATAGCTGGGGTTCATCAAGTAGTTCCGTTCCACCGATTAATCGGATCTTATGGCAGGGTGAGTATCGCTCCCGCCGCACTCCGAATCCATTGGGCGATGTCCATCCTGGCGGAATTCGAACTATTTTACCCGGGTAAAATTGACAAAAATTTTTATCCGGGTAATATTCCTCCGAAGCTTCTGTTCTTTAGGAGGAATGGATCGTGGAAAACGACGGGCGGAAGGCCTATACGGCCTTCGAGGGGCATCGACTCCTCGCGACCGGCGACCTGATTAACGTAGCCCTAGAAGCGAAGGCGGCCAGCGACCGAGAGGGGGCGGCTCGGGTCCTTCTCTTTCGGGACGACACGGGCAAGGCCTTCGATTTGAACTACCGGGGGACTCCGGAGGAAGTCCGCGAGCGGATCGCGCGAGAGATCGACGATCGCCGCGAGGCGGATCGCGAGCCCTCCGGGCCGAAGGGGCCGGGCCGTCCCAGGCTGGGCGTCGTGGCCCGCGAGGTCACGCTCTTGCCGAGGCACTGGGAATGGCTGAACGACCAGCCGGGCGGGGCGTCGGTCGCCCTCCGGAAGCTGGTCGAGGAGGCTCGGAAGGCCAACGAAGGGCCGGATCGGGTCCGCAAGGCTCGCGAGGCGGCCTACCACTTCCTCCTCCACATGGGCGGCGATCTTCCCGGCTTCGAGGAGGCGACTCGGTCCTTGTTTGCCGGGCATCGCGAGCGATTCGACGAGCAAATCGAAGGGTGGCCCGCCGACGTCCGGGACCATGCCCGGAAGCTGGCCGCTCCCTCCTTCGACCCAGCGTAAGGGGCGAATCGATCATTATTTGGTACTGATGAGGTTCGAAGGGGGGTCGATCTCACGATCTTGAACAGGGAGCGACCACTTTTTCTCGATCGACAACCCTTCGACCGGACTCTTGCCATGCCATGCAGCCCCGAACAACTGGCCGCCAATCGCCGGAACGCCCTCAAGAGCAGCGGGCCGAAGACGGAAGAGGGGAAGGCCCGGTCGCGGGCCAATGGCCTGAAGCATAGCTTGACGGGGCAGGGGGTGGTGATCCCTCCCGAGGATGCCGAGGAGGTCGCTCGACGTTCGGAAGTCCTCGAAGCCGAAATGAAGCCTTCGAGCGAGCTGAGTCGGATCCTCATCGGTCGGGTGGCCGCCCTCTCGGTCCGACTGGAACGGTCGGTCCGCCAGGAGTTCGCCGCCGTGGCCGAAAAGGTCAGGAACGCACGGGCTGACTTCGATGACGCCCGACGCTCGGAAGTCGAGCATATGCTTTCGTGGATCACCGCCGAGCCGGCCACCTATGCCCGGAGGCTTCGCCAGTCGCCCGAAGGGGTCGACGCGGTGATCCGGGCCTTGCTCGACGTGAAGGCCGACCTGACCGATTCCGACGACCGGATCTGGCATCATGGCCACTTCGAGCGGATCGAGAACCTGGTTGGGCGGCGGACCACCGACTTCCCCGCCTCGCCGATCAAGGCCGTCTGCCGCGCCGCCTGGGGCGACTTCTCGCTCCTGAGTGCCGTCGAAGGTGTGGGGCTGGTGGATCGCGACCGCCGAGCATGGGCCCGAGACCGGGTGGCCGAGTATCTCGACGAGGAAATCGCGAGGCTCCAGGCCCTCCGACGATCGATCGACGTCGAGGCGATCGAGCGCGACCGGCTCGAAGCCTCCGAGCGTGCCCTCTTCGACCCTTCGAAGGAAGCCACGCTCGGCCGGAAATACGAGGCGGCCACCGAGCGTAGCCTCTTCCGGACCCTCCGGGAGATTCGGGAAACCGAGGTTGACCAACCCGAAACCGACGCAAACCCCGATCCTGAAAAGATTCCCGTCGAATTGGGTTCGTCTTTACAGGAGCGAACGTGGTCGGTCCCGGGCCGGTCTCAGCCGATCCCGAAGGACTCCCGGACGCTCATTTCCATCGGTAGTGACCGATTATCAGACCGGCCAGGAAGGCGAAGAAGATAGCCAGGATCGCGAACAAGGCCCAGGTCACCGCCGCCGTCCGGGGCAGGATCACGTCCCGCCGCCGGATCGTCGGGTCGTCGACCAGTGTCGATCGTCGACGGGTCCGAGTCCCTGAGACCAGGGGCGACCCGGCGGGGTCGGGGATTTCCAGCAGTCCCTCAACCGGGACCGTCTCGTCGATCGGATCGGGCGGGCCCTCCTCCTCGAAGCTGGTGGCCGCGGCCAGGAATGCGATCGGGTCGGGCTGGTTGGGGTCGATGGTGGGGGGAGGCGTGATGGTCCGGGGTGTGTCGACCAGGCGGTCGGTCTCGATCTGGAGCCCGAGGTCTTCGAGCTGGATCGAATCCTCGACCGACAATTCGGGGGGCGTCTGCTCGTCGAAGGGGCTGGGGACGATCAATTCGGTCCCGCATCCCGGACACTTGACCACCTTGCCGATCCGGGCGGGCGAGGCCTTGAGCAGTTTTTCGCACCCGTAGCAACGAAATTTGAACAAGCTGGACATCGAGGACGTCTCCCGGTCCGTGAGGGTCGCGATCATCGCCCGATCCCCCCATCCCAGACTAAGGAGATTGGGGTCGACTCGCCAGGTCCGGACGGTCAGGACCCCGATCGATCCTCGGAGGCTGACTCGGACGCTTGACCGGGGCGAAGCGGGTGTCAGAATGAAAACTGGGCCGTCGGGCCGGCCCATCGCGACGATCGACGGATCTGGTCCCGAATCAAGGACTTCACGCATGGCAGGCAGTCATCGATTCCGATCCATCGCGATGGCCTGGCTCGCGACCTCCGCCGCGATGGTCGCCGGGCTCTCCGGGACGTCCGTCCGGGCCGATACCGTGCTCCTCAAGAACGGGACGGTCTATCGGGGGACGGTCGACCAGGACAATACCCTGGCTTACGTCTCCGACAATCTGAAGCGAGTCATCTTCTATAACTCGAAGATAGCCAAGATCGAATCAGACGCAGGCTTCTCCCAGAACGAGCGGTTCGAGCTGATCCAGCCGCTCGACGTCCACGCCGGGGTGATGCCTTCGGTCGCGCTGGGCATCAAGAGCGGCCCCTGGGACGCGAAGGGTCGCCGGAGCTTCCAGTATTTGAACGCCCGGCAACGCCCGGTCCAGATGCAGCAGGCGATCAATATCCTGACCCCTTACATGGTCAAGTACCGAGGGATCGACGGGTTCTGGGTCGGCCAGGTCGCCACCAGCCAGGTCCCCCGCCCGGTGATCCTGGGCCTGCTGGACAAGGTCGATCGGAAGAACCAGAACGAGCGGCTTAAGATCGCCCGCTGGTTGATCCAGGCCGACTGGTACGCCGAGGCCCGCGAGGCGCTCGACGGCCTGGCACGGGACTTCCCCGAACTCAAGTCGAACGTGGAGGACACCCGGAGATCGGTCCGGGAGCTGGAGTCCCGCGAGATCCTGGACGAGGTCGCCATCCGTCGGAAGGGGCTCCAGCCCCGGAAGGCCCTGGAACTCCTCCAGGCAATCCAGACCGACGACCTCTCCAAGGATCTGGCCGACCAGATCCGGGATCAGATCCGGGCCGACCGAGATCGGTCGGCCCTCGACCGCCAGCAGGCCGACGCCCTCCGTGAGCTGGCCGAGAAACTGAGCGAGGAAGATCGGAAGGCGTGGAAGGTCCTGCTGGCCGAGGTCCTGGAAGTCCTGGCCCATGCCCCCGACGTCGCACGGCCTCGGCTCGAAGCCCTGGCGAAGGCCGAGTCCTCCCTGACGGCCGAGGCCCGGTTTGCCCTGGCGATGTCGGGCTGGATCGTGGGAGCCGACGCGGCGATCGACGACCTCAAGCGGGCCGGGGAGCTGGTCAGGGCCCGCGACCTCGCCTCGAACTACCTCGCCGCCCAGGACGAGACGGCTCGATCGGTCGTCCTGGACGACCTGAGGAAGATCGAGAATCTCGACGTCGACACGATGGCCCGGATCGTGACGAAGAGCGCCCCGCCGCAGGCCGACCCGGACCGCGAGCGCGAGAAGCCCGGCCAGTTGAAGATCCATCGGGTCCGCAACGATGATAATCCGGTCCCCAGCGAATACGGGGTCGTGCTCCCTCCGGAGTATCATCCTCGACGGAGCTATCCGGCGATCCTGGCCCTTCATGACGGCCGAGGCCCGAGGACTGCGGTCGACTGGATCTCCGCCGAGGCCGCTCGTCGGGGCTATATCGTGATCGCTCCCGAGTATCTCGTGCCCGGCAGGGGCCGGAGCTACCATTTCAGCTCTGCCGAGCACGCCGCCGCGATCCTCTCGCTCCGGGATGCCCGGAAGCGGTACGCCATCGACTCCGACCGGGTCTACGTGGCCGGGCAGCTCGCCGGGGCCGAGATGGCCTGGGACTTCGGGCTGGCCCACCCCGACCTCGTCGCCGGGGTTGTCGCGATCTCGGGGTTCCCCGGGAAGTATGTCTACAAGTACAGGCCGCAGGTCGCCGATGTCCCGCTCTACATCGTCCTGGGCGACCTCGCGCCGGCGGCCAAGGAAGTGATCCTCGACCAGTTCGTCCGGCCGATGATCGAGGACGTCCTGGATGTCACGTACGTCGACTATCTCCGGAGGGGCCTGGAGGAGTTGCCCGAGGAGATCCCCTCGTTCTTCGACTGGATGGACCGGAGGACCCGCGATCCCGCCCCCAAATCCTTCGAGGCCGCCACCGCCCGCGAGGGAGACGACCGATTCTTCGGGGTGATCGTCCGGGAGCTGGCCCCCGATCGATCGACCTCACCCGAGGCCGCCGACCCGATGGGCAAGAATCTCCGGCCCGCCACCATCAAGATGAGGAGCAGCGTCACCGGGAACCTGATCAACCTGAACACCTCGGGCGTCAACCGGCTCGACCTCTGGGTCAGCCCCAAGCTGATCGACTTCAAGAAGCAGTTCACCATCCGCCACAACGAGCGGACCGTCTACAAGAGCCCGAGCAACGCCTCGGGGGTGGATTACGTCGACCTGCTGACCGATCTCCAGGTCCGGGGCGACCGCCAGCAACTCTACTATTTCAAGGTGCCCGCCGAAGCCCCCAAGGGCCGAAGTCGTTGATCCTCGACGCGTCCCCTCGACGGATCCCTGCCGATTCGATCCCTTCGGGCATAAAGGCGGCAGGAGACTCCCGAAATCCCGCCATGATATTCGGCCCGGCTCGACGGCGCGCGGGTCGCATGGGATAGTCCACCCGGTCAAGATTACCCCCGATCCTGGGACGAGAGTAAGGACTCTTCCCTCGATTGCGAGCCGTCCACGGAGCCGCCGATGTCAGAGCCTCAGACGCCCGATTGGGTTCGTGATGCCATCTACTATCAGATTTTCCCCGATCGGTTCGCGCGAAGCTTCTCGGTCGAAAAGCCGGCGCACCTCGACGAATGGGGCTCCCCGCCGACCCCTCGAGGGTATCAGGGGGGCGATCTGATCGGAGTCCTGGAGCACCTGGATTACCTGGGCGACCTCGGGGTCAACGCGATCTACTTCACCCCGATCTTCCAGTCGGCCTCGAATCACCGATATCACACCCACGACTACTACCGGGTCGACCCGATGCTCGGGGGCGACCCCGCCCTCAGGAGGCTGATCGACGCCGCCCACGAACGGGGGATGAAGGTCGTCCTCGACGGCGTGTTCAATCACGCGAGCCGTGGCTTCTTCCAGTTTCATGACATCCTGGAGAATGGGCAGGACTCGGCCTACCTCGACTGGTTCACGGTCCACGGCTGGCCGATGAACGCCTACGACCACGACCAGGCCCCCGGCTATAACGCCTGGTGGGGGCTCCATGCCCTGCCCAAGTTCAACACCGACACCCCGGCCGTCCGCCGGTTCCTCTGGGATGTGGCCCGACACTGGATCGACTTCGGGGCCGACGGCTGGCGGCTCGACGTCGCCCATGAGATCGACGATCGGTCCTTCTGGGCCGAGTTCCGCCGGTCGGTCCTCACCAGCAACCCCGAGGCCTACATCGTCGGCGAAGTCTGGGAGTTCCGCCCGTTCGACCAGCTGACCGACTTCGCCGAAGGGGTCGACCGGGCCGACGAGGCGACCCGATGGCTCCGCGGCGACTGCTGGGATGCGGTGATGAACTACCTGTTCACCCGGATCTGCTTCGCCTACTTCATCGGCGAGGGGATGGACCTCGAAGCCCTGGGAAAGACCAGTTTCCACGGGCTCGACACCCCGGGAGCCCCGGCCTTCCGACGCCACATCGAGAAGCTCCTGACCCACTATCACCCGAACAACTCGGCCGTGATGATGAATCTGCTGGGGAGCCACGACCTGGCCCGTTACCTCCACTTCGCCCGGGGTGACAAGTCGGCGCTCCGGCTGGCGACCCTCCTCCAGATGACCTTCCCCGGAGCCCCCTCGATCTACTACGGCGACGAGATCGGCCTGGCCGGGGGCCACGACCCCGACAATCGCCGGGCCTTCCCCTGGGATCGACCCGAGACCTGGGACCGCGACCTTTTCCACGACTTCCAGAAGTTCATCGCCCTCCGAAACCAGCGTCCCGCCCTCCGACGAGGGTCATTTACGTTCCTCTACGCCGAAGGAGACGTTGCCGCCTTCCTCCGCCAACTCGACGACGAATCGGTGGTGGTCGTGTTCAATACCGGGAGAGCGACAAGCCGGGTCGACCTCCCTCTGGAGGGCCGAATCGCCGAAGGCTCGGTGCTGGAGGAAACCTGGTCGCACGACTCGGCCCGGGTCGAGGGCGGCCACTTTCGGCAGGTCGAGCTGGCCCCTCGGTCGGGGAGGGTCTTCGCGACCCCGAGGCCCCGATGAACGAACTCACCCCGCCCCCCGACTGGCGGCTCCCCGAAGGCGTGAACGCCTCGCTCTGGTCGTACGCCCACTCCGACCGGCTGGCGGCCGACGAGGACGATTACTTCAAGGACCACTCCCTCTTCCGGGCCGACGCCGAGGCGCTGGACGCCCGATTCGTCGAGCCCGGCCCGCTGGTCGACCTCGGCTCCGGGGCGGGACGGCATGCGATCGGGTTCGCCGCCAAGGGGTTCCAGGTCACGGCCGTCGACCTCTCGGCCAGCATGCTGGCCCGGGTCGCCTCCAAGGCCGACCGGCTCGGGCTGGAGATGGCCTGCGTCCAGGCCAACCTCTGCCGGCTGGCCTGCTTCCCCGACGAGTCGTTCACTTATGCGTTATCCATGTTCAGCACCCTGGGGATGATCCGGGGCCGAGGCCCGAGGAGGTCGGCCCTCCGGGAAACCTTCCGGATCCTGAAGCCGGGCGGCCGACTTGCCCTCCACGCTCACAATGCCTGGCTCAACCTGCGCGACCCCCAAGGCCGTTTCTGGCTGATGGGCCAGGGTTTGCGGTCGATCCTCCGGAGGCCCGACGTCGGCGACCGGAAGATGACCTATCGGGGAGTCCCCGGGATGGAGGTCCACCTCTTCACCTGGCGAGAACTATCCGGCGAACTCCGGGCCGCAGGATTTCGGATCGACGAGGTCCTGCCGATCGACGCCGTCCGAGCCCGGCCGATCGTCCTGCCCTGGATGGCCCATGGCCTGAGGGCCGGGGGGTGGATCGTCTTTGCCAGCCGCCCGTAGGCATCCGGTTCGATTCAGTCCCGTTCCAGCCAACTGAATAGCTCATCGAGTGGAAGCTCGAACCCGGGCAATACATCGTCGCCCGAAAGGACACCTCCGGATTGAAGGATGGTTGAACGCCGACGAGGCCGGAGGACCGTCACGGTTTCCCGGATCAGATGGATCAGCCAACCGATGCGCATCCCGTGTCGGGTGGCGAACCGGAGGCGAGTTGTTTGATCGGCCACCGTTTGCCCTGGAGAAATAATCTCCACGGCAAGGTCGGGCGCGGCCAGTACATCCGGCGCCTCTTCGGTCCGGGTAAAGCCGGGCATTCTCGCATGAACGTAGAACGAAATATCAAAAACAAGAGAGACGCCGCCGAAGGTGCAACGCATTTCCGTACCCGCTCGCCCCAACCTCCGAGGCCGTGCAAATTGATTGAGGTAAGCACAGAGGTCAGGTTGGAGATAGCTGTGGGGGACCTTCGGCGACATCTTCTGGATCACCCTGCCCTCGAAGTACTCGAGGGGCGGCCTGACTTCGGGGAAAGTGAGGAAATCCTCGACTGAAAGAAGATCCAGGCTAGGCGGATTCATGGGAGAGTTCTCTCGCCTCAAATCTGATAATCGAGCCCGCCCGCCCCGAGATCCGCCACGCCGCCACGAATCCGGAGTCGGGGATCCTCGATGGTGATCACCGTGTGAGGGGCGACCGACCGGGTGATCCAGGCGGAGGAGCCGATGACCGAGTCGTGGCCGATCACGGTCTTGCCCCCGAGAATCGTGGCGTTGGCGTAGATGACCACCCCGTCCTCGATGGTCGGGTGCCGCTTGGTCCCCCGGACCAGTTCCCCGGTCGTCTCGTCGCGGGGGAAGCTGAGGGCCCCGAGGGTCACTCCCTGGTAAACCTTGACCCCTTCGCCGATCCGGGTGGTCTCGCCGATGACGACGCCGGTCCCGTGATCGATGAAGAATCGAGGGCCGATGGTGGCCCCCGGGTGGATGTCGATCCCGGTCTTGGCGTGGGCGTACTCGGTCATCATCCGGGGGATCAGCGGCACGCCCAGGCGATAAAGCTCATGGGCGATCCGGAAGACCGTCACCGCGGCGACTCCGGGATAGCAGAAGAGGATCTCGTCGAGCCCCCGGGCGGCGGGGTCGCCCGCGTAGGCGGCCCGGGCATCCTCGGCCAGGACCGATCGGAGCGAGGGGATCGATTCGAGCAGTCGGACCGCCGCGAGCTGGGCGTCTCCCTCGAAGTCGGTCTCGAGATCGCGGGCGGCCTCGCAATCGTGCCTCAAGGCACGCGCGATCTGGATGGTCAGGCGGTCGTGCAGGCTATCGATCAGGTCGCCCACGTGGTAGGCGACGTTCCCCATGTGGAGGTTGTCCCGACGCCCATAACCGGGATAGAGGATCTCCCGAAGGTCCTTCAAAATCTCGACGATCTCGCGATAGCTCGGCAGCGGCGAGTGGCCGAGATGGTGGACCCCTCCGCATTCCTCGTAGGTTTCGACGATCCGCTCCGTCAGCAAAGGGAGCGTTTCCTTGAGCCGCAGGTCGGTGGACATGTTCGGACGGATCTCCCGGCTGACAGGTCGCTTGGGCGTCTCGAAACGACCGATTCGGCGAAATCGGCGGACCTGGGTGGTGTGCTCGAGGAAGGATGGTCGATTGTAAGAAGAGACCGATTGATGGTCAATCGGGCCCGGGCCGTCCAGCCCTCCCTAATCTAGCCTCGGGCTGGACTTAGGCACGACGTGCCGCCTTGAAGACGATCCGGCCCTCCCCCCATCGTCCCCGAGCCTCCCGAGGTCGTTCATGATCCTTCGCCCTGACCTGACCCGAACCTTCGACCGGCTGATCGGCCTGGTCGTCGTCGCGATCTCCGGCCTCTTCCCTCCAGGCCCGGCGATCGGATCCGCGGGTCGCGAGGGACTGGTCGAGCTAGGAACCGCCGACCCTCGACTGAAAGGATATCATGTCGCCAAGGGCCTGAAGGTCCGGGTGGTGGCCGATGGGACGAGGATCGCCGACCCGGTCGCGATGGCCTTCGACGACTCGGGCGACCTGTTCGTCGCCGAGTGGCGCCCGTCCGGTCCTAACTTCGATGCCTGGGACACCCTCTCCTTGCCCGGAGGCGGTAATACTCGGGTTCGCAAGACTCGGAAGCCGTCGGTTGACCTCATCAGGAGGCTCCGAGATATCGACGGCGACGGCGTCTATGAGTCGAGCGAGATCGTCCTCGACGGGGTGGAGATGCCGACGGCGATCCTACCGCATCAGGGGGGCCTGATCCTGGCCAGCCTCGGTCGGCTCGAACGGTGGACCGACCGGGACGGCGACGGAACCTTCGAGACGAGGCAAGTCCTGGCCGATGGATTCCCGGCCACGGGCAGTCAATCCCTCGGAGGGTTGACCCTCGGCACCGATGGTTGGCTCTATCTGACGGCCGGAGACGGCGAGTCGAATGTCGTCGGTTCGGACGGTTCGCGGGTCGGACTCTCCGGGACCGGCGGGGTTTACCGATGCCGACCCGACGGGTCGCAAATGAGCCTGTTCGCCCGAGGATTCCGCGACCCCTCGCGAGGGCTGGCCTTCGATCCGGCTTCCGAGCCCTGGCTCCTCGACGAAGGGACCGCCGACGGGACGAAGTTCCAGGGGGTCCGGCTGATCCGCCCGATGGAGGAGGGGGACCATGGCTGGAGGCTCGGGACCGACCGGGACGGCCTGCTCGCCGACTTCGACCGGGGCGCGGCCGATGGAGAACGGCCGGGGAGGCTCGGGGCGGTGGCCCGGCTGGGACGGGGTTCTCCGTCCGGACTGGTCTTCTATCGAGGGTCGAGCCTGCCCGAGCCCCTTCGAGGGGCCATCCTCTATCCCGACACTCATCGGAAATCAATCCAGGGGATCAAGACCGGGGAAAAGTCGGGAAGGAATACCCTCCTCGGCGAGCTGACACTGGTCGCATCGGACGATCCGCAGTTCCGGCCCGTCCAGATCGTCGAAGGGGCCGACGGGGCCATTTTCGTCCTCGACCGGCGAGCTCCGAGCGGTCGGATTCTCCGGCTCAGCTGGAGCGGGGACAGGGCGACCCCGGCCTTCCCGGCCCGGCCCAACCACTGGAAGCGCGTCCTCGAAGCGACCGATCAGCAACGACTCCTCCAGATGATAACCGGTGCCGATCGGGCCGAGGCCGAGCGGGCGCAGCGAGAGGCGGTCGGGCGGGGCCCTGAGGCCCGAACGACACTCCTGACGCTCGCCGGGAAGGTCGGGGCTCCCCTGCATTCCCGGATCCTCGGGCTCCAGGGAGCCCGGCAATTCTGGGACGACGAGGTGGAGAAGGCCTTCGTCAAACTTCTCGGAGACCCCGAGCCCGCGATCCGACGACTGGCCGCCCAGGGCCTCTCCTGGGAGGCGAAGCAGGCCGATCCTCGGCTCGTCCCCCGGCTGGCCCCCTTGCTGGACGACCCCGATTGCCGGGTGGTCCGCGAGGCCGTCCTCGCCCTGGGCCGCCACGCCGAGCCCAGCCCCAGGGCGACCGCCGCCTTGCTCGTCCGGCGACTGTACGCCCACCCCGAGTTCGATCGATCCGTTCAAGACGCCTTCCTCCGATCGCTCGAACGGATGGGAGTTGTCGGCGTCGACGAGGTTTCGCTGGCGGTCCGGACGAGGACCGGGACCGATCGATCGAGGGCGGTCTCGCTCTTCGCCGGGTTCCGATCGGCCCCCGCCGCCGACCAATTGATGAGCCTGATCAAGATCCCCGACATCGGCGAATCCGAGCGACTGGTCCTGATCCGCCAGTTCCGCGACTTCCCGGCCGAGGTCTCGCCGCCGACCGGGCCGCTGGCCGACTGGGTGATTGGCCACTCCGAGGCCGCGCCTGCGCTGAAACTCGCCGGGCTCGACGCCTGCCTCCTGGCCGGGAACCCGGCCTCGAATTTGGTCTTGGCCCTGCTCGACGACAAGGATTCTTCCGTCCGCCGGGCCGCGATCCGGGTCGCGGCTGTTTCGAAGCCCCCCGGCGCCCTGGCCCGACTCTCGGACCGACTCCGGGAAAAAGACCGATCGCCGATCGAGAAACGTGAGATCGCCCGATCCCTGGGCCATTCGGGACCGGAGGCATTCGCCGCCCTCGACGAGACCTTCCTGGCCTCCGACGACCCGGTCCTCCGCAAGCTCGCGATCCGATCGATGGCGACCATCGACTGGAACCGCTCCCTGCCCGCCCTGGAATCGGCCCTGACCGGCAGAGACCCCGTCGTCAGGTCCGAGGGGATCCGGATCCTGGGCGAATCGTCGGCCACGGCGGCCATGCTCGGCAAGGCCTACCAGGCCCGGGCGATGGGCCGGGAGAACCTGCCCGCCGTCCTCCAGGCACTCCGGATCCATGAGTCGCCGGAGATCCGGGCCGTCCGCTCCTCGATCGAGGAATCGGCCTCTCGCGAGACCCCCTCGATTACCCATGCCGAGATCCGCGAACGCCTCCCTCGGGATGGCGACCCCTGGTCGGGGCTTGGCCTCTTCTACCGAGATTCGGTCAACCGATGCTCGGCCTGCCACGCGATCAAAGGTCGGGGCGGGACGTCCGGCCCGGACCTCACGCTCGGTTCGCAACTTCCCGATCCCGGCCGGATGATCGGGGCGATCCTCCGGCATCCCTCCCTCAAGCTCGGTCCCGAAGCGGCCAGGCCCAAGGACAAGGACAAGCGGGCCGAGGTCGATCCCGACCGCGATCCCGCCCTGGGGAGGACATCGACCGGGGCCGCCCCGACGCCCCATCCGGGTCGATCGGCCATCGAACTGACCACGGACGAAATCATCCACCTGGCCGCGTTCCTCCTGAGCAAGCCGGCCCAGGATTCCCTCGAGCGGGGACCGAGAACCATCGACAAGGCCCTGGTCGCCGGACCGTTCGAACGCGGGGCCGACAAGCTCCGAATCCCGCTCGATCGGGTGGACCTCGCCCGGCCCCTCATCGGCCAGGATGGGCTCCCGACCGAGTGGTCGATGCTCGAAGCGGACGACTCGGGGACCTTGAGCCTCCGAGGTGAGTTCGGATCGAAGCCGGGCCGGGCCTACCTGGCCGTCCAGGTCCGGTCGGATCGAGAGCAGTCCGCCGCGCTCCGGTTCGCGATCCGAGGGGCCGCCCGAGTCTACCTCGACGGGGTGAAGGTCGCCGATTCCGAAGGACTCGACTCCTCGGCTCCCTTCCCGCATCGCCTTCTCGCGGAGCCCGGCGAACCCCAGCCGCTCACCGAACTCGCCCACCTGCCCCTGAAAGTGGGCTGGAACCTTTTGATCGTGGCCCTCGACCGCGACTGGGATTCCGACGCCCGAGTCGGCCTGGAAATTGCTTCGCCCTTGCCCGTGGAGCTGCGGCTGCCCAAGAATTGAGGATCGGGGCCTCGGCCCCCTTCGATCCCAGGGAACCCGACCCATGACACCGCCCCCGATGGTCTCACCGATGCTCGACCCGACCCGGATCTTCGAGATCTTCCGGGGCAATCACGGGACGGAATTGCTGACGGCGGCCGTCGCCCATTTCAAGGTCTTCGACCGTCTGGAACACGGGCCGTTGACCTTCGACCAGCTCCGATTGGAGCTAGGGCTGGCCGACCGCCCGGCCGTCGTCCTGGTCACGGCCCTCCGGGCGTTCGGACTCCTGGCCGACGACGAGGAAGGGCGCATCGGCCTGACGGAGCTGGCCCGCGACCACCTCACGCCCGGGGCATTCTTCGACGTGAGCGGGTACGTCGGCCTGGCCGCCGAGGCCCCCGGGGTGGTCGAGATGATCGAGCGGCTCCGGACCAACCGCCCGGCCGGGGCGGCGGCCGACGAGGAGGGGGCGGCATTCATCTTCAAACCGGGGATCGAATCGGCGATGGAGACCGAGGCCTCGGCCCGATCCCTGACCCTGGCCCTGGCCGGTCGGGCCCGGAATGTGGCCCCCGTCCTGGCCGAGAAGTACCCCCTGGAAGATGCCCGATTGCTGGTCGACGTCGGAGGCGGCACCGGGATCTACAGCATCGCCTGGCTCCTGCGTCATCCCCACCTCCGGGCGATCGTCTGGGACCGTCCCGAGGTCCTCAAGGTGGCCGTCGAGATGGCCGAATCGTTCGGGGTCGCCGACCGACTGGAGGCCCGAGCCGGCGACATGTTCCAGGACGACATGCCGGAGGGGGCCGATGTCATCCTCCTGTCCAATATCCTGCACGACTGGGACGTCGTCGACGGCACGGTCCTGGTCGCTCGATGCGCCTCGGCCCTTCGCCCCGGGGGACGCCTCCTGATCCATGACGTCTTCCTGAACGATGCCCTCGACGGCCCGTTGCCGATCGCCCTGTATTCGGCCGCCCTCTTCCGGCTGACCGAGGGCCGGGCCTATTCCGCCGGGGAATACCGGGGCTGGATGAACGACGCCGGAATCATCCCCGGCGAGGTGATCCCCACCCTGATCCATTGCGGCGTCCTGCCAGGAGTCAAGGTCACCGATTGAGACCTCGACCGGGATGATCCCGAATCCGCAACGCCTAGCCATCCCGGGAAATCCCTGCTCAAGCTTCCCCAGAATCCGCGATCTTTATGGCGGGCCGCCCGATCAAGTGGTCTGGCATCGCGAACCGGCATCGGTTAGTGTCACATTCGGTCGTCCGAGGAGAGATCGAGCTATTTCGCACAGCATCCGGGGGTTACGCATAACGCCATGATGATCAAGGCCACCGACATCCGCCGCGGGATGGTCATCACGATGGAAGGGGTCAACTTCGTCGTGGTCGACTTCGCGCACCATACCCCGGGCAACCTTCGCGCGATGGTCCAGACGAAGCTCCGGAACATGAACACCGGCTCGTTGATCGACAAGAGGTTGCGGTCGGTCGACCAGATCGACGTGCCGTACGTCGAGACCAAGGAGTACGAATACCTCTACTCCTCGGGCGACGAGCACGTCTTCATGGACACCACCACCTACGATCAGCTCAGTTTCTCCCCCGAAATCCTCGGGACCTCCATGCAATACCTGCTGCCCAACAGCAAGGTCATGGTGATGCACGTGGCCGACAAGCCGGTCTCCATCGAGGTGCCCGCCACGATCGAGCTGACCGTCGTGGACACCCCGCCTTCGCTCAAGGGGGCGACAGCCACCAATCAGTACAAGGAAGCCACGCTGGAGACCGGCCTCAAGGTGGGGGTTCCCCCCTTCGTCGGCCCCGGCGAGAAGATCCGGATCGACACCCGGACCGGCGAGTACGTCGAGCGGGTGAAGTAACGATCGGAGAACATTCGGGCGAGGCGCGTTTTATCTGACCGATCTACCGATCCGTCGCCCCAGGGCTCCCGCGCAGACCCCGGTGAGCATCCGGACGGCATTCCGGCCGAGGAATCGGATGTTGTACCCCCCCTCCTGGACCAGGAGGGTGGGATACTTCATCGCCCCGATCCTCCGACCAACCTCGAAGAGTCCGTCGGGCGTCAGGCTCCAGGAGCCGGTCGGGTCGGCCTTGGCGATGTCCAGCCCCAGCGAGACGACCAGCGCCTCGGGCTGGAACTTCCGGACGACCGCCAGGGCCTCGTCCAGTTCCTCCAGGTACCGACCGTCCAGGACATCCTCGGGCAGCGGGAAGTTTCGGTTGAATCCCTTGCCTTCCCCCTCGCCGATCTCGTCGGCGAATCCCGAGAAATAAGGGTAGGCGAAGTTCGGGTGGCCGTGGATCGAGACGGTCAGGACGTCGGACCGCTCCCAGAAGATATCCTGGGCCCCGTTACCGTGGTGATAGTCGATGTCGAGGATCGCGACCTTGCCGCCGAGCTTGGTCCGGAGATACTGGGCCGCGATGGCCCCGTTGCAGAAGTAGCAGAATCCGCCGTAAGTGTCGCGTTCGGCGTGGTGCCCCGGGGGTCGGCAGAGGCTGTAGACCAGAGGCTCCCCCTTCACGATCTCGGCGGCCCCCGATAGCGCGACGTTCACCGCGGCCCTCGCCGCCTTGTAGGCGTCCTTGCTCAGGGGTGTGAACGTGTCGATGCAATAATAGCCCACGCGACGGCGGCGGTCGTGGGGCGGTCGGTCGGCCCTCCGGATCGGGAAGACGTAGGGATAGACGAGTTCCCCCTCGGGCAGCTCCAGGCAGTAGTCGCGGACGAAGTTGACGAAGTCGGCGTCGTGGACCGCGCGGATCGGACCCTCGCCGAAGTTCCGGACCTTGAGACGTTCGACATCGGGCAGTTCCTCGACCGCCTTGAGGATGACGTCGACCCGCGCCGGTCGCTCGACGTAGCCTCGCTCCCGGACGTGGTGCAGCGAGTGCCGGGCCGAGCAGAAGACCTTGAGCGGCTGGAGCCGCCGCGGGATCTTGTACGCCTTCTCCTCGGGCGACGCATAAAGCGGCTTGCGGATCTTGACCGGATCATCCGCGACCGACGCGAGGACCTGACGGACGTAATCGGAGTCGGCCGCGTAGTTGTATCGGAGGGTGAGGATCGCCTCCATGACCTTCTTGACGGCCTTGGCCCCGAGCGGTTCGGCCCGGTCGAGCGGGTCGTAGAGCAACCTCGGCTCGGGCGGCTTGCCGGGGCGGATCGGCTGGTCGTACAGGGTCCCGATGATCGGCCGGGCGTCGTACCGCTCGTAGAACTTGAGCCGGTTCTTGTTGGTCTTCAGGATGGCCGGGGTGGCGACCTGGGGCGGGTCGTCGGTGGGAACTTCCAGGAAGAGGCCCTTCGCCCCTCGGGCCATCAGATCCTGCCGGAGCGCCTCGTAAAGCCCGCCGCCCAGCCCCCGGCCGCGCTGTTCGGCCTGGGTGACGATGAAATCCAGGTACGCGTAGCCGAGCCATTCGAAGTGGTCGGCGAGCGCGAAGCCCATCACCCGGTCGCGCGGCCCGTGGGCGATCAGGAGGACCGTGGGATAGACCCTCGTCGTTTGCTCGGCGAGCTTCTTCTCGACGTAATCCGGGACGTCGGCCAGGTCGGGAAAGGCGGCCACCAGGAGGGCCTGGACCTCGGCAATACTTCGACGATCGTGCTCGCGGTGAGTCCCCAGCACGTGGCTGATCCGGAACATCGAGGGCCATCCTTATTGTTGGTCGAGCCGCTTCCCGTAGATGAGCCGGTCGTCTCCTGCCCGATAATAGTCCTCGATCCGACCGAGCAGGCGATACCCCCTCCGGCCGTAGAAGGCATGGGCCGGGGCGTAGGGCGGTGTCGAGGAGGTCTCGGCCACGAGCCATCGACCCCCGAGCGAGACCACCTCATCGACCACCGCCTGCTCGATCCGAGACGCCACGCCCGAGCCCTGGGCCTCGGTGTCGACGGCGATCCAGTAGAGGTCGAACGTCCCCTGGGTCATCGGGACCGGGCCGAAGCAAGCGAAGCCGACGACCTCTCCATCAAACTCGGCGACCGACCACCGATAGTCGGTCGATGGGCCGGGATTCAAGGTCTCGTCGACCAGTTCCAGCCCGACCGCCACCTCATCTGGTCGGAAGGCACCCGACGATTCGAGGATTCGCGCGACTTCGGGACGATCGTCCGGTCGAAGCTCGCGGAGGGTCCATTCACCCTTGGGCATGACTGTTCCCCCGGTCCCGGGCCTGCCGGACGAGCCCGGCGAGCGTGGTTTCGTAGCCTCTACCCGAGGCCAGGAGGGCCCGAGCCCATCCGGCTCCCGGGCCCAGGTCGGGGTTGGGATTGACCTCCAGGATCATGGGCGAGCCTTCTGGATCGAGCCGGAAGTCGACCCGGGCGTAATCCCGGCAACCGGTCACCCGGAACGCCTCGACTGCCAGGCCGGCCAGGCGATCGGCCAGGAGCGGCTCGACCTCCGCCGGACATTGGGGCCGACTGCCCAGGTCCTCCGCCGAACCGACCGACCACTTGGCGTCGTAGGTCAGGATCGGCCACGACCCATCGGGCATCCGAAAGACGATCTCGGCGACCGGCAGGGCCTCGGCTTCGGGGAGTGCGAGGACCCCGACATTGAATTCGCGACCGGGCAGATAGGCCTCGATCAAAACCGGGCCGCCGTGGCTGACGCGAAGCCGGGCCACGGCCTCGATCATCTCCTCGGGCGACTCGGCCACGCTTCGCTGGTCGATCCCGAGGCTGGCGTCTTCGCCTTCGGGCTTGATGATCGCCGGCCAGGGGCCGTTCCACTTCGGGACCGCCTCGCCCGGATGGGCCACGACCGAAAGGGCGGTCGGGAGGCCGGACCCTCGGAGGATTGCCTTTGTCCGCCCCTTGGAATGGCAGAGGGCCTGGGCCTCCGGGGGGCAGCCGGTGTAGGGGAGCCGCAGGAGTTCGAGGAGCCCCGTCACGTAAGCCTCGCCGATGCTCAGACCGCCGAACCCCTCAATGAGGTTGAAAATCACGTCGGGGACCGGGTTGGCCAGGAGGCCCAGGACCTTGCCAATCGGCGGCGATGCCGGGACCGGCCAGGCCTCCAGGCCCTCGCGAGACAGGGCATCGGCCACCACGCGGGCCACCTCGACGACATCGGCCTCGGAGGCCGAGTCGGGATGGTCGGTCGGGAGGATCGGGGCATTGAACAGGACGGCGACCCGGCTCTTGCGACGGCTCACGAGAGGCCCACCCTGGTCAGGCTCGCGTGCAGTATCATGCGAATCAGATCAGCATAGCCAATTCCGTGGCCTTCGGCCAGGATGACCAGATCGCTCGTCACCGGGGCCAGACCCGGCAAGGGGTTGGCCTCGATGAAGTAGGGGACGCCGTCGCGGACCCGGAAGTCGATCCGGGCAAAGTCGCGACAGCCGAGCGCCGAATACGCGTAGCATGCATCCAGGGCCAGATCGGCCACGACGGGATCCGGCAAGTCCGGGGGAGCTTCATAGGAGACGCGGTTCCGCCAGTCTCGCTTCACTTCCAGGGAGTACACGAAACGATCGTCCGGCTGCTTCGGGACGATGCGCATCGCCCCTATGGCGTATGGAGACCGGTCGTATTTGCCGATCACGCCGACCGTCACCTCGTCGCCCGAGATGAACTCCTCCGCGAGGATGGGTTGGCGATAGTCTCGGATGAGCCTCCGATAGATGGCGATCGCTTCCTCGGCGTCGTCGGCGATGCACCGGTCCCGGATGCCCTTGCTGGATCCTTCGAAGGCAGGCTTGAAGATCAACGTACTTGCAGGTCCGCCGGGTTTCAGACCGTTGTATTCTCCGAAGATCCCCTTGAGGACCACCTCGCTGAATCCGGGCCTCCGATCGTCGAAGGTCCAGCTCCTGGGAAACTTCACTTCGGACTCGGTCGCGACCAGGCGCTTGGCCACGCTCTTGTCCAGGCACGCCGCCAGCGTCAGGGGGTCCGAGCCCGAATAGGGAATCCCCAGCATCTCCAACGCGGCCGGGACTCGGGCCTCACGACATCGGCCGACTCCCTCCCCTTCGGCGATGTTGAAAACAAAGTCGGGCGGGTCGGCCAGGACCTTTTCCAGGAAGTCGCGACCATCGCCGAGGAGGACCACCTCATGACCCTCGCCCCGGATCACCTCGGCGATGGCCTCGACGGTCTCGGGCTTGTCGAACTCCTCGAACCGGTCGTCCGGCCCTTCGAGGGGAAGGGCCGGGGCGACCGGGGCGAGGTCGAAGGCGATCCCGATCTTCACGAGCCATTCTCCCGATGGGAGTGGCCATTCGTGCCGTGACCGTTGCCATTGCCGTTCAGATGAGGACCCTTGACGGCCAGCGGGGGCCGGGCGGCTCGCCTGGCGTGTCGAGGATTCCCCTCGGGAATCAGGACCTCGGCCTTGCCCTCGAGGAGGCCGCTGACTCCCTGGGTCACCACCGCGGATGGGGTCTCGGGAGGTTCGCCGGTCGGATGATAATGGACGATCATCCCTTCATAATTCCGGAGGACGACCGAGTCGTTCGAGGCCGAGAGCAGGTAGTTCGGCATCAAGGGGATCTTGCCGCCTCCCCGGGGGGCGTCCACGACGTAGGTCGGCACGCCCAGGCCCGAGATGTGCCCGCGCAGGCCCTCGATGATCTCGATCCCCTTCCAGACCGGCGTCCGGAAGTGTCCCGCGCCCGTGACCGGATCGCAATGGAACAGGTAATAGGGACGGACCTTGATCCGGAGCAAGGCCCGGCAAAGCTCCTTCTGGACGGCCAGGCTGTCGTTGACCCCTTTCAACAAGACCGCGTGGTTGTTGATCGGCATCCCCGCCATCCGGAGCCGCTTGCAGGCCCTCGCCGATTCGGGAGTGACCTCTCGCGGGTGGTTGAAGTGGGTCTGGATCCAGATCTTGTCCGAGGCGGACAGGATCTCGATGACCTCGTCGTCGAAGAGACGCTGCGGGAGGGTGACGGGCACTCGGGTGCCGATCCGGATGACGTCGAGATGCTCGATCGCGGAGAGGTTCTCGACGAAGAACGCGAGCTTCTCCGTCGGGAGCGTCAGCGGATCGCCCCCGGAGACGATCACGTCGCGGATCTCGGGATGATCGCGCACATATTCGACCATCCGTCGATCATCGCGGGAGACCGAATCCCAGCCGCCGCGCTTCATCGTGGCCCGCTTGCGGGTGCAGAACCGGCAATACATGGTGCAGACGTGGGTCGTCACCATCAAGGCCCGGTCGGGATACCGGTGCGTCAGGCCGGGGACGGGCGAGTCCTTGTCCTCGTCCAGCGGATCGTCTTCCTCGGTCCCGGTCGCGCCCAGGAGTTCCAGGGGTGAGGGGACCGACTGGAGCCGGATCGGGTCGAGGAGGTCTCCTGGATCGATCAGCGAAAAGTAATACGGCGGGATCGCCAGCTTGTACTGGGTGGTGAGGATCCCGAGTGCGACACGCTCCTCGGCGGAGAACGGGAGCAGCTCGGCCAGTTGCCTGGCGTTCCGGACCGCGTTCTGGGATTGCCAGCGCCAGTCGTCCCACTGGGCGTCGGGGACGTGATCCCAGGCGGGATGTCGGGGAGTGTTGGGGCCGGGGGTCGGCCCAAAACTGGGAGGTTCATCGCCGTCCGGGATCTCGGTCCCGGGGGCGATGACGACGGCGGAGGACGAGCAGCCCGCGGGTTCGCTCATCGGATTTGCCTGACCCTCGGAGAGAAGTGGGGAGGCCCGGACGACCGTACGGACCCCCATGAGGTATCGTCGATTCTATGGTCGGCGGGTAACTCGACAAGAGGAATTATCGCGCTTTCCTCGTCGGCATGACCGACCCCACCTCCAGCGATTGGTGTGCCAAGTTCCGAAGCTTCACGGCTTCCCGAAAATTGGGCTCGGCGAGGCCCCTCTCGGAGATCGGAGCGAGGCTTCTCGCCCGACGACGCCGACTCTGGACGGTTCGCGCCGGCCCTTCGAGAATGCTTCAACCCTGCTCCAATCCGCGACCTCAATGGGATGAGCTGGGCTACCTCCCGACGACTCCCTCACGAGCGAGGATCGCGTCCCGGTGGCCTCGGGGCTCCGCGAAAGTTAGAATCGATCAGAATCGACGATCATTCCGCAACTCCCCACGGGAGCCAATCCTTTGGACGCCGTGACCCGCCTGCTTTCGGACCTCGTCGCCATCCCCAGCGTGAACCCGATGGGACGGGGGCTCTCCGGGTCCGAGTTCCTGGAAGGGGGCGTCTCGGATTACCTGGAGGGCTGGTTCGCCGGACTCAAGGTGGATTTCGAGCGTCAGGTGGTCTCGCCGGGCCGCGACAACCTGATCGCCCGGTACGACGCCCCGAGTTCGCGCCGGACGATCCTTTTCGACGCCCATCAGGATACCGTCCCAGTCGACGGGATGACCATCGCCCCGTTCTCCCCCGAACTTCGCGAGGGCCGCCTCTATGGCCGGGGGGCCTGCGACATCAAGGGGGGGATGGCCGCGATGCTGACGGCCTTCGCCCGCCTGGTCCGCGAGCGGCCCGCCGGCTCGGCCTCGGTCGTGATGGCCTGCACTGTCGACGAGGAGTTCACCCACACCGGATCTTCGAAGCTCGCCAGCACCAACCTCGGGGCCGACCTGGCGATCGTGGCGGAGCCGACGCTCCTGAACATCGTCGACCGGCACAAGGGGGCGGTCCGCTGGAAGATCCGGACGAAAGGGGTGGCCTGCCATTCCTCGACGCCCGAGCTGGGCGAGAATGCTATCTACAAGATGGCGGGCGTGATCCGCGCGCTGGCGGACTATGCCGGGGCGCTGGGCCGATCGACCCCCGACCCGGTCCTGGGTCCGCCAAGCCTCTCGGTCGGCCGGATCGAGGGGGGGACCAGCGTCAACGTGGTCCCCGACTGGTGCGAGATCGACATCGACCGGCGGGTCATCCCCGGCGAACGACCGCTCGATTGCATCGGCCGGGTCCGGTCCTTCCTCACCGAGCAGTTGGGCGAACTCTCGGGGATCGAATTCCTCCCGCCCTGGGTGACCATGCCCCCGCTGATCCCGGGGCGAGCCGAGTCCTCGCTCCCAGCCCTGAAGCGAGCGATCGAACGAATCGGCGGGCGGACGCCCGACGTGATGGGCGTCCCGTACGGGACCGACGGCGGGCCGCTCGGCGACTCGGGGCTCCCCTGCGTGGTCTTCGGTCCCGGCGATATCGCCCAGGCCCACACCAAGGACGAGTGGGTCGAATTGGAGCAGGTCCGGATGGCCTCCGAGATTTACTTCGAGATGGCCCGAGAGCTGGGCTCGGCCGGTTGATGACCCACCTTCGAAATCGACCGGGCCCGGCGAATTCGCCGGGCCCTGGGATGCCGCTCGGAGGGTGATCTCGACCTGACGTCAGAAGACGTCCAGAATATAGTGGTGACCCTGGTAGAACTTCCGCTTGTACCAGGGATGGTGAGCCTCGGCATACTTGTGAATGCCGGCCTTGCGGGTCCCGCCGTAGTAGTTCCGGTAGAACGGTCCCTGGATCTGCGGGACGATCCGCTGCTCCTTGGGATAGACGTACCAGCCGTCGTAGAGCGACTTGTATTCGTGGCCGCTGCCGGGGGTCTGGGGCGGCGTGTACGGCCAATGCATATAATCGGACCAATCCTGGGCCGACGCGGACAGCCCCGACAGCCCGATCAGGGCGGTCGAAAGGACCAGGGTCTTGAGCAGCGAGCCTCGCGACATGACCAACCTCCGTGTAGGGACGCCTTTCCCGAACGACGGGAATCATGACACGCGAAAGTCCATGATGACGGATCGCGAGCGATTTTTTTCCGGGATCGAGGTCGGGTTCTCGGGAGTGCGCCGGGTGGTCCGGTCGCGACTCCTGGCCGGGCCACACGGAGGACGGCCGGTTCGGCCGGGACCATGATGATTCGACGGATCGGATGCCTCGGATGGTTTTTCGCGATCGTCTGGTCCGGCCCCGTGCTCGCCCAGGAGCCCGACCTGGGGCGGCTCCGGGCCCACGTCGAGCGGCTGGCCTCTCGCGAGTTCGCAGGTCGTCGCGAGGAAGGGGCCGCCAAGACTCGGGCCTACCTGATCGATGAGTTTCGGCGACTCGGCCTCGATCCCCTCTTCGAAGGGTCGTACACCCAGGACGTGACGGGGCAGGGGACCGGCGAGGTCCTCGGAGTGAACGTCGGGGCCAGGCTCGCGGGATCGGACCCCAGGCTTTCCGATCGCTGGGTGATCCTCGGGGCCCATTACGACCACCTCGGGACCAGGGGTGAGGCCTATTATCCCGGGGCCGACGACAACGCGTCCGGGGTGGCGATGATGCTCGAAGTCGCCCGCTCGATCGTCGAGTCCCCTCAAAAACCCCGGCGAGGCATCCTGTTCGTCGGCTTCGATCTGGAGGAACGCGGGCCAAAGGGGGAGTTCGGACTCCGAGGCTCGCAGTTCTTCGCCCGCCATCCACCCGTCCCGCTCGATCGCGTGTCCCTGTTCCTCACCGCCGACATGATCGGCCGGTCGCTCGGCGGTGTCTGCGATTCGTCGGTCTTCGTCCTAGGCTCCGAGCACGAGCCCGAGGTCCGGCCCTGGATTGCCGAGTCATCGAAAGATCGACCGATCGACGTCGGCCTGCTCGGCTCGGACATGCTCGTGATCGACCGGAGCGACTACGGCCCGTTCCGGTCGAGGAAGATCCCCTACCTCTTCTTCACCACCGGCGAAAACCCGGTCTACCACACGATCGCCGACCTTCCCGAGACGATCGACTATCCCAAGCTCGAAGCGATCAGCCGGCTGATCCACGGAGTCGTCCGCGAGGCCGCCCGCTCCGACATCGAACCGATCTGGCACGAAACCCCGGATTACCCGATCGACGAGGCCCTGGCCGTTCGATTGGTCCTCCGGACACTCTTGGAACACCGAGAGGACCTGAAGATCGGCCTCTATCAGGTGAACCTGATGAAACAAACGATCCGGACCATCGATCAGATCGCCGATCGGGGCTCGATGAGCCCGGAAGAGCGGACGCGGATCGCGCGGACCGCCCAGATTATCCTTTTCACCGTCTTCTGACCGGCGGGATCCAAGCCCCACTCATCGAGGGATTCCCGCGGGGAATTCGCGAGGAATCGGGATCCGAGGCTGGTTTCCGCCGGGATTGAAACCGCCGGGGAGATTCGGGGCGTCCCTCCCCGGTGGGTCGCGGAAGATCTGGTTGAGATTCAACTCCGGGGCATCGAACGGGCTCATCGGGCGCGGGGCATCGGGATTGAAGTGAGGCTCCAGGGGCTCGTCATGGAGTATCGCCCGGATCACCAGGGCTCTCGTTTCCAGGTACTCGGGCCATCCCTGAAAAGAATCCAATTCGGGCGATAGAGCGTAGCCGGCCCCGGTGGCTTCAATCCTGAGGGAAGGCTTGCGTTCCCGATCCTTCAGATAGGCGATCGTCCGACCCGCTTGCTCGACGCGTCCCTGGGCCAGGTAGATCTGGGCTCGGACGCCCAGGAGCCGGAATCTCCGCTCCGGGGTCGCAGCCTGTCCCTCCAGGGCTTCGAGTGATTTGAGCGCGGCGGAGTAGTCCTCCTGGAGATAGTCGAAGAAGAGGCGAGCCTCGTCGAGGATCTCCCGAAGCTCGGCGGAGGCCGCTGGAGCATCCTCCGGCCGGTTGCAGAGCGGGCGTCCCATTCGACCGATGCGTCGGAGCCGGAATGTCGGCTCGGAGTTCCCCTCGAACTCTCCCAGGACCGGCAGTAGCGTGGGTCGCTCGATCCGCCTGGCGGAGGGATTGCTCGGCTCCAATGAAGCGGGCGGGAGATTGGCGAGAATCAGCCGGGCTGCCTGGACCAGCGTGGCGATCCATTCGACCCGGGACTCGTCATCGGGTGCGATCAAGCGAGACCGGAGGTCGGGGCTCTCCAGGTCGCAGAGGGCCGGGGCCGAGAGACGGTCGATCGGCCCGACACGCGCGGCCAGGATCCGCCCGTCGGGCGAGAGCGAGAGCGACCCCATGGGGACGCCATGGTCCAGGAGCGAGAATTTCTTGTAGACCGATCCTTCGCGAGGTCGAAACCAGGTCACCTGATTGGGCTGACCTTCCACGACTCCCGAGCAGAACAGGTTCTCCCCTTCACGGTCCAGCGCCACCGAGAAACCTTCGGACGACCGATCGCGATCGAGGATCAGCTCGTCGATCGCCGGGAACTTGACCGATTCGACGAGCCCGCCGTCCACTCGGACCCGGAGCATCCGAGCCTGATCACCCTGGACGTTCACCTCGCCCGCGATCGGGAGCCGGGCCAGAACCAGGACCGACAGCCCGTCGCGAGTCCAGGCCGGGGCCTGACCGGCATGTCCAACCTCGACTAATGGTCGGGATTGCCCGAGAGCCGAGTCGATGCAATGGAGGGTGTCGCTCGTCCCCCGGACGTAGAAGGCCAGGCGTCCTCCATCGGGCGACCAGGAGGGGAGGAAGGCGTCGGGGATCGAGTTGACCTGCCGGCCGTTGTCGGCCCGGATGATCGCCAGGCCATCGGGCCCGAGTTGCGGGACCGCCAGATATCGCCCGTCGGGGCTCCAGGCGATCGCCTGCCCGGGCAAGGAAGCCGCCCCGCCTCCTCCTTGAGGGGTGGGCAAGGCTCGGCTGAAGATCACCCTCCGCCGGGTCGGTCCCTCGAGGATGACCACCTCCAGTCGGCCCGGCCCCTTCTCCTCGGGGACCACCCGACCGAACGCCAGCGCACGCCCATCGGGACTCCAGCCGGGTGCCGTCAACGGCCCGATCGATTCCTCGAGCAAGACCGAACGGTCCGTGTCGGGCCGGGTCGCCCACAGCCTGTAGCCGGTCGGAGCCGACCCGGGGATCGGACCAGACGTCGGCCGGGTCGCCCCGCCCGGGGACTCGAACAACCAACCGGGCTTCAGGATCGAGCCGATCGGACGGACCTCGACCGAATAGGCCAGCCAGGTCCCGTCCGGAGACCAGGGCATGGGAGCGTGCAAACATCCGACGATCGAGAGGGACGTTGCTAGCGTGAGGGCCGATCGTAAGAAATGCCTCATCGGGTGGGTCGTCCCTCTGGGGTCAGGCCGTCGGGCACGGCGCAGTCACTTCCGCGTGGCCCTTTTAGTATAGGAGGGCCGATTTCCGTTGCCTACGCTCATCGACCAGAAATCCACGCAAGCCCTCAGCATCTTCCGGCCGGATTTCCTATCGTCTACCCGGCGAGACGACCGATCTCCTACCGAACCTGGCGGGACTCTCTTGACCGAGCAAGCCAGTCGACTGGGTTCTTTGTGATTTTTAGGCAAACTCGATCGGTTGATTTGACCCTGACGACCTGGGTTGTAGACTCTGTTCAGGAGCGGCCGAGACGTCTCCCAATCGTTGATTGACACTCGGGTCGATTCCCTTGCCAAGTCCGATATGTATCGCTACAATGCCAAACTTGGCATGGGATTGCGGAAAACCGAAGTCATCGACGTGACCTCGGTTCTCGACACTCGGGTTTCTCGTCAGCCGTTCCGGGGACCTCCATGAGATTTGTCCTTGTTGATCGGATCACTGAGCTCCAGCCGGGCCAGTCGCTCGTGGCCGTCAAGAATCTATCCCTGGCCGAAGAATACCTGGCGGACCATTTCCCGGGCTTCCCGGTGATGCCAGGTGTCTTGATGCTCGAGGCCCTCACCCAGGCCGGAGCCTGGCTGGTCCGCGACATGGAAGACTTCGCACATAGCGTGGTGGTCTTGAAGAAGGCCAAGATGATCAAATACGGGAGCTTCGTGGAGCCCGGCCGTCAACTCCAGCTCAAGGTGACGCTGGTCTCCCACGACGATCGGGAAGCGAGCTTCAAAGGGGAAGGGACCTGCGACGGTCAGGTGATGGTCAAGGGACAGTTCACGCTGACCCGATACAATCTCCGAGACCGAGACCCGGCCCTTCATACCACCGATGCTTCGATCGTCGCCGGCCTCCGCGACCTCTATGCCACGCTCAGGAAGGGTTCCGTGGGAGCCCGGGCGGTCGTACGCGACACCCGGCCCGTGGAAGCCGATGGGGTCCTGGTAGAGCCTTCCGGGGGTTGACAGTGCGGGTCGGACGGGTTGACGGGATTGCGTGAGACTTGATGATGATGTTGCAAGCTTCGAGGAAATACATCAAGATGACCTCCGTAATTCCGGAACGCTGGCTGACCGCAACTGCCCCACCCCCAACGAGACTGCACCCGCTTGCCTCGTCCCGACCGTTATTGAAGTCGATCCCCACGAATCGCCGACGATGATCAAGCCAGGCCGCGCCTGCGGCGGGTGGAGGGTGGTCCCCATCGTGGGATTCGGATTGGTGTTCCCGTCTATCTCGAGGATGACATGCCGACGCACGACGAGATCTATCAGAAAGTCCAAGCCACCCTGGTCGACGCCCTCGGCGTGGACGAGGAGGATGTCACCCGCGACGCCACCCTGCAGGGCGACCTGGGAGCCGAGTCGATCGACTTCCTGGATATCGTGTTCCGGCTCGAACGGAACTTCGGCATCAAGATCCCGCGGGGCGAGCTCTTCCCCGAAAACGTCGTCACCGACCCTGGGATGATCGAGGACGGCAAGCTCACGGCCAAGGGGCTGGACGAGCTGAAGGCCCGGATGCCGTATGCCGACCTGACCGAATTCGCCTCCGACCCGGACGTCGAAAAGATGGGCGATCTGTACACCGTGGACATGCTCGTTCATTACGTCTCGAGCAAGCTCGCGGCCTGAATCTTCGGCCCGCGGGGCGGGACGGTCGCCGGACCCCGCCCTGACTGGCTTCGTGCCCATACTCTGGACCTCCGTACGGATCGCGTGCCGGGAACGAGCCGCGATCTCGCCTCTCTTCGCGGATGCTCTACTCATGCGTTGGATCTGGATCGATAAATTCCTGGAATTTCGCAGCGGCCAGTTCGCTCGTGCGATCAAGAATCTGACGCTGGCGGAAGAGCATTTGCACGATCATTATCCCGGATACCCCGTGATGCCCGCCTCGCTCATCATCGAGGGACTCGCCCAGACGGGCGGGATCCTGGTCGGCGAGGCCGGTGGGTTCGTCGAGAAGGTCGTGCTGGCCAAGATACCCCGTGCCGAATTCTTCGGTGTCGCGTGTGCCGGGGACCAGCTCGTCTACGAAGTGACCCTAACCGACCTCCGCGCCGAAGGGGCGATGGTCGAGGCCAAGGCCTTCCTCGACGGCGAACTCCTGGCGGACGTCGAGATCTTCTTCGCTCATCTCGATAACTCGCGAGCCAACCAGATCTTCGGCCCGAAGAACTTCGTCTTCACCCAGCAGCTCCTGGGCGTGTTGCACCTGGCCCAGGCCCAGGCCAACTCGAAGCAGACGCAAGCCCTGGACGGGTCGCCCTCGGCGAACGTCAATGGTCACGAAGCAACCCCGGAAATCGGCTGAGCCCCACCCGACCTCCGAACCCGTAAGCGTACCCACGATCGACCTCGGAGGAGTCTGACGAGTAAGCCATGCCCCGTACCGAACGACGAGTGGTCATCACCGGATTGGGCCTCGTCACGCCGCTGGGCATCGGGGCCGACCCGCTCTGGGCTTCGCTGAACGGCGGCCGAGGAGCGGTCGACACCGTGCGAGCCTTCCCGGTCGACGGCCTGCCCAACAATCTGGGCGGTGAAGTGCCCGACTTCGACGACAAGGCGATGAAAGCCCTGGCGATCCCCCGCCTCAAGAAGTCGATCGGCAAGAGCCTGAAATACATGGCCCGAGACATCCAGCTCTCGGTGGCCGGGGCCCAACTGGCGATGGTCGACGCCGGCCTCGCCGATGGCGGAGTCGACCCGACCCGGATCGGCGTCGACCTCGGAGCCGGCCTGATCTCGACCGAACTGGATGAATTGGCGCCGGCCATCGACGCGGGTTACCAGTCGAACGGGACCTTCGACTACAACGCCTATGCTCGCGAGGGAATCGCCAAGATCACGCCGATCTGGCTCCTGAAGTACCTCCCGAACATGCTGGCCTGTCACATCTCGATCCTGCTCGACTGCCAGGGCCCGAGCAACACGATCACGGAGGCCGAGGCCGCCTCCAATGTGGCCATCGGCGAGGCGACGCGGATCATCTCGCGAGGCCGGGCCGACGTGATGATCACCGGCGGGGCCGACTCCAAGATCCACCCGCTGAGCATGGTCCGGATGAGCCTCCTGGATCAGATGTCGCGCTGGAGAGGCAACCCGTCCGGGGCCTGCCGACCTTTCGACGTCGCCCGGGATGGCTGGGTCCCCGGCGAAGGGGCGGGCATCCTGATCCTGGAAGAACGAGAGCACGCCCTGGCCCGTGGGGCCAAGATCTACGGCGAGATCCTCGGCTCCGGCTCGGGCTGCGACGCCAGCCCCGTCGGGGGCCTCGACCCCGAAGGGGTGGGCACTGAGATCGCCATCAGATCGGCGCTCCGCGACGCCGGAATGACCCCCGATCAGCTCGGGCACCTCAACGCCCACGGGGCGGCGAGCGTGGTCTCCGACCTGGCCGAAGCCCGGGCAATCGGGCGGGTCTTCGGCGAGGGTTCGGGGCAGGGGGGGGTGCCGGTCACCGCCCTCAAGGGTTACATGGGCAACATCGTCTCGGGATGCGGGGCGGTCGAGCTGATCTCCAGCCTCCTGGGCGTCAATCGCGGCCTCATCCCCGCGACGTTGAACTGTGACGATCCCGATCCCGCGCTCGGACCGATCGACGTGGTCCGCGGCGAGGCTCGGGCCACGGACAACCCGACCTTCCTGAACACCAACTTGACCCGTCACGGGCAGGCTGCGGCCGTGGTCGTCCGGGGCAATCCGGGAATCGTCTGATCGGGCGACCCGCCTGAACCGGCGGGGTTGCTTCTCTTGCTATCTTTAGAATTGTCTCGCCGTTGGATCCGCAAATCGAGAGGATCGGTCTCATGCAGCGCCGAGTCGTCGTGACGGGGATGGGGATGGTCACCCCGGTCGGTCGCGACCTGGAATCGACCTGGTCCTCTCTCCAGGAAGGCAAAAGCGGCGTCGGGCCGATCTCCCTCTTCAACGCCTCCAGCTTCCCGACCCAGATCGCGGCCGAGGCCCAGGGGTTCGACCTGGCCGATTATGTCTCCGACGCCGAACGCTGGCGAGAGCATTGCCGGAACACCCAGTTCGCCATCGCCGCCGGCCGGATGGCGATGGATCACTCGGGCCTGGAATCGGCCAAGGGATTGGACCGAAGTCGGTTCGGCGTCTATCTCGGATCGGGAGAGGGGCAGCAGGACTTCCCCCGATTCGTGAAGCTGGTCCACTCCTCCTCGCGTGATGGTCGGGTGGATACCTCGAACTTCACCCGCCAGGGCGTGAGGGAACTCCATCCGATCCACGAAGCCGAGCAGGAGCCCGGGACACCCGCCGGCCACCTGGCCGGGATCTTCGGCGCCCGGGGGCCGAATGCCAACTGCCTGACGGCCTGCGCCGCCAGTTCGCAGGCGATCGGAGAGGCCACCGAGATCATCCGTCGAGGCGATGCGGACGTGATGCTCTCGGGCGGGACTCACAGCATGATCCACCCCTTCGGCGTCACGGGATTCAATCTTCTGACCGCCCTCTCGACCCGGAACGACGAGCCGACCCGGGCCAGCCGCCCCTTTGATCGCGACCGCGACGGGTTTATCCTGGGCGAAGGGGCGGGCATGGTCATCCTGGAAGAGCTCGAGCACGCCAAGGCCCGAGGGGCGACCATCTTCGGCGAGGTCGCCGGTTACGGCTCGACCGCCGACGCGTTCCGCTTGACGGATACCCACGACGAAGGCCGGGGGGCGATCGCTTGCATCCGAGAGGCGTTGGCCGACGCCGAGATCGACCCCTCGGGGATCGATTACATCAATGCACACGGGACCAGCACCTCGGTCAATGACTCGATCGAGACGCTGGCCATCAAGCGGAGCTTCGGCGATCTGGCTTACAAGGTCCCGGTCTCCAGCACCAAGAGCATGATGGGCCACCTGATCGCTGCGGCGGGGAGTGTCGAGGCGATTGTTTGCCTGCTCACGATCCGAGACGGCATTGTCCCCCCAACCATCAATCTCGATAACCCCGGCGACGACTGTGACCTCGATTACGTGCCCCACGAGGCCCGGAAGCGTAAAGTTGACTATGCCCTCTCCAACAGCTTCGGCTTCGGGGGCCAGAACATTGCCTTGATTCTCCGCCGGTTCGCCGGCTGACCCGTCCTCGCCCCAACCCACCCGCCCCAACGGCCGGCGTTACGCTCGATCGAAGCGACACCCAAGAAACAGCAACCCAGGCGACGTCACCGGAGCCCACTCGTGTCCAGCCCCGCCACCCTCGTCCTCCTCGGCTCGACCTTCGCGGTGATCGCTGGGCTGGCCGGGTTCCTGATCTATATCCTCATCCGGTACATGCCGAAGGTCGTCAGGATCTTCGAGGAGAAGCCGATCTTCCTGCCGCTTCGCGTCCCACCGACGCAGGATGGCGAGAACGTCCGGTTTCGAACCCGTGACGGCCTCCACCTGGCCGGAACTTATTTGAAAGCCAGGACCTCGACCCGTGCGGGAGTCGTGGTCTTCTGCCACGAATACCTGAGCGACCGATGGAGCGCCAAGCCCTACGTCGATCACCTCCGGGACCAGGGCTTCGACCTCTTCAGCTTCGACTTCCGGAACCATGGTGAGAGCCCGAGCGACCCCGAGTACAAGCCGCTCCAGTGGGTGACCGAACATGAGGTCTTCGACCTTCAGGCAGCCTTGAGCTACCTTCGGAGTCGCCCGGACGCCGATCCGGCCGGTGTCGGACTCTTCGGAGTCAGTCGTGGTGGCGGGACGGCCCTTTGCGTGGCCAGCCGCGACCCTCAGGTCTGGGGGGTCGTCACCGATGGGGCCTTCCCGACTCGCGGGACGATGCTCTCGTATATCCTCCGGTGGGCCGAGATTTACGTCGGCAATCCGGTCTTCTGGAAAGCGATGCCTGTCTGGATCTTCGAGTTCCTCGGCTGGTCCGCCCGGCTCCGGACCCAGATGAAACTCCACTGCCGCTACTCCGACGTCGAGCGGGCTGTCGCACGGCTAGCCCCTCGCCCTTGGCTGGCGATCCACGGGCAGAAGGACGGCTATATCGGGGTCGACATCGCCAAAGCCCTGTTCGAGAGGGCTGGAGATCCCAAGGAACTCTGGATCGTGGCCGGGGCGAAGCACAACCGTTGCCGCGAGAAAGATCCGGCGACTTACCTGGATCGAGTCTCGGCGTTCGTCCGCAAGTCGGCACCGAGGGCCCTCCCCGCTGAAGTCGCGGCTCCGAGTTCGGAATCGGCCATCGGACCGTTCGAGGAGATGCCGCTCCGGAGCGAAATGGGGATCGCTGTCGTGAGCTGAATCGGATGATGAAAGGGGGGCTCGCCGCCCCTTAGGACCACCGATTCGATAACTTCCCGATACGCCTTCGGCATCGTATAACCGTAGCCAGGACGATCACGACCTCGCAACGGACGCCCAGCCATGACGTACAGCCCCGAGATCGAGCATTCGATGCGGATGTTCCACGACTCGCTCTCGGAGAAGGACCGCAGGCGATATGCGGCCATCGAGGCCGCCAAGCTCGGCCATGGGGGCACCGAATATATCGCCACGCTTCTGGGCTGCGATCCCAAGACGATCCGCCAGGGCCAACAGGACCTGGATCGACTCCCTGACGGGCTCGGCGATCGGGTTCGTAAAAAAGGGGCGGCCCGAAGCCGTGCATAGGCTCCATCCCGCTCCTGGAGGAGAACTTCCTCCGGGTGCTCCGGGATCGCACGGCCGGTGACCCGATGCGGCAGGGGGTCCGCTGGACCGACCTGAACTATGAGCAGATCGCCGGCCACCTGGCCGAGGCGGGCACCCCAGTCAGCGTGCCGGTGGTCAAGCAACTGCTCAAGAAGCACGGCTACGTCACCCGCAAGGCCCAGAAGGCCAGGGCGATGGGCGGGCATCCCGACCGCAACCAGCAGTTCGAGAACATCGCCCGGCTGAAGGGGGAGTATCTCGGGACCGACAACCCGATCGTGAGCATCGACACCAAGAAGAAGGAGTTGATCGGCAATTTCTACCGGGCCGGGCACCTCCTGACCCAAGGGGTCATTGGGACGTTCGACCATGACTTCCCCAGCTTCGCCGAGGGTGTGGTCATCCCCCACGGGCTGTACGACGTGAAGGAGAACGACGGCCATGTGAACCTGGGGACCAGCCACGACACGGGCGAGTTCGCCTGCGACAGCATCGAGCGGTGGTGGGAGGGCCAGGGCCGAGCCCGCTATCCCCGTGCGACCTCGATCTTGCTGCTGTGCGACGGCGGCGGCAGCAACAGTGCGAGCCAGTACCTGTTCAAGGAGGACCTCCAGGGTCTGGTCGATCGGCTCGGCATCGAGATCCGTGTGGCGCACTACCCGCCGTACTGCTCGAAATACAACCCGATCGAGCATCGGCTGTTCCCGCACCTGACCCGAGCCTGCCAGGGCGTGATCTTCGAGAGCGTGGGTTTGGTGAAGGAGTTGATGGAGAAGGCGAGCACGAGCACGGGGCTGCGGGTGACGGTGGACATCCTGGAGAAGGTGTACCAGACGGGGCGGAAGTATGCGGCAGGGTTCAAGGAGGACATGAAGATCGTGTTCGACGAGATCCTGCCGAAGTGGAACTACAGGGCGGTCCCGAGCGAATCATGACTTCGGGAAGTTATCGAATCGGCGATCCTTAATCCTTGCAATTGACAGGCTTGCGAGCCTGGGCTAGATTCCAGCCGATTCGCCCTGACGGATCCGGGGCGAATCCCAGAGGATCGGGCCGATTCTCGGCCCGCGCGACCCGAAGGATGGGTGACTCTCTATGTTCAATCGCACCCGCAAGCTGATCGGCCTGCCTCTTCTCCAGCGATCGAGGCGGCAGGCTCGCGGGTTTCTCGCCCAGTGTCAGGACGCCGGTCAGGTTCAGCGCGACCTCCTCCTGAAGCGGATCGCCCGCCATGCCGACAGCCAGTTCGGCCGCGACCATCACTTCGGCGAGATCAAGTCGCCCGAGGACTACCGACGTCAGGTCCCGGTCTCCGGCTACGATCGCCACGAACCCTACATCGATCGGGTCCGCCAGGGAGAGACCGGGGCCCTCTTCGGCGAGGGGACCAAGGTCCTGATGTTCGCCCTGACCTCCGGGACGACCAACCGACCCAAGACGATCCCGGTCACCGACCAGTCGCTCCGCGACTACCGGGACGGGTGGACGATCTGGGGCATCCAGGCCTTCGACGCCCACCCGCACATGCTCCACTGCGGGATGATGGCGATCCTCCAACTGGCCAGCGACTGGCGGGAGAGCTTCACCCCGGCCGGAATCCCTTGCGGGGCGATCACCGGCCTGACGGCCCAGATGCAGAGCCCACTGGTCCGGGTCACCTATTGCATGCCCCCCTCGGCCTCCAAGATCAAGGACGTCGAGTCGAAATATTACCTGGCCCTCCGGCTCTCGGCTTACCGGGACCTCGGCGCCACGATCGCCGCCAATCCCAGCACCATCCTGGCCATCGCCCGGCTCGGCGATCGCGAGAAGGCGACCCTGATCCGCGACATCGCCGACGGGACCATCGACCCCAAGTGGCAGATCCCCGACGAGGTCCGGCAGGCCGTCAAGATCCGGACCCGGTGGAAACGGAAGGGGACGGCCCGGCGGCTCGAATCCCTAGTCGAGCAGACGGGACGACTCCTGCCCAAAGATTACTGGCCCAACCTGCAACTCCTGGCCAACTGGACCGGCGGGACGATGGGCGACTATCTCCGAGGGTATCCCGAGTACTTCGGCGATCGAGCCGTCCGGGATGTCGGCCTGATCGCCTCCGAAGGACGGTTCTCGATCCCGATCACCGACGGGACCCCGGCCGGTGTCCTGGATATCGCCCGCCACTACTTCGAGTTCATCCCCGAGGACCAGGAAGGTCGCGAGAATCCCGAGACCGTCGAGGCCGTCGACCTGATCGAGGGGCAACGCTACTTCCTCGTCCCCAGCACCTCGGGTGGCCTCTATCGCTACATGATCCACGATCTGATCCGCTGCGTCGGCTTCGAGGGGAAGGCCCCGCTGGTCGAGTTCCTCAACAAGGGGGCGCACTTCTCCAGCCTGACCGGCGAGAAGCTCTCCGAGTACCAGGTGGTCGCCGCCGTCAACGCCGCCCAGCGGAACTTGGGGCTCAAGCTCAACGCGTTCCTCCTCCTCCCAAGCTGGGGCGATCCCCCTTATTACAATCTACTCGTCGAGGAGAGTGACCTGCCCTCGGGGTTCTCCGCCGACCGCCTCGCGGACGAGTCCGAGAGGCAGCTCAAGCTCGCCAATCTGGAATACGAGAACAAGCGCGAGACCCTCCGACTCGGCCCGATCCGGCCATTCCTCATACCCGCCGGATCCTGGTCCGATTTCCAGCGTCGACGGCTATCGAAAAGCGGCGGGACCGTCGAACAATACAAGCAGCCGTGCCTCCTGTCCGACCTGAAGGCGATCGACTCGTTCCGGCCCCAAGGCCCGCGAGTCTCGGCCCACGCCTGAGGGAGGCATCCGATCCGCAGCCCATCTGCCGATCGGATCCGGCTTGCCCTGGACGCCGATTCGTGATAAACGAACCGGACCGAACGACTCAACCATCCCCACCGAGGGGGAGACCTTTCCATGGATCGAGCGATGGATCGCGCCTCGAAGTCGTTCGTCCGATGGTCCCGGATCGGCCTGGTGCTGACCCTGACCACGGTCGAATTCGGCTGCTCTCAACTGGAATCGTTTCGGAAGTCGGAGCCCCCGGCCCAACTCGGGATCCAGCGGACGAGCCGCGACATCTATGCCAATGTCCATCAGGGCCGAACGCCGACCCCTGAAGCCCTGCCGCTCCCGGACGGGCTCCCGATGGGCAGCCCAATGCTGGCCGAAGGGTCGGAAGTGGGCATGGCGATCCGACCCGTCCCGGCCACCGGACCCGCGACCGGCGTGGATCTCCAGCCTCCGATGACGATCGGAACGGCCATCGACCCATCGACCACCTCGGCCTCGACCGGAGTGCCGAACGCCGCGCTACTGCTGGCCTCGACGGCCCCGCCTGCCGCGCCGGCACCTCCGAAGCCGAACCCGGATCATCTGGTGGCCGAGGCTCGATCCGTCCTCAATCAGCTCGGATCGTATCAGGTCTTGATGCATCGCCAGGAGCGGGTCAACGGCACGCTCCAGCCGGAAGAGGACGTGGTCCTGGCCGTTCGTCGCGAACCACTGGCGATCCGGCTGAGCTGGCCAACCGGACCGCACAAGGGTCGCGAAGTCCTATACCGGGCCGATGAACCGGGCGGGCTGATGCACGTAAACATGGCGGATTCGCCCTTGCCGATCCCCCGACTCTCGATCGCGCCCGATAGCCCGATGGTCCTGAAGAACAGCCGACATCCGGTCACCGAGGCGGGTTTCGAGTCCGTGGTCGCCGGCCTCGAAGACCCTTCGAAGCTTGCCCCGGGAAGCTCCGAATTGTCGTATAAAGGGCTGGAGACGCCTCCCCCGCTCGACCACCCCCACCACGCCTTGATCCGGACCAGTCCGACGGGTGAGGTCGCCCGGGTCTATCTGGACCCGAAGACCCATCTGCCCGCGATGTTCGCCGTGGACGGGCCGAAGGGCGAATTGATCGAGCGTTATGTCTTTCGCGACGTGATTCCCAACCCGCCCGAACTGGCCGCCGCCGAGGCCTTCGATCCCAATGCCCGATGGGGGCCCTCGCGAGGTCTCTTCGGGAGAGTGGCCCGAGGGTCCGACAACTCCGACCCCGCTCCGCCTCGATGACTGCCATTCTGGCGATTGTCCGGGCAGGCGATCGCAGCCTTCATTGCAATTCCGCAGATGTCTCTCAATTCGCAATCGCCTACCGACAAAGCGCTTGAGCCATTTCCCGCGGTCTAAGTCTCGGGAGTTCCTTGACGTTGGCTCGCAAGTTGCTCAACAATCAAATGTTCCACCGAGGTGACTCCCTCCGCTCTATCATCAAACTGGTCGGTCATGACCCTGGATCCTCCCTACTCGATACTGGTCACCGATGACGATCCCGCCTCGCGGGAGACGTTTCGTGAGATCTTCGAGCCGGTCGGCTTCCGGACCTTCCTCGCCGAGAGCGGCGAGGAAGCGATCGACATCGTCCACCGGCACGAAGTCCACCTGGCCCTGATGGACATGCATCTTCCCAAACTCTCTGGCTTAGAGACGATGGCCATCGTCCGTCAGATCAAGGGAATGTTGCCGATGATCCTGATCTCGGCCGATCAGGACGAAGGACTCATGCGTCGAGCCCTCTCGGCCCAGGCTTACAGCGTCCTTTCGAAGCCGGTCAGCCGAAGCCTGGTGATCTACATCGTGCGACGGGCCCTCGAAAAGTTCTATTGAGCCCAGGACGATGACCCGGTCCTTCGCGGCGTACCTGATCCTCGCCGTCGTCGGATCGACCGCGATGGCCCACGACATCCCCGATGCTCGGGTCGATCGCTCGATCCAGGCTACCCTCTCTCCGGGTCGTCTCCGGGTCGATTACGAGGTCGGACTCGCCGAGTTGACCCTCGCGCAGGATCTCCGACGGCTCGTGGGCGAGCTACCGGGGACCGACCGTCGAGGATGGTTCGAGGCGTACGGTCGGGAAGTTGCCCCGCTCAACGCGAGAGGGCTGATCGTCCTGGTTGACGGCGAACCCGCGGACCTGAAGCCGCTCGGCTTCGACCTGGCGATCGAGGGACATCCTCGATACACCTTCCACTTCTCGGCGGACGTTCCCGAGCGCGGCAAGCTCTTCCTGAACGACACGAATTACGAGGCGAGCCTGGGGACCAGCCGACTCGCACTCCGGCCGATCGATGGGGTCGAGGTACGAGGCGACGCGTTGCCGGCCGAGGTGTCCCAAATCCCGATCCGACCGGTCTGGCAACTGACCGATGAAGAGGAGACCCGGACCCATCGGTTGAAGGTCGAGTATGAATCGACACGACGACCTGCTCCGACGGTTGCCGTTGTCCCTTCACCGAGACCAACCCCTGCTGCACCTCCGGAAAGTGGACTCTCCCGGCTTCTGGACGACGAACCGGGGCGAGCCTGGCCGGGGCTGATCCTGGCCGCGATCTTACTGGGTGCCGCGCATGCGATCCAGCCGGGGCACGGCAAGACCCTGGTGGCAGCCTCGTCGATCGGCCCTGGCGGCGGTCCGCTCCGGGGGGCCTTCCTCGGCCTGGCGACGGCGACGGCCCACCTTTCGAGCGTCGCCCTGATCGCCTGGGTGGTCTGGGTGACCCGATCGACCCGGCTCGGCGAGATCCATCTGACCCTGGCCCGTCTCGCCGGGTTCACGATCGCGACGATCGGACTCTGGAGGGTCGGGCGGCACCTCGGAGGATTTGGAGAGCACGAGCCCATCGAGGCGCCGGGCAAACTCGGGTTCCGGAGCATCCTGGCCCTCGGACTGGCCGGGGGCATCGTCCCTTGTTGGGACGCGGTCGCCCTCGTCGTCCTGTCGGGGGCAATCGGCCGGCTCGGGCTGGGCCTGGTCCTCCTGGCGGCGTTCAGCCTGGGCTTGGGCGGTGTCCTGGTCATCGTCGGGGCGGCGGCCAGCCGCTTCCAAAAGATCTTCGAGCGGTCGGAAGGTCGATCCACCTGGGAACACCGACTCGGGGTGCTCGGCGGCCTGATCCTGGCGGGGATCGGGATCTCGCTCCTCCGATGATTCCACCGGATCGAAGTCCTCGCCTACCCATCGGCCGGTCCATGGCGCAGAATGGATCGCCACCGGAAGCGTGACGGGCCGCATCGGTCCCGGATCGAGCAGGGCGGAAGGATCTCGAATCGGATGACGGTCCCGCGATCGATCGACCTCTACCACGTCCTCGTCCCCTTGAAGAAACCGATCCGGCACGCCTCGTTCGCGCGGACCGATTCGGATAATTTCGTAGTCCGCGTGACCTTGAGCGACGGGACCCAGGGATTCGGCGAAGGAGTCCCTCGTTCCTACGTGACCGGAGAGACGATCGAGTCGGCGTTCGCCAGCCTCGAAGGCCTCGACCTTCCACGCCTGATCGGCCACCCGGCCGATTTCGGGGAGGTCGTCCGTCGACTCGCGGAGTTGACCTTGCCCGAAACCGAGTCCGACCCGCGCGGTATGGCCGGGAACTCGGCACGGTGCGCCCTGGAATTAGCCTTGCTGGACGCCTATGGTCGGAAGTTCGGAGTGTCGGTCGGCCAGGCCGTCCGCATGGTGGAGATGCGGCCCGAGTGGCTTACAACTCGACCCGAGCCGGTCCGCTATAGCGGGGCGATCACCGCCGAGAGCCCGAAGGGGGAGAAGATCTCGGCCTGGAAGATGCGGATCTATGGGTTCCATCAGGTCAAGGTGAAGGTCGGGGTCGAAGGGCAGGACGACCCGGCCCGCCTGGCCCGAATCCGGCGGAGCCTCGGCCCGAGGAAGGATATCCGGATCGACGCCAACGAGGCCTGGTCGGCCGACGAAGTCCTGTCTCGGGTCGAACCCCTCCGGCCCGCCTTACCGTCGGTCCTGGAGCAACCGGTACCCCACGCGCAGGTCGAAGCCCTGGCCGAGATTCGCCCGAAGCTGGGGCACCTCCGAATCATGCTCGACGAGTCGCTCTGCGGCTATCCCGACGCCCTCCACGCGGTGGAGCACCGGACGACCGACCTGTTCAATGTCCGACTCTCGAAGTGTGGCGGGATACTCCCTTCTCTCCGGATCATGGCGCTGGCCCATCGGTCGGGCTTGGGAATTCAGCTCGGCTGCCATCCCGGCGAGACCGGCCTGCTCTCGGCCGCGGGTCGGCAAGTCGCCAGCAATGTCCGGGGCCTGGCGTATGTCGAGGGGTCGTATGACCGGCACGTCCTCGCGGCCAACCTGATCCTCGAAGATATCACGTTCGGATACGGAGGCCGGGCGAGGCCGCTCCCGGGGGCTGGACTGGGAGTGACTGTCGATCCCGAGGCACTCAGGCGGATGACCGTCAGACATCGTGAGGTCCGCCATGATTGAGCCCCGGATCGCAACCTGGAAGGCTTCCGACGGATATCCGATCCATGCGGCCACCTGGCCCACCCTCGAGGCCCCGAAGGGGCGGGTGGTCATCCTCCACGGAGTCCAGAGCCACGGAGGCTGGTATCACCGGCTGGGCCGGACCCTCGCCGAGAATGGATTCGAGGCCCACTTCCCCGATCGTCGAGGTTCGGGAGCCAATCGCCTGGACCGGGGCCATACCCCCTCGACCGGCCGGCTCCTGCTCGACGTGTCCGAGTACCTGACCGAGCTTCGCGAGCGGGAGCCGTCCGCATCGCTGGCGCTAGCCGGGATCAGTTGGGGGGGCAAGCTCGCGGTGGCGACGGCGGCCAGGCAGCCGGGACTGGTCGATGCCCTGGCCCTGATATGCCCCGGACTACATCCCAGAGTCGGTGTCTCCCGGAAGGAACGCTGGCAAATCGCCCTGGCGAACTTCGTCCATCCCCGAAAGACGTTCCCGATTCCCTTGAGCGATCCCGCCCTATTCACCAGCAGCCACGAGGGCCAAACCTTCATCGCCGACGACCCGCTCGGCCTCCGGGCGGCCACGGCCCGACTCCTCGCGGCCAGCGCGATCATCGATTGGCTGGTCAAGAAGGCCCCGTCGAAGATCCAACAGCCCGCCTTGCTGATGCTCGCGGGGCAAGATCGGATCGTCGACAACCAGAGGACCCTGGCCTATTTTGAAGGGCTTGCGTCGGAGAATCGCGAGGTCATCGATTATCCCGAGGGCCACCATACCCTGGAATTCGACCCCGACCCCTCCCTCTACGCACTCGACCTGATCCGATGGCTGGAACGGGCCTCGCCCTCGCCGTCCTGACGAAATCCGAACCCTCCGCGAAGGACCGGTGTCCTTCCCGATCAAGCCAATCCCGAAGGCTGGACCCGATCCGACATCAACCAGGACCTTGACGATGGATCGCGAGAAGCGCGAGATTCGCCAGCTCAAGCGCGACATCAAACGGGCCGGGGTCAAGCGTGCCCGGCTGGAACTCAAAAGGGGACTCGCCGACGACCCCGAGCAAGCCCACGAGGCCCGGATCGACTTCGGCCGACGGGCCTCGGCCCCGATGAACGGGCTGGATCATGACTCGACCCGGAAGCGAGCCGAACGCAAGACGGACGAGGGTTGAGGGACGAGAACCGATCGAGTCGATCGTCCCTTCATCGTCGATCATTTCTTGCCGATCGGCTCCAACTCGGTCTTCTTGGCCCGGAACGCGGCATCGAGAAGTCGGTCGGTCGTCCCGGCACCGAATCCCTCAACCACCGCCACGTCCTGGCCCCTTCGCTCGACGGCGAAGTTGGATTCGTCGCGATTCCGGCGGATCGCGTCGGGGAATTCCCGGGGGACCTTCGCCCCCTCGCCCAGCTTGGTCGTCTGGAACCGGGCGTACTGACGGGCGAATTCGCGGGCGTCGTCCTCGGTATCCCAGGTGGTCAGCCAGACCAGACCGAGCTTCTCTTCGGGACCTTCGAAGACGGCGAAGCAATCGCCATCCCAACCGGCCGCCACGGGCTTTCCGCCGTGTCGCCGAAAGAGGACGGCAATCTGCATCTCGCCGACCACGTTCCGACCCACCTCGGTCCATCCCTCGCCCGCGTCGAGCTTTCCGAGATCGACCTCGGTCGGAGGGTCGGGCTGGGCCCGATATTTCTCGGGGTGGAGGATCTGCTCGGTCGACTGGGGGGGATGCTCGTAGGCTTCGTCCAGGGCCTTCCAGCCGCCGTCGTTCGTCAGCCGGGCACAGAAGACCATCCCTCGAAGGTAAGGGAAGATCAGGCTTTCCGAGAGGATCGGCGGAGCCTCTCGGAGCGCGGCCCCGCTGGCGAAGGGCATCAAGGGGATCAGGAAGCTGAAGATCCGATCGAGGTCGGCCGATGGGAACGCCTTGACCTGAGAACCATCCCAGTCGTCCATCCCGGCGCCGATCATGGCAAGCGTAGCTTCTCCTTCGATCAGCGAGGATAGGGCCAGGCTCTTGTCGTCATTCCCCTTGGCGGCTCCTTGCATCTTGGCGAGGTCATAGTTCTGATCGGCCAGGGCGTGGGTCAGCTCGTGGGCGATGACCGTCTTGTTCTCGTCCTTGTCGAAGCCCCCCTTCTTGATCCCCAGGAGCGACTCCAGGAAGCTCGGCTTCTTGGGCTCGACGGCCGGCTCCTTGATCAGGTGCATGGTCTTGGTCCGGGGATCGTAGAAGGCGGCAATCTCCTCGGAGTAGACCTTGACCATCACGTCCTTCCAGTTCAGGTCGCGAGGGATCAGGCCGAGGGCCTTGTAGCCCAGTTCGCCGGTCTTGAACTCGGCGGGGGTCATGTCCTCGTCGATTTCCCGGATCAGGAAGGCCCGGAGATCCTCGCGGTTGGTCACGTCTCGCTTGACCTCGGACTTGAACCGGAGGTGGCGGAGGCCCGGGAGGAGTTGCTCGAAGGCGAGCTTGTAGCGGAGGACGGCCTCGGTCGTCTCCTTCTCGTCGGCCAGCTTGTCCCCCTCGGCCAGGAGTTCCTTGCCTCGGTCGACGCTGGCCGGGAGATCATCCGCGACGGCCCGGGTCCCGCCCGGGATCAGGAGCATCGACAAGGCCAGGGCGATCGCGATCCGCATGGGTGAGGCCTCGATGAAGTGGGAATCGTCTGGATGCGTCGAGAGGATGCCATCTTAGCGGAGCGGCCGGATCGCCGAGACCGATCGGGACGGCGAGGCGACTCGATTGGGAGGATAGCCCAGCAAGAGGATCGCGGCCCGGACCATCACTTCCTCGGGGGTCCTTGGGCCTCCCCGAGTGGCCCGGCTCTCGAATCGACCCTGAATATCGATCAGGTCGTGGAGGATCACCGGTTCGGAGAACCCGAGCGAGCGAAGCAGGTTGATCCTCACGGCCCGGGTTGCCCCGGCTGCCGGGCCTTTGAGGAGCCGGGTCGCCTCGGAAAGGAGCGCGGGGTCGACCTCCATCCCATATTTCTTGCAGAGGGCATCGATCTCGGGGCCGGCGCGTTCCCGGGACTTCCGGCAAATCGCCCGGAGTTCCGCGTGGAATCGACCTCGATCCGCTTCGGCCTTCCTCTTGACCTCGGCGACCCGCTGTTGTCTGAGTCGGCGGGCCTCTTTCGGGTCGACGGGAAGGATCGACGGATCGACCTCTTCGGGCAAGGCCGGCTCGACCTCGGGCCTGGGCTCCTCCAGGGGGGCCGGTGGGCCGCCCGTCGGATTCAAGGATTCGTCGACGGGAGGATCGGGGACGCGATCGAGTGCTTCGAGGGCCTGAGGATCGAAGCCCACGCCCCTCTCATCAATCGAAGGGGCCGCGACCGGTTCGGTGGGCGGGGGGACCTCCTCGGGGAAGATCTCGGGCGGAGCCACCTCGGCCGGGGCCGGTTCGGTGACGGCAGCGGCCGGCTCGACGGGGGCCGGCTCCGAAGTCGCGGCAACGGCTGGCGCCTCGACCGCCGGCTCGATGTCCTTCGACGGTGCTGGCGAAAGATCGACCAGCGGGACGACCGCGATGGGACCCTCGAGTGCCGAGTTCCTCTGCGGAGTCCTGGGGGGGGCGAGTTTATGATAGAGCATCAGCGAACCGACCGCCGAGAGGGCGATCATCGGCGGGATCAGCATCCAGGGGACGCCTCGGCTCCGGTACTGGATCACGACCCGAACGGGAGGCTCGACGACGAGGGGCTCCTCGGTCGGGTCGCCGATCTCGATCATCCCGCCGTCGATCTGATCGTCTTCCATCGGTGATCTCCCTCGGGCATGATCTGTCAACCGCCGCCGCTCCCGCCGACGCCCGTCCCGCGGATCGTCTGGCCGTGAGGCTCGAGCATGGCCTCCACTTCGGCCGCGGAGGGGACCCCCAGTCGATCCAGGAGCGCGGGACGAGCGGAGAGCGCGAGCCCCTCGGCTATCTCCTCAACCGACTTATCGGGAAGGATGTCGAGAGCCACCTGACGGACGTTGACCCCGCCCTGATAGGCCTTCTTGGCCAGGGCAGCGGCCACATCGTAGCCGATCCGGGGGGCTAGCGAGGTGCACATGGCCAGGCTCAGCTCGATCAGATCGCGACAGCGAGTCTCGTCGGCCTCGATGGCCAGGACGCCGAAGACCTTCTTGCCGCTCAGATGCTTCTCGGCATCGACGCACTTCTCCGCCAGGTGCTTGGAGGCCCCGGCCAGGAGGTCGATCGACTGGAGGAGGTTGTAGGCGATGACCGGCATCATCACGTTGAGGTCGAAGTTGGAGCCGAGTGCATTCGCCCAGGCGATCGTCGCGTCGTTCCCGACGACCTGGGCCGCCGCCATCATCACCGCCTCGGGGATGACCGGGTTCACCTTGGCCGGCATGATCGAGCTGCCCGGCTGGAGTTCGGGGATCTTGATCTCCCCGATCCCGCAGCGCGGGCCGGAGGCCAGCCAGCGGATGTTGTTGGCGATGTTCGAGAGGCTCACGGCCACGGTCTTGAGGGCGCCCGAGACTTCGACGGCGGCATCGCGATTGGCCATCGCTTCGAAGCAGTTCGAGGCCGGTCGGAACTCGAGGCCGGTGTCGAGGCCGAGTTGCGAGGCCATTCGCTGGGGGAATTCGGCGTGGGTATTGATCCCGGTCCCCACGGCGGTCCCGCCGATCGCCAGTTCCGCGAGCGAATCGCCGGCCTGGTCGAGCCGGCGGATCCCATGCTCGATCTGAGAGGCATACCCCGAGAATTCCTGACCGAGCCGGATCGGCACGGCGTCCTGGAGGTGAGTCCGGCCGATCTTGACGACGTGATCGAACGCCTGGGCCTTGGCCTCCAGGAGCTTCTGGAGGTTCTCCAGCGTCGGGATCAGCTTCTTGCGGACGCCTTCGAGGGCCGCCACGTGAATGGCGGTGGGGATCACGTCGTTGGACGACTGCCCCATGTTCACGGCGTCATTGGGATGGACCGGGGTCTTCCCTCCACGCTCGCCGGTCAACTTCTCGTTGGCGAGTCCGGCGATGACCTCGTTCGTGTTCATGTTCGTCGAGGTGCCGGAGCCCGTCTGGAAGATGTCGACCACGAACTGGTCGTCGTGCTTCCCGTCGGCGATGGCCTGGGCCGCCTGGACGATCGGGGCCCCGAGATCGGGATTGAGGAGCCCGAGATCCATGTTGACCTGCGCGGCGGCCTTCTTGATCAGGCCCATGGCCCGGATCAGGGCCCGGGGGGCGCGGAGCGGGCTGATCTCGAAGTTCAGCTCGGCTCGACGGGTCTGGGCCCCGTAATAGGCGTCGGACGGGACCTCCATGGGCCCCATCGAATCCTCTTCGGTTCGGAACGGCGACGTGGCCAAGCCTGAATCTCCGACATCAGTAAGGTGAAACTTGCCCGCGATCCACGGAAGCCCGGCGGACCCTTCCAGGAGATTGTAACCGAGGGGGTCCTGTCAACGGAACTTCACGATCCGGTTCGTGCAAGCCACACGCCTCAAGGGCGATGTTCGAGGGCCACCTCGGGGACGGCCTTCTCGGCCTGGTCCGTGGGGAAGCCGGGGGGCGGGAATGTTTCGAGCCGCACCTCGTTCCCGACCACGGCCACGAACGGGCAGGGGGGTGGCTCGATCCAGGTCCCGCTGTTGATATATCGGATTCCGTCCACGTCGGCGGTCAGGGCCAGGTGAGTGTGGCCGCAGGTCACGAACCGATAACCACCACTTTTGGCATACTCGATCGCCCGATACTGAACGAGCTGGCTGTTCCTCTGCCACTTCTTGGTAATCCGGCGAATCCAGCGAGCCGTCCCGTGAGGCGCCCATTTCTGGATTCCGTAGAAGATCGAAACGGCGAAATCGGTCAACAACTTGTAATCGGTGATGAACGTGTCGAACTGGTCGCCGTGCAAGATCAGCAGCTTCACCTGGCCGTTGTCGAAGACATATTCATCCAGGATATCGACCCCCACGATGTGGCTGATGATCTCGGCCGGGCCGTCGTGGTTCCCTCGAATCCAGATCACCCGGAAGTCGTCGCGGTCGGAATTCCGGCGGATCACCTTCAGGCAGGCGAAGTGACGCTTGGTCAGGCGCTTGAAGTTCAGGTCATCGAACACGTCGCCGTTGATCACGAGCACGTCGGTCACGGTCGAGGCCCACTCCAGGAACGATTCCAGGAGCCGGGCCTGGCACATGGGGCTGCCCAGGTGCAGATCGCTGATGACCAGGCAGTCGTAGGGACGCTTCGGGCTATCGAGGGCCTGGACGGGGGAAGGATCGGACATCGGACGAGGTCCCGGCAGGGCATCGACGGGCAGGGGTCAGGTCCAAGCGAAGCGGACAGTTCATCGAATTGTATCACGACTCGGAAGACCAACCCGCGTAAAACGCCATCCCGGGGAAGTCTCGGACGAAACCGACCTCGGTGAGCCAGGGAACCGCGGGACTGGAGAGGGTCGCGGCGGTGTTGTACGACTCGACCTTGAGGACTCGTCGCGTCGGACCGGCCAGGGTCGGCAAGAGCGCAATGGCTGACTTCAGATCGAGTTCCGAAGCAGAGGCCAGTCCGGTGAGGCGACGACCATGTCCCTCGATGATCAAGACGGGGCGGCCCGTGATCAGTACGAGAAAGTTCGATGAATTCCGGGCGAGTCTCGCGGTGCCACCCTCCAGCAGGGGAATATCCAGGGGAGCGCCCGCCCCGTAGAGGTTGGCCGGATCGAGGGTCGAGAGCAGGACGGGAACCCCTTCCGACACACTCCGCGACGAGGATCGGGCCAGTTCCTCGACGACTTCGGGGATCGTGTACTGCACGCCCGAGAGTCCCTCCACGAAGTATCCCCGGCGGAGTTCCCCTCTCAATTCGGAGCGGGCTAGCCAGGGGGCGAGGTCCCGCCAGGGAGGGGCCCAGGGGTCGAGTTCCACCGTCTCCCGGGCCAGGATCCCGTAACGCTCGATCAGTGCCCAAGCCCAGGCCAGTGCCGAGCCTTCCGGGTCGTCCGATGGGCTTGCCGAGAGGATCGACCAGCGCCCCTCGGGACGCCTCGAAGCGCCCCGACGGATCGAGGCCCGACCCGGCTTCGACCGGCTCGAAGCGGCCGAGAGCGCCTCGGCCATCGCCTGACCTCCGGGCCTGAGCGGGTCGAACCGGTCATTCGTGACCATCCCCCGACGCAAGAGCGATTCGAGTTCCGACCGGACCGCCAGGGGACCCAGGCCGGTCACTCGGGCCATGTCGGCCACGAAGCTCGCCCCTCGACGAGTGAGGTGATCCAAAACGAGGATTGAATGCGCCCCGGACTCGGCAGATTCCTCGCGGGTGGGCCAGGTGCCGGCGAAATCCCTCGGGACGAAGGCGACCCGGGGATCGCCCCGGCCATCGGCCTCGGCTCGCCAGGTCCACTCGCCCGAGCCGAGCGTCTCGTCCAGCCAGGCGGGGCGATAATCCTTCACGCGTCTGGGCAGGATTTCGGTTTCCCAGAGTCCGGCCGACCCCGCGAATCCTTGAAGCTGCTCGATAACCAGTGATACCGCCAGAGGTCCCTCGCGACGGGTCTCCGGGTGGACCTGCTGCCGGCGAACGACGAAATCCGCGAACGCTTCCGGTGCGATCGCCACACTCTCTCGCCTCCGGATCGCGATCGAGAGCCGACGGACCTCCTCCAGATTCTGCCGGTCGGCCCATCGAGGCGACTCGGACCCTCCGACCGGGTCGAGCCGGATCAGGCTCCCTTCGTCGGCGAACCGTTCCAGGAGATCCGTCGCCAGGGCCGGTCCGATCGGATAACGCGCCGTCAGTTGGTCGAGGCCGATCAGGGCATGAGTCCTGAGGAATCGCCGGACGATCCGGGAGATGGCGTCGTTACGAGTCTCTTCCAGATCCCGATTGCTGACAACGAGCGAATCGCGAACATCGGGCTTTCGTGCCGGATCAGGAGAGGATCTCTTCCCCCGCCCGGCTCGGCTCGAGGGTGGTTGATACTCGGCGAAGGCCAGATCGTAGAGCGCCCGGTCTTCGTCACCGATCCAGCGAGAGGGATCCGCAGTTCCCTCGATCTCGATCCGGAATGCCCTCCCCTGAGCCCGGAGTTCCTCGAAGAACCCCGCCATCGGGCCGTTCAACTCATCGGCTGTGAGATCGCCGAGACGACGCAAGGCTTCGGCCATCTCCTCGATGGATCGAGGGGGGCGGCCTGCCCCTCGGAGACTGGCCTCGACCCGTCCGATCGCGGCCGGTTCGAGGAGTGAGTCGAGCAGGCCAGGATCGATCGGATCTCCCCCCGAGGCGGGGGCCCGCTGGGGTTCGTCCCACTGGTACAAGAACGACTGGGTAAACTTGAAGATCAGGTCATTGGCGAATGGCGAGGGTATTTCCCCCTCCCGCGTGACCACCCGAATCTTTCCGGACGCGATCTCGTCGAGGAAGATTCGGAGACTGGGCAGATCCAGATCGTCCACCAGGCACTCGCGGTACGTCTCAACAACGATGGGGAAATCGGGCATCTTCCGGACGACCTGGAGCAGATCCTTGGCCCGGAGCCGCTGGAGCCAGAGCGGGGTCCGCTTCGACGGGTCGGGCCGCGGCATCAGCAAGGCACGGCCGGCATTCTGCCGAAACCGGAGTCCGAACAGGGCGCTGTCGCCGAGTTCGGCACGGATCAATTCATCAGCCAGGGTCGAAGTCAGTCCGAGGAAGAGGTCGAGGGGAGGGTTCTCGGTCCTGGGCAATCGGATCAAGAGGCCGTCGTCGGCGTGGAGGCAGGCCGGGGTCACGCCGAGTCGTTGTCGAAGTCGCCCCTGCAAGGCCAGCTTGAGGGCCTGGTGAAGCTTGCCGCCCATCGGCGAGAGGACGGCTAGCCCAACCTCTCCGGCGGGATCGCGAAACGTCTCGACGATCACCGTCCGGTCGTCGGGGATGGCCCCGGCGACCCGGATTTGCCGGGCGACGTGGTCCCTGAGGGTCGAGGCCGCCGAGGGTTCCAGGCAACATTCCTCCTGGAGCCATACCAGAGCCTGGGGATCGTCCCGACGCTCGGCGATCTCCCGGCAAAGCGCCCCAATCTTCTTGCCAAGTTCCAGAGTCCGGGAGATCCCTTCTCCCCGCCAGAAGGGCATCACGGCGGCCTGGCCCACGGCCCGGGAAACGACGACCTTGTGCGCCTCGATCGCGTCGATCTTCCAGGTCGAGGTGCCCAGCACGAAGGTCTCGCCGACTCTTCGTTCCAGGACGAATTCCTCGTCGAGTTCGCCAAGCCTGGGCCCGCCCTCGCCTAGAAAGAGGGGATACTGGCCGGTGTCGGGGATCGTCCCGCCTCCTGTGATCGCCAGCCGACTCGTCCCGGGCAGGGGATGCAGACGGTTCCGGACCCGGTCCCAGCTAACCCTGGCCTGGAGGTCGCGGAAGGTGGCGGTCGGGAATCGCCCGGAAACCAGTCTCAGGACCCCTTCGAATGCCTCGGCGGACAGGTCTCGATAAGGATAGGCGCATCGGACCCGGTCATAAAGCGCCGAGACATCCCAGTTGTCGATCGCCACGGCGGCCACAACCTGCTGGGCCAGGATATCCAGACAATTGGTGGGTACACGGAGCGTCTCGACCTCGTTGGCGATCATGGCCCGGGCCATCGCGGCGGATTCGAGGAGGTCGGCGGTCGTCCGGGCGATCATGCGGCCCTTGCTGACGCGGCCGACCACGTGACCGGCCCGGCCCACTCGCTGGAGACCCCGTGCGACTCCGCCGGGAGATCCGACCTGACAGACCAGGTCGACCGCCCCCATGTCGATCCCGAGTTCGAGAGAGGCCGTCGCGATCACGCTGGGCAGATCGCCCCGCTTCAGGGCCTCCTCGGTCTCCCTCCGCTCCTCCTGGCTCAGGCTCCCGTGATGGGCCTTAGCGACGACGACCGGAGGGAGGTCCGGATCGACTTCGACGGGATGGTCGGCCCCGGCCAACTCATTCAGGTGGTTGGTCAGACGCTCGACGACTCGCCGGTTATTGGCGAAAACGATCGTGGAGTGATGCTCGCGGATCAGGTCCAGCAATCGACGCTCGATCTCGGGCCAAATCGACCCCTCGGGTTGCGGCCGGGAACGATCGAACGGTGCGATCACCCGGAGGTCGAGATCTTTCCTCCGGCCGGCATCCACAATCGAGACCGGCCTCGGCTCGAAACGGCTTGGTCCCTCGCCCTCGATCCGCCGGAGACCGCCCAGGTAGCCGGCCACCTCCTCCAGGGGACGTTGGGTGGCCGAGAGTCCTACTCGAACAAACCCACCCGGATTAATCGCTTCAAGCCGCTCCAGCAGGAGGGCCAGAAAAACTCCTCGCTTGTTCGGGCAGAGGGCGTGGATCTCGTCGATGATCACGTGAGAGAGCGAGCCCAAATTCTCTCGTGCCTTACTAGTGAGCAGAAGGTGCAAGGATTCGGGCGTCGTGATGAGAACATCGGGCGGTTTCCGGAGCATTCGCTGACGATCGGAAGTTGGGGTATCGCCGGTCCGGACCGCGACCGTCAATGGGGGAAGGGAAGAGCCCCGTGTTTCCGCCTCGGCGATGATCCCATCCAGCGGAACCTGGAGATTCCGGTAGATATCATTATTCAGCGCCTTCAGCGGCGAGATGTAGAGGATCCGGACGCCTTTGGATTGTCTCGGGACTCGCCAGAGATGATCGAGGCAGGCCAGAAAGGCCGCGAGAGTCTTGCCCGAGCCCGTCGGGGCGAAAAGCAAGGTATGGCGACCGGCAGCGATCTCGGGCCAGCCGAGACGTTGAGGGGGAGTGGGGCGTCCGAAATTTTCCCGGAACCATCCCGCGACCGCCGGCAGGAGCAACTCAAGCCCGTCGGGATCGCTCATCGTCGAGATTGGTCCATCCTTCGCTCACCAAATTGGTGAAAGAGGATGTCATTTTTGCAATTGAAGGGAGTATTCCGCAAGAGGTAATCTGAACAGATGTTTGGGAGGGTAGGTAAATGGAGTTCGAAGGGCGGGACGAGTCGTAAGCTCAAGCCGGCTCGGTCAGCTCACGATCGATCAATTTCCGCAGGATTTGCCCCACGGTTTCCTGACGTTCCTTGGCAAGCTTCATCAATGCGTCTGCCCGATTACTGGGCAATAACAAGCCTATCTCGACGACGCCATCGGACGACATGGCGGCCGATTTGGCCATGAACCCACCCATTAGCGAGGCGACTCCGTTGGTATTCATCGACCCTCCCGCGTAACCCCAGAGGTTTTGATTCAATCACGCACAATCCTTGTGCAATTTGCAGACCAAATCACGATCGCCACATTAAAATAGCGATGAGCACAATCACGAGAGCACCAAGAACCAGGGCTCCGGCGACGAATCGGATCAGCCAGGCGGTTTCGTCCAGGGGCTGCGAGGCGGCCCGCGATGGGTACCGCGGAACGACGACGGCCGGTCGAGGGGGCGGGGGAGGTCGATGCATCGGGGCGGCCTCGGCCTCGGCGGAACCGAGGTCGCGGAGCGAGGTCCCTTCGTCATCCCCCAGGAGCCGGAGATCGTCATCGTCGAGGACGGGTGGAGGAGGTCGGAAAGCTCGGGCCGCATCGGCCTCGGAGCCCAGGATCGAATGTACGACCGCCGGATCGGCCCATCTAGCCAGGTCGGCTCTCAACTCACCGGCGTCCTGGTATCGATCCTCGGGCTGTTTGGCCATCAGTTTCCGGACGATCGCCGCGAACGCCGAGGGTACTCCGCGAGCCACCCGTTCGAGCGGTTCGGGATCGTCCATCCTCTGCTTGAAAATCTTGTTCACGACATCGCCACCCTCGAACGGGGGGCGGCCCGAGAGGGCAAAATAGAGGGTGCATCCCAGGCTGTACAGATCACTCCTTCGATCTGCCTGCGAGGCATTCCCAAGTTGTTCGGGGCTGGCGTAGTCCAGGGTCCCCAGGACGGTGTTATGTCCGGTCAGGGGGCTGACCTCGTCGGTGGACCGGGCCAGGCCGAGATCGAGGACGCGGGCATCTCCCTCGGGCGTCACCATCAGGTTCGAGGGCTTGATGTCTCGATGGACCAGCCCCGCGTTGTGGGCCGCCTCCAGGCCATCGACCACCTTGAGGAAGAATCGCGCGGCGTCGGGGACCCGGAGAGGCCCGCCCCTGGGATGCTTGACGAGTTGATAGAGGGTCTCGCCGGGGACGTATTCCAGGACCATGAAATGAACGTCGCCCGCCTGCCCAACGTCGAGGGTCCGGGCCAGGTTCGGGTGCTGGACGCGCCTCGATAATTCCATCTCTCGCCGAAATCGAGAGAGGGATTGCTCGTTATCGGAAGCCTTGCTCGGGGGCAACACCTTGATCGCGACACGGAGGCCGTCTTTTTGATTGGCAGCGAGATAGACCTTGCCCATCCCCCCTTCGCCTAGTGGCCGGAGGATCCGATAATCGGCCAGGACGAAACCCCGAGTTGCCCCACTCAGGATCTTCTTGGCCTGATACGAGGTAAGTTGACCCTGCTGGATCAGGAGCCGGGCCATCCGAGCGGCCGCATCGGAGTCGGGACCGTCGGAGAGCTGGCTTCGAGCCCGCTCGACCGCGGCGGGTGAGACCAGCCCGCTCCGGGCCAGGTTCGCGACAAATTGGTCAAGCCGAGCCATTCCCGCGAGCCTCAGTCTTCGGCGGGATGGGCCACCGGACCCCGGGACCTTCCCGCTCGACGTTCCATCAACACCATCTACGGATAAATCGCGGGACCCGTGTGGTGATAGGTTTACCGAGGCCGTATCGAGTCGGCACGGGGCGACCGACCTTACATTCAGACGACGTGGATGACCAGGCAGGTGACATTGTCTTTGGAGTGATTATCCAGGGCCTGCTGCATCAATGTACGGGCGGCAACTTGCGGGTCGTCGGTCCGGGTGATGACCTCGGCGATCTGGGAGTCGGTGACCACGCCCGTCAATCCGTCGGACGCGAGGAGAAACCGATCTCCTCTGAGAACTTCGGTCGACTGGACTTCTTCGGGCCCGCTCCGGGCGTCCTTGCTCCCGAGGTACAGGTATAAGACATGGTTAAACTTATGGTGGGGCAATTCTTCGGCGGTGATGGTCCCGGCTTCCAGGAGCGCCTGGGCGAGCGAATGGTCCTTGGTCAGTTGCTCGATCTGGCCGCCCCGGACCCGATAGACTCTCGAGTCGCCGATCCCCGCGACATGGACGCGGTTGCCTCGGAAGAGCATGAGGACGACGGTCGTCCCCATGTTGTTGAATTCGGTCTGGATGACCGAGAGGCCGAGAATCTCCTGGTTGGCGGCGGCCACAGCCTCCTTGATCGCGCGCTGGACATCGCGATCTTCGGCGTCGCCTGGTCCAATCCTCCGCGAGATCTCATTCGGGATGATGTCGACCGCCATCTGGCTGGCCTTCTCGCCGGCGAGCTGGCCTCCCATCCCATCGGCGACCACGAAGATATTCTGCGACCCGGCATCGATGGGAACTTCCAGGCTAGCGTCACGATGGCCGATGCCGCCCCCCATCGTCTTGCCCCCCAGGGATGGGAGGTAGAAGTTGTCTTCGTTGTGTTCTCGATAGTTGCCGACGGTCGAGACCACGCCCACCTTGAGTCTCGTGGAACCTTGGGAGGCGGCGGCTCCGGTCGACGAGTCTCCCGTCACGGGCGACGACGTCTCGGATTTCTCGGTCTGGCCGATGAGCCCCCGCCAGAGGCTCCCCCAGAAGTTTCGCCAGGACGATTGAGTCGCCACTTCGCCCGCCTTTTCTGCAACCGCAGGACCTCGGGGCCTCATCGCCCCCTGAGCACCTCGCTCACGATCGGCCGGCAACGAGGCCTGGTTGGGCTGCCTTCCCCCGAGGACGGCCGGCCGGGTCTCGCCGTGGGACTGCCCACCGGGGCCGTCGTGGTCGCTCATGGTCGTGGTTGTCCAGGGCATGCCCAACGCATCAGATCCATCACGCCGATGGATCGGTAAGTCATGAACAACTCGCCCGCCTCGAAACCCGCCGTAAGTCCGTGATACCGGTTCATCGTCTCAATTGCGCTAAAAATCCCCGCCTTCTTGGCCGGGAACTGGGTCGAATAGCAGCGGACCGACTCGACTTTCGCGGCCAGGGTCTCGCCGATATCGACGATGATCGTCCCGGCCGATTCGGGCGTCTCCAAGGAATGAAGGCCGATATGAAACGCGAACTGGGCGGAGACGGTATGAACCGGAAGGCCGTCGAAATATTCGTCCCACTTGGTCAGCCTGCTGTAGAAGACGGCCGCGTCGGTGATCAGCATCGACTGGTAGTGATCGGGCGATGCCAGGATCGTCTTCCCCCCCCATCCCAGGACGATCTTCGGCCGATGACGACGGAAGACCTTGGCGAGCGCCACTCGTGATTCGAAATCATCGAAAAGTCGTCGATTGGGCAGGTTCAGATTGATCCGGACATGCACGCCCAGGGCCTCTCCCGCCCGCCGGGCCTCCTCCAACCGAACGTCAGGGCCGGGCGAAAGCGGGGTCGGCTCGCCATCGGTCAGGTCAACGATTCCGACTTTGTATCCTTGACGGACCAATTTGGCCAAGGTCCCACCGCAAGCGATCTCGACATCATCGGGATGCGCCCCGACTGCGATCACGTCGAGCTCGATATCGCCCTCCTCGACCATGATCTTCCTCTCGCCGAATCGACCGATATCCCTGGCCCAGTTTCATAGTATAGCTCGGCCCCGGCAGATCAACAGGCCGAGTTGGGGATTCGATCGAGGCCGACGGACTCGGTTCGATCTGCCCGCCGGGAAAATCAGTCGCCGCCTTCCGTGCCCTTGGTGACGGCCAGGAGAAAGGTGGGGTTCACCGCTTCGAACCGGACTCGATCCATCTGCTCGATCGCTCGCGAGACCGAGACATTCCAGATTTGCACCTCTCCGGCCAGCGCCTTGAGTGTCTTCTGGGCCGTGGCCAGGCCGTCGATCGTCACGACGTTCACCGCGAGCCGTCCTCCCGGGCCAAGCCGCTCGAACGCCGCTGTCAGGACGGTGTCCACCTGTCGGCCGGTCCCCCCCACGAACACCGCATCGGGGTCGGGCAAGTTGGCGAGGATCTCGGGAGCCCGACCAGCAATCGGCCGGACATTGGGAACTCCGAACGCCTCCGCATTGGACTGGATCAGGGCCAGATCGCCCGCCTCGGGCTCCACGGCGTAAACCATTCCCTGACTGGCGAGTTGCGCCGCCTCTATGGCCACCGATCCCGACCCGGCACCGATATCCCAGACCACGCTCGTCGGTCGGATATCAAGCTGGGCCAGCGCGATCGAACGGACCTCGGCCTGGGTGATCAATCCTCGCTTCGGCTGACTCTGGGCGAACAGATAATCCGGATTGCCGAAAAGCCGGTAGCGTCCGGCCCCCTTGGCCCGATCGGGCCGGTCGGGTTTCCGGACCAGGATCAGGACGTTCAGCGGGTCGAAATCGAGCCCGGCCAGGTCGGACATCTCTCCCTGGGTCACGCGCTCGTCGGGCGACCCGAGGTTCTCGCAGACGTAGGCCTTGAAGTAGTCGATCCCTCGATCGAGCAGGTCGCGGAAGATCCGCGATGGGGGATGTTCGTCGCTGGAGAAGAGCCCGACCTTCTCGGCGGTCCGGACCCGGTCGACGATCGCTTCGAAGGGGCGGCCCGCCAGGCTGGTGAGATAGGCGTCATCCCAGCTTTCCTTCACCCGAGCGAACGCCAGTTGCATGCTGCTGACGTGAGGGATGACCTCGAATTGCTCTTTCCCGAGCCGGTCGCAGAGGTAGCGAGCCACCCCGTAGAAGAGGGGATCTCCGCCGCTGACCAGGACGGGCCGGGCCGAATTCAGGGCCGCGCGAACCTGCCGGAGCGCCTCGGGCATCTCGGGGTCCAGCGGGACCTTGCGTCCCACCGCCCCCTCCACCAACGAAAGTGTCGAGGGGGCTCCGAGGATCAAGTCCGCCTCCTGGACGATCCTCCGAGCCGGCTCGGTCAAGCCGGCCATCCCGTCGTCGCCGATCCCCACAATGACCAGCTTGCCGCCAGATTCGCCCACGATGGATTCCCTTGCCCAGATCATCTCCGAATCAATGGAACCATTCTAACGGCGACATGCCGGCCACGTCACGTCTTGTTTGCTCGACCGAACGCGAGGAAATCGCCCACCATCTCGGCCAATTCCTCCGGGTGGGTGTAGTGCGGCTGATGGCCGACGCCGGGCATCATGATGCCGGTCGAATGTCGGAGACCCTTCCGAAGTTCGTCGAAATGCGATGTTGGTACGATCCTGTCCGCCGATCCATGGATCAACAAGATCCGGGTCGAGATCTCGCCGAGCATCGGCCGAAGGTCAAGCTCCCGGAGCAGGTCGAGCCGATGCACGAGCCCGACGATCGGGGTCAGCCCATTCTGCTCGATGTAGACATCCCAGAGCTCGGGCCGATCGTCCGGGAAGGTGGAGCGAGTCTTCCGGGCCAGGCTGAAGGAATGGAACGGAAGGGTCGAGGTCGTCCCGGGGATCCGTCGCCCCAGGGCTAGCGCGACACGCTCCATCAGTCCGAGCGGCCTCCGGGCAAATCCTCCCTGGAGAGCGGCCCGCGAGAACCGTCGCCCCTGTCGATGTAAGGCTTTCAGGACGATAGTCGAGCCGAAGGAGAGGCCGAACAACGAAGGACGCCTCATCTCCAGGTGGTCGGCCAGCGCGAATAGATCGTCCACGAGATCGTCGTGGGTGATCCGACCGAGTTGGGCCTGATCGTCCGGTTGATCGCCCGGATAATCGAACTGCACGGTCTGGAATCGTCGGGAAAGTCGGTTGAGCGTGGGAGCATAAGCGTGATAGGTCGAGGCGAGGCCAGGGACCAGGATCAATGGGCGACCCTGACCGAGGGTCCGATAGGTCATCCGATGCCTCGATCCGTCGAGAATCCCGACCACCGCTTGACGGTCGTATTCGGCCACCTCGGCTCGGAAATCGATGGAAGCGGACAAGCGATCAGACCTCGTCGTCATAGGCCACACTGGCGAAGCTGACGCAACAGGTTCGGGCGGGGTCGATCGACTGCTCGTAGCGGAGAAATCTCCCTCGGCAGGGCCCGATCGCCTGGAGCATCGTGTAAGTTGCGGCCAGACCGCAGACCCGCCAACGATTGCCGATCGCGGCCGCCTTGCGAAACCAGCCGGGTGCATCGAGCCGTGTGGCATGATCGAGCATCATTCGATCGAAGCTCTCGACGCTCGCGAGGGTCGAATCATCGACTGGTCCACGGTCTCCGAACTCGGGTCCGACGTGGCACAGGTCGATCGCGCCGACGAATACGACTCTTCGAGCCGGTGACGCCCCGACCAGGCGGAGGGCCTCGATCATCCTGGCCACCTCGGGGTCGTCCATCGGCTCGGACCCCGACTCCATCAGGTCGTGGAACGAGCCGACCAGGATCGGCACGATCGTGAAGTCTCGACGATCACCCAGCAGGAAACGAAGGAAGACGGCCTGGAACTCGATCGAATGCTCGGTCCGATGGGCCAACTCATCCTCGAAGAAGTGCGATCCGGCCGTTTCGGCGATTCGATCAACCAACTCACGGTTGGTCGGGACCAGTCCCAGAGGCGTCTGGAAATCCTTGCGAGTCAGGGCAAAACGATGGCGGCAGGGCTGATGGGCCACTCCGAGAATCACGAAGATATCGGCTCCCGAGCGCTCGATCAGCTCGCGATAAGCCCAGGTATAGACTGATCCTCCTCGTCCGAAGTCGATATGCGGGCAGAGGATACCCCGAAGCCGACCCGGCCCGTCCTCGACCCGCTGAGAAGGGAGGCCCGCCGCGTCCGGGTGTTGGAAGATCCGGGTCAGCTGGGCTCGAAGTGTTGCGGGATCGGCAGCGTAAGAGTGGCCGTCGTGCGCGGAGAAGCGAACGACTTGCTCGGCATACGTCCGACGGTAAGCGGCGAAGTTCGGACCGTCCAGCAGCATCGCCCGATCGAGGCTTTCGACCAGACCGAGTAAATCCTGAGTCGAGGTTCTCTGGCCGGTTTCTCGGTAAACACGCGAGGCGATCTCGTCGAGATTCGAACTGCCATCGAATCGACGAATGAATCGCAGATAGCAGTCCAGCGGAATCGAGATCGGGCCGGGAGCCAGATCCATCGGGTCTTCAAGGACCACGAAAGACTCACCGAACTTATCGACCCGTCGGGCCGACAAGGGGCGGAGCCGTGGCCGATCAAAGACATCCATCCTCGGGCCTCGACGATCCGGGGCAAACCGAAGAGCCGCGTACGCGGCCCCAGGCATTACCGTATTGTCGATCGACCGAGAACCGCCGTCAATCCATGCGTCTTGGGCCCCGAGGCCCCGAGGCAATCAACGGGAGGGCCCATTCGGGGGGAGCGGCTTCGCGAGGGGGCTGGGGCTTCGATCGCATGGGAAATGCCTCTCGAATTGACCAGGACCGATTAGTTATCTCATCGGATCTAGACACCGCTCGAGCACATCCGGTTCAGGATGCAAATGTCGTTCCGGACTCAAAACCGACCTCCGTGATTCTGCTTTCCCCTCGTTATGCAGCACTTTAATGGGAATCAAGGCGAAACACGGGTCTCCCACCGGACCTCAGTTTTTCTTATCGAAATGCCACGAACGCGGGCGACTCCGGCCTCGCTCTCGTGCAGTCGGAACAGGAGTTAATTTCGCACAAGACACAAGAATTACACGTCGCACCAAGCACTCATCCATACTACGTGGTTGGTTGCCAGATCGGGACATCATCCGTCTCGATTTCCGAGAAAAGAAAACTCGGGCCTGTGATGTCCGAGCGGTCTCGTCATCGTGAGGTGGAGTAAGAGAAGGCGACTTGTTCGCGATTTCACGGACAGGTGTACATCCGACATCAAGAACCCTGGAATCCGAGTTCCCCCCTTCGACCGGCTGGGGTGGTCGACTTGAATCTTGTTTGGTAATGTCCCGAGCGATGGCCGGATCGCCCCCTCGGGTTCGGGTGGAGCGGCCCAGGATTTCGGCGCAATCAAGGAGGAAAACGCCCGTGCGAACGCTCATCATCTCGACAATAACACTCGCGATCGGAAGCTGGGTTGCCGGGACCGCGACTGGGCAAGCCGTGGCTCCCGCCCCGAACCAGTCGACCGCGCCAGTTCCAGCACCGGTCGACAATCAGGTCGTCAAGGCCCAGCAGGCCGAGGACGACCCTGCCCAGAAGGCCTTGCAGGCCCAGCGGGATCTGAACGCTCTGCTCGTCAACTGGGAAAATCAGAGCAAGAAGATCACCTCGCTCGACGTGGTGTTCGACCGGATCGACAAGCTGGGCCCGGCCTGGCGTGACGACTATTACCGGGGCCAGGCCCTTCTCCAGAGTCCGGATCTGGCCTGCCTGGAATTCAAGAAGTACGTGGTCGACGCGGAAGGCAAGCCCGTGCAACCCTTGAAGCTGGAGGCACACCCCGAGGAGCGGATCGTTTGCACCGGGACGGATGTCCTTCAATATCAGTATGACGAGAAAGTGGTCTACGTATTCCCGCTGGATAAGCAAGTCCGACAGAAAGCCCTCCAGCAAGGCCCGCTCCCCTTCCTGTTCAACATGAAAGCCTCCGAGGTCAAGGCTCGGTACCGTCTGGTCCTGATGGGGCAGGACGCGAAGGAATATTTGATCGAGATCAAGCCGAAGGAAGAGATCGACCAGCAGAGCTTCAAGACGGCCTACCTCTGGCTGGACAAGAAGCGCTTCTTCCCGAACAAGCTCCGGCTGATCCCGGTCGGCGAGAAAGAGGAGCAGAACTTCATCATCGGGCGGGTCAAGGCCAACGAGAAGATCGATCCCGCCTTGTTCGCGGCGGCGCGATTTGCGGGTTGGAAAGTGATCAACAACCCCGGCGGCGACGGCCAGAAAGCCCAGAGCCCGGCCCCCAAGGCCGGTGCCACCCCCGGCCGGGCCGCTCAGGGACAGGCCCAGCCGGCTCAGCGAGTCCGGCAGCCGGCCATGCGACCGGGCATTGCCCCTCGATAGTCGAAGCTCCCTCCTACAGACGCCTTCAAGACGGCCACGCCCGCCCGATCTCCCTCAGTTTGACGGAGGTCTGGGGCGGGCTTATAATCGTCGAGCGGGGACGGCTCCCGACGGAACAAGCCGTCCTCTGCCCGACCCCCGGCACCGCCCTCCGGGGCCTTGCCACGGCCGGCCGCCTTGAACCCTCCGCCCGGGTCGATCTTGTCGACCTCGGCCTCGCGGAGACACCGGCTGATCGTCGGAGGGAGTCCATCTAATGCTGATCGGATCGAATCCCGCGCGATTGCTCATTGCGGCCTCGACTTTGATAGCGGGCCTCGGCTTCGTAACTATTTCAACCGCTACTGCCCAGGTCGTGCCCGAGCCCAACCCCGGTCAGTTCTTCCTGATCGAGGAGCCAATCGATAGCGACGCTTTCGAGCGGATTAAACTCGCCACCAAGCAGATCATCGCCCGATCGATCGCCCAGAAAACCGCCCGTCCCATACTCATCTTCGAGATCCGGCCCGGCCGAAGTCTTCCCGGCTCCAGCGGATTCGGAACCTCGTTCGAACTGGCCAACTACCTCTCGACCGAGTTGGCCGGGGCCAGATTAACGGTCGCGTACGTCCCCGAGCCGCTCCAGGGCTATGCGGTCCTGCCCGCCCTGGCCTGCGATGAAATCGTGATGGGTCCGAACGCCTCGATTGGACCGATCACGCCGAAGGGCCAAGAGGTCAAGGCGGACTACCGAGAGCCAATCCGCCTGCTCGCCCGCCGGAAGGGGCGCGATCCGGACCTCTATGCCGGGCTGCTCGACACCAATGCCGATCTCAAGGTCGTCCAAACTGCCGACCGCCAGGTGCATTATGTTCTCCCCGAATCGCTCCCGGAGTTTCTCAAGACCAACCAGGTTGCCGATCAGGACATAAAGGATGCCTGGGAAGGTGGGAGTCGCGGGGAAATAACGGCTCGGCGGGCCCGCGAAGAAGGCTTCTCCAAGCTGACCGCCGACAACCGCGCCGAGATTGCCAACGTCTATCATCTTGGGACCCGGGCCCTGGCCGATGACCCGACCCTACTTCAGGAACCCCGGCCTGTCTGGATCCAGATCGATGGCCGGATCGATCCGATCAAGGAGGCTTATCTCCGCAGGAGGGTCGAGCAGGCCCGTCGGGAAGGCGTGAATCTCGTCTTCTTCCAGATCAATAGCCAGGGCGGACTGAATACCTCGGCCAATAACGTGGCGACCTTGATCGCCGACATCCAGGACATGAAGACGATCGCGTTTGTCGATGACCGGGCCACGGGGGTCTCGGCCCTGATCGCCCTGGCTTGCGACGAGATTGTCTTCCGGCGAGGGAGCCAGATGGGGGGCGTCCGGCAATTGATCACCGGGCGGAATGATCAGGTCCAGGATCTGACCGAGGGCCAGATCGATAGCTTGACCAAGCGAGCGGAGGGGCTGGCGACTCAGAAAGGCCACCCGTCCGCCGTGGCCCACGCCATGGTCGATAGCAATGCCCGGATCGTCCAGGCCACCGATTCTCGGAGTGGCGCCGCGGTCCTCGTCCTGGAAGCCGAAGCTTCGGCCGACCCGATACGCTACCTGAACCCATCCACGGTCAAGGAACCCGGCGAGGTCCTGGTCGTCCGATCGGGCGAGGCCGGGACATTCGGCCTGGGAGAAGAGGTGGAGGATGTCGAAGGTTTCAAGGCACTTTACGGACTCAGGGGCAAGACGATCCGGGTGGATGGCCCTACCTGGGTTGATGGCCTGGTCACCACCCTGAACGATCCATTCGTGAGCTGGGTGATCCTGTTCGTCGGAGTATTCATGCTGATCCTCGAGATCAAGATGCCGGGTGTCGGACTGCCGGCGGTGATCTCGGCCCTGGCTTTCCTCCTCTTCTTCTGGAGCCGTTATCTGAGCGGTACGGCCGACCAGCTGGAGATCCTCCTCTTTCTGGTCGGGCTGATCTGCCTGGGTCTGGAATTGTTCGTCTTCCCAGGCTTCGGCGTGTTCGGGCTCAGTGGATTCACCCTGGTCGTTACCAGCATTGTGATGGCCAGTCACACCTTCATCTGGCCGACCCAGGAATATGAATATCGCCAGATGGCCGGCACTCTCTTCCAGGTCGTCGCCGTGATGGTCGGGGTCGGGGTCGGGGCGGCCCTCGTGGGCAAATACATCCCCTCGCTGCCGATATTCAACCGGATGGTCCTCAAGCCCGAAACCTATAACGGTTCCGAACTCGACGATCCGATGGTCAAGCCTCCGACGACCGAGGCTTATGAATCCCTGGCTTTCTTGATGGGGGAGACCGGGCGGTCGACCACCGTCCTTAGGCCCACCGGAAAGGCCCGGTTCGGGAATCTCCTGGTCGAGGTCCTGGCCGACGGCTATTACATCGAGCGGGATACCTTGATCGAGGTCGTCGATGTCCAGGGGATGAAGGTGATCGTCAAGCCGGTGGCCTGAACTCGGAAGGACCGCGAACGACGGCGAGGCTCCAACTTCCATGATCTCGACGACAATCTGCGTGATCGTCCTGGTCATCGGCCTTTTACTACTGGTCGCCGAGGTGTTCCTCCCGACGGCGGGTCTGCTGATCCTGCCCGCATCCGGCCTGCTCGGCTTCTGCCTCTATGCCGCGTATTCGCGATCGGCCGAGCTAGGCCATCAATTCCTCGTGGCAGAGGCGGTCCTCGTCCCTTCGATTCTGGCCATTTCCCTCTGGGCCTTCTCGAGCCTGATGAGGCGGCCACCCCTGGACGAGGATTCGGAACTGGATCGCGATGCCCGCGATCTTGGTCGATTGATCGGATGCCCCGGTCTGGCCGTGACTCCACTCCGTCCGTCCGGCAAGGTCGAATTCGAGGGTAGGCGTCTCGAAGGTCTTGCGGAACAGGGCCTGATCCCGACCGGTTCGACAGTCCTTGCCATTCAAGTCCGATCGGGCCGGCTAATCGTCCGCGAGGCTCCTCAAGCTTCGATTTCCGATGAAGCTGAAGGCTGATCTCACGGGCTGTCGGCGCTCCCTCGCTTCGCGTCGGACATTGCCCTAAGATAGAGGGAACTCGTTGATTATGGGGCCAGCCGCTCAGCAAGGCGGGGGCCTCCCCGTCCGCGATCCGGGCGTATAGAGCAACCAGGTGTTCTGATCGAAGACGGCCGGACTTTCGACCACCCGAGAGATATCCCATGTTCAACCCGATCTTCGCTCAAGCCCCCAACCCCGGCGGATGGGGATACGTGATGCTGGCGACCATCGCCTTCATCGCCTTCGTCGTATTGATCCTCGCCCTTGTGATGGCGAAGTACTTCAATCTCTGGATCCAGGCCAAGTTCTCCGAGGCGAAAGTCACCTTGGTGGAGCTGGTCGGAATGTCTCTCCGAAAGGTGAATCCGAATATCATCGTCCGGTCCAAGATCATGGCCGTGCAGGCCGGACTGAGCGAGAAGGACGGCGTCACCACCAGGAGCCTGGAAGCCCACTACCTGGCCGGCGGCAATGTCCCCAACGTCGTCAGGGCCCTGATCGCCGCCAACCGCGCGGATATCCCTCTCTCGTACAAGCGGGCGGCCGCCATCGACCTGGCCGGGCGGAATGTGCTGGATGCGGTCCAGACCAGCGTCAATCCCAAGGTGATCGACTGTCCCGACCCGACCAAGGGGCGTCAGACCATCGACGGAATTGCCAAGAACGGCATCCAGCTCAAGGTGAAAGCCCGCGTGACGGTCCGGACCAACATCGATCGACTGGTCGGCGGTGCGACCGAGGAAACCATTATCGCCCGCGTGGGCGAGGGTATCGTCACGACCATCGGCTCGGCCGAGTCGCACAACCTCGTCCTGGAAAACCCCGATTCGATCTCCAAGCGAGTCCTGGAGAAGGGGCTGGACGCCGGGACGGCGTTCGAGATCCTCTCGATCGACATCGCCGATATCGACGTGGGCGACAATATCGGAGCCAATCTCCAGGCCGCTCAGGCCGAGGCCGATACGAGGGTTGCTCGGGCCAAGGCCGAGGAACGTCGGGCCTTCGCCGTCGCGATGGAGCAGGAGTTCCTGGCCGGCGTCCAGGAGAATCGAGCCAAGGTGATCGCCTCCGAGGCCGAAATCCCCCTGGCCATCGCCGAGGCATTCCGCAAGGGCAACCTGGGCGTGACCGACTATTACAATCTCCGGAACATCCAGGCCGACACCGAGATGAGGTCCTCGATCGCCGGTACCAGCACGACCAATGCTCGTCGAGAGCCGGTCAATTCCTGAGTGTCCCTCTCCATCGGGAAACGGCCGAGGCTTGACCATGAATAATAACTGGGACCAGTTGATCCGGGCCATCGTCCCGCTCACCTTCCTCGCGATCTGGGCACTCACCTCGCTCTTCAATCGCGAGTCGAAGGCCTTCCCGACCCGAAATCCGAGTGGGCCTCCACCAGGGGGACCCCGACCGGCCGATCCGACCATGCGCTGGGCTCCCGCAGGAGCTGGCCCAAACTCGGGAGTTCGTCGGGTCCCGATCGGCGACGATGATATCCTGATTATCCAACCCGACCCGGCCCGTAATCCCCGACCCGGTCAGGCTCGTCCTGCCCAGATCACCGGACCTCGCCGACAAGGCCGGGTCCGACAGGCCACGGTCCCGGCGCGTAAGTCTGAGGCCCCGCCTTCTCGTCCGAAGCTCGGAGGGGTATCCCAGAACGTCAATCAGCATCTCGCCAACACGGTCGCGATGACGCCCCTGACGACCATCGCACCGATGGCGACCTCAACAGGCTCGACCCTCGCCGATGCACCGTCCTTGCCCTCCACGACCACGGCACTGATCCCGACGATTTCGTCCCTCAGCAAGATGATGAACGATCCCGTCCGGCTCCGCGAAGCCTTCCTGGTCAATGAACTGCTCTCGGCACCGCTCGCGCTCCGGAAATCCAGAAACTCTCATCGTTGAGTTGCGTTCGGAAGCTAATTGCCCGGGGACTGGGAGGAATGAAAGACCCCGGCGAGGGCCGACAGGCTCTCGACCGGGGTCTCGGTGTTCGATTCGAACGATCCGGACAAATCAGAGCCGGAGGCAAACTCGACGACCGATCCCCGCCAGGCAAGACAGACCGATGACCATCGAGAAGACACTGGAAGGCTCGGGGACGGCAGTAGTGAAGGTCACGCCCACGTTATCGATGAAATAGTCCCACGAACCACCGCTGAAGGTGGTGTCGGGCGTGATGACCAGTCGGGTGATCGAGGAGGCCGAAAGGTCCCAAACGCCGAATCCGTCGGGGAGCGAAGTGTCGGAGAGATCGACAAGGTCCGTCGAGCCGACCAAGTTTGCCCCGTCGAAGATGGAGACGGTATACGTATTCAGGTCCGTGAAGCCGTTGAATAGGGTCCCCGTAACCCGGGTCACGAGTTTCGACGGATCGAAGTTGATCGTCAGATTCTGAGCGTATCCGAAACTTGTGTCCGACTGCGTGCCGTAAGCATTTCGCAGGCCACCGCCGGGGTCGAAGGAAGCGAGACCGGTCGGAGTGCTGATGAGAGTCCCCCCCTCGACGGTTGCCAGGCCGGCGATCGCCAGATCTTGCCGAGGGTTGCTGAAGATCGTCGGGGCTAGAGGCTCAACCGGCAACGTATCAAAATCGATCGTGACGAAGTCAGCCTGAGCCGAAGCGAACCCGAACAGGAGGACCAGGGAAGAAGAAGCGATGAATCGGAGCAAAGCCCGCCGCGGCAAGATTCGGTACATGAAAGTCTCCTGAAATCAATAATTTCACTAGAATGGGAAAACAACTCATCGCGAGGCCCGATCCATACCGAATCAGCCCTCGCCGATCGGGCTCGATGAGATCACCCCCGGGCCGTAGGACGACCCGGAGATCGGGAGGATTTCAAGAATGCCCTCAGCCTTTGGTCACGCCCGCGAAGCCCGAGGAGGAACGCTTCTTGCCGGCAGCGACGAAGTCCAGCAAAACCTGAGACGCATCCTTCATCTGTGGAGGAGTCGGGATACCGACCTTGTTCGTGCCCACCGTGACGAGCGGGATGAGGGCTCGACTGACGGCGTACTTCGACGAGGGCGCCACGATCGGAGGCAAGCCCCGGATCCCGCTCGAGGCGATGGAAAGAGAGGTCACAGGAATCGGAATCGCGCGGCTCGAGGGATATTTGACCGAGACGGCGAGTTGCGTCACCGTGGCTGAGGGAACCGTGACCCCACCGGTGGGATGCTGCAGAGTCCAACTTCCCCGACCCAGTGTGCCGGCGACCAGGACATCATCGGCGATATTGTACTGGAGGCTATTGACCAGCGCGTTGCTCATCCCGTCGCCCAGCTTGAACCAGGTCGGGTTGGTACCCGCCAGCCCCGGGCTCTTGACGGCGTATACCCCTCCATAACCACCGACGGCGATCACGGCACTATCGTAGTTTTGCGAGTTGCCGATGAATGCAATCGACCTCGGATCTGGCGTGCCGCCAGGTGCGAGCGCCGCTAGATTGCCCGTGATGTTCACCCAGGACGCACCCGCGTTGAACGTGGCGAAGATCCCGCCGAAGTAATCCACGGCGAACGCTCGACGATAATTCTGCGGGTCCAGGACGATATCTCGGGCGAGGAATCCCCCGGCGGCATTGTAGCTCGCTTCGACGTCGGCAAATCCCCCCGTCGTCCGGACGTACAGGTGCGGTGCCCCACTCGAGAAGTCATACGAGCCGATGTAGAGGGCATTCGGATTGGCCACCCCCCGATATCGACCTCCGTAGGCCAGGCTGTACACGGTCCCTGAATAGCCGAGGAAGGTGAGGTTGTCGCCCTGGTTTGAGGACTCGTAAACGTAATCCGTCCCGATGATCACCCGGGTCGGATCCACCGCGTTGAGCTTGAACGGCTGGTAGAACTGGATCGTCGGGTCGAACTGGCCGAGCGTCGCGCCCCCCGTCCCGTTGACGACCAATCCGACCGGCTGGAGGTCGAGGAGATTATTATCCGCGTCCCAGGTCGATCGGTTGAAGAAACCGAAGAACTGGAAGCTGGTGTAGCGGGTCGAGTAACCGGGATTGGAAGTATCGTCGACGCCGACCACCCCCCCATCGCCGCCGAGTAGCTCGCCCCAGGGAACGGAATTGTCCGTGGAAATCTGGAAAGACGTCCCGACATCCTGCGCCCCACCGAACACGGTGTGGCTCACGGATGAGTAGGCCGTCGAGATGAACTCGGTGTTCCGCAGGTCGCCAATCGCCGAATCCCACCGACGAGTGGACGCCGTCCCGCTCGGATTGACCAGCCGGTAAATTCCGCCGTCATTCCCCTGGAGGATATTCCCGTTGGCGTCGAACACCATATCGCGAGAGTCGGCATGCGGAGAGGTCCCGCCGACTACGCCATCCGGGTTGGCGAAGTTATTGGTGATCGGCTCCCACTGCTGGCCCGAGGGAAGGGAGGCATCGCCGCGGAAGGCACGGCCACTATATTGCCGGGCTCCGACCGAGCTGGGAAGTTGGTCGGGTTGCCGGTCGCCCGAAGCGAACACCACAAAGGGGTTGGTCAGGTCGGCCAGCAGGGCGAAATGCAAGAAACCCTGGGCGCCCGGGACTTCCTCCTCACCTTCCTCCTCGCCGGGGTTGGTCCCGACGAATCCCCCGGGATCATTGGTCCCCGCCAGGTCCATCGGGGTCCACGAATCTCCCGAGGTGATCGTCCGATAGAAGCCGACCGGCACTCCATTGTTGATCAGGGTCGCGAAGAGCACCCCCGACTGCGCCGGGCTGGGGGCGAGCTCGACTCGGTCGTTGGAGACCGTCGGGGAGACGAGTCCAACGTCCTTCGGAGTCCAGGTGGCTCCCCCGTCGTCACTCCGATACACCCCATCTCCGGGCACCCCGGCATAGAACACATTGGCGTTGAAGGGGTCCGGCACCAGGATGCTCACGCCCGCGGCGGGAAGCCCCGAGGTCGATGCTCCGGAGAGCCGAGTGAAGGTCGTCCCGCCATCGGGGCTCCGATAGACGCCTCCTCCATCATAGAAGGTGCCGACCAGGAGGACGTTCCCGCCATCGAGCTTGGTCGGCACCACGCTCTTGACGTAACGGCCATTGAAAATGCCCCCGGGATTGAGATTCGTCCAGGTTGCCCCGCCATCGGTGGTCTTCAGCAGGCCTCGTCCGGGGGTACCGTCGTTACCTGAACTGCTGAAACTCCCGGTCCCGACATAGAGCGTCTGGTAAGTGGGATCTAACGGATCGAATTCGATATCGCCGCTGGAGAGCGTGATCTGAGTATCCGTCAGAGGTGTCCAGTGGGGACTCGCGGCGGTCGCGTTGGTCGTCTTCCAGACGCCACCGTTCGTCGTGGCGGCGTACACGATATCGGCGTTATTCGGCTGGGCGGCGATGGCCTCCACGGCCCCGGATACCGGATTATCGGGATTTGCCGCGGAACCCGTCCCGACGATTCCTTCGCTCTGCCCGCCGAGGATCGACGCCGGCCCCTGGTTGACCCAGGTCGCCAGCAACGCCCGACCTTCAAGCGGGTCGAGGATCGGCCGGAATCTCCGCCGTGGTTTTGCTCCCACTCGATGATCACGTCTACTCGCGGACGGAAGCCGCCCGGCAATCGCTTGCTCCATCGCCATGTTCATCCTCTATGATGCTTATGCGATCACGTGAAACCGAATGCATTTTATCATGCCGATCGTTGCGACTTCCTGCCCGATGGAGTTCCTCCTTGAGGGGAGGATGTAAATCGGGGCCAGCGCGACGTTCGACAGGACGTATTCGACGAGGAAGGACCAGGCCTGTTCGGCCTTTGTCCGAACTTGTCTGGGCAGGACTCCGCGAGGGTCCATCCGAAATGCGTATTTTTGATTACTAGAATCGGCCGAGCCAATCCACGAATTACTGAAACGGCATTTGGGATGCCCCAATTTCGGCTTTATTAACTTGAAATCAATCCACTTCAAGCTTTACTTTGCAGACAATGATGCTTTCACTCACCATTGCCTTACTTCCATTTCCGTTCACAAATCTCAACCCGATTCGACGAGCGATCGAAACTCGCAAGGTAGCGGCAGGATTTCCGCGACCACCTTAGAATTCGATGATTCGCTACGGTCCGGCGGGAAAAAATATCGACTCAACCAGGTCAGGAACTCCTGATTGTGTGCGATGTTAGGGATAACTCGAATGAAGTGACGCGATGACATCCCATGGGATAGAATCCTGGATAATTCCTTGAGGGGGCACCTGATTCGATCCGATGATTCCATCAGTTTCAGCTCAGGAAGATCCTCCGACGACGGTCAGGCCCGCACGCTCGCCCGGCGTGTGGTCGCTCAAGGGATGGGGCGTTTTGCCGACTCCGAAGCTGCCGCGACTCGCCCGACTGGTTCCACCCATCCCAGCCGCCGAATGACGGAGTATCACGATGTTCAACCTCGCTTCCCGGAGGATCCGGGTCGGCTTGGGCGCCTTCCTGGCGCTCGGCCTACTCGGCTCGCCCTTGACACATAGCTCCATCGCGGCCGATGAAGTCCGCAACATCAATTGGCGCGATGACCTCGCCAAGGCGCAGGCCGAGGCCAAGTCGCGAGACCTACTCCTCTGGATTCAATTTACCGGCCCCTGGTGCATCAATTGCCGCAGGATGGATCGATCTACTTTTGTCCACCCTTCCGTGATCCTCGAATCGGTCGAGCGATTCGTGCCGGTCAAACTTCGCTCCGATGAACATGAGTCATTGGCCTTGAGCCTGGGCCTTTCCTCGCTCCCTTCGACGGTGATCGTCCGCCCTGACGGCGAGGTGATTGACAAGTTTGAAGGGTATATCGACCCCGAGCATTTCGAGGCGGCGCTCACCGCGCTCCTCCGACGCGAGGGGCGCACCGCCGAGCAGATCGCGTCTCGGAAGAAGAAGCCAGGGAAGGACGAATCGGTCGCCCTGGCGGGGTATTGCCCGGTCAGCCTGCTCCGAGAGCAGAAATTGGTCCCGGGTCGCCCCGAGTTATCGCTCGAACATCACGGTCGAACTTTCCGGTTCGCAGACGAGGCGACCCGTCTTGCATTCCTGGCAAAGCCCGACTCTTTCGCGCCCGCCAATAGCGGTCGATGCCCGGTCAGTCAGGTGGATCGAGGCGACTTCCATCCGGGCGACCCTCGATGGGGTGTCGTCTACGCCGGGCATCTTTTCCTCTTCAAGGACGATGCGGAACGTCAACGATTCGTGAAGGACCCCGAGCGATACGCCAACGTCGGCTCGACCGATCGTAACTCCTGCCCCCATTGCTGGAACCGATCGGCGGTCGTGACCCGTCGGGGCCCGTCCCGGTTCTCGACGGCCGTCGTAACTCAGGGCTTGAACCTCCCGGTCGCAAATCGGATCGCGGAGATTTTCTCCTCCATGCCAACGCTCCGACGCTGAGCACTTCGTCCTAAATGGGCCGCGAACGTTCTCGGATCGTGGTGGTTTCAATCCGTCTCGATCGAGACCGCGATTTCCCTTCCACCCCCGTTCAAGGCCACCTTTCCACGCGGAAGGTGGCCTATCTCGTTTCGAAACAACGATGGCCCGAAACCGATAGCGGAACCGGTTTTAAATCTCCATCCGGGTGTCCTCTGTCGTCCCCGTGGCTGGATTTTCGAGGTCCAGGGAGTGGGAGGCGCATCCACCCTCGGACCCCATGCGACCCGTTGTCGGCCATTCGTTCGATTCGGCCTCCTGAGTACGTGAGCCCGATCCGAGGGTCGCCCAGAGCGAATGACGCCTCCCCCCGAGTTTTCACCGCCGCGCCTCGATGGTCCGCGATTCCGACCCGGATGGTCGCCTTCGCGGGGATCGACCTCGAAGCGCGAGACCCGGCCCCACGAGCCAAGGAGTAGTGCCCGATGACCGTTCGATGGAAACCCCTACTGATTCTCTCCGGCCTCTTCGTGGTCGTCGGCCTGGTGGGCCTGATGACCATCGCCACGGTCATGGGTGCTCGGGGGACCGAACATTTCCTGGATAGGGCCCGCGCCGAACGCAAGGCCGGAGCCTTTGACGAAGCCAAGATCGATTACCAGCAAGTCCTCAAGGCGGATGGTCGAAACGCCAAGCTCCACGAGGAGATGGCCGACTTCTACGAGGAGTGGATCCGCAAGGCCCCCGTCGAGAAGAAGTCCGAGCTTCGGGCTCTCTATGTGGGCTCGTTGACGGCCGCAGCCAAGGCCGGGACCAAGCTCGTTGGCCCAAGGCGACGGATGCTCGCCGAGGCGATCCGGCAGGATGATGTGGACGAACAGGTCCGTTGGGCTCGCGACCTCATCACTCTGGACCCGAACAATCGGGATGCCCATTTTATCCTGGCTTCGCACGAATTCGACCAGACGGCTCCCAACGTCGCGGAACTTCGGCGGCATGTCTCCGCCCTGGAGGCCGAAACGCCCCGGAGGGTCCGGACCGAATGGATCGCGGTCCGGATGGCCGCGCTCGCTAACGATTCTCCGGCAGTGGATAAGATTTTCGATCGGGTCCGATCGATGACCCTCCCGGCCGATGCCGACTCTCTCGACCGGATGGCATTGCTGAAGCTCCGCGTCCTGGACGTCGCCGAGACCAAGGACGCCTCCGAACTGGCCGGGCCAATCGAAGCGGTCACCAAGGAGGCCCTCGCCGCCTCGTCCGAGCCCGAGATCCCCTCGACCCGGATCGCCCGGATCAGTCTCCTGATCGAGGAAGTCCAGCGTTCCATGGCCGAGCGAGCCTTGGAAGCCCCGGCCGCGAGTGATCGTCTCAAGGAGTACGGCAATACACTCGAACAGGCCGCCGAGGCCATTTTCCAGAAGTCACTGGCAGTCAAGCCTTACCCGGAATTGAATGTCTTCCTGGCCTACGCCGATCACCTCCGCTTCCGCGACCAGCGGGACCGCTGCCTGGCCGTCGCGAACCAGGGGCTCAAGTCGCCCGCCGGCCTCAAGCAGGCGGCCTCGGAGACCGCGATGGGCCTGCATGCCCTGGCGGTAGAGGCTTCGCTCGCCAACTTCGCCGATAAGGACCGCCAGGCCAACGCCGCGCCCCATGTGAAAGCCCTGCTGGACTGCAAGCCCGCCCGCTACCAGGCCCTCGGCCACCTCTTCCAGGGGGCGATCGAGCTGGAGAAGGCCGGACTGGTGATCGATGCTCAGGTCGGCGACATCCCTCGGGCCGAGCAAGCCAAACTCCGGGCCTCGGCTCTGGGTCATCTCAAGATCGCCGCGACCCAGCTCGACCACCTGGCCGAGGCCCAGGCCCGCTACGGCGTGGCCCTGATCCTCAACCAGGAGCCGACGATGGGGAGGCAATACCTCCAGTTGGCCCAGCGCCTTGGAAACCTCGAGCCCCAGTATCAGATCTGGACCGCCTGGGCGGTCGTGCAGGCCGGTTATCCCGAGGACGCCGAGCCAATCGTGGCCCGGATGCTCCAGGAGATCGAGCAGGGTCGGCTCCCCCGCGATCTAGAAGGGACCCTGCACCTCCTGAGCGGAGAGATTCACCAGGCCAGGAAGACTCCGAGCGACCTCAAGAAGGCGGTCGAGGAGTACACCCGTGCATTCGCCAACGGGCAGGACGCGACCCCGGCCGTCGAGCTTCGACTGGCCCAGATCGAGGTCATGCTCGGCCGACCCGCCGATGCCCTCAAGCGGATCGACTGGCTGGTCTCCAAGGGTAAAGCCGGCCCCGCCGCCGAGAATCTGGCCGTCTTGACCCTGGGCGAACTGAAGCGGGACGACGAGGCCCGTAAGCGGCTCGAACAGGCCCGTGCCAAGTTTCCCGAAAGTAGCGAGCTGGCCGTGCTCGATGCCTCTCTCCGAGTGAAGGAGAAGAAGCCTCAGGAAGCCGACCAAATCCTATCCGCTTACCTGGCCAAGGTCCCTGACAACGTGGCAGCGGTCCAGCTCCGGGCCCAGATCCTCGCCCAGGAACTCGGACGGCCCGACGATGCCCGCAAGGTCCTCGGCGATGTCGCGGATCGAGGCGACAATTCCGCCCCCTTGGTCCAGCTCGCCCTGCTGGATCTCGAAGCCAAGAACTTCGAGGCGGTCGCAGCTTCGATCGCCAAGATTCGGACCCGCTGGAAGAACGCTGCCACGGGCGACCTGCTCGACGCCCAGATGGCCCTGGCCAAGAACGACCTGACCACCGCCTCCGGGTTCTTCGACGCCGCCCTGAAGAAGGACCCCAGCAACAAGGTTGTCCAGTTCTGGAAGGCTCAGCTCGATGGACGGGCCGATCCCGAAGGAGCCGCCCGCATCTTCGAGTCGCTCGCCGTCGGTGATTCGGTCAAGGAAGTCGATACCGGGATCTCGCTGGCCACGGCCTCGCAATCGGCGCTGGCCGGCCTGGCGATGGAGAACGGCGAGCTCGACTCGGCCATCGCCCGCTACCGACAGATGCTCAAGGATGGCTCGGCCTCGGGAATCTCACGGGCGATCCGCTGGCAGATCGTCGCGGCCGAGTCGGCCAAGAAAGAGTGGCCCACCGCCCGTACCGAGATCGAATCGCTGCTGAATGATCCCAAGTCTCCGCCGAGCGACGAGGAACGCGTCCGGGCAGCCACCTACTACCGGATCAATAATGAGGACGACAAGGCCCTGACCCTCTGCGACGAGATCCTGAAAACCCAGCCCGCCTACCCGGGAGCGGTCGTCACCCGCGCCGAAATCCTCGCCCGGACCGGAAAATACGACGAAGCCTCCGCGACGATCCGCAAGGCGGTCGAGGTCGCGACCAAGGGAGAAGAGAAAGCTCCGCCCGTCTTCTACCTGATGATGGCCGCCGTCGAGTCAATCACCCCTCCGACAGACAAGGGGCAGGGGGCCGAGCGAGCCCTGAAGGTTCTCGATCAGGGCCTGGAACAGCTCCCCGACTCGGCCGAACTGATCCAGGCCAAGTGCCGGATGCTCACCAAGCTCCAGGGACCCAAGGCCGCCGCGTCCTTCGTCGAAGAGAAGGCCAAGGCCAACCCCAAGGGGCCCTACCGCCGGATGCTCTTGACCGTCTACGGCGACCAGGGTGATTACGCCTCGGCGGAGAGGACCGCCTCGGAACTCCTCCGCGATGACCCGACCGACGCCTCGTCCGCGAACTCTCAGATCAGAATGATCGCCGCGCAGTCGATCGAAGCCAGCCGTCAGGGTAATCAGGCCGAGGCCAAGCGTCTCGATGACAAGGCCGGCTCGTTGATCGCGGAATACCGCACCAAGTTCGCGACCGATCCGATCTTCCCGCAGCTTGAGTGCGAATTGGAAATTCGCCGGGGCGACACCTCTCGGGCCTTGACCTTGACCCAGGAGGTCGACGAGATGGCCAAGGGATCACCGGTCGGTCCTCTCCTTCGGGCCCAGATCTTCGCCATCAGGTCCCAATTCCGGGAGGCGGCCGACTCCTACGCCGAGGCCCTGACCCGAAATCCCAGGCTGCCCGACGCCCGGCTTCAACTGGCCCGTCTAAGCCTGCGGAATGGCCGGATTGACGAGGCGATCCGCCAGGCGAAGTTCCTGACCGATGCCGAACCCGAATCTCCGAACGGGATGGCTGCCCTGCTGGTCGAGGCCCGAGCACTGGCCGCGCAGACCGGAGCCTCGTCGCAGGTCCAGGCTAACCGAGCCCAGGCCATCGAGCGGCTTGCCGCCGCCATCAAGGCCCGGCCCGACTTCTCCGACGCCTACTACCTCACCGCCGACATCCACATGATGAGCGATCAGAGGGCCAAGGCGGTCGCCTCCCTCAAAGAAGCCCTCAAGGTGGATCCCAACGACGCCAACGCCCTCACCTCGGCCATCCAGATCCTGGCCGAGCCCCGAGCCAAGGGCCAGCCCGCTCCCAAGGCGGACCTCGACGAGGCTCGGGCCCTCGCCAGTTCCTCCACCCAGGACGACCCGAGCGGTGAACGGACCCTGGCCGTCTCTAACGGCTACTCCCGTGCAAACCTGCCCGACGAGGCGCTTCCCTGGGCCGAGAAAGCAGCCGAGAAGCTGGGATCGGTCGAGGCTCGGCTCAACCTCGGCGACCTCTTGCTGACCATGTCCGAGGCTCAGCAGCTCGACCCGGCTCGTTCCCGCGAACTCCTCAATCGTTCGCTCGCGGAGTACGACAAGATCCTCGCCGATCAGCCCGACGTCGTGGCCGCCGTAAATAACAAGGCCTGGATCCTCAGCAGCTATCAGCAAAAGAGCGAGGACGCGCTCGAACTGGCCCAGGGCCTCCTCCAGCGGGTCGATCCCAGTAGCCTGCCGGGCGAATTCTACGACACGCTCGGCTCGATCCAGGAGAAGCTCAATCGGCCTAGAGACGCCGAGGAGTCGTACAAGAAGGGGCTCGGCAAATCGCCAGAGCACCCCGTCCTGAACTACCACATGGGCCGCTTGATGGCCGCCGACAAGTCGAGGGCCAGCAAGGCCGCCGATTACCTCAAGAACGCCCAGGCCGCCGGCGACCGACTCCCCGCCGCGATGGCCACCGAACTCGCCTCGCTCCTCAAGGAAATCGTCCACTAAGTCTCGATACCGGGGCTAACCAATTGACTCGCGGCCGGGCCCTTCGTCCCAGGGGCCCGGCCGCATTCGATACTCGACCATCCTTGACTCGCTCCGGTCATCATCCGATGATCTCACAACCCCAGGCTTCCCAAGTTCCGGATCGAATGGAAGTCAGGATTCCCGTTGATTCATGATGGGACATTCTTCAGACGCACTATTGCCCTCTTTCCCGATCAACCGTCGAGGGTTATCGATGCTCTCCCGTTCCCGGATCCCGATCGCGTTGGTCCTGGCCTCGACCATCCTCGCGAGTGGCCCAGCCTTAGAGGACGACGATCATCCGGTCGTCATCCTGGACACCACGGCCGGGCCGATCACCCTCGAACTCGACCGCGCCAAGGCCCCGATCACGGTCGAAAACTTTCTCAAGTACGTCGATAGCGGTTTTTATGACGGCCTGATCTTCCACCGGGTGATCCCCCGGTTCATGATTCAGGGTGGCGGGATGCGCGAGGTCAATAACATCCTGGTCGAGAAGAAGGAGGGGTCGCTACCGCCGATCAAGAATGAGTCCAGCAATGGCCTGAGCAATACACCCGGAACCATCGCGATGGCCCGCGCCAAGGCGGAGGATTCCGCGACTTCGCAGTTCTTCATCAATCACGGCTCGAATCCCCAGCTCGATCGATACGCGGGAGGTTATGCCGTCTTCGGAAAGGTCACCGAAGGCCTCGACGTGATTGATACGATCGCGAAGTCCGAGACGACCACGAAGCTCGACTCCGAACAGATGCCATTCGAGAACGTGCCCTTGAAGCCGATCACCATCAAGACGGCTCGCCGTAAGTCCCTTTGACCAGGAACAACCAGGGGCCGACTTGACCCTTTACCCGGCATCTTCTTAAGATGAGTGCACGATCGGTCGATAACCGCCCGGGGCGGCCGATCGTCGATCACCGCTGCGGAAAATCCCCGAGAGGAGTTGGGAATGTCCCACGTCGTCGCCGAGCCTTGCTTCGATTGCAAATATACCGACTGCGTCGTCGTCTGCCCCGTGGATTGCTTCTACGAGGGCGCGCAGATGCTTTACATTCATCCCGAAGAATGCATCGACTGCGAGGCCTGCGTCCCCGAATGCCCCGTCGAGGCTATCTTCCACGAAGACAACCTGCCCGAGGACTGGAAAGACTTCACGGCGCTGAACGCCGAGGAATCCCCCAAGTGCCCGGTGATCACCGAGAAGCGTGATGCACTCGAAGGCGCGAATTGCAAGCAGAAATCCTGATGCACCAGGCCTGAAATCTCAAGCATTTCATAAAACGAAAGACCCCGGACCGATGAGCCGGGGTTCTTCGTTTCGCCGATGTTTCCTCAACTCCGATCGGTCGAGCGGAGCAGGATTTCCAGGCTCAGTTCATTGGGGATTACTTCATCTGATCGGCCGAGATGGCTTCACCACCGTCTCTCGTCATCATCTTCACCAACACAAGCTTGTTGATCTGGTTGGTGACCGAGCTGACGCTTCCATCGCATTTCAGGAAGTTGACGATCCCGGGATGCTTGCTCATCCAGTAGGTGTAGTAGTTCGTCCCCTTGATCTTGATGGGCTTGTTGAGAGTCCGGTCGACCGTGGTCCGGACGCAGCAAGAGCTGGCCTCGGGCCAGGTGCCGGTCAGGCTCTCGCCGATCAAGATGGTATTTGTTGTCCCATCGGTGACATCGGCAATGCTGACTTCGGAGTTCTGATACGACATCCCGTTGTCGAAGATCCCGATCAGGGGAAGGGGGGGATTACTGGTGTCGGTGGTATTGGTTGGATCGGTCGTCCCTGCGGAATAAGTGGGGGTGGCGGTCCCGTTATAGCCGGAGGCCATGTTCGCCCGATAATCCGACGGCCCGAGCTTCGAGGCGTTATTCGTATTCGAGCTGGAAGTGACAGCGGCACGACGATTGGACGGGCAGACGAGCACGTTCATGGTCCGACGGACACCCGTGATATTCGAGATATCATTGGTCGGCAGACTGAAATTCAGCTCGTTGTAAATGTTCCCTAATTCGAGCTTGACCAGCAATCCCGAGAGCCCGTTCCACATGTAGGACTGGGCCACGGTCGGCGCGCAATTCGTATCGGTCGCGGAGTTGCAGTACCACCCCCCCGGAAAACTGCCGAAGGAGTCGTGATACTCCTGCGAAGCGAGTCCCAGTTGCTTCAAATTGTTGATGCACTGGGTCCGACTGGCCGCCTCGCGTGCCGATTGAACGGCCGGCATGATCAGTGCGACGAGCACGCCGATGATCGCGATAACGACGAGAAGTTCGATGAGCGTGAAGCCGGCTCTCGAACGGACCCCGATTCTGCGCGGCATGGAAGATCCCTCGCTTCGGGAGGCGAATGGCGGTCTCGGTCGAACTGTGACCTCTCAACGTAGCTTACATCATTCCCGAAACTCTTTCCACGGCACCCCCAATGAATTCATGATCGCACTCGTGCCCGGTTTACTTCAACTCGACGGTCCAGTACGCGTTATCGATGAAGGTTTTCCAGCTCTGATATTTGCGATTGGCGAGTTTGAGTCCGAGCGTGGGGCTGGTCTTCGGCTTGATCGGGGGCTTGGTCAATTTCATACCGGCCTCGGCGGGAGTCCTACCCCCCTTGCGGACATTGCATCGGACGCAAGCGCAGACGATATTCTCCCAGTCCATCCCCCCGCCACGGCTCCTGGGCATCACATGATCCAGGCTCAATTCGTGAGTTGGAAACTTCTTCCCGCAATACTGACAACGGTTCCCATCACGAGCGAAGATGTTCCGTCGATTGAATTTAACGCGGGTTCGAGGGAGTCGGTCATAAGTCAGGAGCCGGATGACTCGGGGGACCTGAATTTCGAACTGGATGGTCCGGATGTAATCGTCATCGGGATCTTTGAACCTGGCGCGAGCCTCCGAGACCGCTCTCCAACTGTCGAAGTCATGCGAGAGGAAGCGGCCATCGTCGAGGGTGATGACCTCGGCCAGTTCCTTGAAGAGAAGACAGAAGGCGCGACGGACGGGGATGATGTGAACGGCCAGATAACACCGGTTGAGGACCAGCACGCTGGCATCGAGGGCAGGGCAAGAGCCGAGGCTCATGGGTGAAGCTCTCCCGAATGGGCGAGGGCGGATCGAGGAGGGACGCACGCGATCTGACGGTCGGTTTGATTTGGACGTCGTCGGCGATACGGCTCGACCCGCGAGAGCTTCGACCAGGCGAAAGCGATCAGGCGAGAATCTTGTGGCCTAGGGCTCGGGCGGGCGTGATCAGGTGGCAGTGCCCTCCAATGCCTTGAGGACAGCCCGGCCGACCTCGGCCGTTCCCGAAGATCCGCCCAGGTCGGGAGTCCGTGGCGTTCCGTCTGCCAGGACTTTCGCAACAGCAAGGCGGACCGCCTCCGCTCCCCGAGGGGCACCCAGGTGGTCCAGCATCATTCCCAGGGAAAGGATCGCCGCGATCGGATTGGCCAACCCCTTGCCGGCGATGTCGGGAGCCGAGCCGTGAACCGGCTCGAACATGCTGGGAAATTTCCGGTCGGGATTGAGATTTCCGGAGGCCGCCAGCCCCATCCCCCCCTGCAGGACGGCGCCAAGGTCGGTGATGATGTCGCCGAACATGTTGGTCGTCACGATCACGTCATAACGCTCGGGCGAGACGACCATCCTCATGCAGCAGGCGTCGACGTGGTTGTAGTCGGTCTTGATCTCGGGATAATCGGTCGCCACCTCCGTGAACGCGCGCATCCAGAGGTCGTGGGCGAAGGTGAGCACGTTGGTCTTGGCCACCATCGTCACCTGGCCGATCAGCCCTCGACCTCGATCCTCCGCCGAGAGGCCGAGGAACGGGCGAGCCTGACCTCGAGCCCGCGCCTGCTCGAATGCATACCGGAGGCACCGCTCGACGCCCGCCCGAGTATTGATCGAGGTCTGGATCGCGACCTCCTCGGGAGTTCCCTTGTAGGTGAATCCGCCGGCACCCACGTAGAGGTCTTCGTTGTTCTCCCGGACGACCACCATGTCGATCTCGCCGGGCCCTTTGCCCTTGATCGGCGTCTCGACCCCGGGGAACAGTTTGACCGGCCTCAGATTGATATACTGGTGGAAGGCGAAACGGAGGCGGAGGAGGATTCCCTTCTCCAGGATCCCGGGTGCCACGCCCGGATGTCCGACCGCGCCCAGGTAGATCGCGTCACAGCGTCGGAGGTCTTCCAGGGCCGATTCGGGCAGGATCTCGCCCGTCCTCAGATAGCGCTCCCCCCCCAGATCGAACTCGACCAACTCCGGTCGAAGCGCATCAAGTCCCGAAACCTTGTCCAGAATCGACAAGCCCTCGCGAACCACCTCCGGACCGACCCCATCTCCCGCGATCACGCCAATCGTCGCCAATTCCGCCTCCGAACACCGGGCACTGTCAAATCGAACCGAGAAACCAGGAGCGCTGTCACAAGCGACGGCTCGCCGCATAAAATCGGGGCAGCTCGACTATAACCGACGAGTAGACTCGGTTCAAGAATCGGGGAGTTATGCTAGGCTTCAGGGAACATTTCCTCGCCGCTCAACGATCGAGCCCCGGGCGAGACGGGCCATCATCCAGCTATCATCGGATCTTGTTTTTATGAAGCAATTCGCCACGAGTCGGTCGAATCCGTTCACCCCATGCACGGGAGCCCGGAAAAACCGTTGACATCGAGTCGTCGAGCCTCATACTGGAAATAGGTTTCGAGTGCGCGTGCGACCGGGGTTCCTGTCTCCCCCTGATCGTCGCAGCCATCTTATCTCGACAGCCTTCTCTCCCGGCGGCACCTGCCGCTCCCCCTTCCCGAGATTAACCAGGGAGACGGCCCGATGGCCACGTCCACCGAGAGTAATCCCCCGGCGAAAGATTCCAGCACTCCCCCCGCGAAAGAGGGAAGTACCCTCACGCCGAAAGATACTCGGGGCCTGTCGGGCGTCAACGAACTGAATCTGGAAAAGTCGATCATCCGGCGGGGCCTGGCCACCACCCAGGAGGTCGAAGCCTGCAAGGCGCTCCGTGCCAAACTCGCGGCCAAGGATCCCTCGCGAAGCCTGATCGACATCATGATCGAGGCCAAGGTCCTCACCAAGAGTCAGACCGCTCGCCTGATCAAAGAGGTCGGGACGGACGCCGGCAAGAAATTCGAGATCCCCGGATACGAGATCATCGAACGACTGGGCAAGGGGTCGATGGGCCTGGTCTTCAAGGCTCGACAGACCAGCGTCGACCGGATCGTCGCGGTCAAGGTCCTCCTCGACTCCCTGGCCCAGAACAAGGATTTCATCGGACGCTTTCAGCGCGAGGCCAAGATCGCCGCCAAACTCCAGCACAATAATATCGTCAATGCGATCGATGCCGGCGAGGTCGAGGGCCACCACTACTTCGTCATGGAGTATGTCGAAGGCGCCACGATCAAGGATGAACTCGACAAGAACAAGATCTTCGATGAAAAAGTGGCCGTCAGGATCGTCGCCGCCGTGGCCGAAGCGATGAAGCACGCTCATGAGCGCGGGCTGATCCACCGCGACATCAAGCCCGAGAACGTAATCCTGACCAAGGATGGTAACGTCAAACTGGCCGATCTCGGCCTGGCCCGCCTGACCGCCGACGAGAAGTGGGCGATGTCGGAGGCCGGCATGGCGATCGGGACACCTTACTATATCAGCCCCGAGCAGGTCCGCGGACAGGTTGACGTCGACATACGGAGCGACATCTACAGCCTGGGTGCCACCCTCTATCACATGGTCACGGGACGGGTCCCCTATTCTGGAGAGACCCCGCAAGAGGTCATGCGTAAGCATGTCGACAAGAACACGAATTTGGTCCCGCCCGATCACATCAATATGAGGCTATCCAGCGGCCTCGGCGAAGTGGTCGAGACCATGATGTCCAAGAATCGGGATGGTCGATACTCCAGCCCGGACGATCTGCTCCTCGACCTCAAGTGCCTGATCCAGGGCGACACGCCCATGATCGCCGGACAGAGATCCGATGCCCTCGCCGGCTTGGCCGACGGAGAAGCGGCCGAGGAAGAAGGTGAGGGGTCGCCGCTCGCCGAGGCCGAGAGGATCGAGATGGCCGGCTATCTCAACAGTCGAAACACCATCATCGCCGCCCTAGCGGCCTTCCTGGGGCTCTCGGTCCTCACTAACATCCTGGTGCTCCTGACTCGGTGAGAGGTTTTATCCGAGAGACTTCGACCCTTCATCGCTCGAGTGCCCTCTCGGAGCTAGGAAGGTCTGCCTCTTCGTTGGATGATCGGTTCACCATCGTCGGACCAGGCCCGATTCTTCGTCGCGGAACGAGTCTACCTCGTTCACATTCTCCTGGTTGATCCCGCTATTTTTCCTCACGACTTTCGTCCCGCTTGGAATGGTCGAAGAGGATCTCTCAGGGCCGCCTGCCCTCGAATCTCCGGCGGGCAACTTGAGATCGAGTTCCGTCTCGGCAATCGCGGCTAACCGTCGTTTACCCTGATATCCCGAGAGTTCCCGATCGCCAACGGTTCGCTCGGTCGCGAGGTCGCGGGATCCGCTCCTCTGAGCGAAGGCATTCGCGTCGTTGGGAAACAATGCCAGGATCGCGAAGAGAGTTATTCGCTCCCGGTAGAAAAACATCAAGGGCCAGGGACTACCATCGCGAGCAGGTCGACTCACTCGAGGAGAGCCGTGCCCCGTGTCGTCGGCTCGAAGTCGACTTTCGAGCGTTCGACGATGGCAAGGCCTGCCGCTACATGGTCCCCAGTGGGGATCCGCTGGCTCTCTTCCTGGAAAGGGTAGCTTCGCGACACGACTGGTCCCGAGCGGCCGCTAGCAAACGCGGCTTCTTGAAACGAAGAAGTCCGCCGATCCAACCCTCGGGTCGTCGGCGGACGTCAGCTTGCTCTCCGAACTTGTCGAGACTTAATCAGTTCTTACTGAAGTCGAACGACCTGAGATATTCCCGGCCGAGGGGGTCCTTCAGGAACTTCCCGTGGCAGGTCGGGCAGAGGTCGAAGCGGAACCCCTTGCGGAGCTGCGCCTGGAGTTCCTGCGAGTTGAGTCCTTCGTCGCGCTGGAGAAGCTCCGAGACCGCTTCCATGTGATCGTCGTCGAGGTCTTCCTCCGTGATCTCGGTCGGGTCGAAGCCGGCGTAGGCCTCGATCCTGACCACGAAGCGGGGATCGCTTGAGGCGTTGAGATCCTTGCCGCACAGATCACACGTGAAGTGGACCATCAGCGTGTTGTCCTTCGGTGATTTCGCCGGTCGGGTGGTCCGGGGACGGGTCACGAATCCAATTCTAACCCGGTGGCCTGGGTCCGTCCAAGCCGCGTGATTACAATTCGAGTAAATCGGAAAGGGCCGAAGTCCGTCAAGGCGAATACCACACCGAGAGCCGCGATTATCGAGGCAATTGCCGCCATCCGAACCTCATGCGGATCATAAGTCCATCGAATCTCGTGCGTACCTTCGGTAATATTTACGAACAGAAATGTGTCCATATGGCTCCCTGCGAGAGCAGGTCGATCATCGATCTCGACACGCCAGCCCGGGTCGAATGTCTGGCGGATGATCAGTCGCGATGCCGCATTAGCATTCAACTTTATGATGATCGATCCGGGCGACTCGGACACCGCATGGATCACCCCTCTCCCGACCAGCTCCACCAGCGGAGGGGCTTCGAGCCAGGCCACCCAGACCCGACCGAAGCGCTGGGCTCGCCCGAGCCCCGGCGGCGGCTCGGTTGGCCCGACGACCGCTCGGACGCCCGCTTCCCGGAGCCGGTCGCGGGCCGCTTCGACCCGATCCCAGGTGATCTCGCGGCGACTCGTCTTCGCCCCGACCTTCGGGTCATACAGGAGTGCAAGCCAGTCGAGGTTCCGGCCGAGCTCGACCGAGTCATAATTCCGGGCGTCGGCCAGCCCATAACGCATCAAGACATTCGGAGGCAGTTCGGCTCCCAGGCCAATGATCCGGCCTGAAGTTCCGATCTCTCGACGCAGGGCCGCGACCAGCGGCGTTTCGGGACGGTCGTCGGCCCGTTCGATCGATGGATTCAGGCCGATCCCATAACCGATCAGGTCAAAGATGGTGAGCCCGAGCAGTGCGACACGTCCTGCCCGAAGGCCCACTCGTCCCTTCCGGAGTGCGCCGAGAAGCCAGGCCATTGTCAGCGCTTGAGCGGCGGCCAGGCCGAGAGACCTCGGGACGAAATCGAGCGTCTCGCTCGCCTGAAGTTCGGCTCGTGCTCGATAGGCGACCGGGTCGGCACCCGGAGTCTCCCTAGCCGCCTGTGCATAATGTGTTAGGGCTTTCTCGCGAATCTGCGGTGCAAATCGATCGACACCTCCAGCGACCGCCAGGAGCCCCAATCCGGCCACGATCCAGGCCCGGCCCCAGAGGCCCCATCCTGGCCGTCGACGGACGATGCTCAGATGATCCAGGCCGATCCCCCCCAGGGCTACCAGGCCGAAGGCAACCCAGAGCGTCAATCGGCGATTGTCGGTCACGTTCAGGACGGGTAAGAGTCGGAGGACGTTATCGACGGGAGGAAATCGGAACGCTCCCAGCATCCCGAAGGTCGTGAATGCCGCCAGGAACCAGACCCTCGGATGATCTCGCCTCGCCCACCAGGCTAGAGGCGCGAGCCAGGCCAGGGTGGCAAGCCCTGCAAACCCGCCGGCCGACTCGTTTTGATTGTGGACCCCGAACGCCTTCGCAAGGTTGGGTTCACCTCGCCGTTGGCTCCCATAGAGCGAGGGGATGGCCGTGCAAAGGGAGTCAAGCACTCGAGGCCGGACCAGTTCCCACGCCGGCGCCCGCTCTCGATCGCGGTCGCCCCAGACTGGGCTCCGGGCCAGATAAGCCCCGAGCGGGATCACTTCGATGGCCGCCAGCCCGACACCCATCGCGATGCCGAGCGTCCAGGCCATCGCACCCCGTCCAATGGTCGGGCTAGACCACCCTCGCCAGGCGGAGTAAGCGGCAGCCCCGAGCAAGACATGGGCCCCGGTCTGGACATGCCCCCCCAGCATCGTCCCGCCGACGGTGAGGGCCAACCACCCGATCGTTCGCGGGCCAGGCCGGTTCCAGACCAATTCGGTCGCCAGGAACACCCAGGGCATCCAGACGGCGACGTTCGTCACCGGGTAGAGCAGCCAGCCGATCAGGAACCCGCAAAAGGGGAACGACAGGCCAGTAAACCAGCGACCCCAACGACCATACCCCCAGGAGCGGGCCAGGAGGAACATCCCCAACCCCGAGAACCAGAGCCGTGCCGCGGCCATCCAGCCGAGGGCGTCGGGCAGACGTCCGAAATAGGCGATCCACTGGAAGGGATCGAAGACGGCCGACTGTCCGTTGGCAAGATGTGGAGCACCGCACCCGCTATAAGGGTTCCAGAGCGGGAGTCGCCCCGATCGAATCATCGATCGGTTGAACTCCAGCCAGGGCTGGAACTGAAGGACCGGGTCCATGAGGAGCCGATTTCCCGGCTCATACGCGGGTCTCTTGACGTCCGCGAAGCTTTCGGAAACGAACAGGACGTCCGCGGGGCTCAGGACCTTGCCGCCCAGGAGCGACTCGGCGAAGAACCCACCCACCAAAACGGACAGGACCGCCGAGAAGGCGAATAGCTCGCGACGGGGCGACATGGCCTCGGCGCCTCCTTGCGCATCCCTTGGTGTCAGTCGATGGGTCCGCCGATCAATCGGGCCGCACTCTAACCGAATTGACCGGCGAGGTCATCCTCAATCGGGGGCGATCGATCAGCGGATCACCTTTCGGCTGAACGCGACGATGAACAGGCCCCACAGCAACGTCCCGAGTAGGGATTCGACGATCAGCGGGACGTTCATCCAGCCTTGGGCCGCATCTCGGAGGCTCCCGAATCCCGACGTGAACACGGACACGCTGGTCAGCAGCCCGATCATGATCCGGTTCATCGGATGAGTCACCGCAAGCTGATCGAATGGACGCTTCTCGACCGGCAAGGCCGAGACGTCCACCATGTAAATCAAGCCGAAGGCCAGCATCAGGAGGCCGGACATCCGAACCGCGCGAAACGGGTTGGTCCCGTACCCGCATCCGAGGTCGAGGAACAACCAATCCATCAACTGCGAGAATTTCGAGAAGGGCCGCTTCCACGAGCGGGGGCGGCTCCTTCGTTGATTCACCTTGAACCGATAGAAGGCCCAGTCCTCCTGCTCATAACGGTGAAGCCCCTCGAAGACTCGTTTGAGCAGGCCATATTCGTGCATGGCCTGCTCGTGCTGGCCCGTCTCCTCGCTGAGCAACCGCCCCTCGACCTGATTCGATCGGATCAGGACCCGCTCGATCAGGGCGTTGTGGAATGCGATGCGGTGATCGGGCCCGGCTTCGATCGTTTCGAGATAAACGAAGTCGTGGAACTTCACCTTCGAGAGGTCGAGCAGTCGCTCGAATCGCGAAACACCCGCATCCCACTTCTTGCAGACGGTCGCGCCTCGGAAGAGTGCATCTCCCTCGAACTTGCAGCCCGCTAGAATGAAACCTTCCTCAGCATGAAAACTCCGTAAATCCGCCTCCCCGACAAAGGTACAATCCTTGAATTCTGCCCAGCCTTCGAATCGAGCTTCCCAGAAGCGAACCTTGTCCTCGAATCGCGACTGGATCACCACGAAATGCCCGATCGCCTTGAGGTTGTCGCAGCGCCACGCACCCTTGACCGTGATCCGGGCGAAATGCCCCCTAATGATCGTCGAGCCCCTCAAGTCGAACCCGCGATCGAAGCTGGCACCATGCCCGCAGCTGGGTCGGACCAGCTTACAGCCGACCAGCGAGACCTCATCGAGAAACCTGGCTCCCCCGAACTTGGGATTCACCAACTCGACTCGCTCCATTCGAACGGGAAGTGAGAACTCCCCCTTGAAGCGGAGACCATCGATGCGAGCATCGCTAATCAACTCGCCCCGACGAAGCCGCTCCAGGGCCTCGGCAGGGCCGAGGCTCGACACTTTGGATTGGATCTTTGGGGCTTCGTCCTCGATGTCCAGCCCGGGCTCGACAGCCTCCTGAATCATTTCCTGCCCATCGGTCGCCATGATGCCGCCTCGGGTTCGAGGTCCGTTGAAGATGAACAACCGTCATTCGTCGGTGGGGGCTAATCTTTATGGATTCTCGCAGGAAATTCGGGCTGGGTTGATCCTGGATCTCAAGAGAGCTGGGCCGAGGCCGACGGGAAAATCGCGCGGGCTTCCTCGATCAATCCCTCGTAGCGACCCTTGTAGCGGGTCGCGAAGTGCATCAGGACGAGCGATTCCACCCTCGCCTCCCTGGCGAACTGCGCGGCCTGCGTCGACGTCATGTGACGATGCTTCTCGGCCTGCTTGATCTCGCTTCCGGCATAGAAGCTGTCGCAATAAAGCCGATCCGCGCGATGTGCGAGTTTCAGGAGGGCAGGTCGCACGCTTGGGCTCATCGCGGTGTCCGTCACGTAGGCGACCCTGGCCCCTTTCGATCGGGAGAAATAGGCCTCGGCCAGATCACCCAGGGTGAATCGACCGCCCGAAATCGTCTGAATACTATCGAGCGACTCCCCGGAGCGGATCCGTGCCAGGACCTGCGAGACCCAGGGACCGGGGCGGAGCGGCCCCTCGGCGAGTCGTTCGGGGTCGGGGTGGTAGCCCGGGTCTTCGATCAGGGCGAAAGCAAGGCAAGGGACCGTATGATCGGCGAAGGCCGCCTCGATCCTGAGTCCGGACGCCTCGAAAATCGTGGGGCCTTCCCAGGGTGATTCCACCGGTTGGGGCTCGGGGAACCGTCGCGAACATTCGAGGGACGCCGAGCGGATCAAACCCGGCTCGACTTCGCGGGCGGCGATGACCAGTTTCTGAAACGGGAAGAAGGGATATTCGTAACTCTTGATCCGATCGTAAACCTTCCGGATCGTCCCGACCGGCCCGAAGAGGTGTAGCGTCTTGTCGCGATCGAGGTTGGCCCGGACGATCCGGTCGAGCCCGATGAAATGGTCGACGTGATGGTGGGTGATGAACACTGCGCCAAGGTCGCCCAGTCGGGCCTGGTCGAGACCGCCGTTCTCCCCGGCATCGAAGAGGATCGCATCGTCGCGACCCGGATAATCGATGAAAAGGACGGGATCCCCCTCGGACCCATTGACCAGTCGAAATTCGGAGGCGGTCCGGGCCTTGGTCGCCATCAGGGCACCCGGGCGATCACGCACTTGAGATATTCGGTCTCCAGGCACGATGCCGAGACCGGGTGGTCGGCCGACTGCCCGCGTTGCTCCAGGATCTGGATCGGTCGGCCGGAGAACTCGGCAACCTGCCCAAGGATGTCGGCGAAGAGCATGCGGTCGACGAGTCCCGAGCAAGAGCAGGTGACCAGGACCCCGCCCGGCTCCAGGACCTCGACAGCCGCACGGTTGAGCCGAAGGTAACCCTTGACGGCATCCTCGACCGCCTTGGGATGGCGGGCGAACTTGGGCGGGTCGCAGATCACCAGTCCGAACTTCTGTTCGTGAGACCGGAGACGTTCGAGCGTCTCGAAGACGTCGGCGGCCTCGAATCGCGCGGTCTTGGTCTGGTTGGCGATCGCGTTCTCTCGGGCCAATTCGATCGCCCGCTCCGAGCTATCGATCCCCAGGGTCGAGGCGGCCCCGCCGTGGATCTGGGCGTTGAGCGAAAACCCGCCGGTGTAGCAGAAGAGGTCGAGCACGCGTTTGTCCCGCGCGTAGGCGGCGGCGGCCCGTCGATTGTCGCGCTGGTCGAGGAAGAAGCCGGTCTTCTGGCCGGTCGCGAGATCTACCCGATAGGTGATGTCGTTCTCGACGATCTCGATCGGTCCATCGGGGGCGTTCCCGTGAACCAGGCCGTCTTCGACCTTCAGCCCTTCCTGCGAGGGAATGCCTTTCTCGCCACGGAAGAGGACACCTTCGGCCCCGGTGAGGCTCACCAGGCGTTCAACCAGGAAATCGCGGCTCTCGAAAAGCGCGAGACTGGTAAACTGGACGACCAGCCAGCGATCGAAGCGGTCGACGGTCAGGCCGGATAGTCCGTCGGACTCACTGAAGACCAGCCGGGCGGCGGTCTTCGGTCCATCTCGGCCCAGCAAGCCGGATCGGAGTGCCAGTGCCTCGACCAATCGGGATTCGAGAAACGCGTCATCGATCGGGGCCTCTTCCCACCGGTAGAGTCGGACCCGGATGGCGCTCCGCGGATTGAAGAGTCCACGAGCGATGAACTGCCCCTCGTGGTTGACGACCGCGACCTCGTCGCCGGGCTGGGGGTCGCCTTCGACACGTTCGATCGAGGTGACGAAGACCCAGGGATGTCGGGCGAAGAAAGGACGCGCTCGCCGGGGCTTGATGACGACGCGGGGGAGGCTGGCCATCGGTCTCGATCTTTCGGTCGTGGGAATCGGTGCGTCTGCCGGCTAGTCTCGAGAGGGCGGGGGAGGCTCATCGCGACTGGCCGACTCGACCTCGGCCAGGTAGGCCAGGGTCCGGTCGAGCTGACTTTTCAGGTGGCGGACCCGGAGCAGGCTTCTGATCCGGCAAAGCAGTTCCACCTTATTCACCGGCTTGGTCAGGAAGTCGTCGGTCCCGGCCTGGACACCCCTCTCGAAATCGGAGGGTTCGTTCAGGGCCGTGACCATCAAGATTAATAGATCGCGTGTTTTCGTTTGTGAGCGGAGCTTCTTGCAGACTTCGAAACCCGATAGCTTGGGCATCATCACGTCGAGCAGGAGCAAGTCGGGGCCAAACTCCTCGACGACGCGAAGCGTGTCCTCGCCGTCGACGGCGGTCCGAATATCGCAATCGATCCCGCTGAGGTAGGCCTCCAGCAGTTCGACATTCTGGACGTTGTCATCGGCGATCAGGATTTTCGGGGAAGCCTTCGGCAGATCCAAGGCAACGCCTCCAGAGATTCGGCGATCGGCCCTGCCTGCGAACCCGCAGGGCATCCGTCGAGCCTTCAAACTTGGCCTGTGGCCAAGCTATCGGGATACATCGACCGGCTGATTCTAACCTCCAAGGGCCTCGGCAGGAATCGGAATCATTCGAGCCGCCCTCCGATCGTCGCGCGTCCCCGAACGCGCGACCCTAGATCTCGAACCATCGGGACTCCTTGCCGCCGACGATCCATGAGGTAAAATAGGGAAATGGGAGATGTCCCCCCTGGGGAAACCCAACCGGCGGAGGCAACCCATCCCTCGACTGGATGAGGAGGTCCATCCGTGCCGTTGCGCGATATCGACAAGCAGCTGCTCGAACGTTGCCTGAGCCACCAACCCAGGGCCTGGAACGATTTCGTCGACCGTTACATGGGCCTGATTTACCACGTGATCCATCATGTGGCCCATGCCAGGAGCGTCGTGCTGACCGACGCGGATATCGAGGACATTGCCGCCGAGATCTTCCTGGCAATCGTCGACGACGATTATCTAGTGCTCCGAAATTTCAAGGGAGCGAGCTCCCTCCCGACTTACCTAACCGTCGTCGCCCGTCGGACCTGCGTCAAGGAAGTCATCAAGCGGTTCCGAGAGTCGGAACTCGGCCATTCCTCGGCCCACCGCGCGATCCTCGACGACGAAAGCCAGTCCGAGGCCGAGCCGATCATCGCCGCCGAGGAAGTCGATCGAATGCTGGTCAGCCTGCCCGATCGCGAGGCGGAGGTCGTGCGTCTCTACCATCTGAAGTATTTAAATTATCGTCAGATCGGCAAGCAGCTTGGAATTCCAGAAAATTCCGTCGGCCCGATCCTGGCCAAGGCGCGTCGGAGCCTCAAGCGAATCGCCGAGCAACGCAACGCGATCTGAATCAGAAGACCTGATTGAGCCCGAACCAGAGGACCGGCCCTCGACCTGCGATGATCGGTTGGGCCAGGTCGACGCGGAGTACGGCCCTTTCCAGGAATGAGAACAAGGCGACATCGAGCCCCAGGCTCAGGCCAATCCCATTGATGACCGGGCTGAACTTTCCCCTTAAATACGATTGCCCGACGTCGTAAAAGACCGCCCCGGTAATGTTACGGCCGCTCACGACGTGGTCGAGCATATCCCGGTCGAGGTTCTCGACGATCGGGAATCGCCATTCGAGAGTCCCCAGCCAGACCGAACTTCCAATATTCTGGGACAGGTCGAGAGCCCGGAGCCTCCGACCGCCACCCAGGCGGAAATACGCGACGTTGTCCGGGAACCCCAGGCCCCCGTAGCCCCGGACCGCCACCCGAGTCTTGGAAAACCAGCCCATCCCTTCGGGAAGTGGACGAACCGTCCCCAGGTCGAGCGTCATCCGGGTATAGTCGAAGGTAGAGCCGAAAATCCGATCGCCATATTCGAGCGTGGCTTCGATCAGTTTCCCCCCAACCGGGTTCCAGACCGGGAAGAGCGTGCTCAGTCGAAAGCGTCCGCCCAGGGCCGCGAAGGGCTTGCTGACCGGTCGCCCATCGTCTCCCGCCCAGAATTCGTTCCCGAATCCGTAGTAAAGCTCGGCAAATCCCGCGTCGTCCACCAGGAAGCTCGAAGCCTCCAGGAATTTGTAGCGAGTGAAGAGTCGACCGCCCGAGTGCTGGCGATCGTTATAGAAGTTGTAGAGACCTTCCTCGTAGAAGAACCCAGAGGACCATTTCGGCCAGGGCCGATGAGGGAAGACGATCTGTCCGCCGAAGATGGCCTCGCGGAGCGCCGGCTCGGTCCCCGCCCAGGCGGTCAACTGGAATTTATCGAGCCGCTGGACCGACGCCTTCACGCCGCCTCGCTCGTACTGGTCCACGAACAGGCCGCCGACGACCGAGACCCGATCGAAGGCCTGGAACTGCGACGACTCGTCCAGGGGCGTCATCAAGGGAGTGACCCGCCAGGCGATCTCGGACTTCCATCGGTTGTTGTCCGGGACCGCATCGAGGAGCGCATGGTCGGGATCGACGACCACCTGGGTGGGTCGCCCCGGAGCCTGGAGCGAGACAAACCAATCGTCCCCGACCCGATCGACCCGGGCCCCGGGCACATCGTAATTTCCCCGGTCGGTCCAGATGGGAACGCGGATCTCGTCATCGCCCACCTTGCACATCACCACGGTCGGCTCCAGCATCACCCCTCGCTGGCGGAGCCGGATCGTTACCGGGGTCTGGGCTTCCCAACCGGTCGGCTTGCCGACGTCGACCTTCTCGACCGACCAGTCGAGATCGCGATGCTCGATCAGCCAGCCGTCGAGGAAGTCTCCCCAGTCCACCGAATGGTCGAAAGCGATCAGCTCTCGGCGGAAATCGGCGTAGGAGATCGTCTTCCAGGCATAGTCGCGGTAGATCTTCGAGAGGAATTCGAAAAAACGCTCCGAGCCGAGGCGATTCTCGATCATGTCAATGACCTTGCCGCCACGGTCGTAGGCTAGGCTGAAGACCGCTCCCAGATTCCCCATTTCATCTAGATTTTGGATGGCCGAGCCGCCATTGCCTCGAGCCCTCCATCCGTAATAGCTCGACAGGCGGAGGTCCTCGCGGCCGATCGTCGGGAGCCAGTTCAGCCCTTTTTGCCAGACGATCAGGGGGGCGTTTTTGCCGTGCTTCTCGTCGAGCCGCCTCGACGTTAATGCGTTGACAATCCCTTCGTCCATGAACGTCTCGGCGTATCCGTCGGTCCCAACGACGTTCCAGAACCACTGGTGTAGAGTCTCGTGCGTGACCAGGTGTTCAATGTAGCGATGGCCCGCCTCGGGAAGCCGCATCACTCGGTCATCCAGGAGAACCAGCCCCGAACATTCGTTGCCATTCCAGCCGAAGAACGAGGTGGCGATCTCGAACTCCTCGTCGAAGTAAGGTCCGAACCACTTTTCATACTGAGGGATCACCTCGCAGGCGAAGTCGAGGGCTTTCGCGAGGTTGGCCCGATCCTCGGGAAAACCGACCACCCGGACCATGACCTCGTTCGCCTTCCGCTCGTGGACCTCGAAGCGATCCGAGCAAACCATGGCGAAGTCCCGCGCCGGGCTCGCGACGATCGTGAGAGACTGTCGGCCCGGCCCCAGGTTCCGGGCCTCCATGATCCGCCCCGACGATGCCACCACCTGATTCGCCGGTAGGTCGAGCCGAACCGTATAAAGGCCGGCCTCCTGATGCCAGGGCTGATGCCAGGGGACGAAGGGAGTATGTTCCCACCCCCGATCGTCGACGTGAGCGAGCACGGGATACCAGTTCAAGAGGTAGGTCACACCCTTGTGCTGGCCCCATCGACCCCACTTATCGGGAAGCTCGACCGAGAAGTCGATTTCGGCCTCGACCGACTTCCCGGGGACGATCGGTTCGGCCAGGGGGAGCATCATCACCGTGTCATTCTTCGGGTCGAACGCGACCGCAACCGGCCGCCCCTCGACGCGAGCTTCCGCCACCTCGAGCCTCCGGCCTTCTGCATCCATGGCCTCCTCGGGACTCAGCCGGAGGACTTCCAGGGTCTTCGAGACCATCGGTCGATCGCCATCTTCGACCCGATGTCTCGGATAGACGTGAAAGACCAACTCGGTCACGTCTTTTGACGTCCGGTTGGTAAATGTCACTTTTTCCCGGGCACGCACCAGCCGACCAGGGACGTCGATCGAGACGTCCAACTCGTACCGTGGGAGACCTTCCGGGATGGGGAGCCTGGGGGGAGCCGCCCCAAAAAGCCCGAAGATCATCAACAAACAGGCGATCCGTCGCCGTCGAGCCAATGGGAGAATTCCCGGAGAGAACTAGTCACTTCCGAGGAGGGGACTACGGATCGTCCCTTCAATCCTCGGTGAGCGGGGTTCGCGGGAGTCTAACAAATCGCGCTGATCAGGCCAGTCCAGTCGAGAGGTTGAGATGACGCTTGGAGGATGATTCTATGATCCATGTTCCACTCAAAGTCCGAATTCCACGTGACAAACGATGAGGAACAGTCCAACCGGAATAGCCAATTCCGCCGTGCAGCCTACGCTATCACGAGAACAGATACAGGTTGGGTGGAATGATAGAGCCAATTTTGAATTGCCTAACATTGCCGATACTCTATCCATCAACTTCTCAGGTAAGCCTATACTTCAGCAAGAGGCGATGGGGATCGACAATGAGACGATCGCGTTGCCTCACACACGCCGTTGATATCGCGAAAAAATATCTTGACGAGCGCGCCCCTTTTAATACTATCATGGTATCAGTCCATTAAAATGCCCCCTCACTCATTCACTCTTTCCAACGTGGGGGGATCTCGACGGAGAATCGCACCACGATTTTGCCTCTCAAATAATAAATAAATCGAAACAAACCGAGGCACTTATTGACGACTGGTTGGCCAGTCGATATAAGAGTTTTTTGATACATACACCTACGGTCATCGACACCGCCCTAAGGGTGTACCTAGGCTGACGGTTCTTGCTCGATTCCGGACTGGTGGGCTGATCCTTGAAAATTCGGGGATCGATACCATCACTCTCTCCGGGACTTATCTTGAACCAAGCCTAATTCTTTGGAGCTAAAGGACCTCACCACCCCCTCTTATATGAAGGTACTGCTCGAATGAAACGCTTCAGACTTCTCGTAGTTCGCCTCGTCTTAGGCCTCCTCTTGATTGGATCTTCGAACTCGGCCATGGCACAAGGCAGGGGCAATAACCACAACGGCAACAACGGCAACAACGGCAACAACGGCAACAACGGCAACAACGGCAACAACGGCAACAACGGCAACAACGGCAACAACGGCAACAACGGCAACAACGGCAACAACGGCAACAACGGCAACAACGGCAACAACGGCAACAACGGCAACAACGGCAACAACGGCAACAACGGCAACAACGGCAACAACGGCAACAACGGCAACAACAACGCTGTGGTTGCTCCTGAGATCGATCCGAATTCGATCACTGGCGGAATAGCTTTATTCGGATTCGCCGCGATCCTGCTCGCCGACCGCGGTCGCCGTTCGATCAAATCCAGCCCCTCCGATTAAGCAAACCGTTTCCCGAAAGGGACTTGCGGCGCTCAAATTCGTCATTCTCGCCTCAGTGAGTGGGCAAGTAACCGCAAGTCCTTTCCTGGGAGACCGACAGAGAAAGATCAATCAATATCGATAGGTCTTACTGTGAACAACTCGTGCAAGCCAGATATAAATTAGCGTAATGCCATTGAATCTCTGAACTTACGGCTACCGCCCCTCCAAAACGCAGGCCGTCTCCAATCATTAACGTATTCATTCAACATTGCCGAATCTCATCGCACCGTAATCGGTGGATTGATTTCCGGTCCAAACAGCTAAACTGCAACACTCATTGACGCATGAAAACTGATGAACCTGCCGGATTTTCCGCTACTCCAGGCTGGGGACGCGGAGTTCCCGGATCATCACTTCCGCTGATTCGCTGGTCTTGCCTGGTTGTACTTCTCCTGTTGGAGATTATCGGGCTGACACTGCGTTTCGATAGCGAAACCTTGACGGGGAAGCGGGGAGGGATCGGGCTGGATTTGATCCGTCATTCTCACTGGGTTCCGAAAATCGGCCTCACGATGGCCTTGGCGACGATGGCCATCGGAAGTTCTAGACTGGCCGATGAGCTGGGCAGCTCCTTGGCTCAGCTCCCGAGACCTCACCGGTGGTGGTTTCCTCTCGTCGGACACCTATTCTCTTTCGGCATGCTGATCTGGCTAACAGGTCAGGTCATGGACGAAGGCCTCCGATTCTCGGCAGATCCGGAGTTCTGGGCAAGGGCCTGGATCGTGGCGGCGTCATGCACCATAGGCTTCTGGGGAGCGGCCTTCATACCGCCTCTCCTCTGGATCGAGTGGTCGCGATTTGCACGGACTTGGATCTTGCTGACCATAGGAGCTGTGGTCGGACTTGTCTCCTGGGCGGCAGGTTTATGGACCGCCGAATTGTGGCAACCCCTGGGTCGATCGACCCTCCAATGCGTTCATTTCCTGTTAAGTTTGATTTTTAGCGTAACTCTTCTCGATACAGAGCGGTCGCGCGTTGGTACCACCTCCTTTTGGGTCGAGGTCGCTCCGGAATGTTCAGGCTACGAGGGGGTGGGGCTGGTCCTCGTTTCGACCATCGCTTACCTATGGTATTTTCGCCATGAGCTTCGATTTCCCCACTCCCTGCTCCTGTTGCCGCTCGGCACTGTACTCATCCTTTTGGCTAACGTTCTGAGGATCACCATACTCATTGCGATCGGCTCATGGGGTTGGCCGAGGATCGCAGCGGGCGGTTTTCATTCCCAGGCAGGCTGGTTGGCCTTCAACATTGTCGCGTTAAGCTCGATCGGGCTTTCTCAATCGTTTCGATTCTTTTGGAGGGATCGAGTACGGTTCGGGGACGATAGGCGCACGAGCAATCCTTCCGGCCCTTATTTGGCCCCCATCATCGCAATCCTGGCCACCACGCTCATCACTCGAGCCGTTGCCGATCAATTCGACTGGTTGTACCCACTTCGGCCATTAGTGGTCCTGACCATGCTCTGGATCTATCGAAATGACTACCGGGCTATGCGCAGGGACTTTTCCCGGCAAGCCGTGTCGATCGGCATTCTTGCATTCCTAATTTGGATGATCTTCCAACCCGAGCGGACGGACGCTGACGACCAGAACACCGTCGCAACTTCCGAGGCGCTGGCCGGCTTGCCAATCGGCTTGAGTGCGGCTTGGCTGAGCTTTCGGGTCATCGGTTCCATCCTGACGGTCCCCATCGCAGAAGAATTGGCGTTCAGGGGGTACCTGCCGCGTCGTCTGATCGCCATCAATTTCCAAGATGTGCCGCTGGGACGATTTTCCTGCACTTCCTTCTTCATCTCGTCAACGCTTTTTGGAGCCTTACACGGGCTTTGGATTCCAGGAACTCTTGTCGGTATGCTCTATGCGGCGGCGATCGCTCGACGCGGATCATTGATGGACGCCATCGTCGCGCATGCCACGACTAATGCCTTGCTGACCGGTTATGTGCTCTTCACGGGAGATTGGGCGATGTGGTCATGATCGACCTTGAGTCCATCTGTCGCGAAGGTCACCGAAAGTCAAAACCGTGACCCATGACTCATCAGGAGTGACCCGACGCGAGCCCTGAATTTTGTCGACAAAGGGATTGGCCACGAACCCTGTCAGGGATGTCATGGAATGGCGGATCCTCGCCGGTAAGCTGAGTACGAGCGGCTTCATATAGGCGCTGCGGCGCGATTCAAAATCGAGTCATGACCAGGGACGCATTCTGGCCCCCAAAGCCGAAGCTGTTTGAGATCGCGGTCCGGACCGGGATCTCGCGGGCGGTGTTGGGGACGTAATCGAGGTCGCACTCGGGGTCGGGCGTCTCCTGATTGATCGTCGGCGGGATGACTCCCCGTTCGAGGGAAAGCGCGGTGGCCGCAGCCTCGAGGGCTCCCGAAGCCCCGATCAAATGTCCGACCATCGACTTCTGCGAACTCATCGGGATCGAGCTTGCCCGATGTCCGAAGACCCTTTTGACCGCAACGGTTTCCATCAGATCGTTCAACCGCGTGCTGGTCCCGTGGGCATTGATGTAATCGATGTCGGCCGGATCGAGCCGGGCTTCGCGAAGGGCGGCCTGGATGGCCAGGGCCGCCCCCTTTCCCTCGGGCTCGGGGCGGGTGATCCCGTATGCGTCGAAGGAGGACCCGTAGCCGGTGACCTCGGCATAGATTGTGGCCTTCCGACGCTTGGCCCGGGCCAGGCTCTCCAGGATCAGGACGGCAGCTCCTTCGCCCAGGACGAACCCATCGCGCTGGCCGTCGAACGGTCGAGAGACCTCCGAAGGGGGCCGGACCGACCGACTGACGGCCTTCATCGCCTGGTAGGCGACCATCATCAGTGGATCGAGCCGGCTGTCGCATCCTCCAGCCATCATCACGTCCGCATCACCCCGACGAATCAACCGAAAAGCCTCCCCGACCGCCTGGGTCCCCGCCGCGCAGGCGGTGACGATCGTGTTGTTCGGCCCCATCGCCTGATGGAGGATCGAGAGGTGCGCCGCGGCCATATTCGGCAGATGCTTGAGGAGCCAGAGCGGGAAAATCGACTCGGCCTGGGCCGTGGCGAATCGTCCGACGTCGAACCCCCCATCGTGACCGATCCCCTTCGAGATCGGGCCGACTAGCTCGGCCACGTCCATCGGTGTGATCCCGGTCCCCATGCAGATCCCGAAGCGAGCGGGATCGAGCTTCGACGTGTCCAGGCCCGAATCTTCGATGGCGAGCCCTCCGGCTCCCACGGCAAACTGCACGGCCCGACTCATCACCTTCAAATTTTTGCGGTGTTCGCCGAGATAAGGAGTGACATCGAAACCCTTGACCTCGCCGGCGATCCTGATCGCCTGCCCCGACGTGTCGAAGCTCTCGATCAGGCCGACGCCCGAACGACCTTCGACAATCGCCTCGCTGAAGTCGCGGCGGCCGATCCCATTCGGAGAGACCACACCGATGCCGGTCACCACCACGCGACGCATATGCTCCCCCACCGCTCGGAACCAGGTTGCCGTCTCGAAGGTGCCGACGCCTCTATCCGATTCATCCCAAGGACCGTGAACCTGTCCGCAGGCTTCCCAGTCTTTGGAAACGAGTCATCTAACCAAATCCTAACACTAAAATCGTCCGGAGCAAACAGCTTGGATAAAATGGGCAAGAAGAACCACCATTCACCTCCCTTAACGATTATCCCGTCTACGGGTTCTGCCTAGCAAGGGTTGTTCGACGATCGAGGGCTTGGTCCGTGATGTCGTGACGCGGAAGTCCTGGATTGGTAAATTTATGGGATACGTCCCGCCGAAGGCGGCTGATATTCCATCAGTGAGTACGGCCCGGCAATTATTCGAGGTCGAGATGGTCCTGACACTGGCCGAGCGTTCGAGTCTGATTGCCCCCTCCGCGACCCTGGCGATGGCCGCCGAGGCACGGCGGCTCAAAACCGGAGGGGTCGATGTCCTTGACTTCGCGCTGGGTGAGCCCGATTTCAAGACGCCCGAGAACATCCAGGAGGCGGCCATCCGGGCCATGAAGGCCGGCCAGACTCACTATACGCCGCCAGCCGGGATTCCCGAACTTCGGGAGGCATTGGCCGACCATTACTCTCGAAAGGTCGGCCTTCCCACCCAGGCGGTCCAGGTTGTCGTCTCCAACGGGGCCAAACATTCGATCCACAATGCCTTGATGGCCCTGTGCGGACCCGGCGACGAGGTGATCATCCCCGCCCCTTACTGGGTCAGTTATGCCGATCTGGTCAAGCTGACCGGGGCGACCCCGGTGATCATCGAGACCACCGAAGGATCGGGCTTCAAGTTGAGCCCCGACCAATTCCTGTCCGCCGTGACCCCCAAGACGAAGCTTTTGATGATCAACAGCCCGTCCAATCCGACCGGCGTGGTCTACGACCGAGCGGAACTGGAGGCCCTCGCGGACGCGGTCCTCTCGACGGAAGTCGGCGTTCTTTCCGATGAAATCTACGAGCAGCTTCTCTACGGGGATGCCCAGGCGACTTGCTTCGCGACTCTGCGGCCCGCCCTGGCCGAACGGACGATTACCATCTCGGGCGTCAGCAAGACCTATGCCATGACCGGCTGGCGAATCGGCTGGGCGATCGCTCCGACGGCGATCTCGAAGTTCATGACCGACGTCCAGAGTCAGGAGACGAGCAATCCCTGCTCGGTCAGCCAGTATGCCGCTCTCGAAGCGGTCGTCGGCCCTCAGGAGTCGGTCAAGCAGATGCTCGAACAGTTCACCCGCCGGAGGGATTACGTCCTGGAGCGGATCGAGCGGCTGCCGGGAGTTACCTGCGTTCCTCCCGGGGGAGCCTTCTATGCCTTCATGAACGTCTCGGCGCATTTCGGCCGGACCCTGGGCGGAAAGAAGGTGGTCGACTCGACCTCGTTCTGCCTCGCGGCCCTGGCCTCGGCGCACGTGGCGACGGTGATGGGATCGGCCTTCGGGACCGAGGGGTACGCCCGGCTCTCCTTCGCGACCGACCTGGAGACGCTCAAGCGAGGCTTCGACGCTCTCGAGGTTTTCCTCGAAAGTTGAGCCAGATCGCCCGGATCGCCGATACTGGACCGAAGAGGATGGATGTCCGACGGGATCGAGCTTGCTCGGATTGGCGGGATGAGATACGCTCCGCCGGCCCTTCGCAAGCTCCTCCCGTGCCCGCAACCAGGATGGCCCTTCGTTCCAGTCCGGCCGCTGAAAGGCGCACCCGGGGAGGTTCCCGTCATGGTCCGTCGTAAATTGTGCCTGGCCCTGACGGCCTTCGCGGTCGGAACCGGTTGCCATGCCGGCCTATCGGGAAATACGACGCGGCAACCGCCGGCCCTCCCGCGCGAGACCGTGACGGTCAAGAAATTCGTCGACCAACACAATCAGAATGCCGCGGCCATCAAGGCCGTCTCTGCGCGTCCACGGATCGAGGCCTCGGTCGATGGTAAGGCGGCCGGCGTCAAAGGGTACATGGATTTTGAAAGACCTCGCGGCTTTCGCCTCGCCCTTCGAGGGACCGGAGTCGGTCAAGTTGCCGATATTGGATCGAATGACCAGGAATTCTGGTTCTGGATCAAGGATAATGAGCAGAAGGCCATCTACTTCTGCGACTATAAGGATGTGAATGACAGCCAGCTGGCGATCACCTACCAGCCGGATTGGATCATCGAATCGCTGGGTTTCCGCGAAATCGACGAGCGTGAGGCGGCCACGATCGCCGCCACGACGCCCGTCGACCATCCCGAATTGCTGATCCTGACCCAGGCGAGGCGTGATAATCGCGGGGAGATGCTCAAGAAGGAAACAATCGTCAACAAAGAGACGGGCCGGATCAAGGAGCACCGCCTCTGGTCCGCGAACAAAGAATTACTCGCCAAAGCGACGGTGACGAACTACAAACTGTACACGTTAAATCCGACCGAGGATGCCAACGCGGCCACTCAGATCTATCTCCCCGAGAATTTCCGCCTGGAGTGGGTCGCCGAGAAGCTGGTGCTGAACGTGACGATGGACAACGCCACGATCAATCCCGTGTTCCCCCGGGAAATGCGTCAGGCGAAATTTACCGAACCGAAAGACCTCGCTCAAAATCGAGTCAATCTCGCCCAACTCGGAGCCCCGGCAGGGAACGCCTCCAGGATCCACGAGACCATGCCCTCGCCGCGGTCGGGGGTCCGGTTGGGCCAGCCTGAACCGGTCCAGACCGAGGTCGAAGGGGCTCTCCGCCCGGCGAAGTTAGATCCGCCCCCGCTCCCGACCGAACTCTCGGGCACCTACACGCGATCGACCGGAGTCGTCGGCGCACCGATCCCCCGAGGGCTCGACCCGGAGGCATTTCAGGCCTCTTCCAACCGTCAAAGCTGGCGACCCTCGACCCTCGACCGTTGACGGATCGAGACACGTCCCCCCCACCGGCGTGCCAATCGACATCATCGAGCGGTCCCAACTTTACCCACCCGTGGATCGACCGTTAAGGTAGATCTCGATCCTCGGGGGGATATCGTCAGGCGCGGGGGCTGTCTACACCGATGGAAACCGAACTCCGGTCCGGGTCCGAGCCCGTCGAAGGCTACCGACTGATCGAGCGACTCGGTCGCGGAGGATTCGGCGAGGTCTGGAAGGCGACCGGCCCGGGCGGGTTCCAGGTCGCGCTCAAATTCGTCTCGCTGGTCGACTCGGTCGGACCGGTGGAAATCCGGGCGCTCGATATCATCAAGGACATCCGGCACCCTCATCTGCTGGCGACCTTCGGCTCATGGGAGGTCGACGGGCGGTTGGTCATCGCCATGGAACTGGCCGACCGGACGCTCCTGGATCGATTTCGAGAGGCGGTCGGCCAGGGGTTCCCGGGAATTCCCGCCCCGGAGATCTTCGAACACTTCCTCGACGCCTCCAAGGCGCTCGACTTCCTCAACGAGCCCCGTCATCCTTCGGGGGCGTCCGAGGCCCTGGGCATCCAACACCGGGACGTGAAGCCGCAGAACCTTCTGCTGGTCGGGGGGAGCGTCAAGGTGGCCGACTTCGGCCTGGCCCGGGTCCTGGAACACTCGGAGACCGGCCACACGGGGAGCCTGACCCCTTCCTATGCGGCGCCGGAGTTTTTCGACCGGAAAACCTCGTCGCAGTCGGATCAGTATTCGCTGGCGGTCAGCTATTGCCAGCTCCGAGGGGGAAGGCTCCCCTTTCACGGGAACCCGGCCGAGGTCATGGCCGGGCACATGCTGAGAGATCCCGACCTCTCGATGGTCCCAGAGCTTGAGAGGCCGGCCGTCGCCCGCGCCCTCTCCAAGTTGCCGAAGGACCGCTGGCCGAGTTGTCGGGCTTTCGTGAAGGCTGTGACGGAAGCCTCACTGGTCGGACACGATGCCCCGCCGACGCGGGCAATCGCTCATGCGGCAACAACTACGCCAATGAACAGTACCGAGGAATCGGATTCCGAGGTTCTTCTCAGGTCAAACGCCCCTACCTCGCAAGGGTCGCATGTGAATCGGGAAGAGTCCACGGATCACCCCGGAAGGAATCGTCTCGCACTCAAGATCTCTATTTCCCTTGTATTGATTTTCATCGTTAGCTTGGGCGCCCTTTGGTCTTCGGGAGCCTTTACAACTCGCCAGGGAAGAAATCCGCCGACGACGCCGATCGAGGAACGGGTCGCCTCCCCAGTATCGGAAACCGAGAGCAAGATCCCAACCCCGCCGGATCCTGTTGCACTCAGGGATCGAGGAATTGAGTTGGTGAGATCCGGCAAATCCGCAGAGGCCATCGAAGTCTTCGACGAAGCGATTCAACTCGCCCCGAACGACGCCAGATCATTTGCGGGTCGGAGCTTCGCCCTCGCGTTATACCGTGAGCCCCGACTGACACCCATCGGGAGGGTGGTGGCGGACGCCATCGAAGCCTTACGGCTCGATCCCGCTTTGGCCCTTGCGCACGCCGCTCGGAGCTATGCCTTCTCCCTCGGGCCGCGAGCTGATTTCGATCAAGGGATCTCCGAAGCCGACGAGGCATTTCGGCTCGACCACAGGAGCGCCATGACGTACCTCGCCCGGGCTCACAATTACCTCAGAAGAGGCCGATCGAATAACTCCGACTCCGACTTCCGAAAGGCGATCGCCGATTGCACCTCGGCCATACGTATCGAACCCAACCTGTCACCAGCCTACATGATCCGAGGACAGGCCCGGCTCGCCAATTCCGAGGCCGATGAAGCCTTGTCTGATTACGGCCAGGCCCTGCGAATCAACCATCGGAACGCGGGAGCGCACGCCTTGGCCGCCGGAGCTTACATGGCGAAGAACATGCCGGATCGGGCGATCGCTGCCTGCGAGCGAGCCCTGAAAATCGAACCGGAGGCGATTGGCATCTATAGGGTTCGGAGCGAAGCCTACGAAGCGAAGGGGGATCAGCAGCGGGCAGCGGCAGACCGAGGGGAAGCGGAACGTCTCTTCAATGAGTTCCTTCGAAAGGAAGGCCGACCCCGGGCCAAGAAACGATGATCAGGTCCGGATCGTGTCCCATCGACCCACTGCGATCGTCCCGAACAGGATCAGGGGCGCCCAGGCCGAGAGCTCGGGCGTGAGCACGTCGTGCCCGCCCAGATACTGCGACATGAAGTTGACCGAGTAGAAGACGCCCGAGGTCGCCAGCGACATCCCCAGGTTCACGAACATGTTCCGGCCCGTGCCTCCCAGGACCAGTGGGAGGCTCAGGAGCATCAAGGTGAACCCCATGAGCGGTCGGATCAGCCGGAAGTGGAGGAAGACCTGGATCTCCCCTCGCTCGGGATAATTCGAAGGATCGGATAGCCCGCGGATCAGGTCGATCGTCGGGGCGAAGTGATACCACTGCCGGGTCCGGGTCATCGCCGTGAACGAGATCGGCGTCTTCAGGAAGTAGACCGGGACCCCCGGCTTGGCGGCGATCGGGTCGGCGGGGCGTGGGTAAATTTCCGGGTTGTCGACGCGCGTCAGGACCCCTCGCGTCAGTTGCTCCAGGGAATCCGAGGTCGGCTCGGTCAGAAATCGGGAGCCCCAGAGGAGCCAGCCTCCCGAGTGCGGATAACGCAAATCGCCATCGGCGATGTAATGGGCCTCGCGGGATTGAATCTCGAGCAATTCGCCGGCCACCCGGACCGGGATGGTGACCTGCAATTTCGTGATCGACTTCGCGGACCGGTCGGCCGCCCGGCCGTCGATCAGCACGTCGTTGCCGTCCAGATGCTGCGAGACGAAGATCTTCTGGTGGCCGTCGTCGTCGGGGTTTCGCTGGAGCTCGACCGAGAGCCTCGGCATGATCAGTTCTTGATTCAGGACGCCCAGGCCACTGATCAGGATCGCCGAGGCCAGGACCGGGCGGATCACCCGATGGGTGCTGATCCCGGCGGCCAGCATCGCCAAAAGCTCGTTATTCTTCTGCATCCAGGTGACGGTGAAGATCGCCGCCATCATCGTGATCACGCCGCTGATCTGGTCGTAGATCAGGCTCATCTTGATCAGGTAGTAACGCCCCATGTTGTAGAGGAGATTGGGGGTCGATTCGGCCCATTCCGCGAATTCATCGAGGTTGCTGAACGCGTCGATGACGACATAAAGTCCCACCAGCGCGACGAAGCAGATCGAGTACGCCTTGAGGAACGACCAGTACCGCTCGCGATCGAGGATCCACATCGCCGAGTCGCCTCCCTGGCTAGCTGAGGGGTTTCGATCGTCGAGCCCGGGCGACCGCCACGAGCCCCGAGCCCAGGCCGATCGAGGTCATGAGCGTCCCGCCGTGCAATCCGACCATCCCGGAGAAATGGCGGATCGTCACCCGACCCAATCCCGCATCGGGGCCGACCGCCGCGAAGCTCTCATCCAGGTGGACCAGACCGTCGACCGCGAACCAGGCAAGGAACAGGCCCAGGGCCGCCAGGACGAAGGTCCGAAGGAAGACGTTGAACGACCGGCCATCCATGGCTTCGGCTCCCGATTGACGTACGGATTCATCCCGAGGATCAATGCTTCCTCACCGGCGGCAAGGCCCAGAACCACGCGGCGGCCCAGAGCACCAGATTGCCGGTCCAGGCGAAGTAGGGGCTGATGAGCCCCTCCTTCCCCAGGTTCACGCCGAAGAGGATCATCGGATAGTAAACGACGATGATCGGCATGAAGCAGGAGATGAAGGCGCTCAGGAAGTCGCGGCGGGCGAACAGGATGCCCACCGGAGCACCCAGGACGACGAAGAAGAGGCTGCCCCAGGCCATGGCAAGCCTCATCTGGATCTCGGTCTCATACTTGTTGATCTGGCCCTTCCAGTAGTCATACCGCGAGAAAGCCGACTGGACCTCGCCCCACTTCACCAGGCTGAGCCGGCCCGAGCCAATATACCAGGCCGCGGCGACGGCCTGACGCTTCCGCTCCAGGGCGATCTTCTCCAGGAATTCGGCCTCGCTGGCCTTCATCTCCTCGACGGTCATCTCCTCGATCATCATGTTGGTCTGGAACTCGCCATCTCCGGGGATGTCGAATTCCAGCGACGTGTCGTGGAGGGTCGCCTCGGAATGTTCGAGGCCGGTCTTGGTGATGTCGGCATCCTCGAAGTGGACGCGGACCTTTCGGCTCACGAGGTCGAAATTGATCTGGGCCTTGCTCGCCTGGACGATCATGTCCCACATCACCGGATCTTCGGCATCCGCCGGCCGGGCGATCGCCATCGCCTGATCGGGCTTCTCCGACCGCTTCTTGAAGGTCGGCTTGATCAGGACCCGGTCCTGGACGTCGGCCACCTGGATGAAGAAGGGCCACTTGGCGTTGTTGAAGACCCGGTCCTTCTTCAACATCTTGTAGAAGAAGTCCTCGATGTTCTGGAAGACGACCTTCTTGGCCGCATTCGTGGACTGGGGGATCATCGTCGCGCTGAGGTGGCTCAGGATCACGCTGAGGAACAGGGCCAGGATCACCGAGGGCCAGATCAGGACCATCGCGCTGAGGCCGGCCGTCTTGACGGCGATCACTTCGTTGTCCGAGGCCAGTCGGCCGTAGACGACCGTGGCCGCGAACAGGAGCGAGACCGGCACGGTGTAAGGCAAACTACTCGGGATCATGTACGGCACGAGCCGGACGATCTCGTACGGACCCAACCCGGCACTGGCCGCGCGAGTCATCACCGTCAGCAGGACGAAAACGCAAGTGATCGTCAGGAGGGCCAGCGCGAAGGCGCGGAAGACCTCGCCCATCACGTAGCGTTGCAGGATACCGAACCGCACCGGCGCCTCCTTCGAGCATCCTTGCCCCGGACGGGCCGACCCTCCGATCACCTCGCGGCCGAATCCTTCGGCCGCACGCTCAGGCGACGGGGTCCATGCATGCCGCCAGCGCGACGGCCAACCTTCGAACTCCCTCGGTCAGGTCCGACTCGCTCGGCACGCCGAAGCAGATCCGAGCGTAATGCGTCGGGACCGGACCAGGCTCGCCCGGGAAGGCGAACGAACCGGGTATATACAACACGCCCTCTTCGAGGCATTTCGCCAGGACCGGGCCCTTGGTCCCCAGGTCGACCCCCTCGGGGGCCGACAGCCAGACGAACATGCCACCCTTGGGCCTGGTCCAGGTCACCGACCCATCGAGCGGGGCGAATTGCTCGTCCAGGGCCCCGAGCATCACGTCGCGCTTTCGGCGATACATCGCGATCAGGCCCGCGATATGCCGCTCGTAAGAGCCGTCGGCCAGGACCCTCGACATGATCTGCTGAGTCAGGTTGGTCGTCCCGAAGTCGTGATTTCCCTTCAGACTGACCACCGGCTCGACCAGATGGGCCGGAAGCACGCCAAACCCGAGCTTGATCCCCGGGCTGAAGGTCTTGCTGAAAGTCCGGCCCAGGATGACCGTCTCCCCCTCGGGATCATGCCGCCAGACGCTCGTCGGCTCGTCCCCTTCGTAATTCAGGCCACGGTAAGCGGCATCTTCCAGCACGTGAATCCGGGTCCGCTTCGACCATCGGCGGGCCAGCTCGACCAGCGCCCCTCGGCGGTCGTCGGCCAGACTGATGCCGCTGGGATTGGAATGTTCCGTGACCGTGTAAATCAGCTTGACCCGATCCAGCTCTCCTCGAGCTTCCAGTCCGGCCAGGGTCGCTTCCAGGTCATCGAGCTTCATCCCACCTTCGTCGATCCCGATACCCATCGCCCGAACCCCTCGGGTTTCCAGGACGCCGAGGAAGACGAAGTAGGTCGGGGCTTCGACCAGGACGATATCCCCGGGATCGAGCAGGGCCTCGGACACCAGATAGAGCAATTGCGCCGAGCCGGTCGTGATCACCACCCGCGATTCGAGCCCCTCGAATGTCCCCGGGGCCACACGCTCATTCCGCTCCAGGAGGCTGACGCATTCGCGACGGAGCGTGAGATCGCCCACGGTCGTCCCGTATTGCAAGGCCCGGCGTCCCTCGACCGGATCGCCCAGGATCTCGGCCAGGACTCGCGCGGTGATCTCGTGAGGGAGACTCTGCTGGTCGACGAACCCGGCGGCCAGCGAGATCAGCCCTGGATTCGCGAGCGCTGTCTGCATGAACTCGCTGATCACCGGCGGATCTGTTCGCTCCGAGGCCGAACTCAGGGAGATTCTGGGTATCATGAAAGGATTGCCGAGGGGATAGGGGCCGGGACCGGAGCGGGTTGCTCGGTACTCTAGCCATTGTTCGAAAGGGGTCAAGTCCGACGTCCCGGGGATCCCGACCGAGGTTAGGGGTCACGGCGGGAGATCGGAAGACAATCATTATACGACAAGTCACGGTCGGACGGTCGAAGGTTCGGGCTCGATTCGCGTGACGACCCGACGCTCGGTCCGACTCCGATTCCAACCGGGGCGAGAGAACGGGTCTTCGGTCTCGGAGGCGCATTGCCTGAGGAGCCGTGCCGTCGGGTCGGCGGCGAACCGTTCGGGGGCCCGTGGTGGCAACTTCCGGAGATACTGGAGCGTGACCACCGCCTTCGGTCGAGTCCCTCGATGGCGCTCGATCTCGCGGAAGACCGAGTCCAGAGGCACGCCCTCGACCAGAAAACGATAGATCCCCATCCAGGCGGGCGAACGATCCATGCAGCCGTGACAGTGGACCAGGATCGGCCAGGCCTCCGGATCCTGGGCCAGGGCGAGAGTCTCGTCGAGGAACCGATCCGACTCCATCCCATCGGATGGACTTCCCAGGTAGCGAAGCCCACGCTCTCGGATGAATCGAATTTCCTCGGGATGTCGCGGGCTGGCCTGATGTGAAGCCTCGTCGAACAGGTTGATGACCGTCTTGAAGTGGAGACGCTCCTGCTCGATCGAGAGGCCGAGATAGGTGGGCATCGCGCTGATGTAAATCCGGCCGGGGACCACCGCCTTGAGGCGGGCCAGGGGTCGATGGTAGAGGGTCAGGGCGATTCCAAGGATCACCAGAACAGCCCAACTGGCCACCAGGCTCAGCCGGGGCCATCGGAGACCGGCCGATCCCAAGAGCGGCCTGGACTGGACCAAGGCCATCGCGAACGCCAGGATTCCCAGGTCGAACGAAACCCTCGGCCAGTAGCCCACCGGCTCGACCCCGGGAATCTCGAACTGCCGGAGTCCAATCAAGAGGGCAGAAACGACCAGCAGAGCCGAAGGTCGGAACGACATTCCGTTTCGACGATTCGCGATCAGATTTGACGCAATCACCCCGATCAGTCCGGCCCCCCCCAATCCCAGCGCGACACGGAGCCCCGCGGGGGCGGCAGGGTCGAGGATTTCGCGCCAGCCCATCCCATGCCAACCATCGAAGCCGGGGCCGGGTGTCGATGCGTACCAGGTCGCCGCCAGGCCGAGCGCCAGGGCCGAAGGCCAGAGCCCCAGGGCGACCGAATCCCCCTTCGACCTCGCCCGACATCTCGACACGACGGCCATCAGCGAGACGGCCGCGATGCCACTAGCGATGTAGAGTCCGATCCGGTCCAGGGTATCTCCTGGCTCGGCCAGCCGGTAGGCGGCGGGAGGCCTCCGACTGAAGTTCGGACGGACGAGTCGGGGAAACTCGGGGTCGACCGACTCCGAAAAGTCGACGTCATGCCAGATCGCCAGGCCGGCCACAGCCGCCAGGATCAACCAGGGGCGTGCCTGTTTCCACCATCCACCGTGCATCGGCTACCCCCAGACCGCCCATCTACCACCCGTTTCGGGCCATGCCGCCGATTGGATCGGCAAGCGGCAGGCTCGTTGTTCTCGACGATCTGCCCGGGCCATCAGGCCACTCGAGTCAGGCCGATCTCGGGCCGGGCCCAGAAGAAGTAATCGTTACTCTGGTCGGGATGGCGGAGGACCTGTTCGGTCACGCCATCGAGCCCGCGCTGGACGTGCTGAGCGGCTTGCCCGCTCCGAACGGCATCGGCAGGGACCCGGAAGGAGGGCTGGAATTCCAGGATGTACTGACCCTCCCCGTCGGGTCGACAGAAAACCGGAACCACCGGGGCCCCGGTCCGGGCCGCGAGGACGACCCAGGTCGTCGAGAAGAGGTAGGTCGAGCCCAGGAAATGACCGGGCGAGGTATGCCCCCCGTGCCATCGGACGTCGGAGGCGATCTTCAAGATCATGCCCGCATCGAGGATCCGCATGGCCCGGAGGATCGAACCGGCCGCTTCCGACGCGGTCGACTTCCGCGAAATAAACAGCTTTTCCTGGCCGAGAGTCCCCTCGGTCCGAAACCGCTCGGTCATGAAACGGGAGATGTTTCGGGGCCGTTCGCTGAAGAGACGGAGCGGATAATCCTCGCGGAAGAGCCAGTGCGACGAGTGGAGATGGGACCCAAAATGGTTGGCCAGCAGGATGACGCCACGATTTCGGCCGTGGGCCTCGTCGAGATATTCGCGACCCTGGACCTGGAATCGAGACAGGGCCTCGGCGTCGGAAAGCCGATCGAGGAGCCGGTCGCGCGTCCGCCATTCGACCCGACCGCAGGCCAGCCGGAGGGCCACCTCCCGATCATCCCAATGGCCACCGAGGTCGATCCGACCCCGCTCGGCTGCCCTGAGAAAGTGTTCCTTGACCCCCGGCACGAACTGGAATTCGAGCCAGCCGATCCAGGTTAGGACGGCGGACGAGGCGCGTGGCGAGAGCCGCCTGAGCAAAGGGAGGATCGCCCGGAGTAGGTTCCTTTGCAAGTTCACCCAGTATCGTGGCATCGTCCTGGCCCTCGCCTCGATTGGTCGTCCGGGATGGGGAAACGGCCCGATTCCGCGGTCAGGCGGCCGCCGTTTCCCGATAATTGACGACGAACTCGGCCAGGTCGGCGACCCGGTGGACCCTGGGCAGGTCCTCGACCTCGAAGATAATATCGAACCGGTCCTGAATTTCCAGGATGACCGCGAAGAGGTCGAGCGAGTCGATCCTCAGGTCATCGATCAGGCAGGTCTGGGGCGTGATCGGGATGTCCCTGGGGACCTTCGCTACTTTGCGGACGGCCGCGACGATCTGGGCCATCAAGATCGACTCGTTCATAGGTCCCCCCTCCTGAGGATCAGGGCGTTGTTGGTCCCGCCGAATCCGAACGACGCACTGATGACGGTCTTCAAGTCCACCGACCGGGCCTGGTCGGGCACATAATCCAGGTCCAATTCGGGATCGGCCTGGTAATTGATCGTGGGTGGAATCACTCGTTCGCGAAGAGCACGGACGCAGACGACCGCCTCGATCGCCGAGGCCGCACCCAGGCCATGCCCGAGTGCACCTTTGATCGAACTGATCGGCAGCTGGTTCGCACGATCGCCGAAGGTGTCCTTGATGGCCTGGGTCTCGACGCGGTCGTTGACCGGCGTGCTCGTCCCATGGGCGTTATAGTAGTCGACCTCCTCGGGTCGGACCTCCGAGCGACGGAGCGCGGTGGACAAGCATTTCGCAATCCGCTCGCCGCTGGGCATTGCCATATGATAGCCATCGGTATTCAGGGCCCAACCGGCCAGTTCGGCCTGGATCGGCAGTCCCAGGCGATGAGCCGTCGACTCGGTTGCCAGGACGACCATGCCTGCCCCCTCGGCCATCACGAATCCCGATCGATCGACGCTGAAGGGGCGGCTGGCCTGCCCGGGATCCTCGGCCGCCCGATCACCGGGCCTCCGCCCGGCCAGGGCCTTCATCGTGGCGAACCCGTTGACGATCAATGGAGTGAACGCACTCTCGGCCCCCCCGCAGATCGCCAGGTCGGCTTCCCCCGATCGGAGGAACATCCCGCCCAGTGCGATTGCGTGCCCGCCGGTGGCACAGGCGTTGGCCGGCGCGATGCTCGGGCCATAGAGTCCGAGATGCTGGGCCACTTGACCCGCCATCTGGTTGATCAGGAGCCCTGGGACCAGATAAGGGCTGGCAGAAAGGCTCTTGCGCCTCGACGACTTGACCAGTTCGGCCTCGTGGAGATCCATGCCACCGAACGCCGAACCGATGGCCAGTGCCACCCGGTCGGGATCGAAGCGGCCCGCGAGATGGTCCAGCCCCGCGTCGGCCCAGGCCGCGCGGGCCGAGGCCAGGGCGAGGTGGATCGACCGGGCTCCGAGCCGGGAGACGGCGGGATCCTCGGTCGGCGAGCCAGGGCCAAAGTCCTCGACCATCCCGGCCAGGTCTACCAGATAGGAATCGGGCGAGAGCGCGGTGTGCCTCCGAATTCCGGAGCGGCCGGCGACCAGGCCCGCCCAGGTCGCGTCGATGTCGCGCCCCAGGCAAGTTACGGCCGAATGTCCGACCACCACGACCCTTTCCCTCATCAACCTGCCCCCATTCTCACAAAATGGCCCGATCTCAGATCGTCCTGCCACGGACTTCGGCGCATCTCCTCGCGATCGGGATTATCGTCATACTCGGCGAATAACTGAAGGGTTGTTCTCGATTGATCAGTTGTGACAATCGCGAGGACTGCCGGGCGTTGACCTCCCGGCCGCCTTCCGTGTATGCAAGAGTTGAAGTTGCGCCAAGAACCGACCTCCCCCACCGACGGACCCGACCGCCATGAGGATTGCCAAGTTCGTTCGCGAGACCGATCCGACACCCCGAATCGGACTCGTCGAAGGGGACCAGATCCGCCCGATCGGCCCGCCCGACGCTCGACTCTCCGACCTCCTCCATGCGGAAGATCCCGCCCAGATCGTCCGGGATTGGCTCGGCCAATCCGGGTCGCAAGGGGAGACCACCCTCGGATCCGTCCGACTGCTCCCCCCGATCGACCACCAGGAGGTCTGGGGGGCGGGCGTTACTTATGAACGAAGCAAGCAAGCCCGGCAAGAGGAATCGGAGCAAGCGGCCTCGTTCTATGACAAGGTCTACACCGCCGACCGACCCGAATTGTTCTTCAAGGCCACACCCAGCCGCGTTGTGGGACCGGGGCAAGCCATCCGGGTCCGACAGGACACGAGCTGGTGCGTGCCCGAGCCCGAACTGGCCTTGGTCCTCTCGCCCCGACTGACGATCGTCGGCTTCACGGTCGGCAACGACGTCAGCGCCCGCGACATCGAGGGAGAGAACCCGCTCTACCTCCCCCAGGCCAAGATGTACGACGCCTGTTGCGCCCTGGGCCCGGTCATCACCCTCGCCTCGGCGATGCCACCCATCCTCGAGGTCGGAATTCGCCTGGAAATCGAGCGCGAGGGAAAGACGATCGTCCGCGAGTCGACCTCGATCGCCCGGATGGCGCGAAAGCTGGAAGATCTGGTCGACTGGCTCGGTCGGGACAACCGCTTTCCTGACGGGGCCTTCCTGCTGACGGGAACCGGAATCGTCCCGCCCGACGATTTCACTCTTGCCCCGGGCGACTTCGTCCGGATCGCCATCGACGGGATCGGTACCCTGGTCAACCCGGTCGTCCAGGGCCCGATCCATTAAATAATGTCATCAGCCTCGGTGGCCAGACCTGGAGCACGGAAGGCCATCGAGGTTCGCGGCATGGAGGCTCATGGCCTATCTGCCTCGGAGAATTTCCACGAGAAGCATTGAGCGTTCGGCTCACGGGATCCGCCCGAGGATGATCTCTCCCAACCTGTCCGCTCGGAGGAATGCGGGCGGGGTGTAAGGCGGCGACCAACTGATCCAGGCGCAGCGGTCCTCCTCCGGTTCGGTCTCGGGTGCCTGAGTTGCCGCCGGTTTATCCTTATCAACTACGGCTAGATCGAACCCGATCTTCTTGAACGGGATGAGCTGAGTCGGCTTGTCGGGATAGTGATCGAAAGGCTGGATGGCCCATTCGTAAATCGTGACGTCTCCGCTCCGACGGTAGGCCATCTTCGTCTTCGTCTTATGGATGTCGCCGAACATGAGGATGGGGTTATCGGCCGCCCTCTCCTGCCCTACCGACTTCTTGACCCCGTAGACTCGCCCCTCGCCGGGAATGGCGATGTACTGAAGCAAGGGCAGATCCGAGGCATCCAGGGTCTCGCCCGTCTTATCCTCGGGGAACCGAATTGTTTCCTCGGTATGACGACCATCCACGAAGACCTCGACCGAGTCTGTATCCCAGAAGTCGGTATTGCCGACGATAAGCTTGTCGTCCCGGACGATCACGGCTACATAGATCACTTGCTCGTTCGGGTCGTATCCGACGGAGAAGGCCGCGCTCAGGTCGGGACTGGTCGAGAGATCGGCCCGGGCCAGGCCGTTGTAACCATAATAGGGCTGCAAGACGTGCACGGTCTTGATCGGATATCGAGGCATGGCGGCGGGCCAGTCCTTGAGATCGCCGTCGATGGTGATCCCCGACAACGCCGGCGCCTCGACCGACGCTTCCCGAGGTGGGCCTGGATCCTCGATCGGCTGCTGCGGGACCGCGAACTCGAGGGGGTTGAAGGCAATATCCGCAGGCACTTTCGGATCTTCACCTTTCGGCTCGGCTCCCGGGTTTCCGAGTGACTTTGGCTCGTCCTGCTGGGCCTCGACGATCGAGAATCGACCGCTGGCCGCCCCGACCGTGAGGGCTCCCGACAGGGCGAGCAGCCCCGCTAGTTTCATCTTATTGAACAGCATTGAGACGATCACTCCACGGGTCAGATGTTGGACGCTCGACGAGACGACGCCACCCGATGCGGCACGAACCGTAGAGCGGATCAACGCGGGGGATAGGGTCGATTTGCCGCGGGCAGACATTGCCGATGCCACCAGGACCGTCGGAACTCCCAGTCCCTTTCGAACGAGTCGGGAACGGAGCAGTTCACGACCCCTCGAGAGTCGGCTGCTAATCGTGCCGATGGGACAGCCAAGTTCCCTCGCCACCTCCTCATGGGAAAATCCTTCGAGGTGGCAAAGGGCGATTGGCCTCCGATAACGCTCCGGGAGCCCTTCGAGTTCCCCGAGCAGGATGGCGAGGAGGTCGCTCGCCTCGGGCGGTTGGGCCTGGGCGAGTTGATCGAGATTCCCTGAAGTCTCGCGGCCCTGCCTCTTCCGGGAGAGCGACTGAGCCTTGCGAGCGACCCGCCACGTTACCCCATAAAGCCAGGGACGGAGCGAGTCCTTGATCCGGACGGAGTGTGCCTTCCGGACCAGGATGAGGAAGGTCGCCTGGAAGGCGTCCTCGGAGTCCGTTGATTTGCCGAGGAGGCTCCGGCAGATCCCTCGAACCATCGGCCCGTGGCGAAGCAAAATCGCTTCGAAGGCCACCTCGGCGTCCTCTTTTCCCCGATGACGGATGAAACGTTCGAGTAGTTCGGCATCCCCCATGCCCGCGACCGTCCCTGCATTGGCGATCAGATCCAGATCACGGCAGATCGCCGCAAGTTCCCGGCTCGCCATCGCCATCGCCCTCCGCCTGGTCGGATTCCCCGAAGAAGAATGCCCGCACCTCCTCCACATCGTGCATTATTCTTGGAAATCGACGATATCCGACGGATCCGAGCGCTCCCGGTTCCTGGGACCAGCCCAGACGTCTAAGGGTTATGGCGAACCGCCTCGTGAGGAGCGATCGAATCGCGACGAGCTACCCCTCACTTCGGACTCTCAGCCTTGCCGGGCTCCTCGGCCTTGGGCTCGGCCTCGGTCGCGTTCGGCGATGGCATGGCGGGGATGGGCGAGGGTTCCACCGGCGGCTCGGGGGTCGAGATGCTTGTCGGGCTCGATGGGGCTTCCTCATGAGCTGCCGGCTCGGCCGTGGGTTCCTTCGCGGATTCGCACCCCATCAGAGTCAGGGTCAGGCCTCCCAGGATGATTCCGACCTGCTTCGAGATCTTCAACGGTCGCTCCTTGCCTTTGATCGAATCGGACAGTCGGATCCCTCGATGACCAACGAGGTGGCCAGGCCCGACGATCCGGATTGTAGCGGCGGCTCGATCAGCCCCGCAACCATTCGCGAGCCTGGAGAGCCTCGATCCAACGTGCCCCATCAAATTTCGCGCAGAAGGAGTTGGGTGATTTTTGCTCTCCTTACTTTGTAATTATCGCCACAGCCTGCAAAAACCGCGTATCGAGAGTAATCGGGATCATCATCTCTCTCTGTCGTCGTTCATGCCGCAAGTCCTTTTTTTTAAAAGAGAAGGGGCATCGTCAAGGTTCTCAGCACATACCGCTAGGTAATTTTTAGGCGTTCGATTGCCTGATGGCACGAAGCTTGCTTCCCACGAATGACGTCTTCTGTTAAAACCCCTCAGCCTCACCACACTGAGGAATGCGATTCTCGGGTCGGTCGGTGAAATCCGCCCAACTCCGACCAACTCGATCAGGACGGCTCCCCGCCGTCGCGGCAGAGTTCGCCAGGAAGGCGACTCTTCCAGGGCCACGAACAGGAGGTTCGCGATGTCCGCCGTGAAAATCTTCGCCTTGGGCGTACTACTGACGGGAACCCTGGCCACCCGGGCCTATGCCGGGTCGATGAACGGGACCCAGGATTCTTCGTCGGGAGCCGACGGGCAGAGGATCGCGGCCGCGAACTTGGCCGGTAACTGGACTGGCTTCAGCCTCGGGAGCCCCGCTCCGGCCACATCGTACCTCGGGACGAGTCGGGTCGTCGGGCAGCCGGGCGGACTCGTCCTGGGGACCACCGAATCGACCCTGGCCGCCTCGCCACTCAACTTCGGCAACGCCTCGTTCCGGATCGCGAATTCCGTACCCGACGCGACCCCGAGCCAGCCCGCCCCGGTCCAGTGGCAGCCCTTGGCTCCCACGAGCCAGCCCGCCCCGATCCCGGTTGCAAGCACTCCGCCGGCGGCTCCGGATCGAGCGGATGCCTACATCAACTTCGGCAACAGTACGTTCGCCGACGCCTCCACCCTGACCACCGGCAACCCTCAGTCATTCCTGAACAGCCCGGTCTTCTCGCAGTTCTATGGCCCCGGAGGTCCTACCTCCCAGGATGTCGCGAACTTCGAGTCCCAGGTCGTCTCGACCGTCCAGAAGACCTACAACGATGCCGGGCTCCCGATCCACTTGACGACCGATCCCAACGCCCCGGCCGCGCACACCCTGAGCGTCGTGTCGAACGCCTCGAATCCCGATAATCCGGGCGCGATCGGGATCACGACCGTTGGAGGGAATGGCTATACCTTCCTCGATAAGTTCGGCTATGCCAGCAACCCCTCGCAACTCGCCACAGCCGTAGGACACAATGTCGCCCATGAGTTGATGCATGCCTTTGGGTTGGCAAACCACCCCGAGACCGGCGGTCCGTACGTCGATGCCGCCACGGCCACCTTCACCAGTCTCGCCGACCCGAACACCACCTTCAGCCCGGCGGCCGCCTCACTCCTCTCGACCCTCGACTTCCAGTCAACCGGCGAATCGATCTCCTCCGGTTCACAGATTATCGATGGGGCCCAGACCCTCGTCCCCGACGCCTCGCCGGTCCCGGAACCTTCGACGGTCGCCATCTGGGCCCTGGCCGGAATCACCGTCATCGCCCACCGGTGGCGGAAGTCGGCCTGATCATCCGGAGCCGCAACTTGCAATCTCCCGGTCGATTTCGTCAACTCGGTGGGCCGTCCCCATACCAAGATCACTCCGCGATTCTCCACGGACTCGCCCACCGATGAGCTTCTGGCCCTTGCTCGGATTCTCCGCTTTCCTTCTCGTCCTCCCTCGACTGATCCGGCCGAAAACCCTGCCTTCCTGGGAATTTCGGGGATTCCTCGCCTTCCTCTGGTATCTCAACGCCGCTTATTGTGCCCTGGTTCACCGACTGGTGACCGAACCAGCCCCGCTTCCCGATCACGGGCCAGCCATCCTCATCTCGAATCACACCTGCAACATCGATCACTGCCTGCTCCAGGCCGGGAGCGGCCGGAAACTCGGATTCCTGATCGCCCGCCAGTATTTCGACATCCCCGCGTTCCAGCCGTTCTGCAAGATGATCGACTGCATCCCCGTCAATAACGACGGCAAGGACATCTCGGCCACCCGGACCGCGCTACGGGCCCTCAAGGATGGCCGGGTGGTCCCGGTATTCCCCGAAGGCCGGATCTTGCAAACTTCGGGCGAGGAGATCGGCGAAGCCAAGCCGGGCGTGGCCTTCATCGCCCTCAAGGCCAAGGTCCCGATCATCCCGGCCTATATCCGGGGGACTCCTCGATCCAACGTCTTCTGGAAATCGTTCCTCACCCCTTCGCACGCCCGGGTCATCTATGGCGACCCCATTGACCCCTCCGAATTGCTGCCCCCCGACTTCCAGGACAACAATCACGAAGGGTTACAGATCGCGACGGATCGACTCATGGACGCAATCCGAGCCCTGAGAGATCGCTCGATCCGCGAGGACGAGCGTCGACTCCGGTCATGATTCCCTCCTGGCGAACGGTACTCGACCGCTATTCCGCCTCGGCCCGGCCGATCTCGGAACCACTCGCCCTGGGCAATGCCGGAGGCTTCAGCGGGGCCAGCCTCTGGCGATTCCGTTCCGGTCTGGGCTTACTCGGCCTGAAGGCCTGGGCGATCGGAGGGCCTGACCTGGAAAGTCTCAGGCAAATCCACCGATGGTTGGCGGCCGCGCAGGACCTGGGCTTCCTCCCGATACCGATTCCTACAATGGACGGTTCGACCATCGTCGAGGCCGACGGTCGGCGCTGGGACCTCTCCCCCTGGCTACCCGGCGAGGCCGCTCACTCCAGGCCCCCGAAACCGGTTCAGGTTCGAGCCATGTTCGGTGGCCTGGCGGCCTTCCATCTCCGACTTGCCTCCGAGCGGACGGAAGGAAAGAGCCCCGGCCTGGCCGCTCGATTCTCGGAAACGACCCGGCTACTGACCTCGGAATTCGACCAGATCGATCGGGCGATTGCCCGAGCCTCGGACGATCCGCGAGCCACCCTGGCGAGGGACTGGCTCGATCGAGCCCGGCCGATCGCGCCCAGGCTCCTCGGGCCGCTCCGAACAGCGTCCTCGCGCGTCGTCCCCCTTCAGCCTTGCCTCCGGGATGCTCGGCCCGACCATTTCCTGTTCGACAACGATCGATTGACCGGGTTGGTCGATTTCGGGGCGATGGGCCGCGAGACCGTGGCCGGCGATCTCGCTCGGCTGATGGCCGAGGCCCTGGGATCCGACCGCCCCGCGAGAGCCGTCGCGCTCGAGGCTTACGAAGCCATCCGGCCCATGGACGTCCTCGAACGATCGCTGATCGACCCCTTCGGGCGGGCCAACGCGTTGCTGGGCGCAAGCCGATGGATCCGCTGGCACTTCCTCGAAAATCGGGACTTCGACGATCCCGAGGCAGTCGAAAAGGGCCTTCGACGAGGACTGGAGCGTCTCGACGAGGTCGGATGAAATCCCGATCTCGTCAGATCAACTCTCCCATCATCAGCCGCCGGGTCTGCTCCTGATTGACCACGACCCGTCGAATCGCGAGCGCCTTACCGCTGTCCTGGTCGATCGTGACCACGGCCCCGCAGAGCCGAGGATCTCCCGAGGCCACGTCGAAGAAGTGGGGTACGCCGGTCAAGGTGGCGGCGAGGACCCGGTCGTATCGTCGTCCCAGGATCGAATCGTACGGGCCGGTCATCCCCACGTCGGACTGGAATGCGGTCCCTCCCGGCATGATATGTTCGTCGGCCGTCGGGACATGGGTGTGCGTCCCCAGGACGGCCGAGACCCGGCCATCGAGATAGCGCCCCAGGAGTTGTTTATCGCTGGTCGCCTCGGCGTGAATGTCGACCAGGATGACCTTGGCCGAGTCCTGGAGCCCGGCCAGGACTCGATCGGCCGCGCGGAAAGGATCATCGACCGGCTTCATGAACGTCCGACCCATCAGGGTGAAGACGCCCACCAGGGTCCCGTCGCGGGCCGGGACCACCACCGACTCTCCTCCTGGGGCATCCAGAGGGTAGTTCGCCGCCCGGAGGATCCGGTCATTTCGATCGAAAAGGGTGAAAACTTCGTCCTTCCGATAGGCGTGGTCGCCCAGAGTGAAGACATCCACCCCGGCCTCGGCCAGTTCTTCGTGACACTTGATCGTCAGGCCCGACCCGCCCGCCGAGTTCTCCGCATTGCAGACGACCAGGCCCAGGTCCCACGCATGGATCAAGCGAGGCAAGGCTTGCGAGACGATCTTGCGACCCGGAGAGCCGACCACATCGCCAATGAAGAGAATATTCAGAGACATGAGGCGACGGCTCCGCTTCCTGAATTCGGGGATCGATCACGGTCCGCTCGTGACCGACTATCGCGCAAATTCTACGGAGCGCGTCTCGCGGAGGACGGTCACCTTGACCTCTCCGGGGTATGTCAACTGCTCCTGAACAGCCTTGGCGATGTCCCGACAGAGCTTGGCGGCGGCCTCGTCTCCCAGTCGGTGGCTATCGGCGATGACACGGATTTCCCGACCGGCCTGGATGGCATAGGCCTGATCGACACCCGGGAACCCGCAGGCGAGGGCCTCCAGTTCTTCAAGCCTCCGAACATACTTGTCGAGCGTCTCGCGACGGGCACCGGGACGACTGGCACTGATCGCGTCCGCGGCCGCGACGAGGACGGTGTAGGGCGTGTCGGACCGGAGATCGTCGTGATGCCCGAGCGCGGCATGGACGACCTCCTTTCCCTCTCCGTACCGTTTGGTCAGCTCGGCGCCGATGGCGGGGTGTCCCCCCTCCATCTCGTGATCGGCGGCCTTGCCGATATCGTGCAGGAGCCCGCAACGCCGACCGAGCGCCCCATCCATGCCGATCTCCTCGGCGAGCAGTCCGGTCAGATAGGCGACCTCGATCGAGTGCCGGAGGACGTTCTGGGAGTAGCTCGTCCGGAACTTGAGCCGACCGAGATAATCGAGGAGCCGGTCGTGCAAGCCCGGGACATTCGCCTCCTGGGCGGCGACCCGGCCCAGGTGGAGGATGTGCCGCTCCATCTCCTCCTGCGTCTCGGCCACGACCTCCTCGATCCGGGTCGGATGGATCCGGCCGTCCTGAATCAGCTTTTCCAGGGCGAGCTTGGCGGTCTCCCTGCGGATATTGTCGAAGCCCGAAACGATCACGATCCCCGGCGTGTCGTCCACGATCACGTCGACCCCCGTCGCCTTCTCGAAGGCGCGGATGTTCCGCCCTTCGCGACCGATGATCCGACCTTTCATGTCGTCCGACGGTATATCCACGGTACTGACGGTGGTCTCGGCGGTGTGACCGGCCGCGTAACGCTGGATGGCCGTGGCGAGGACCTCTCGGGCCTTCTGAGCGACGGTGTCCTTGAGGATCTGGTCATGCTTCAAGATCAGTCCGCCGACCTCGTGGCTCAGTTCCTCCTGGACTCGTCGAAGGAGGAGTTCCCTGGCCTCATCGGCCCCGAGCCCGGAGATCCTGTGGAGGGCCTCCCGCTGATCAACCAGGGCCTGACGGACTTCGAGGTTCCGGCGGGTCAATTCTTCCTGCTGCTCGGATAGATAACGCTGGACGCTCTCGAACTCTCGCTCTTTCTTGTTAATCAGGTCGAGCTTCTGGTCGAGAAGATCGTCACGCTTTTCCAGCCGCTTCTCCTGGTCTCGAAAGCCCTTGCGGAACTCTTCGGCCTCCGCATCCAGGGCGACTCGGTAGCGAAGCGCGACTTCCTTCGCTTCGAGCTCGGCCTCCTTCAACAGAGTTTCGGCCTGGCGTCGTCCTTCGGTCATGACGGCCTCGACCTGATCGCGGGCGGTCCTCACCCTCAGCCGGGTGTAGGCCAGAAGGCCCGCGAAGACGAACGCCCCCCCGATCATCAGTCCGATGAGTCCCGAGATTATTTCCCCGACCACGTCCGCCCTAGCCTTTCCTGGGTTGCGCCAATGCGCGGCACGACGTTCGGGCGGTCCCTGCGAGGCGGCGAGGCCGCCACGGAATCGAGGCCGTCAACGATCTCCGGCGAGGCGGTACGCCGGTCTCCCTGGTTTCATCGCGATCGATCGGGCGTGCCCCCCGGGTTCGGGAGGTGGTCCGTCCGACCTCCTTCGCTGGGGGAACAACCCGGAACGGTCGGTTCGCCCGGACGCCAGGGCCGAGGGACCGAAGTACCCCGGCCCGACCTTCGGACTCCACGATCGGAGATATGGACGCGAGAGCGAGCGCGAGCGGATCGGGAAAGTCCGAAGGACCGTCCCTACCAGCCAGACCAGCCCGATCCACGCCAAGGTTTCGATCAAGCCGACGATCCTTCGATAATTCTGGGGAGAATGGAGATGTCGTTTCGGGCGTCGACCCGTCACGGAGGCTTCGTCTCGTGTGAACCCGGGAGAGATCCGAGGAACACCCTCAACCAACCCGACCGTCGAGTCCGCGCGATCGAAGTGCGGTATTTTAGATGGAAAGGGCCAACCGGAACGATCATCGCCGGCAAGAATGCCAGCGATTTTGAGCCGGCCAGCCGGCCGTGACTCCTCGGTTGCTCGTGCAATCGCCGAGGCGTCAATGACTTAATCTACCAGAAGCGGAGACTGAATCAACCGCCCGTCCGCCCCGGCACCGATCTTGCGGTGCAGGTCGCCGCCCACCCGATACCGAGAGTCTTCCTCCGATCATCGCGACGAAGTCATCCCGGAACGGCGGGGTTCAGCGGTCGGGCTCGCCGAAGTAACTTCGGTCGCGGGCCTCCCAGTCGGCGTATCCGATGAGTTCATAAAGCTCGGCCCGAGTCTGCATCTTATCCAGCAGATCGCGTTGGGTTCCGTGAAGTCGAAGCTGGTTCAGGGTGGCCTCGGCGGCTTTCATCGCGGCCCGGAATGCGGTCAATGGATACAAGGCCGCCCGATAGCCGAGTTGACCGAGTTCCTCCAGAGTGAGCAGGGGCCCCCGACCGAACTCGGTCATGTTCGCAAGTAGGGGAGCGGGCACAGCCTGGGCAAAGCGGGCAAATTCCTCCGCCGATTCCAGGGCTTCGGGAAAGATCATGTCGGCCCCCGCATCGAGGTATCGTCTCGCCCGGTCGACGGCCGAGTCGAAGCCTTCGACCGATCGCGCATCGGTCCGCGCGATCACGACAAATCCCGGGTCTCTTCGGGCCGAGACCGCAGCTCGGACTTTTTCGACCATCGCATCGGCCCCGATCAGGGCCTTGCCCGAGAGATGGCCACATCGTTTGGGGAGGACCTGGTCCTCGATATGAAGCCCCGCCACGCCAGCCTGTTCGAAGAGTCGTACCGTCCGTTCGACGTTGATCGCCTCGCCAAATCCGGTATCGGCGTCGCAGAGCAGGGGAAGATCCGTCGAACGTGCCAGGACCGACGCTTGCTCGGCGAAATCGGTCATGGTCAGTAGCCCGATGTCGGGCACACCCGCCCAGCCCGCCGAAAGTGCCCCGCCCGAGAGGTAGACCGCGACGAACCCCAATCGCTCGGCCATCTTCGCCGTGAGAGCGTTGAATGCGCCAGGGATCATGATCGGCCGCTCGGTCCAGGCGGCTCGGAGTCGGGCACCAGGCGAGAGCATGCGACGAGTCCCTTCGGATTGAAGTCGTTCCTGCGAGTCCTCGAACGGCCAAGAATCGTATCGGAGCCCCGATTCACCGAACGGCCGCCCTGAACCAGGATGAAATACACATCCGGTCGATTCTGGTTGTGCGAAGGCCCGATTCTCAACTTATCTTACCCCGCATGGCCCGAATATATTTCGGTTATCGACGGCATCGAAGGGCCAGTCCGGTTGTTGGGTTCGTTTTTTCCCGAAGCGATTCGCAACGGATCCGGTCCGGTCCTCCGATCGCCCGATTGCCATTGACCGATCAGGTAGCTCGGTTTATGGTCCCGACCGGACCCTCGGCGGGGTCGTTTCGAACGGAGTCGTCGGCCCGCCGTCGGAGCGGAGAGAGATATGATGGCCTCGATCAGCCGACGCGATCCTTCGCCGATCCGGGGAGGATCGGATCGCCCTTACGCTTTCCTCGTCAGCACGACCGGTTGCGCCAGGGGAATCCGCAACACGCTCGGTTCGGCGGCCTACTCCTATTTCTTTGTGCTGGAGGCGCTCGCTCCGGTCCTGGAGAAATTGGGGACCTGGCGGCTCCTGGATCATCCCGAGAGCAGTCTCCCCTTCGCTGCCGCCCGGGCCGAGGCCGAGGGCTATCAGCCGATCCACCTGGCATTGCACCCCCCGCAGGATGTCTATCTCACCCCCGCCCTGCCGAATGTCATCTTCCCGTTCTGGGAATTCCCGGACCTACCCGACCGCGATTTCGGGCACGACACCCGACAGAATTGGGTTCGTGTTTGCTCCAGGGCCGACCTGATCCTGACCGCCTGCCACTTCACGGCCGACTCCTTCCGTCGGGCCGGCGTGTCTTGCCCGATCGGGATTGTCCCGGTCCCGCTCCGCCCCGATCATTTCGAGATCCCCGCCTGGGATCCCGACCACACCTGGACCCTGACCTGCCGGAACGAGGTCTGGGAAGGGACCCGGGAAGCGAAGCCCGTCGAACAAGCCGCCGACTCCCCTTCCGAGGTCGAGCAAACCGGCGAAGAACCGGAACCGATCACATCCGAGCCGAGACCGGGCCTGAAACGACGAGCCTTCCTCGTAGCCCGGGGTATCTTCCGAAAGGTCTATCCCTGGCTGGGGACCCGGACCCTGGAGCGGATCGCACGGACCCGGCACTATCTCCTGATGTCGATGGGACGCTCCCCGTACACGATGGAGCCGCTCCCCGGCCCGAAACCCGGCCTGGGCCGGCTTGCCTACGCGATGGCCCGCGACGGCTATCGGAGGTTCTTCAAGCGGTGGCTCAGCCATGAGGCCCTCGATACGATCACCCAGGCCAAGGTTCGCGCCCTCAAGATGATCGGACGAGAGCCGGTGATGGCCCCGGATCCACTCCTGCCCTCGACGGAGGTGACCCTGGGCGGGTTGGTCTTCGCCAGCATCTTCAATCTGGGCGATCGCCGGAAGAATCACATCGACCTGCTGAGTGCCTATCTCCTGGCCTTCCAGGATCGCGAGGATGTCACGCTCGTCATCAAGCTGGCCACCAACCCGACCCGAGAACATCACGAGATCAACATCCTCCGGCACATGTACTTCAGCCTGGGGATCCTCCACAAGTGCCGGGTCGTGGTGATCACCGACTTCCTGACCGATGTCCAGATGGCCGACCTGATGCGGGTAACCACGTTCTACGTGAACACGAGCAAGGCCGAAGGGGCGTGCCTGCCGCTCCAGCAGTCCCTGGCCGCCGGCCGCCCATCGATCGCGCCGGGCCACACGGCGATGGCCGACTTCATGGACGAGAAAGTCGGGTTCGTCATCCGGACGCATCCCGAGCCCACCTACTGGCCCCACGATCCCGAGATGAGGACCGAGACCTCCTGGCATCGGATGGTCTGGTCCGACCTCCACGACCATCTCCTGGCGGCCGCCTCGATGATCGAGGAAGCCCCCGAGGAATATCGGGCCATGGCCGAGACGGCCCGATCGAGGATGGCCGACTACGCCAGTCGAGAGGTCGTCGCCGATGCTCTCCGGGAGGCCCTCGGACAGCTCCCCCGGATCGAGACGGGGCGATTCGCCTGGGCCTCATGATCCGCACCTTCGCATAAATGTCCCGGACACTAGATCAAAACAATAGCGAATACACACAACACACTTAAATCCGTTCTCCGAATCTTCGAGATCGGTCATCCTCCACCCCCTGGGGATATCCTGGCCATGCCCGAGAGCCTTTTGCCGATCGCACCGGGATTCGAGCCCGGGCCGCCGGTCTACTTCGATGCTTATCCCTTGAGCGATGCGCATCTGACGGGGATCGGTCGCTACGCAGCCCGGCTCGCGCTGGCGATGGCGGGCCTTCGACCGGTCCGATTCTTCCTCAAGGACCGCGTGGTCACTCCTCCCTCCGACCTCGACTGGTCCCAGGACCAGGACCTCGCGACCTGGGCCAGGGCCTTGATGAAGGGGGAAAAGACGCCCCTGGGATCACCGCCCAGGGGCAGCATCGGCGTCTATCCGCTCCTCAGGCCGATCGAACGAGCCTTCGATCGCGAGGTCAGCATCCTCCACGACATGACCCCGCTGATCCTCCCGCAAACTCACAAGGAAGTGACGCGTGGCCACTTCCAGGGGCTTTGCGCGAAGGCCGTCCCGTCGTCCGACGTGGCGCTGGCGGTCTCTCACTCGACCGCCGCGGATGCCTCCTGGCTCGCGGCCATCGACCCATCTCGCATCGTCACGGCCCACTCGGGGCCGAGTCTCTGCGTGGGCCGGCATGCCCATCAAGGGAAGGTCGAGCGGCGTCCCGAGGTCGGCCTGGTCGTCTCGACCCTCGAACCGAGGAAGAATCCCGAGTTCCTCTTCCGATGGTTCCACTCCACCTTGGCCCTCCCCAAGAAGGCCGAACTCTGGTGGGTCGGCTCGATCGGCTGGCTGACTTCGAAGCGGGATCTCCGGCAATTCGAGAAGAGGACTGGCAGCTCCCGACGAATCCGTTTCCTGGGCGTGGTGAGCGACCAGGCCCTCTGCAAGCTCTACCGGACCGCCGGGTGGTCGATCTACCCCTCCCTCTATGAGGGCTTCGGATTCCCCGTCCTCGACGCCCTCCGACACGGGACGCCCACCCTGGCCAGCGGCAACAGCTCGATCCGAGAGTTCGACTCCCCCGGGCTCCACCTCTTCGACCCCTGCGACGCCTCCACCGTCGACGACGCCTGGAGGGCCCTGCAGGCCGAGGGGCCGATCGAGATCCCGCGCGAGCCGCTCGATCGGCTCTACTCCTGGGAGAACGTGGCTCGCGTCCTCCTCCGGGCCTCTGCCGATATCCCGCTTCAGGTCCCCACCTCGGTCGTTGCCGCCTGAATTCTGGAGAGAGTCACCGGTCGAGCCGCCCGTCCTGGCGGGGCCGGCCGGTCGTCCATCCTCGATCAGTTCCGGATGCCTGGCCTCCGATAGATCCCCTTGAAATAAGAGATCCGGGAGAAATACTGGGGCGAGGTCAGGAGGACGCTGATAACCTGCTCATCGCTGCGGCCCGCTCTCCGGAGTCCGACGAGATAATTGATCAGGATCGGGCTAGGGTTGATGGGCTGCCCTGGAGCATTAGGCGGCAAGGCTCCCGACCGGAGGACACCCTGGACCTGGTCGGGCAGGTACAGCATGATCTCCTTGACGGCCGTGTTGTTGTAATAGAGGGTCCCCCCGAACATGATTGCCTGGGCGACCCCGATTCGAGGGAGACCCCTGGCGATTCGAGTGACGAAGGCATCGCGGTTGGTCCGATCGATCCCGATCCCGCCAAGGTCCCGGAAGACCGCCGTGACGTATCCGGCATTGGTCCCACCGGCTCGGGCAAAGTACTCGGCACTATTCACAATCTTGAGGATCAGGCTCTCGCGGAAGGGATAGTTCGCCAGGGCTGATGCACTCCTCGGATCGATCGATCGGCCCAGGAGTGCCTGGAATTGCTGCTGCACAAAGCGCAGCCGACCTTCTTGGCTATTCAGGAAGATCCCCGGCAGGGCGAAGGGCTGGACCGACCCCTTGTCCATGGCCGAGACCCAGAAGGCGGTGTCGGAGGCGCTGGCATCGCGACCGAGGATGTCGCGGTAGAGATCCCGGACGTAACCGGCCATGCGATTGGTCGCCGCATAAGCCCCGTTGCTGGCCTCGATCTGGGAGTTCACGACCTCCTCACGAGCCCCTCGGTGAAGATCGAAGGCATAGGCGGCCGCAGCGTCCGGGGCGATGAAGTTCCGGGCGCCGGGCCCGAAAGCGTCGTCGAAGAGCTTGCCGAGCTGGACCGAAAGTCCTTCACCATTGATCAGCATGCTTGCGATCTCTGCCGGCCCTCGCTGCGACGAGACCAAGGCGTTGATCTCTTGCTGCGATGGGTTTCGGCCGAGCAATCCCTGATAGAGCAGGACGACCCGTTGGACCGGATCATTTCCGGCCCGCTGATTGAACTCTTCACTTCCGGCCACCAGGATCTTCATCTGAGCCTGGGTCTTGGTCGCCAGGTAGTTACTGAAGTGCGAGACGGCGAAGGCATCCGCCGAATGGCCGAGCAAAGTCCGATAGATTCGCTGGACCGCCGCCTCTCGCGCCAACGAGCTGGAGTTGATGAAGAATGCGGTGCCCAGGAGATTCAGCCGATTGGAGTCGAGGTCGGCCTGGAAGCTCGCGAGGATCGAGGGATCGGGCAGGTAACCGAGCGCGGCATAGAACGTGTTGGAGACGAATTCGCGGTCGAAGGTCGGAGAACGGAAAACGGCATCCCCGCCGATCGTCCGACGGAGCGAGGGCCAGGGCGGGACCACGCTCGTCGGATCGAGTCGGAAGACGGTGACCTGGTCGGGACGATTCTGGAGGAAGGGGTTGTAAGACACGTAGGCCAGGGTCATCTCGGAGCCGCCATTGAAGTGGCCGACGACCGGTGCCGTGTCGATCCCTTCGGGTGTCCGGGCCCCCGGCGGGACGATCGCGGTGGCGATCAAGGTCCGGTTGCCGAACCGATCGAAGGCGGCCAGGAATGGACCATTGGCCGCGATGATTTGCAGCGACCCGGAGCCGGTGACGTCGGCGATGATCGGCGACGAGTAATTATCCGGGAGGCTGCCCGGGACGAATCCCGGAGCGATCGCCTTGCCGCCGACGAAGCCGGGAAGGGGCTGTCCGTTGGGCTGGATTACATGGACAAACCCCGCGCGATCGACCGCGACCACGTCGAGCCGGCCATTGCCGTCGATGTCGGCGACGGCCAACCCGGCGAGGACCTGGCGCTTCTGGCTATCGTCGCTGGTCGTATGGTAGGGCCAGCCGGGTAAGACCTTCCCGAAGGGGTCGATCGCGTAGATGTTATTGCCGAGCGCCCGTGCTCCCGGGACATTGGTCTCGTCGAAGTTCAGTCCGGTCCCGATCACGATATCGAGGTAACCGGTATTGTTCAGGTCGGCAAGGACTGGCGACGACCAGGTCACTTCGCCCGGGATATAAGTCCGGAACTTCAAGGTTCCGGTGTCGCTCAGGACATTGACCCAGCCACCGTGCTGGTAGAATGAACTGTCGCTGCTGTCTCCCCCGACGACGACCTCCTGATGCCCATCCCGATCGATGTCACCGATCACGGCCCCAGAGAGGATCGTATCATCATTCGTCCACCGCCAGAGTACCGACCCGTCGAGGCGATACGCGGTGACCTCATGGCTGAACGAGGTGGCCACGATGTTGGGCACTCCATTCCCTTCGAGCTGCCCAGACGTCAACGCACCATACACGCCGCTGAGCCCATCCACGTTTCGACCGGTGCTCACCCCCTGGGACCACCCAGGGAGGAGCTGGCCAGTCTGTAGATCCCAACCGAAGATCCTGCCGTCTTCAAGAGTCCCACTCCGGGTCTCATCGCGACCCATGGCCGCGAATAGGTTCTTCCTGCCGGTCGAGGGATTGGTGATCACGATCGGGGTCGACTTGATATCCGCGACACCGCCAGGAACCTGGTAAGTCACCAGAGGCGTGGCCGTCCCGTCGGGATTCGACCCGTAAGCGATCAGCTTGGCGCCAGCGGCGACGGCAATCAGATTGTCTTTCCCCGTCCCGAAGACGTCGACCATCAGCGGAGAGGCTCGATAAACCGTCGGGGTCCAGGAGCCCGCCTGAGGGAGTTGAAAGCTGGTTTGCAGGGTCGGAGCCGCCATGCAGAGGCGGGCCTCCAAGTGCTCGAACTTGGGTCGAAGTAATGGCATGTATCGGCCTCGATCGGGATCGATTGGGGGGAAGGGGGGGCGAAATCGACGATCAGAGCCGACCACGTTCGAACTGTCAGGCTCGTCCAAGATTGCTTTGCGAGGCCATCCACCGGCGAGATCAGTCGCCGTCCGATCGCCTCACTCACAAGCGAAAGTATAGTCCGCTTATATTAGCTGCTGCAACGTACTGGCAACCTTGCAACGTCGAACAACGAGGCACCGAAGAAGCATAGGTCGCGGATGGCCAGTGAGTGAAGCAGAAGCGGCTTGACCACCGGGAAGGCTTTTCGTAGGTTCCGCCTGAATTGGAAAGTCCGCAGCTGAGTTCAGGGAGGAAACCGATGAGCGCTTCGTCGACGATCCAAGATGAGCTGAAGAAGATCAACTGGTTTCACCGGATCGATCTAGGTCAGGGAGTGACCACGCCGGGGATCGACGACACGAAGACCAAGCTGGATCAGGTCCGGCTGCCGGCCGATCTGGGCGGAAAGACTGTGCTGGACATCGGCGCCTGGGACGGCTTCTTCTCATTTGAATGCGAGAAGAGGGGAGCCAGCCGCGTCGTCGCCCTGGACGGGGGGGTCTGGCGAGTCGGCTCGATCGGCAAGGCGGGTTTCGAATTCGCCCGAAAGGTTTTGAAATCGAATGTCGAGGACGTCGAGATGGAGGTTTCCGAAATCTCGGTCGAGCGGCTCGGGCAGTTCGATCTCGTCCTCTTCCTCGGAGTTCTCTATCACCTACCCGATCCGGTCGGCTCTTTCCTGAAGGTCGCCTCGGTCGCGGCTCGCGAAATGATCATCGAGACTCACGTCGACTTGATGGAAGTCGATACCCCGGCCATTGCCTTCTACCCATTCGCGGAATGCGCCAAGGATGAGACGAACTGGTGCGGGCCCAACAAGGCGGCCGTCGAGGGGATGCTCCAACTCGCGGGATTCAAGACGATCCGCTCGTTCCCGATGACGCCGGTGGTTTACCCGACGATCGGCCGAAATCCCAAGCATTATGGAAGGATGGTCTTCCACGCCTCGCGCTAAGGTGCGGAAATGGCCGGCTCGATCGAGGGTCGGCCTTCATTTTCTGATCATCTCATCGGCGCAACTCGACGTCGCGTAATACGACGGTTCTCGACTCCTGGACGCTCTCGTGAGGGACCGTGACCTGCCGCTTCCGATAGGTGGGCAAGTAGGACCAGCGTGGGAGCGATCCCGCCCCTTCCTGCTTCCGTCGCAGGATCTCGCCAATTTCCGCCGAGAAGTTGGTTGCTCCCTCGAAGGAGAGATGATTGATGTCGATGAAGACGTCGGCTTCAAACTTCGACTTCCGGGCATCGATGACATCCATGCCCGGATACCGGTCCAGCATCACTCGCACGAACTTCTCGTGTTCCGCGTCGAAGCCCACCTCCTCGAGCCTCTGTTGCAAGGCAGGCATGTAGGGCGGCAGGAGGAGGACCACCTTGATTCCATGATCGGTCGCCAGTTTCATGAATCGGTCGACATAGAAACGATTCAACGGGGTCCAGTCCACCTTCCCGAAAAGCTCGGCGATCTTGGCGTCAAGGCTGACGTTCGGATCATGCCGGTACTCGTTGATTTCGAGGCCCAGATTAGACGCCCAGTGGCGAGTTGCGATCTGGTTTCCTAGCGCCATATCGCCGCGGAAGCCCCTCAAGGATTGCAGGATTTCCGCCCGGATCGACTCGCGATACCGAACCGAGGGGAGCGTCTTCCGGGCCACCAGGTTGGCAAACAGTTTCGAATCCCCGGCCTGCCAGGCCATGTCCATGCAGTCTCGATAGTTCACGAGTAGCGGCCAGTGCGTGATATTGCTCCAGGGATCGGAAGACAATAAACATGGGAAGAAATCAACGATGACGAATTTGGGCCGCGAGCCGGAAGCGAGGGCTTCGCGAAGGAGGAAATAGCTGGCCGGAGCTTGCGCGCCGGCGATCGCGAAGTTGTAACCCTTCAGGCCTGTCCGTTCGCGAATGACTCGGGGTGAAAAACCGTTTTTGATCAGGCTATCGCCGAATGCGAGCAGTCCGGCATTCTTGACCTTCCTCGCGGCCAGTTTCCGTCCGTTCTCATATCCCCAGAGGCTTGCGCCCATGTAGTCGGCTCGGTGACGGGCGAGGAACCACTCGACTCCCAGGATCAGGATCATCGACCCGAGGAACCCCAGGGGGATCCGCCCCCACCACGAATTCCGTAGCGAGCTGTTCACGAGATCGTCCCAAGTGAGTGGATAAAGTATCGAAAGACCGGGCTCCTCAACCTGCCCGACGGCCGAACCGATGGACGACCGACCTGAGCCGGCCGGCCAGATCTCGCGACTTCGGACGAACCCTGAGCCTGTCAAGCTCGGCGATCGCCGTGTCCCGCTCTTCCCTCAGATTGCAGAGCAGTCGAACGATCTCATGGGGGATGAAATTATCGAGGACGTTCACCGTTGCGGCGAATGATGGGATCAGGCCTTCATCCTCCTCGCGGACGAAGAATCGGTTCAACCCATCGAAAGCCACATGGCGATACGCATACCCTTGCAGGACGGGTTCCCAGGCTTCAGGCCAGGAGTTCTCGATCACCAGAACTCTGGGTCGCCAGCGTCGGAAGTCGCCACCGAGGAGGACTTCCCGCTCGAATCCTTCTGCATCGATCTTGAGGAAATCAATCGGCTCGCTGACATGGTCCTCGCAGACCTTGGCCAGGGTCGTCACAGGGACCGGACGTTCGATCATCGAGACGCTTTGTCCTCGGTAATGTTCGGCGAGTTCCGGCCTGAAGGTCGACCAGCCATGGTAGACATTCGACTCGTAAAAGGTCAAAGTCCCTTCGTTATCCGCGAGCCCGACGTTGAGGTTGACATCCTCAGGTCGGTCTTCGACGAGCCGGGTGTGGAGGATGGGCGAAGGCTCGATGTTGATCCCTCTCCAGCCTCGATCGTAGAAGAGCTTCGTCACCGAATGGAAGATCGGGTGATTGGCCCCGACGTCGATGTAGAGGCCTCGGGCCTCTCGGAAGACACGAGCGAGCAGGATGTCCTCGTAATTCTGGGCGTAGGAGACTACTTTGCCCAGCGCGTCTCCCAGGCCCATCCAATGCATCGTCAGACCGTCATCCTTCGCCGACATCGATTCTCCTCCCCACCGTCGTTATCGCAGCCAGCGGGCGAAGGACCTCACCTCAGGAGGCCCGTGCAACCAGGGTGCGGGTCTGCTCGTGCTGCGACCTCTCCTGATCGAGCAACCATCGGAGGTCCTTGATCTGCTGGGTATATTCGTAAAGTTCGAAATTGTCGTTCACCAGGCTGACGGGAGCGGCCAATGCGGGGATCAGGTCGCGATCCTCCTCGCGGACGAAGTAATGGTTGACGCCGTCGTTGACCGCGTGCAAGTAGCCTGAGGCTAGCAAGGTCGCCTGGTAATGCTCACGCTCCCCCTCGGCCAGGACGATTCGGGGACGCCATCGGGAGAAGTCGCCCCCGTCGATTACCTCGCGTTCGTGCCCTTCGACATCGATCTTGAGGAAGTCAATCGGGCCCCGAACGTGCGCTTCGCAGATCTGCTTGAGCGTGAGGATGGGGACCTTCCGCTCGACGAACTTCCAACCCTCGCGACTATTCCAGTCACGCGACCATTCCCGATTGAAGGTCGAGATCCCGAGCGAATCCGGAGCCTCGAAGAAGGTCAACTCGCCCGCGATGTTCGAGAGCCCGATGTTGAGGTTGAGATCCTCAACGCGCTCGGACTCGATCAGCCCGAAAAAGGTCGAGCCCGGTTCGATGTTGATCCCGCGCCAGCCTCGGTCATAAAAGTTCTTCGTGACCGAGTGTCCGGTCGGATGAGCCGCGCCCACGTCGATGTAGAAGCCGTCGTCCCGCCCCTTGAATGCGCGGTTGAGGATTACGTCTTCGAAGTTCTGTGCATACGAGATAAATTTCATGGCTCGCCTGCATTCCGGGATTAGGTTTCGATCGACAATCGACTCGGTTTGCTCGGGTAAGACCGATCCTATTTCGGTAAATTAAAGAGGTCCGAAGCTCAGCCGGCAATCTGGGGATCATCGACCGTGACTCGCGTCAATTGTTCGCCCGAGTCGCCGAAGGCTAGCATCCCCGGGAATCTTGAGGGACTCCGAGAATCGAAGACCTCCGCGATCGATCCACTCGCGAGTGCTCCACTGCCAGATCCGTTTTGTCCGCTCGCCTCATCGATGGACGTCCTTTCGATCCCCGGTCAATCGGACCGAACGAGCCTGGATCGCCCGTCCCGACTGCTCCACATCTTCAATCGGCAGGTCGAGAACACCGGCTCGACCTATCCCGGCCATGACCCATCGGGGCGATGGGGCCGTCGGGGTCGATTCGAGGATCGCATCGGCGACCATGGTACTGAGCCGCATGGCCCCTCGACGATTGACGTGAATACCGTCCATGAACTGCTCGGGATCGAAGCCGGAGCGGCGGGCATCGAGGATGGCAACCTCGGGGAACTTCCCCTGCACCTCTCGGACGAACCGCGTGTAATCGGCGTCAAATCCCGAATTCTCCGTCCTCGTCTGGACGTCGGGATGGATCGGGGGGAGTAGCCAGTAGACCGCAACATTGTTCGATCGGGCCAAGGTGAGGAACCGGTCGAGGTAAAAGAGATTTACTCGGTGGGGAGACCATCGCGAGTAAAGCGTATTGTTCCACTCGTCGAGGTTCAGTTTCGGAGGAGGTCCATCGGCGAATAGTTGTGCCCCATCGTTCACCTTCCAGTTCCGGCGATATCTGGGAATCTCCGCGCGTCGCGAGCTATTCTCACCCCGGAGCGAGGCCCGGAAGGAGGCCCGAATCTCATGTCGAACCTGATAGCTCGACAGGAATTCGGCCAGGAAGGTTGAGGTGAAAAAATCAGGATCACGCATCGAAAATGACAGATCCAGCAACTCGCCCGGCGAGAGCAACTCCGCCCAGAGCGTCTCGTTGGCCATCGGGCCCTGGGCGAGCATATGTGGCGTGAGTTCGAGGATCACGACGGTAGGTTTCGCCCCTGCCCTGAGAGCTCGCCGGAGCATGAAGTAGCTCGACGAAGTCTGCCCGGTATGCAAGGCGAAGTTGTAAGCCGACTTTCCCGAGCGTTCCTTGAGAACGCGCGGCATGATCCCGAACTTGGCCAGGCTATCCCCAAAAATCAGGAGATCCTTATCGAACACCCGATCCGTTCGAGTGGCGGTCTTGCCCGTCACTCGCCAATCCCAATGCATGGGAGTGGTGAATGCGAGGTCGTGGCCGGCAAGCGTCCACTCAATCGCGGCGACCAGCCCGATCATCCCCAGGAATCCCCAGGGTGGGATCCCGAGGGAACGCGAGCCCACCCCATCGCGTCTTCCGGACATGGACGCGATCCCCTCAGAACTGGAAATAGATGAACTGCCCGCCGCCGAACTCGCCGGCCAGGATGAACGCGTAGAAGCAGAGCGTGTAGAAGACGCTCCGGACATACCAGGGCGTCCTGGCGATGATGTCGAGATCCTTGCTGACAAACTGGAGGAACTGGACCAGGAAGAGTGGCAGGATCGTGAGGACGATCGGCAGAATGTAGCTCGACGCGGGAATCGCGGGTCGATAAGCGATCGCCTCCAGCATACCCACGAGTTGCTCGATCGAGCCGGCTCGGAAGATTAACCAGCCGAGGCAAACCATGTGAAAGGTGGCGATGATGCGTACGGCCTTCCAGCAAGCCGCGTCGATGGGAGTGGTCGGCTCGACCTTCGCGAGGAGTGGTTTCGCCAGCCGGTGCCCGACCAGGATCAAGCCCTGGTAGAAGCCCCAGAGGATGAACGTCCAGGCCGCGCCGTGCCAGAGTCCGCCGATGATCATGGTGAGCATCAGGTTCCGGTATGTCAGGAATGTACCACCCCGGCTCCCGCCCAGGGGGATGTACAGGTAATCTTGAAGCCACTTCGAGAGGCTGATGTGCCATCGGCCCCAGAAATCTTGAGGACTCGTGGCGAAGTAAGGAAGGTTGAAGTTCAGGGCGAGCTCGATCCCAAGACACTTCGCGATCCCGCGAGCGGCATCCGTGTAACCCGAGAAATCGCAGTAAATCTGGAAAGCGAACGCGTAAATCGCCAGGAGAGCGAGCCCCCCGTCGATCGTCTGCCATCGGCCGAAGAGGTCGTTCACGATCGGTGCCAGATTATCGGCCACGACGACCTTCTTCGTCAGGCCCCAGAAGATCAGGTAAGCCCCCTGATAGAATTGATCGAGGTTGAATTTCCTGGGCGACTGGATCTGAGGGAGCAGCGTCGTCGGCCGCATGATCGGCCCGGCCACGAGATGAGGGAAGAACGAGACGAACGTGGCGAATTCGAGGAGGTTCCTCGTCGGCTTGATGTCCTTCCGGTAGACGTCGATCACATAGCTCATCGACTGGAAGGTGTAGAACGAGATGCCGATGGGCAGGATGACCTCGATGTGCCAGAGCGGGACATCCATGCCGGCCTTGGCCAGGGCCAGCTTGAGCGACTCGGCGAAGAAGTTCACGTATTTGAAGTAACCGAGCATGCCGAGATTCAAGGCCATGCTCAAGATCACGAACAACTTCCGCTTGCGGGGGGCCTCGATCCGGTCGACCGCCAGTCCGCAGGCATAATCCATCAGGGTCGAGAGAACGAGGAGGACGAGGAATTTCGGCTCCCAGCAAGCGTAAAAGTAATAGCCCGCCAGGAGCAGGAGGAGGTTCTGAGCCGTCTTGTAGCGGCGGATGGCCCAGTAGGCCGGGAACAGGATCGCGAAAAAATATGCGAACTGAAATGTGTTGAAAAGCATGCCTCGCCCTCTTCCTTGAGAACGTCGGAGTCGTTGCGGGCCTTCTCAGATCCCGGTTTAGGGGCATTCGGGAGGATGGATCGAATCCAGCGAACCGCTTTCGCGTGATTTCGAGTTCGATTCACCCTTGAATATCGGAAATCCAACCATTGCCGATTGAACAATGAAAGCGACTCAGGCGGCTCGGTGAGTCGGTCGTCCAGGACTCAGGCGAGATCGACGATGGGCCTCCAGGAGCTTTGACGCCACATGCTCCCAGGAGTAGAGCCGATCGAGCGGCTCGCGCGGGATCTCGATCGGCCCCTCGGCCTGCAGGGCCCTCCAGGCGTCGTCGACGGTGGAGGCGTCGCAGGGGTCGAAGAGGTGGAGCCCGGGGGAGTCGAACTCCCGGATCGAGCTGTTGCCGCTGGCCAGGGTGGGCGTCCCGTGGCGGAGGGCGTCGAGGACGGGGAATCCGAAGCCCTCATAGAGGGAGGGGTAGATCGACCACCCGGCGGTCCGGTAGAGCTTGCAGAGGGCCTGGTCGCTCACCACGCCCAGGAAACGGACCTGACGTCCCGATCCCTTCAACTTCTTCAACTCGCGGCGCGAGGTCAGCCAGCCGAGCGGGCCGACCCACCAGAGTTCGGCGTCATCAGGTAAGGTTTTGGAAGACTGGAACCACTCGAAGAGGAACCGCGCGTTCTTCCTCGGTTCGAGGGTGGAGACCACCAGTCCTACGTTTTGCCGTCGACGGACCTTGCCCGAATGTTCATGGCGGCCGATGCAGAGGCTAGGACCCGAGTGGGCCACCACGACTCGATTCGGATCCATATGCGAGAGCCAGGCGGCGTCCGCCTTGGTGGAGTGGGATACCGCGATTGCCAGGTCCGACAGGGGCAAAGCCTTCGAGAAGAAGCCTCCGAACATCCGGCGAGTGGATTCGAGATGCGTGTGCGGGACGGTATACGGGCTGAAGTCGTGGAGGACGCTCACCTCGAACGGGAAGTTCCGATGGAGAGGCCGGAGTGTGCAATAAAGACCGATACTCCCATCGGGCCCAGGGGCCAGAGGTTGCCTCTTGCTCCGCCAGACCCGACGCGACCAGCGGGCGAGATCCTGGCCCGGCGACCAATCCAGATCGCCCGGAGCCAGCAGTTCTTCCCCCTCGGAGAAGAACCGAATCGGGACGCGAGAGGCCAGGGCCATCGTCAACCTGGCCGTATATCGCGAAAGCCCGGTGAGACGGCTATACGAGAACGGACCGGCATCGACGAAGACGCTCGTATTGTTCTGATCAATCTCTGATCCGGCCTGATCCATCAAGCCCATGAGCCGACTCCCGACTCCACACGCGGGGTGATCCCCCGCGTCGGGTCGGGCGAAGAATTAACCCACTTTGCAAAAAGGGTCAATCGCAATCGACGATTCGGGGCCGAGCGACGATGAGCGAGATCGCCTCGTGAGGCTTCGGATCGTCGACCAGCCTGGCGACTCTTTCTCGGACCTGATCAGCCCGCTCGCGACCGATCGCCGGATCGGCCAGGCCGTGGAACTTCACGGCGAGTTGGTCGTCGGTCAGTGGATTCTTGTCATGACCGGGCGGGAAGGCCATCTCACGGACAACCGTCGATCCATCATCGAGGGTCACGGTCACTCGATTGGGGATGCCGTTGGGATACCCCGCAGTCAGCGCCGGGTCTTCGATCACGGTCGTCCTGGAAACGAGGTCCAGCAGTGCAGGGTCGGAGAGCCGGGCTTCGGAAAATTGATCGGCGGAGACCTCGCCGTCCACGAGGGCCACCGCTGTGCAATAAGGGAGGCTGTGGTCGGCCGTCTCTCGTGTCCGGGGTCGCCACTTCTCGGGATCCTGACCGATGATCTCGACGGCCGTACGGAAGGTGGCGATCTCGATCGACCGAATCCGCGAAGGGTCGCCGATCTCGGGACGCATCTCGAACGCGGCGGCGATGGCAGACTGGCTGTGGTATTCGGCCGGGACGAACTTGATCGAGGTCTTTGGGAGCATCCAGTCCGACGCGGCAGGACCTCCGAGCTGGGCAACTTCGAATGGCCCGGAGACTTGCTGCCAGAATCCCATGTCCCCTTCGAACAAAGGCGCCGGGCCGGTCATCCCTTCGCGGGCCAGGAGCGCGGCGAAGACGCCATTTCGGGCCGCGTGGGCGAAAGCACAGCCCTTCCACATCGAAAGCTCGCCCGCCCTGGTCAATCGAAGCGCCGCCGAGGTCGTCCCCGCGATCCCCAGCGCGTGGACCGTCTGAGCGTGGTCGAGACCCATCAACTTCGAGGAAGCCAGGGCCGTCGATAGGGCCCCGTAGGTCACGTGATCCCAGCCCCGAGCCCGGATGCTCGCCGCGTCGGCCAGGCGGCACTGTACCTCGTAAGCCACGGCCGCCGCCGCGATCCAGGCCCGGCCATCGGCCCCGACGTGCTCACCCACCGACATCACCGCAGCCCAGTTGTCGCTCGGGTGTGCGGGTTCGAGCGAGAGATAGGTGTCGTTGCAGTCGAGGTAGCGAATATGGACCCCATTGGCGAACGCCCCCCAGTCGGGGGTGGATCGGCCACCGCCGATGAGGGAGGCTCCTGGGTCCGATCGCATCCCGCCGGCAACGTTTCGTGCGATCGTCGGAGCCGGTTCCCCGAGGGCTCCTGCGGCGCAACCGAACGCGTCCAGGAGCCTTCGTCGTGCCTCGACGACGACCGCCTCGGGGAGGTGTTCATACCGCGTGGCCAGGGAGAACGCCGCCAGTCGGTCGGCCAGGGTCTCGATCATCGTCGGGAGGGCTCCGTCAGGGGTGAATTGGCGGCATCATAACCGCAGAGCCCTGAGTCGTCCAACCCTCCGATCGATCACTCCAGGGTCCGGCCCATCGGCGCTGCCGCCGTCTGGGGGACGATCCCGACGTGTTCGAGCAAGATCCGATGCACTTCCATGATCGCGAACGGATTGTTCTGGACCCCATGGTCGGACTGGACGACCAGCTCCGATTTCGCCCCATCGAAATGCGAGCTCAGATAGGAAACCACGCCGTCGGTCGTGTTTTGCTTCCCCTCGGGGCGTAGCGAGCCGATGATCGAATGGAACTCGACGTTCTCACCGGGCCTCATCGCCAGGAGCGCCTTGAGATAGGGCGAGTCGGGATCGAGAGTGTCGATGCTGGTTGGCAGCCTCCGGAATCGCCGAGGGAAGGCGTCCGAATTATCTCGGACCAGACGCGCGAGCAGTTCATTAATATGGTCGGGCTCGCTGATGAGATTGGAACTGATCCGACCGACCACACCCCGGCTCATCTCCGATCCTCGGTGAGGCGTGGCGAGGAAGACGACGCGTCGGACGAAAGGGTGTGCGTCGAAGAACATGAACCGCTTCAACGACGCGAGGACCTCGGGAGGGCCCTTGATCTGGGGGAAGGGGACGTAGGTATTCAACTCCCAGAATTTCTCGTCGCTGTTCGAGGCGACCGCATGGCTGAGGAGGCCGCCCATGCTGTGACCGAGCAAGATCATCCGATGGAAGGCCGGATCGGGAGAACCATCCTCGAGACGAAAAGTGGTCTCGGCCGCGCCCAGGGTCTCGCGAAGCCCGGCGGCGGCGATGGGAATCGGGATGCCGGTCGGGTACAGATACAGCATGAATTGATATCGTTCCTGGATGCGAGGATCGCGCAAGAGGTCATTGACCATAGCGACCCAGGCCAGGGGAGACGAGGCGAGGCCGTGGACCATGACGACCGGGATCTTGCCCGGCTCATAAGGTCGGATCAGCCTCAGGCCCGCGCGTCCGGCGGCGGGACCCGGTCGGAGTAGTCCGGTCCATCGGTAATGGTTAAGCTCGGCCCTCGACCACATGTAGGCCAGCGGCGTGGTCAGGTCGCTTTCGATCGGCATCGGCGGCAAACCGACGGTCCTCGTCCGGAGCGGATCGACCAGTTCGAGACTCAGTTCGCGGGGCAAATCCCCGCCTCCGTCATCTCGGAGCCGAGACGCCGGGACGAGGAACGCGGTCAGGGGGAATGCCATCTCCCTGGGATAGAACGCTTCGACCCCTTCGGCGTTCTTATCGGAGATCCGGACGGCAATGAGCGGTACTCCCAGTCCGTACTGATAGTTCAGGGTGGGAAGCCCGGAGACGTCGAACGCCGAGGCGAGATAAACCTGGTCGATGTCGTCAACGCTCCAGGGTGAGTTCCGGAGCACAATCTTGAAAATCTGCTCCTTGCCGCGGATTTTCAGGCTGAAATCCTCACCGGCCTCGATCTTGACGCCGTTGGACTGGGCCTCTCGGACGAGGTGGTCGAGCGAGCCATTGTAGAGGTCGCAAGCCAGTCGGTATCGAGGATCGGAGGGCTGCCGAGCAATGGCCAGCTCGGGAGCAAACAGATAGTCATAAGCATAAGAAAGAGCATCCAAAGCCCGATCGTTGGACTCGCCCCGATGCCGTCGATCCGTCTTCCGAGATTCGATCCAGGACAACTCGGCCAGGGCATAGACCAGATCGGGTTCTGGGTGGGCCCGAGCTTGCTGGGCCAGGGTCTCCAGGACACTCGAAGGATCTCGTCGATATTTCGAGTCCAGGGCGAACCGCTTCAGAGTCTCGATAGTCCGGTCGCTCGGACGGTCCAGACCCGCCAGGCTCCGCTGGATCGAGGAGTGAGATTTGTCACCCCGATTCGGGGAGACGGCCACATCGGTCCAGGTCACCAGGGCTAGCGCGATCGAGAGTGAGGCCGTGATCATGGTCGGGTCACTCCATCGACCCTGGAGGGCTGTCGTGATCCTCACGCCACCCACGAGGATTCACACGCGGCATCATACGAAGGTCGGCTGTCGGGTCAACCCCGTGAAGGAAGCAACCGCGAAAAGTCCCAACCGTACAAAACGAGGGAGAAGTCCGAGATCTATTGTCCCGCTCGACTGTCCGGCCCGTCGTCGTTCCTGAGCGGATTCAACAACCCAGAATCACCCGACCCGTGAACGCTCAACGACCCCGACGCGACGGCTCCCCGACTCCTCGCGGGATTCGTCGACGATCGAGAGGCCGGTCCCGCCAATCCTCGACGGATCGAGCAGTTCAAGTTCGAGCCGTTCGACCTGGGCCTGGAGTCGGAAGACCTCTCGACTCAGTCCGTTCATCACCAGGTCCATCTCGGTGGCAAGCGAGTCCGCCGAATCCTCGGCCCGCTCCAGGGTGGCCTCGATCCGTTCGAGCCGCCTACCGGAAATGGCGAGCGCCTCGACGAGAGTCGGCATCATCCGGGCATTGACCGTCCCCGCGATGACGGCGGAAAGATGCGCGTCGAATCGCGCCATCAGGGGGCGGCGCAAGAATGACGTCGAATTCCAAAGTCCCTTGAGTATCCTTTTGATGATCCGCTTCATGGTTCGGTCACCTCGACCTGTGGGCTGTCTCGCTCGTCGATCTCGCGAAACCTGGAATGTGGCTTGAACCCAAGGTGAATCGATGGCCATCGGACCGTCGTCGCCGGGACAGGCTACCGCGCCACTCATCGGCGACCTGATCGATCAGGCCGCGGAGTAGCGCGCCTGAACTCAACGGTTCGATATTTTCCCGGTCGGGATCCGAGGCATCACGAGGGGGGGCTTCGATGATCCGGCCAGTAAATTCCGGCAGAGCAGAACGCACCTTGAGCCCGTGGGCAGGGGAGGCAATGACGACCAGCGATCCGGTCTCGAAGATCGCCCGGAGTCGGATCAAACCTCCGTCCAGGCCCGCCGTTTGATTCTGAGATTCGAGATCATCAAGCCAGTCGAACTTCTCAAAAATGACAAGGCCGGGTCGGATCGACAGGTGGCGCAGGACAGCGTCGAGGTCGGGCGAACCTCCGAGCCGGTGGACGACTGTATGGTAGCCAAGAATCGAGTTGTTTCGCTCGAAGAGCCGGGCATCGAAAGCGCCGAATTCGACGGGAAGCCCATCGATCTGAGGAGACCGGACCGGTTCCAGATAGAGGTCGATGGAATAAACCTCGGACCACTCGGGAGGTATCCGCGCGGTGGGATCGAACCGGAAATTCTCATCGAGAGAACCGTCGACGAAGACTGCAATTCGGGGACGCGCACGATGTCCTCGATCGAAGCGATGCTGGGCCGCCGCAGGGGCCCTGATGCCTCCCAACACTTCGAGGACCGAGTCCAATAGCGGATCGATCGCGAAGTCGAGCGAACGGACTCGAGATCTTCGCCGGAGTTCCCCCTCGAGCAAAGGATCATGAACCAGTTTATCGATCGCATCCGAGATTGTCGAAGGATCGGAGGACTGGATGAGAAGCCCGGCCCCCCCCAAAATCTCCTCACTCGCGATCGATTGCACCGTCAACACCGGCGCTCCGCATCTCATTGCCTCGATCAGGGCGAGAGGGGATGCCCCGCTGGTCGAAGCGTCGAGAAAGGCCAAACATCGACCGTACAAAGTGGCGAGCAACGCATCGGAAGGATCGTCGACCAGTACCAAGCCCTCCTGGGCTCCCCCCTCCCTGAGGAAGGAGCGGACCCAGTCCGGGTCGGCCAGATGGCCGGTGATGACAAGTTGTAGGCCTTCTCGCAGACCAAGAGATAGCCGACGATATCCATCGAGGACCGTCCTCATTTCGCTCCCTGAGCGACCGATCGAAGGGCAGGTCAGCAAGAAGGGTCCGCGGATACCCAACCGACCCAGTTCTTCGCCGGAGATCCGGGTCATCGACTCGGGAGGCCCGAACGGTGAGTCGGCCGCCAGGCCGATCATCGAGACACGGTGTTCGGGCAGACCGAGACGCCTACGTGCTTCCGAGGCGACGGATTCCGATACGGCGAGCAATGCATCGTGCCGTGAGAGTGGGAGCGATGCTCGATCATAGCGGCAGTTCGATGACAATTCATGGAGGATTGATGCGACTCGCGGGCCGTTCAACGGCGATTCGGGGGGAACTCCCCCGTAGGCGGGGTCGAAGGGATCGAGCAGCAGAAGCCAGTCGAGACCGTCCGGATTTCGGTCCAGGAGTTGACGCATCGCGGATCGTCGAGGATTGCTCAAACTGTGAGCTGGGGCGAGAGGGACACGCTCTGCATTGCGGGAGGACGGGACCTGGTCGGTTGGCAATCCTTCGTGCGTATAGAGCACGTAGAAGTTCTTCCTGTCGCGGGACACGAGCGACCGCGCCAGTTGCCGACCAAATCGGCTGGCTTCGCGGTGGCCGGATCCTGGGGACTGGGCCCCGAGCATGTCGATGCCGATCAACACGTGCCAGACCCTCCGGATCGTGGTCGTTTCTCAGGCCGGTACCGCATTCGCGTATTGCTCGATCTTCGCCGCGGACGCGGCCTTGGCGTCGATCGCTTGAGTGAACAGGAGATACTGGGTGATCGCCTCGGAGATCGGCGCATCGGCCCGGACCCGCCCCTCGTGCATCCAGATTCCCCGGGTGCACATCTTGTGGAGCGATCCGAGGTCGTGCGAAACGATGACGACCAGGTTGGATCGTTCCAGCAAGGACTTGATCCGTTCCTTGGCCCGGTCGACGAAGATCACGTCGCCGGCCCCGAGCGATTCGTCGATCAGTAAGATTTCAGGGTCGACCTCGGTGGCGATCGCAAAGGCGAGGCGAGCATACATGCCGCTCGAATAATACTTCAGCGGCAAATCGGCGAACTCACGAAGTCCGGTGAATTCGTAAATCCCATCGATCTTCTTGCGCATCTCGCGCGGCTTGATCCCCAGCATCGCCCCATTGAGCATGATGTTGTCGTGACCGGAAAGTTCCGGGTTGAAGCCGGCTCCCATCTCGATCAGCGGCGCGACCGTACCGCGAACCATCAAGTGACCGGTCGTGGGGGTATAGATCCTGGCCAGGAGCCGGAGCAGAGTACTCTTGCCCGCCCCGTTGAATCCCAGTATCCCGATCCTCTCCCCCTTGGCCATCTGAAGATTGACGTCGCGAAGGGCCCAGAATTCGTTCGAGACCGGAGGAGCCTGCCGCTGGAGCAACAGGTCGAGGGCCGATCTCTTGAACGAGTATTGCTTGTCGGTGTACGTGACGAATCGGAGTGAGACATCACGTAGCTCGACCAGCGTCTGGGCTTTCCCACCGACGGCCGAAGCATCAGAGCCGGAAGACCAGCTTGTTTTCGTGGGACTTGAAAGTGACATATCCGATCCCCAGGCTCACCGAGGCGATGCCGGCGGCCACCAAGAACATGGTCAGACTCGGCCACTGGCCGTCTCGAATGATGACCTGAAACATCCGAATGAACGGATAGGCCGGGTTCAGCCAGCATCGGGCTTCCATCGCTGGTGATAGTGCCCCTCGACCTTCGATTCCCGGATGTCCCCAAATGATCGGCGTCGCGAAATACCAGGCCTGGAGGACGACAACGACCAGATGGCCCGTATCCCTGAAGAAGGTGTTGGCCACCGCCAGGACAAGGCCAAGGCCCAGGGCGAAGACCGCAAATAGGAGTGTCACCAGCGGAAGGAGAGTCATCGCTGGTGTGAATTTCGCCCCGAACAGGGCCACGAGAAAATAGAGGGCCACCAGCGAGAGCACGAATGTCGTGAGGTTGATGAGCACCTTGGAAATCGGGAAGATCAGCTTGGGGACGTAAATCTTCCGGATCAAGCCTTCGTTGGCCACGATGCAGTTGGAACAGTCGGTGAGGCTACCAGCGAAGAGAGACCAGGACACCTGCCCGGCAAACAGGTAGATCGCGAATTCCTTCCAGTCCAGCTGGCCAAAGACCTGAGAGAAGACCATCGTGAGGGTGGCCATCATCAGGATCGGGTTTAATAGGGTCCAGAAGAACCCCAGGACCGAGCGGTGGTAACGGATCCTCAGATCCTGAGTGACCATGTTCTGAATGACCGGCCAGAACCGGATCAATTCGCGAGCATCACCCCGGAGAACACCCCACCATCGTGCCGGACCATTGAGTGGGGCCGGATTGGGGAAATACTCGGTGTGGGGGATCGATGGCCTGGTCCGAACGTCTTTCATCGTGCCTCATCCATGAGACTCGTCGCGCGGCGTCCCTGGACGGCCGGCTTGCGGCCCGGCCAACGACGGCGAGGGATCTTAACCCGGTTCCGCTTTGGCGAGAAGTCCAAAGCTGGACTCGCGGACGACACGCTTTCGAATGCGATGCACTAAAGGTATTATCGGCCCCGAAAGCCAACCTGCTGACGCATTTACCAATGTATCAAAATTTCCATATCAATCATTTTCTGGATGACGTTCGAGGGATCGCCCCGCGATTCGTCCCGCCATCCGGAGCTTCTGATCGGTCGGCAGATGTCGAATGTACGAAGACTTGGCCGCGCCCAGCCAGCGAATCTCTCGGCCTTCGTAGCTGATGACGACCCGGGTCAGGATCGGGCCTGGATGTCCGATCGCCAGTGCTACCCCTCCGGGGAGATTGGCATTCTGATCGATGACGTTGTAAGCCAGGCCCATCGCCGCGGCGAAATGGGCATAATCGACCCGGGCGATCTCCGTGGCGGTCGTCCGGCGAAAGGTCGGCTCCTGAAGCATTTGCATGTAGTGATACGTGCCGTCATCCAGGACGAAGAACTTGACCGGCAATCCCGCCCGGGCGGCGGTCGACATCTCGAGCCCCGACATCAAGAAGCAGCCGTCGCCCGAGATGGAGGCGACGACACGGTCTGGACGGACTTTCTGGGCACCCAGGGCCGCGGGAATGGCCCAACCCATCGACTGATTATTGGCAGGGGTGAAGTACCGTCGAGGTCCGGACAGCTCGATCGCCTCGGCCGCCCAGTGCGAGGACGCGGTGACATCGACGAAAATTAACTCGTCCGGCCCGAGCGCGCAACGGAGCTGAAGCAGGAAGAGCATCGGGTCGACACCCTGGGTGATCTTCTCTTTCTCATGCTCGCGACGATCCTGCTCCCGGAAGTGGGCGATCCTACGGACAAGCCCGGGATTTGCGGGGCGACGGATCGAGGGCGCATCCCCAATCAGACGGTCGAAGAAGAGTCGGGAGTCGGCATTCACACCGACGCAGGCCGGGACATTCCGACCGATGTTGGCCGGGTTTGCATCGACGTGGATGACCTTGTCGTGTTCGGGGATGTTGAAGCTGGCGGTCGAGTTCTCGCTATACTTGACCCCGACCGCCAGGACGATGTCGACCTCCTTGAAGGCCTTTTCCGCCGTTCGGGTCCCCTGGGCCCCATAGCCCCAGCCGACGGCCAGTGGGTGGGAGTCGGAGATTGCACCTTTGCCGCTCACGGACGTGGCGACCGGCGCTTGCAGGATCTCCGCTGCGCAGGCCAGGGCCGGGCCGACGTCCAGGCATCCCATTCCCGCATAAATCCCGACCTTCGATCGACGATCCGACAGCAAACCGACTGCTCGCCGATAGGCCGACTCGTCGAAGGCAACAGGGTAGGGGGGCGGAGGCACACCGTCGTATTCCCAGGTCTGCGTCAGGAAGGGGAAAGGGAGGACCACCGCCACCGGTCCCGGCTCACCGGCTCGGGCAACCCGGAACGCGTCGTGAATCAGAGCCGGAATTTGCGAGGGATGTTTGACCTCGAAGACCGCCTTGCAGAGCGGGCGAAGGACCGGCGTGCTTGCCGTGGAATGGACCTGGAAGGAGGGAGCATCCGGCCTCCGATCGACGTCGGTGATTAACCCGACGATCGGAACGCTATCGAGCAGCGCCTCACCGATTCCGGTCAGCGAGTTGGTCAGTCCGGGCCCCGGGACCACGCTGAACACGCCCACGTTCCCGGTGGCGCGGGCCGAGCCATCGGCCATCACGCTGGCCGAGGCCTCGTTGGTCACCAGAAGATAAGGCATCCCGGCCGACTTCATCGCGTCCCAGAACTCGTTATTCTGGGCACCCGGGACCCCGAAGATACAAGGAGCACACTCGACGCAGAGGGCTGCGACGGCCGCCTGAGCCCCGGTCATCCGGCCCACTACCCTCCGCGAAGGTTCGGGCGGGGGGAGGGCGGGCGGGAGATCCGCGCGAGCGAGGTCCGGCGCGAGTGCCGAAGAGATCGCCCCGGCGGCCCCGAGGACACCGAGCGCTTCGCGACGATTCAGGGGAAGATCCACGAGGGCGCCCTCCTTGGCGAGCTGGCCGATCGGGGGACGGACCGACATCCTGGCGGGCCATCCACTGACGATAATGCTCGTTTTATCGGAAAGAGTCGGGGGATAGATCATCCCGCGCCGGGAGCCCTTGGTCTTCAATCACCGCCGGATCGCTCCACTCCGATTAACCGTTGCAATCGGACCAGGAATGACTCGTCGATGTTCTCGGGGAACTGGCGGAGATGTCGGATACACTCCAGAACGATCGGCCCCCGGTAGTCAATTGCGTCGAGCGCCTTTACCCATTCGCCCCAGTCGAGCGAACCTAGGCCGGGGGGCAGGTGGGCATCCAGTGCACCGTCATTATCGTGGACGTGGGTCGTCCCCAATCGTTTGCCCGCGGCGATCGTCTCGGTCGCGGGGTCGGCCGAGATGTGAGCATGGCCGGTATCCAGGGCCAGAGCGACTTCGGCCCGACCGACTTGATCGACGAGAGCGGCGAGATCTTTCATTCGGCTACCCGGATGAACACCAGGCGGCATGTTCTCGACACAAAGAGTCACCCCGGTCCCTCGGGCATGATCCGCCAGGGCGATCAGCCCAAGCGCCAGGGAATCGGCCCGCTCCACTGCATCCTCGGGGGCGGAATAACCGCCGGGATGCACGACGAGGAAAGTTCCCCCCGCAAGCAGGATCCAGTCGATGCAGAGTTTCAGATCGTGAACGCTCGCTCGATGGGTCGAGGGGTCCGGATTCCCCAAGTCGACCCGATTAGCCCGAATGGTCCGGCCCCCCCAACATCCGTGCACACTATGGACGGAGAGACCAAACTCTTCGGCTCGTCTTCGCACAAGAACCGGGTCGGGCTGGGATTTCCAGTCGGGCAAGACCTCGACGAGCGAGGCACCGATTCGACGGGCGATTTCGAGGTCGATCGCGACTTCTAGCTTCGGAAAGCCGTAAGCGATCATGGTTCCCAAATTCCGCCTGATCTCGGTCGATATCACCATGACGGGATTATCCTTGCGTCGCTCGGGGGTGAGCCCCCTTGTCGTCGGAGGGTTAGCAAGGCATGATATCGGGACGATTCATGATCTAACCACTTGAGTCCACCCGCGAGTTGAAACTGCGGGTGGATCTCTTGGATTGGCTTTTTTTCGAAGCTCGAACGCCCGCGCCGCGGGGCACCGGACGTGGGAAAGGATGATTGGGAATGCCGCCTGTCGCCTTGGTCGATCCCGCGACAATTGACACCACGCGTGTCCTGGCCGATCGGGAGGCGATTCGCAGGGGCAATCCCCAGCGGTTCGAGATGGAGCAACTGACCGCGATCGTCCATCTCGACCCGGCCGAGCACCTGGCCATCGGATACAAGGACGTGGAGGCCGACGAATTCTGGGTCCGTGGCCACATGCCCGGATACCCCCTCATGCCCGGCGTCTTGATGTGCGAGGCTGCGGCGCAACTTGCTAGTTATTACTGTCACGTCATCAACCTGGCCGAAGGAAGCTTCATCGGATTCGGCGGCATGGAAGACGTCCGATTCCGGGGTCAGGTCCGGCCTGGCGATCGGTTGGTCCTCGTCTCCAAGGCAAGCCGGGTGCATCGTCGCCAGACGATCTTCGAGACTCAGGGTTTCGTCGGAACCAACATGGTTTTCCACGCCAGGATCATCGGCGTCCCGCTGCCAAAGACCGTCTGATCGTTTCCCACTCCAGAATTGCCCGGGATCCTGATCGAACGATCAAGGATTTCGGGGCATGCCTCCCCATGCAGAGCATCATGATCGATCCCTCGCCCTATCTCATCGATTACGACTCGTTATCGCCACTCATCTCCTGGCCCGAATTATTCGGTAACGACCACCCGGTCGAGTTGGAGATCGGGTCGGGAAAAGGATTGTTCCTAGTCAACGCGGCAACGGCAGAGCCAGGCCATAACTTCTTCGGCATCGAGATGGCCAAGAAATATGCCAGAAAGGGTGCCGAGCGTGTCGCCAAGAGAGGGCTTGCAAATGTCCGGGTCTTGCCCGGCGATGCCCTTCTGTTCATGAGCCGCTATGTCCCGCCGGCGAGCCTCTCCGCCGTCCACGTCTACTTCCCCGACCCTTGGTGGAAGTCTCGGCATCGGAAGCGCAGGGTGTTCGCCGAGCCATTGGTCCTCGACGTCGAACGGACGCTACTACCCGGCGGCGACCTCCACATTGCAACGGACGTCGAGGAATACTTCGGCGTGATCCGTGACTTGATGACGACCCACCCTCGATTTCAGGCCCAGCCCGAGCCACTGCCGAAGCCGCCGGAGCACGATCACGATTACCTGACCAACTTCGAGCGTAAATACAGAATCGAAGGTCGACCGATCTATCGGGCTCATTATCGATTCGACGTGTCACAGTTTATCTAAGAAACTATCTCAAAACTAGGTCTCGGCTTGCAGCCGATGAAGCCTTCGATACCACAGCAAGCCACACGCAAGTTGAATCAAGCCCAGGTAGTTGAATGAATTTCTGTCGTAGCGCACCAGGATCGCGCGGCACTTCGACAGCCAGGAGTGGGTCCGCTCCACTACCCACCGGCGGGGCCTGTGCTTTTTTTCCCGCGCTTTACCACCTTCTCCTCTCCGATCCGGCGGATGTGCGGAGTGTGGCCCTTGGCCGACGCCGCCTCACGCCCGGTCGGATTGTCGTAGCCCTTGTCCAGGCAAAGGTGCTGCGGGGCCTCCGGCGTCGGCTCCGGGCGGTCGACCACGATCGCCTCGATCGTCGCCGCCAGGAGCTTGGCGTCATGGACATTCGCCCCGGCGATGACGGCCCCCAGCGGGCCGCCGTCCTGGTCGACGATCACACTCCGTTTCACGCCGTTTTTCCCGCGATCCGTCGGATTCGGGCCGACCTCGTCGCCTCCGAACCGCGCCTTCCCCATCGCTCCGTCAGCACTTTGCCACTCCCACAAGACGCCTCCGAGTTCGCCGCAGTCCTCAACCAGGACGGCCCAGATCTTCTCCATGACGCCGTTCTTGTTCCAACGCTGGAACCAGCGATGGACCGAACTGTCGTCTCCGAACCGCTCGGGCAACCGGTTCCATTGGCAGCCGGATCGCATGCGGAAGATGACCCCGTTGAACGCCGCCCTCCAGTCGGTGCGCTTCCTGCCCCCTTTGGCCGGGGGTGGTGGCGGGGCGTCCTCCAGCAGGATGGGCTCGATCTTCGCCCACAACTCGTCCGAGACTTCCCAGATCGTTTCGAGGGGCTTGACCGCCCGCTTCTTCCGTCCCATCGCTCGGTCTCCTTGGTCTCTCCATGAGAAACCGAGGGGCCGAGCGGAGGCAAGATGGCTTTTGAGATAGTTTCTAAACATCAAGGCCCAGCTGACCCGAGGTTCTTTTCGGGTCAGCTGGGCCTGGTTACAGTTTGGTCGAGATCAAGGACGGACGGGCCGTCGGGCCGCCGGTGGAACCCACTGCAGGCCGCGAGTGGCCGAAGCTTCCGCTTCTTCATTGGCCCTCCGGAGTTCTTCCTCAGCGGTTTCGGTGGTCTCTTCGGCCACGATCGCAATCGGCTGAGGATGCAGAGTCAGGTCGATCGCCGAGGCCCTAGTTGCGCTGTAGATCGGCGCGGCCCAGAGCCCGAGGACGACCGTGAGGACCGAACAGGCGCCAATGGCAGTGGCATTGGGCCAGGTCAGGCTCGGCTTGAGCGGCGGGCCGATCGGATCGCGGTAATACATCGCGACCACGATCTTGAGGTAGTAATACGCCCCGATGGCCGAGTTCAGTACTCCGATCAACGCGAGCGATTGATACATCATCGCATCGGAAGCTTTGGAGGCCTCGAAGGCCGATACGAACAGATTGAACTTTCCAAGGAACCCCGCGAGTGGCGGGATGCCCGCCAGACTGAACAGGCAGATGGCCATCGCCAGGGCCATCACGGGGTGAGTCCGGACCAATCCGGCCAGATCGTCGAGCGTTTCAACCGGCCGCTCGGGCGTGCTCAGGCCGATCAGGACCGCGAAAGCTCCGAGAGTCATCAACGCGTACGAAACCAGATAGAAAAGGACGGCCTCGCTCCCCAACTCCGCCGGCTGTATGACATCGTGATTGACGATATCGCCGTTTCGGAAGGCAACGGCTACACCGATCATCAAATATCCGGCATGAGCGATGGAAGAGTAGGCGAACAGCCGTTTCAGGTTGGTCTGGGCCAGTGCCACGGTGTTGCCGAGGGTCATGGTCACGACCGCGATGATCCAGGCGAGCACCGCCGCCTGGTTGGTCAGGAGATTATAGGGAGGAGCCATGTCGGTCGGAATCACGGCCGTGAGGGTACGCAGTATCGCGACGAATCCGACGCCCTTGGGGATCCAGGCAAGGAGCGCAGTAACGATCGTGGGAGACCCTTGATAGACGTCGGGAGCATAGAAATGGAACGGAACCGCCGCCACCCGGAAGCCAAGCCCCGCCATCACGAAGACGATGGCGATGATAGCGAAAATCGAGTGAGGAACCCCGGGGAGCGTGGCCGAAACCTGCGAGAGGTAAGACAGAGCCTTCAGGTTGCTGACCCCCGCCATCCCATAAAGATAGGCCAGGCCGAAAAGCAGTAGTCCCGAGGAGAAGATGCTGAGAAAGAAATACTTGGTCGCCGCTTCCTGTGTGCTCGAGGTCCTCCTCGATAGGTACAGGAGCAGGTAAGTCGGCATGCTGACGAGTTCGAGCCCGACGAACAGGAAGACGAGCTCGTTCGAGGCGGCGACGAGCATCGCCCCGGCGTTGATGAAAAGGAGCGAGCCGAAGAATTCGGGGGCTCGACCGTCGTCGACCTGGTCGTGGGCCATCGCCAGCACCAGAAGGCCGGTCAGCAGGAAGAACAGCCGGCAATAGCCCGACATCGCGTCATTTAGCGCGACGGATCCATAAGGATCCGTCACCTGATTGCGCAGGAAGATCAAGGCAAGGAGCGAGACGACCAAAGTTGCCGCCGAGGCCGCCGCCCAGGTCCTCCGGGGGAGTCGAACGAACGCCCCGAGCGTCATCATGGTCATGGCCGAGAGCAGGATCAGCAGCTCCGGCAGGAGGATCAGGAGCGTTTGCCGGGCATTTTCGAGGGCAGTCATCGACGGGCGGACCTCGGTGGTTGGTGATCGGGTCTATCGAGCGGCGGGTCAGCGCTGGCCCTTCCCGGGAGCTCGGACGGCCGTGGCGGGGACATCAGCCTTGGCGATTACGGGCTGTGGGCCGGCAATCTCGGGCGTGCTGATCACCGGAGCGTTGGCCACAATCGGTGTACGTGGCTTGGTCAGGTTCTCAACGATCGTTACGAGTGGTGGCTTGATCCGGTCGAGGAATGGCCCTGGGGAGATACCGATGAGTACGATGAGGATCATCAGAGGAGTCAGGCCCGCGATTTCATGCCAGGCAACTGGCCGGACTTCGTGGTGAGCTGACGAGTCATGCCCATCATGACCGTGGCCGAGATGGGCCGAGGGTTCGTGAAGAGGGCCGAAGACCACTTTCTGAAGCATCAGCAGGAGGTAATAGGCACCCAGGATCATCCCGAGAGCAGCGAAGATCGCGTAGATCGGCCTCGACTTGTACATACCGGCGAGGATCGGGAATTCCCCAACGAACCCGTTCAGTCCCGGCAAGGCAGCTGAACCGAGGGAGGCCAGGATGATAAAGAACGCCCATAAAGGAAGCCGTTTCCAAAGACCGCCCAGTTCGCCCATGTCGCGGGTATGGTATCGCTCGTAGATCACGCCGACGCAGGCGAACAAGGCTCCCGTCGTCAGCCCGTGATTGAGCATCTGGATCACGGCGCCCTCGATCCCGGTCGCGTTCAAGGCGAACAACCCAAGAAGGATGAACCCCATGTGACTGACCGAGCTGTAGGCAACCAGTCGCTTGACATCACTCTGGGCGAGAGCGGCCAAGGCCCCATAGAGGATGCCGACCACAGCAAGGGTCGCCATCATCGGAGCGAGGGCCTGGGCTCCCAGCGGAGTCATGGCCATGTTGAATCGGATGAACCCGTAGCTCCCAACTTTGAGCATCACGCCGGCCAGCAAGATCGATCCGGCGGTGGGTGCCTCGACGTGGGCCAGGGGGAGCCAGGTATGGAACGGGAAGAGCGGTACCTTGATCGCGAAGCCGGCGAAAAGGAGCAGGAAAATCAGAACCTGGGGAGTTCCCCAGAACGCCTTACCTTCTCGCCAATCGCCCCAAGTGTGCAACGATTGCCACTCCGGCCAGGGAAGCGCGGCCAGTTTGGCGGTCAATTCGGGGATCGAGAACGTGAGCGTGTGATCGACCGAATGCTGGTAATTCACCACCACCAGGGCGATCACGCCGATCAGCGTCAGGAGGCTACCGGCCAGCGTGTAGAGGAAGAACGTAACCGAGGCTCGCCTACGCTCCGGCCCTCCATAGATCCCGATCAGGAAGAAGAGCGGGATCAAGGTGAACTCGAAGAAGATGTAGAAAAGGACCACATCGAGACTGGCGAAGAGCCCGAGCAGGCCGGTCTGCAAGGCCAGCAGCAAGGCGTAATGCGCGGGCGCCCTGGTCGTGACCGACTCCCAAGAAGAGAAGACCGCGGTGATCATCAAGAGCGAGGTCAGGGCGAACATCCAGAGGCTGATCCCGTCAATCCCCAGCGCGAATCTCACGCCGTACTGGGGCAACCAGGAAAGCCCGAGCTTGCCATCAGTCCCCGAGAAGGCGAACTGCGGCCCGGCCAGGTCGGTCTGAAAGGCGTAAACCAGGACCATCGAAAGGCCGAAGGTGACGAGCGTCACCCCCAAGCCAATCGTTCGAGCCGTCTTCGTGGGAAGCTGAGGCATGGCGAACAACGCCACGCTCCCCGCCATCGGCAGCAGGACCGTCAACACCAACAAGAGAGCCATCGCGAGGTCCTCGGCCGTTTACGAGAGGTCGGGGTTCCGGTTTTCAGATTCCAGGATTTCCGATCGAAGAATGCTTCTGCAATCAAAAATCCGGAGATCTGACAGATCGTTCTGAGGGTTAGATCAGGAACAAGAGAGCCAGGAGCAGGACTCCCACACTCAGCGCGGTCACAGCCGCATAATATTGGATCAGGCCATTCTGGATCGGTCCGAGAAGTTGCTTGCCGACCAGTCTCGGAATCCATGAGATTCCCTGGACGATCCCGTCGACCAGGAATTTATCCAGGAATTCGGCGGTCACGCCCAGGAGGCGGGTCGGCCAGACGATGATCGCGGTGTAAAGCTCATCGATGTAGAACTTGTTCAGAGAAGCCCGGTAAAGCGGACCGAGAGCGGCGGCGATCCGACCGGGGACGGTGCTCGGCTTGAAGTAGAGCGCGAAGGCCAGGCCGAGCCCGAGAAGAGCGACCGTCGTACCCACAATCGGAGTGGCTAGATCGGCCGGGGCCTCGACGGCATGCTCGGCACCCTCGGCGTGAAGCCCATGGGTCAATTCGAGGTGATGCTCGAACCAGTGAGTCGGCCCAAACGCCAGACCAACCAACGTGGCGCAAACCGCCAGGATCATCAGCGGAATCGTCATCGACGGTGGCGACTCATGACCGAAGTGAGAGTCATGGCCGTCTGCGTGTCCATGTCCCGTTGCATCGTGACCGTGCGAATCATGATGAGCGGCGTCGGGTTCGGTCGCCCCGTGATGCGGTGAGGACGAAGGGTCGGGCAGTCGTTCGGGACCCCAGAAGGTCATGAAGTAAGCCCGACCCGTATAGAAGGCGGTCATGAAGGCCGTGAGGACCGCCACCCAGTAGATCGAGTGATAAGCCCAGCCCCAGCCCGTTCCTCCCGAGCCGTTGGCCGCCTCTCCGGCCCGCTTCAAGGCGATCAGAATCTCATCTTTACTGTAGAAGCCTGCCCAGATCGGAAAACCGCACAGTGCCAAGGCACCCATCGCAAAGGTGAGGTGTGTGATCGGCAGCCGTTTCCGGAGACCGCCAAACTCCCGCATGTCAATCACCCCGCCCATCGAGTGCATCACGCTCCCCGAGGCGAGGAAGAGCAAGGCCTTGAAGAACGCGTGGGTGAAGAGATGGAACATCCCGGCGATGATCGCGAAACCAGCAACCCCTTCGACCCCCGCCCCCAGGGCCATGAACATGTAACCCAATTGACTGACGGTAGAGTAAGCCATGACTCGTTTCAGGTCCGTCTGAGTGAGCGCGATCGCCGCCGCCAGCAGCGCCGTGATGCAACCGATCACCGAGACGACGATCTGAACCTCGGGCACCTGGACCAGAAGAGGAGTCGATCGAGCGATCAGGTAGACGCCCGCAGTGACCATCGTCGCGGCGTGAATCAGGGCCGAGACCGGAGTCGGACCTTCCATCGCGTCGGGAAGCCAGACGTAGAGAGGAACTTGAGCACTCTTGGCGGTCGCCGCCCAGAAGAGCAGGAGCGGGATGCCGATCAGGGCTGCATGGGGCAGGGCGGCGATATTGGCCTCGTCCAGGAAAGCTCCGTAGCTCAGGTCGCCGCCCGGAGATAGGGTCCACATCCAGAAGATCGCGATGGCGAATCCCACGTCACCAACGCGGTTCACCAGGAAGGCCTTCTTGGCCGCTGCGGCCGCTTCGGGCTTGGCGTACCAGAACCCGACGAGGAGATACGAGCAGACGCCCACACCCTCCCAGAAGGCGTAGGTCAGCAGGTAATTCGAAGAGAGGACCAGCCCGGTCATCGAGAAGACGAAGAGGCCGACAACCGCGAAAAACCGGGGATATCCCGGATCACCCGCCATGTAACCGGACGCATAAATGGCGACAAGCGTGGCCACGAAAGTGACCATGGACAGCATCATGGTCGTCAGGCCATCGGCCTGGAACTGGATCGGGACGGTCAGTCCGGTGAAGTTCAGCCACCCGATCGGAGTGGGCGTGGCCTCGGTCGAGCCGACGCTGCTGAGCAGTCCCATGGATATCAGGAAGGCGAGCCCAATCCCGGCCACGACCGGGAGGTGGGATTGCTGCTTGAGCCACTTGCCGCCGACGGCCGCGATCAGCCCGCCCAGGAGCGGAAAAAAGGGCACTAGCCAGGCGTTGCGAACGAGGGCGTCCATCAGTGCGCTGCTCCCGAAATCTTGGCGATCCGCAGTCCGCGATCAGTCCCGACGCTGGGCCCACGCCTCGGTGGGGTGGGCCGGCTCGACACCGGCGGTCAGAAGATGAGGATAGGTCTCAACACCATGCAACGGTTCTGCATCCTCGGCGTCAGTGTCGGGTTCGATGGTCGCCGGCAGGCCGGGCTCCCGGATTTCCTGCCAGAGCGAGACGTCCAGGGAGGACCGGCGATTGAAAAGGATCAGGATCAAGGCGAGGGCGATCGACGCCTCGCACGCGGCGACCGTCAGGATTACGATCGTGAAGACCTGACCGGTCCAGTTCCCATGATAACGGCCGAAGCCAACCAGGGTGGTCGCGACCCCCTGGAGCATCATCTCGGCCGAAAGGAACATGACGATCATGTTCCGACGCGAGAGGAACCCGATCATCCCCAGGGCCATCAGCGCGGCCCCTATCAGCAGATAGTTCGTCAGCATATCGAAGCCGAATGGGGCATTGGGCATGACAAGGCTCGCGAGGATCGGGGGTCGAAGGGCCGGAGGACTCGGAGATCAAAGTTTCGGCGACGAATCGGCGGTCGAGGGCCTGATGGGGGCCTTCGGTGTGGCAATCGCAAGGGCCCCAATCAAGGCGACGAAGAGAAGGGCTCCGGCGAGTTCCACGGTCACCAGATGGTCGGTATAGAGGGTTCCACCCAGTCCCGCGACGTGCCTGTTAAAGGCCTGACCGTTGCCGGTGGCCTCGGGCAACCTCGAAGTCTCCGGGAGGGACCTCGAGAGGACCAGATACTGGTTGGATGTCATGGTCTGAGGCACCAGGAGCCTCTGGAAGGCCGAGATGACGGGTGCTTTTGCCGGATTGGCATCCGGCTTGCCTGTTTCGGCAGTCCGGAGCGATACCACGGCGAATGTGACGCAGAAGAGCAGGAGGAAACTGGCCAGGGTCGCCCAGAAGGGCGAGCGTGCCATCCGGTCGTAGACCGCCCGGCCCTCCTTTTGGGCGAGCATCAGCACGAACAGGAACGTGACCACGATCGCTCCGGCATACACGATCACGGTTCCCGCGGCCAGAAACTGGGCCCCAGAAAGCAAGAAGAGTCCGGTAGACGAGAGGACGACGGAGGCGAACCAGAGAGCGTTGTGGATCGGATCCCGGCTGATGACCGTCAGGATGCCCCCGCCCACCGCGGTGAAGCCGAAGAGGTAGAAGAATGCCCGACTGATGAAATCGCCCCCTTCAGTCTTCCAGAGGAGGGCGAAACTCAACACGGCCAGGGTCGAAAACGCCAATCCAACCCGATAGCCGAGTTTCGGCCGGGCCCGATCGTGCTTCTGGGGGAGCAGCAGGTAGGTCCCGGTCGCCCCTAGGACGATGGTCAGCAGGATCTTGATGATTTCGGAGTTGGGGAGCGTATCCACGGTCTCGGTCGTCCTCGGGCGGTACGGGTCCGGGTGAGTTTCGGCCTCTCGGTTCAGGACTGCGAGAATGGCCCGGAGGTCACCTTGGTCGGGATGACTTCGGTGGAGACCGGCGCGCCAGGAGCGGGAGGTTTGTTGTATTTCATCGGCTCGGCGTCCTTGGTCAGATCGAAGACCGAGAGGAGCTTGGCCTTGTCGAAGATCATCTGCTCGCGGGAGAGGCCGGTCAAGTCATAGAGGCCGGTCAGTTCGATCGCCTCGACCGGGCAGGCCTCCTCACACATTCCACAATAGATGCAGCGAAGCTCGTCGATCACGAAGCTCTCGCAATATTTCTCGCGGTCAGGCCAGGTGTCCGGAGCGGTGGCCCCGACGATATCGATGCAATGGGCCGGACAGGCCGTGGCGCAAAGCATGCAGGCGACGCACTTGACCCGGCCCTGGTCGTCCTTGTTCAGACGATGGACGCCCCGATAATTGGGCGGCGTGATGTGCTGCTCTTCCGGATACTGGACCGTGACCGATCCGTTGCCCAGCGTGGCCCCGAGGATGTGCTTGCCGGTGATCGCCAGCCCCCCCAGGATCTGGGGGATATATGTCTTTTCCAGCAAGGTCAGTTTCGGCGGGGTCACACGCTTGAGGTTCGCGTCGTCGGCCTTCATCGCGCTCGCTCCGTATCTCGGGCCGGTGGGCCGATCAATAGAACTTGAAACCCAGGATGTCCCGGAGCGTGTACAAGAGGCACGCCGTGGCCGTCAGGTTGATGAGGGCCAATGGGATCATTCGCTTCCAGGCCAGGTCCATCAACGTGTCGTATCGGAACCGGGGGAGTGTCCAACGGATCCACATCATGAAGATGATCATCAGCAGGACCTTGGTCGAGATCACCGCCAACTTCGCCAGGGCGGGAATCCACCCGGTCTGTTCCTGATCCAGGACGAAGGGAAGGTCCCAGCCTCCGAAGAAGAGGATGACGGTCACGAAGCTGACCGTGATCACGTGGAGGTACTCACCGAGGAAAAACATACCGAACTTGAGCGAGGAGTACTCGGTGTGGAATCCGCCGACCAGTTCCTGCTCCGATTCGGGCAAGTCGAAGGGGAGGCGGTTGGTCTCCGCAAACCCGCTCACGAGAAACAGGAGGAATCCGATAGGTTGGGCGAAGCAGCCCCAGATATTCCGGTCTTGCCAGTTGACGATCTCGTTGAGGTCGAGCGTCCCGGTGATCAGGACCATCCCCAGGATCGACAGGCCCAGTGGGATCTCGTAACTGATCAGCTGAGCACTCGATCGGAGCCCACCGAGGAACGAATATTTGCTGTTAGAGGCCCAACCCGCCAGGATCACCGCGTAAACCGCCAGGCTGCCGATCGACAGGATGTAAAGAACGCCGATGTCGATGCCCGGGGCAATCTGGAAGTCGATCCGGTGTCCGAATAGCGAAGGGGCTGTCTCGCCGACCGGGCCGAAGGGGACCACCGCGAAGCCGATCGTGGCCGCGATGATGGCAATCGCCGGGGCCAGAATATACACCGGCTTGGCCACATAACCGGGGGTCACGTCTTCCTTCAAGACCATCTTGGCCCCGTCGACCAACGCCTGGATCAGGCCAAATGGGCCGACGCGATTCGGGCCGATTCGGTCCTGCGCCCAGGCGGCGATCCGCCGCTCCAGGAGGATCAGGTACGCGACCGTTCCCTGGCTGATCCCCACCACGGCGAGGATCTTTACCACGATGATCACGAGATCCCAGAATGCCGTCCAGTTCATCGGCCGCTTGCCTTTCTGATACCCCAGGGAGAACCGTCCGGTCGCCGATCGGTCGCGTCAAGCATTCGGGCCACCCTTCGGGCTCGGCTCGCCCGGCCTGTCCCCCTTGAGTCGGCGAGGGATCTGCCAGGGGTCGTCGAATCGACCTCCAACCCCCGCCGGGACGGCCCCATTCTCATTTTGCTGGCCCAGCAGTACCCCAAACTCGTGGATCACGCCGCCGTCAGCGACCGAGAACGCGGGGACCACCCCGGAAAGCTCGGCCAGGACGTCGCGCGATCGCACCGGGCCTCCCGCTCGTCCCATCAGCACGGCGAAGATATCGAGGTCGGGCAGGGCGCCATCGCGAGGGGGCAGGCTTGCCTCGGCGTACTGGAGTCGCCCATCGGCGTTGACGTAGCAGCCCGCCTTCTCGGCGAATGTCCCGCCCGGCAGGACCGCATCGGCCAGTTGGGCCAGGGGCGTAACCAGGGTGTCCTGGACAACCAGGAACTGGACCCCGGCCCGGAGAGACTGGGCTTCGGCCTCGGTCCCCCAGGGTTCGATCGAATCGGATGTGAAGTAAAGGGCCTTGAACTCGCCCGAGGCAGCCCGCTTGCTGATGGCATCGAAGGAGATGACTTCTCCCTGGACGTGGGCCAGGATCGCTTCGATTCCCTTTCGGTTCGGGCACTTCTCGGCGTGGATCGTGAATGGTCGAGGGACGACGAAGCTGGTATCGCCCGACTGCCCCTTGTTGTAGTTGGGCATGAAGGTCTGATCTTCGCCCCGAGTCGAAATCGGTCCCAGGGCCAGGACATTGGCCGGGTTCAATTCCTTGAGGTAGGTGGCCATCAGATAGGCCTCCTCGACCGTCAGGAACGGCGAGATCACGCCGGCGACCGGGCTGCCGTCCTTGGCCAGTTGGCCAAGTTTCTGACCAACGAGTTTCAGGGCCTCGTCGATCGGGACTGGTCCGAGTTGACCCGAGGCCTTCGCGTAGGACGAGTGGAGAAGTCCCGGGTCATTGGCTGCCTTGTAGCTGTTACGACCTTCGTCGCAGATCCAGTAGTCGTTGACGAGCGGGTTGTGCCTCGGGGAGAACTTCCAGATCTGGCCGCGGTTCTCGCCGGCCTTGACGTTGCAACCGGTCGAACAGCCGACGCAGATGGCGTCGCGATTCGAGAGGAACCAGGAGCGTTGTTTGTGGAGGAAATCCTTGTCGAGCAGGGCACCGACCGGGCAGAGATCGACAACGTTGCCCGCCAGGGGATTGTCGAGAGGGTGGTCCGGGAAAACGTTGATCTCGGCGTGATTCCCGCGGGCCATCACCTGGAGTTCGCCGGTCTGGGTGATCTCGCGAGTGAACCGGACGCAACGGGTGCACATGATGCACCGGTCCTGGTTGAGTTGAATCGCGTCCGAGACGTCTTTCCTCGGGTTGACGGTCCGCTCTTCGACGAATCGATGGTTCGACTGTCCGTACTCGTAGCTGTAATCCTGCAGGCCGCACATCCCGGCCTGGTCACAGACCGGGCAGTCGAGCGGGTGATTGATCAGCAGATACTCCATGATCATCCGCTGATGTTCCTGGACCTTGGTACTGTTGGTTACCAGGACCGTCCCGTCCTTGGCCGGCGTCTGGCAGCCGGGGACGAGCTTGGGGACCATCTTGATCTCGCCGGTCTTCGGATCCTTCGAGCCGACCTCGATCTCGCACATCCGGCAATTGGCGACGACGGACAACGCAGGATGCCAGCAGTAATAGGGGATCTCTTCCCCGGCCAGCTTGGCGGCCTGGATGGCGTTGAGCTTCTCGCCCTCGGGGAGCGTGTGTTCCTGACCGTTGATGATGATGGTCGCCATCGATATTCCTTCGAGGGGCTCGGCACGGGCCCGGGGGCGATCGGCTCTCGGTCTCTGGACTCGGATCAGGAAGTATGCGGTGAACGGAGGGCCGAGGCGGGGCTCGGCAAGATCTGGAGGGCCGCGTTGGTCGGGTCCGCCGAGACTCCGGCGGCGATGGACTTCTGAAGCGGAGTGACCAGCGGGCGGGCCGACTGGTGCGTCCGGATGTATTCTTCCAGCTCGGGGCGGAACTTCTTCATCACGTTCTTGACCGGCCAGGCGGCGCCGTCGGCCAGACCGCAGATGGTCGTGCCCGGGGTCAGGCCCAGGTTATCGGCCATCTGGCTCAGCACGTCCAGATCCTCAATCCGTCCGCCCCCGGCTTTGATCCTCGAAAATGTCTTATACATCCAGGTAGTCCCCTCGCGACAGGGGGTGCACTGGCCGCAGCTCTCATGGGCGAAGAACCGCGAAGTGTTGTAGAGATAGTCAACCATGCTCGTCTGGTCGTCCATCACGGTGACGGCGGCGGTCCCGAGCCCCAGGCAGCCGGTCTTGCGGATCTCCTCAAAGTCCAGCGGGACATCCTGCTCGTCGGCCGACATCACACCCATGCTGATTCCGCCCGGCACGGTTGCCTTGAGCTTCCGACCTTTCCAGACCCCGCCCGCATGTTCCTCGACCAACTCTCGAGTCGTCACCCCGAGCGGAAGCTCGACGCAAACCTGCTTGTTCACGTGACCCGAGACGCAGTAAAGCTTCGGACCGTAGCTCTTGGGAGTCCCGATCGACTTGAACCAATCGGCCCCTCGCTCGATGATGTGCGGGACGCAGGCCAGGGTCTCGACATTATTAACGACCGTCGGCTTGCGGAATGCCCCCTCGATGGCCGGGAAGGGGGGCTTGATCCTGGGCCAGCCTCTCTTCCCTTCCAGGCTCTCGATCAGCCCGGTCTCCTCGCCGCAGATGTAGGCCCCGGCACCCCGGTGGCAGTAGATCTCCAGATCGAAGCCCGACCCGTAAATATTCTTGCCCAGGTGCCCCGCGGCCCGAGCTTCGGCAATCGCCCGCTCCATGATCCGGAAGGCGTGAATGTATTCGAACCGGAGATAGACGTAAGAGATCGACGCCTTGGTGGCGAAGCAGGAGATCAGAATTCCTTCGATGAACTGATGAGGGTCGAGCTCGATCAACTGGCGGTTATTGAAGGTCGCCGGCTCCGACTCGTCGCCGTTGACGCACATGAAGGTCTGCGATCGCTCCTTCGGCAGGAAGCTCCACTTCAGACCAGTCGGGAACCCGGCCCCGCCGCGACCCCGAAGCTCGGACTCCTTGACGATTCCGATGACCTTGTCGGGGTCGAGCTGGGTCAACGCCTTGCGGGCTGCTTGGTAACCGCCGCGTGACTCATAGACCTTGAGGGTGTGGCCATCGGGAACGGCAAAGTTCCGGGTCAGGACGGGTTCAAAGGCGGCCATGTTCAAGAACTCCACAAGGGCCGGGGGCGGGGTCCGGCTTGATCCGACCCGGGATCGGCGATCGCGCCTCGGAGGAGGGCGGGCCCATTGAATGATTCACGGTACGATCCAGTCGAAGACAGCCTCAGACCCGAGACTCCGAAGGGACGGCCGGGCCATCCGAAGGCTCGAGTCCGTGGGACGGATCAATCGGGCCTTTCTTCAACTCGTCGAGCATGGCGTCGACCTTTTCGGGGGTGAGCGGCCCGTAGATCCGGCCATCGTCGGCGAGTGCGGCGGGTGCGAAGTCGCAGATTCCCAGACATTCGGCGAATTCGACGGTCAGCTTGCCGTCGGGTGTCGTCTGCCCCGAACGCACACCGAGTTTCGTGCAGGCGTGTTCGAGCATCTCATCACCGCCGGTGATCATGCACGATAGAGAACGGCAGATCCAGACCCGAACGTCGCCGATCGGAGCCTGCGGGAAGAATCCATAGAAGCTCATCGTGTCGTGAACTTCGGCGGGCGTGATCTCCAGCAACTCCGCGATCTCGGCCATCGCTTGATAGGGCACGCAACGAAGATACTCGTGGACGATGTGCAGGGCCGGGAGCGTGACCGCCCGCTTGCTCGGATATCGCGGGACGTAAGCCAGGATCTTCTCCCGGATCGCATCGGTGAGGATCGGCGTCGTCGCTTCGGCGGCCATCGTTCGGTGTTCCTCCCACGCAGCTCGAATCTCGGACTCAATCTCTCAGGACTCTCGCGAGGCCTGAAACCCATCCCTTAGCGATGATAATCAGCGATCCAGCTCGGCCGCGATGATGTTCAGACTCCCCAGGATCGCCACGATGTCAGCGATCAGGTGATCTTTAATAATGTGCGGGAAGACCTGGAAGTGGATGAACGAAGGCGGCCGGGTCCGGGTCCGCCAGGCAGTCTGGCTGCCGTCGGCCACGAGGTAATACCCCAACTCGCCATTCGAACTCTCGATCGCGGCGTAGACCTCGTTCCGGGGCGATTCCAGTCCTCGGTTGGGCATGATCAGCTCGAAGTGCTGGATCAAACCTTCCATGCTGTTGTAGACCGTCCCTTTATCAGGCACCGCGAACTTCTCGGCGATCGGAACATTGACCGGACCGGTGGGCAAATTTTCCAGGGCCTGATGGACGATCCCCATACTCTGATAGATCTCTTCCAGGCGAACCTGGAATCGGGCGTAGCTATCGCCTTCGGTGGCGTAAGGCACCTGGAAGTCGAACTCCGGATAGGCCAGATACGGCTCATCCTTCCGGAGATCGTAAAGCACTCCGCTCGCCCGGGCAATCGGCCCGGTGCAGCAGAGATTCATGGCATCCTCCTTCGTGAGGACACCAACACCCCGGACGCGATCCAGGAAGATCCGGTTGCGGAGGACCAGCTTCTCCAGGTCGGCGAGGGCCTTGGGGAGGCTCTTCATGACCGTCCGGATTCGTTCGATCACCCGGTCATTGAAATCATGGAGCACGCCGCCGACGCGAGTGTAGCCCGGGTGAAAACGGTAGCCCGACATCTCTTCATAGACGTCGTAAATCAACTCGCGCTGATTGAAGCAGAAGAGAAAGGCGGTGAATGCACCGAGGTCCAGCGCCGCAGCCCCGACGCAAAGCAGATGGTCGCTGATCCGGGCCAGCTCGCCGATGATGATCCGGATGTACTGACAACGCTTGGTCAGTTCGATGTCGAGAAGCTTCTCGACGGCATTGTGCCAGGCCACCTCATTCAGAGGAGGGCTGATATAGTTCTTGCGATCGGCGATCGTCACATACTGGTTGAAGTTAAGATGCTCGCCAAGCTTCTCGAAACCCGAATGAAGATAACCGATGTCGGGCGTGGCCTTGACGATGCGCTCGCCGTCCAGTTCCAGGATCAAGCGGAGTGTGGTATGAGTCGCCGGGTGCTGGGGGCCGAAGTTCAGCGTCCAATGGAAGTCTTTCGACTCCGCGCCAATCTCCGGTTCGTCGAGCAAGTTGGCCGGCATGGTCGTTACACCTGGAAGGAGCAGGGTTCTCGATTCAATCTGAAATTTGGAAACTTCGGGCTTGGATACGAGCGAAAGCGGTCGGGATCAGGATTCGCTTCGAGTGAGCCTCGGGAAATTATGCCGCTCGCCCCGCCCTCGAAGCGGGTAGTCTTTACGGAGCGGGTGCGCCGAGAACTCCTCGGGCATGAGGATCCGACGGAGGTCGGGGTGGCCGGCAAACTTGATCCCGTACATGTCGAAAACTTCGCGTTCCATCCAGTCGGCACCGGCCCAGAGCGGGACGGCCGAGGGGATCGTCGGCTCGGGATCGTCGACCCCCACCTTCAGGATCAACCGTTCGTGCGAATCGAGGTTCAGGAGGACATAGTGAACCTCGAACCGGGGTTTACCGGCAGGTCGATCCGGATATCCCAGGTAATCGACGCCGCCAAGCTCGGCGAGGGCGGTGAATCCGCACTCATTCTTCAGGGTACCGAGAACCTCGATCAACCGATCGGGCGACACGAAAAGTCGGAAATTGTCCCGAAAGCTCTCGGTCGGGAAGGTCCCTTCGCCGAAGACGCGAGCCAGGGTCGCCAGGGTCTCGGCATGGGGTTCAGTGGCGGCGGCCTCGGTCACTTGGTCAACCCTCTCGAATAGCGTCGATCGATCAAGCGTCCGCGTTCGGTCCAAGGTTCACGGCAGATGGATCGCCCGCGATCGCCCGGTCACTTCGATTCATCTCGACCCAACAGGCCGGTACCGCCCGGGAGGCGATAACCGAAACGAGACTCGTCACCTCGCTCCTCGGCCAATGCCAGGCCGGGCGCGAGGACCTGCTTCTCGATAAGCATCTTTTCACGCGACTGCAATTCGGGCAGGCCATTGTTGCCGAAGAGCGTCCCGCCCTTCTGGATCTTGGCTTGGAGATCCATCAACGCCCGGAGGATTTGCTCGGGACGAGGTGGGCAGCCGGGGATGTAGACATCGACCGGCATGAAGCGATCGGCCCCCTGGACTACCGCATAGGTATCGAAAACGCCACCGGTGCAGGCACAGGCCCCCATGCTGATGCACCACTTCGGCTCGGGCATCTGGAGCCAGATCCGCTGAAGGACCGGCATCATCTTCATGGCGATCCGACCGGCGATGATCAGCAGATCACATTGACGAGGGCTAAACCTCATGACCTCGGCACCGAATCGAGCGATGTCGAAGCGGCTGGCACCCACGGCCATCAACTCGATCCCGCAGCAAGCCGTAGCGAAAGGCATCGGCCAAAGGCTGTTCTTACGGCTGTAATTCGTCAGCCAATTCGTGACATCTTCAACCTTGCTGATGATGGTCCCTTCGGGAACTTCGATCGAGCCGCGGGGCCTGATCTCGGCGACGGACCCGGTCGAATTCAGGGCCGGCGTGCCCGGGCCGCCGGCAGTCGGGATTCCTAACGCCACTCGAACACCCCCTTACGCCAGGCATAAGCGAAAGCAGCCGCCAGAACCACGATGAAGACGAGAATTTCCAGGAACACCACCCCGCGGAATGCGGGCGGGATGCCCGGGGCCACGGAGGCCGCCACGGCCGCTTCAGCCACGGCGGCATGAGCATCGACGCTGTACTGGCCGACCGCCCAGGGGTAGAGGAAGAGAAGTTCGACATCGAACAGTAAGAAAACGATCGCGACCAGATAGTAACGAACATCAAACCGCTGTCGGGCATCGCCGATCGGGTCCATCCCCGATTCGTACGGCATCTGTTTGACGGCCGTCGTCTTTCGAGGACCTATGATCGCATTGATCAGCAGCATGCTGATCGCGGTGAAAATCGCGACCAGTATGAACACGAAGATCGGCGTGAATTCCGTACCCATGAATGTCAGGCCCGCAATCTGCCGGAGGACCGCTTCGTGAAGAGTTTCACAAAGTAGGACCAAAAATGATCCCGGTGAAAACCGGGAGATAGTGTCATCACTCGACGACCACGATCATACGCCGGAATTGCGGGATCGCAAGAGGCCACCGAGTCGAACTTTCAATCACCCATTCCGCGAACTGCGTTAACCGGCGGTATTGTAGGCCTGGGATGAACGAGCGTCAAAGTTTGGAGGGAATCTTGGCCACCGGCGACACCCGTGCTCATCGAGGAGGGGGAACGGTGATCGAGGCTGGGTTGGGGGCGGCCTCGAGAGCCGGATCTGACGAGGTCGAGGGCCTGGTTGTCGTCGGAGGAGCCGGAGCTCGGCCCGGTTGGGTCGAACTGCCCGCCCGGCTCGGCCGCCTGTAGGGAGACGGGGCTGCGACTCTCGGGCGGACCGAAGACGACAAGGGGGCCGTCGTCCTGCCGGGCTTGACCACCTCTGGTTTCGACGGCTTCTTCGCGTTGGCTTCTGCTGCTTTCTCCTTCGGAGTGGAAGCCGGCCTGTCGAGCGAATAACCTCGATATTCGCGGAGCAGTTGTGATCGCTTCAGTGGGTCTCTTTCGACCATGATCTGTTGATAGAGTTCCTGACGCTTCTTGTACCTCTCGGCAAATTCTTTATCTGCTTCGACTTTCGGCTGGAACTGGGGCCTAAACTGTCGGTCGTACCGCCGATAAGCCTCGAAATACGGCATCCGGGTGGTTACCCCTCTGTCGAATTCCAGTCCCGAATCGCTTTCCAATGATTCCGTGAAATCCTGGAAGGTGTTGACACGAGGACGAGTGATCAAGGGAACATTGTCGAGTCGAGCTTGCCCGGGCATGCTCGGATTGATCCCGAAGTTCGGAGACGCGAATTCCCGGTAGTCTGCGTACCCGGAATTTCCATAGGGATTGAAAACATTCCCCTGTGCCGACGCGGTCGAGGCCCAGGCCGAGGCCACCAAAAGGGCCAATGTCAGTCGTCCGAGACTCGTCATCATTCGAGTTCTCCTTCCCCGAAATACTTCCAGAGCGCGGACCGGGGATCTCGCGCGATCCGAAGTCGAGGATAGGCAAGCATAAGGCAGGCCGAAGTGCTGCCCGTGTTTGCGTATCACCCTTTACTCTAACATAGTAAGTCGGGTGCTCCAACCGGGTCGATCTGGCATCGGATCTCCACCTCGCGAACCTTCGATCCGACGCGGGAAATGGCACACGGCCGTGGAATTGCATGGGGGATGAGCTATGATGGGGGACCGTCATGGGTCGATTTAACTCGTGATGGTCGGTCCAGAGGCTCGTTCAGCCTCCGTTGGATCCAATCGATTGGAGTGCCTCGATGTTCGTCGCGATCCTTGTACTGGCGCTCGTCGGGGCTGATGCGGCGACCCCTGATCCGACAGTCTTGATCGGCGAGCTTGGGTCTCCTCGTTACCGGCAGAGAGAGTCGGCCGAGGTATCCCTGACCAAGCTTGGTCGGAATGCGATTCCGGCCCTCCGATCCGCGTTGGGGTCGCGAGATCCCGAGATTCGACTACGAGCATCCTCCATCCTAGAGCAGATCGAGGCAACTTTACTGGTCGAACCCACACCGATCTCGTTCGATTATCGGGATGTTCCGATCCTCGACGTGATTCGCGATATCAACCATCGATCTGGTCTCTCGCTCCAGTTCATCGCCGAGGATGGTCAGGTCGGGGATGCACCCCGGATCACGCTCCGGGCCGACGAGCCCCTCCCGTTCTGGGAAGGCATCGACGCTCTCTGCAAGGCAGGAGGATTGCATTACGAATTTGGAGCAGCCCCGCCCGTCACTCATCGCGATCGGACCTTTGCGATTTATCGAGGGCCAAGTTCGTCCGACGAACCCATCTGGGACAGTGGCCCCTTCCGGACCGCCCTTTCGAGCGTTCATTACCAGAGCGAAATCCATCTTTCGAGGTCAAGGCCCGCTCAAGGGATAGACGAAGTTCCCCCAGCAACGGGTGAGGATCAAGCAGGCCGTCCCTCGGCTCCGAATCGCCAATTCTATTTCCAGCTTATGACGGCGGCCGAGCCCCGGCTCTCGATCACCCGCAACGGAGACCCCAGGGTCACGGAGGCCTTCGACGATCAAGGGAAGTCGCTCCTGATGCCGGCGGCACATGCAACTCTCCAGCGGGCTTCGGGCTATTTTGGGATCAATCCTTCACCTCACATTCGGTTTCGGATCGACCTGACCTATCCCGACTCATCCGGCCGCCGGGTACGACGGCTGAAAGGTTCATTGCCGGTCCTCGTCTCGACCCGGAAGCCCGATCCGTTAATGATTCCACTGGACGGTGCCACGGGAAAGAGTTTCCGGAGCGCCGATGTTGACTTGAAAATCCACGAGCTTCGACGAGCCCAGGACGGTCAAAGTGCGACGATCGAGCTATCTTTAAAGTCGATCGGAATAGGGTCGAAGGTCGTCGAACCGGATATAGATCCGCTTGCGGCCCGCCTCGAATCTCCCCAGGAGCAACTTGAGATCCTGGATGCCACGGGCGAGCCTCTGGATTGGTTCCCTTCCAGCTCGACCTTCGATGGCGAAGAAATTCGACTGACGCTCAGCCTGATCCCTCAGAATCGACCAATCCGACCTTCCATGATCGTCCATCACGGCATGACGCGTGTCTCGACCGAAGTGCCTTTCGAGTTCCGGGATCTCCCCATCCCTTGACTCGGTGAGATCATCGGCGTAAGGCTGGGCCTATCGGGTCAGGACGAGATTGTCACGGTGAATGACTTCGTCATACAGTGCCGATCCGATCGCTAGCCGGGCCTGCTCGGTCCGGAGGCCTCGAATCTGGCGGGTGTCGAGTGATGGGTAATTAATCAATCCCCTCGCGAATTCATGGCCCTGGGGATCGCGGACGCCGACCACGTCTCCTTTCTCGAATTCGCCGATAACCTCGACGATCCCGATGGCCAGCAGGCTCCGGTCGCCCGATTCGAGCGCGATCCGGGCCCCGGCATCGACGACCAGGTGGCCCCGAGGTCGAGCGGTGCTGCCGATCCAGCGTTTCCTGGCGGCCTGGGTCGCCCCTCGGGCCAGGAAGAGCGTCCCGACCGGCTCTCCCGCCAGGATCCGAGTGAGCGGCTCGGGCTTCTTTCCCGACGCGATGATCACCGATCCCCCAGCCCTCGTCACCAGGCCGGCCGCCTGAAGCTTGCTCCTCATCCCGCCCGTCCCGAGGCTGCTTCGACTATCGCCGGCCAGCCCCAGGATCTCATCATCGAGGTTGGGGACCAGAGGGACCACCTCACCGATCCCGGAGGATCCGGGGTCGGATCGGCAAAGTCCGTCGACCACGCTGAGGATAACCAACAAGGGTGCCTGAAGAAGGTTGGTGACCATCGCGGCGAGTTTGTCGTTGTCGCCGAACTTGATCTCGTCGACGCTGGTCGTGTCGTTCTCGTTGATCACGGGTACGGCGTCATACTCGAAGAGGGCAGTCAGGGTATTCCGCATATTCAGATAGCGTGGTCGGCTATCGAAGTCCTCATGAGTGAGGAGGAGCTGGGCCGCGTGGCGACCGTGCCTTCGAAACCCTTCATCATACGCCCGGATGAGGTAAGCTTGGCCAACGGACGCGGCGGCTTGAAGCTGTCGGAGGTTATCGGGGCGGCGGGGCAATCCTAGCTGGCCAATCCCTGCTCCGACGGCCCCCGAGCTGACCAGGGCAACCCTTCGACCCGTGTCCGTCACGGCGCTGATCTGCTCGGCCAAATGGCCGATCCGACCGGGATCGAGGGTCCCGTCTGGGCCGGTTAGCACACTCGTGCCGACTTTGACGACCCAGGTTTGGGCCGAAAGAACCACATCGTCTCGGACCAGATCGCGGACCATCGGGGGGCGGACCTTTCGGAGGAAACGTTTCTGAGGAAGGAGTTTACCACCACGCCGCAAGACAACCTGGTTGATCCGAACGTGATGATCGGCCACATCCTGACGGTGTGGTCTTCAAGTCGCCTCGCTCATGAAGGTTGTCGGTAGAGGTGTTGCTCATTATAATCTGGCGGTCGGCAACGCCTAGGCGAAGTCGATCCCTCCTCTGGCCAAAGTTGGTCGTCTCCCTTCATTCCTGACCCGGTTCACGAATCGGGTCGAGCTTTCGGGGTGTAAACCTTAGCCCATGGGCGAATTGAACCACGAGTGCGGCGTGGCGGCCGTCTATCATCGCCATGCCGAAGGCGGTTCGGTTTCGAGGCTGGCGCCGATTGCCGGCGACGTCAACAGCGTCTCTCGGCTTGTCCCCAGGATGCTGCTCGACATGCAGAATCGGGGCCAGCTTGCCTCGGGGATGACGAGCTACAACCCCACACGGAAGGCGATCCTAACCACCCACAAGGAGTTGGGGACCGTAGCCGAAGGTTTCCGGCTGAATCACAAAGAGAAATTCGAGAAGATCATGAGGGGCCAGGATGGCCCTGCGGCGATCGGCCACGTCCGCTATGCGACCTGCGGGGCCGACGACAAAAGCTATGCACAACCTTTCGAACGAGATCACGGCCGGAAGGCCAAGTGGTTCGCCTTCGCTTTCAATGGCCAGTTGACCAACTACCAGGAACTTCGCCAGGAGTTGCTCGACCAGGGGGATTATCACCTCAAGCGTGACACCGACACAGAGATCCTGATGCACTCGTTGAGCTACGAGTTGCAGAATGAAGGGCCGGTGATCGACTGGGTTGGTGTATTCGGACGATTAGCCGACCGTTTCGACGGGGCCTATAACGTCGTCCTGCTCTCGGCCCTCGGGGATCTCGTGGTGGCTCGCGACCCGATGGGCTTCCGTCCGCTCTGCATTGCCGAGGATGGGCCGCTCTTCGCCGCGGCCAGCGAGAGCGTCCCGCTTTCCAACCTCGGCTTCCAGGGAATCCGGTCGTTGGAACCGGGAACTCTGGCCGTCGCCAATGCCCAGGGCGTCCGGATCGAGCGGTTCGCCCCCTCGCCGAAGCATGCTCATTGCTTCTTCGAGTGGATCTACTTCGCCAATGTCGCCAGCACTCTCGATGATCGCTCGGTCTATCTCAGCAGGGCCGCGCTCGGCAAGGAACTCGCTCGGCTCGAGGATGTCCCTCGCGACGCCGGGACGATTGTCGTGCCCGTCCCCGACACCGCCAAGGCGGCCGCCGACGCAATGGCGTTCGAGCTGGGCCTGCCTTCGGTCGAGGGCTTGATGAGGAATCGTTACGTCGGCCGGACCTTCATCGAGGGGAACGCCGACCGGGCTTCCAAGGCCCGACTCAAGTACACACCGCTGCCCGAGGTCCTGGCCGGCAAGCGGGTCCTCCTGGTCGAGGACAGTATCGTCCGCTCCACGACCATGAGAGCGCTCGTCCACGAGATCCGCGATCGAGGCGGCGCGAGAGAGATCCACCTCCGAATCGCCTGCCCGCCCATCATCGCCCCGTGCTTCTACGGGATCGACATGTCGAGCCGGGACGAGTTGTTCGCCCCCAAATTCGTGGACCTGCCCAACGGCGGGGTCTCCGAGGAAGCCCAGCAGCGGATGGCCAAGGAACTGGGTGCCGATAGCCTGCGATATCTCCCAGTCGATTCGATCGCCCGATCCGTGGGGCTATCGTCCGATCGACTTTGCCGGGCCTGCGTCACGGGCCACTACCCGAGCCCGGCCGGAGAGCATCTCTATCAGATCGACGCGGTCGAGGCCGTCTCGGCGGGCGGGGATGGCCATCGAGGAGTCCGTTCTTACGAGCGTTAAACAACGGGCTAGACGATCATTAGATGAGAGGCGTTCCGTGACCAGGGATGTATCCCATTCCGGTCACGAAACGCCTCTCGTCATTGGAATTTGATCAATGCTCCGACGGTGTCTTCAACGCCTCGATCGCCTTCCGGATTTCCTCGACCTTGGCCGATAGCTCCTTGAGCTGGACCTCGATCCGGCCGGTCGCCTCGTCGACGTTCGCCTTGGCCTTGTTCGTGAGGAGCTCGAGCTGGATGTCGATCGGACCTTGACTCGTCATCGTCTTCCCGGCGGCTTCCCCCGATGACTTTCCATTGAATTGTAATTGATCAAACACCTTCACTTCATACTGCTTTTGATCTGGAGTAGCCCGGAAGATTCGGTTTGTCCGAATATCTTTCAGTTCGATGTTCCCGTCGGCTTTCGTAAGATTCTCGGCGCGGAACGACTTCGGATCGATCTCGATTGCCACATTCGGCTGGAAGAGTTGATATCGGAGATTGGTCGGAACCCCTCGGAAATTAACGATTGTGGGATGGGCACGCTTCGTCGGCGTGACCTCGACGGTTGTTGGCTTTCCAGCACGGAGGACGACCAGCGGGACGGCCTTACCTTCGGAGGCTTGAACCTGGGCGATCAAATTCTCAGCAGACTTTAAAGTTTGGCCGCCCAACGAGATCAGGATGTCGTTCTTCTTGACACCGGCGCGATCGGCCGGGCTATCCTTGACGACATCATTGGCGATCAGTCCAGCCTCGGCGGGGAGTTCGCCCAGGTGGGAGCGGAGGATCGGGTCGACCGGCGAAACTGGCACACCGATCCAGAACTCGGCCGATTCGGCAGAGAAGCCGTGCTCGGGTCCAACAATGCTCATCTGTTGGGGCTTCCCCTCGCGAATTAGCTTGATCCGAACGGGGTCTTTTTCCAGGAGGAGGAACAATCCCTGAGCCTGCGGGACGCTTACGAACGGTTTATCGCCCAGGCTCAACAGGATATCCTTGGACTTCAGTCCGGCCTGTTCTGCCAAACTCATCGACTTGACCTCGACGACGACGACACCTTCACCCTTCGGGATCGCGAGTTGCGTTCGGAGGGCATCGTCGATCGGGGCCAGGACGAGCCCATATTTCGCCTCCAACGTCTCGAAAAACGTCCTGGAATAAATATTGATATTTTCCGACGACGGCTGAGCCCGGACGATCCGACGGATGGTTTGAGTCTCTGATCCCGGCTTGTCGTCGCCGCCGATCAATTCATCGGTGATCACCGATGTTTCAGCGACGTCCGAAGCATCGACCGTGACATCCACCGTTTCTTCGATCCTCTCCGTAACTTCGGAGGGCCTAATTTCCTGCGCCTGGCCGAGCACGGGCCATGCGAGTCCGGCGATCATCGCGAGTCGCGAGACCTTGCTGAATCGAATCATGTGATCCTCTTCTCTGCGAAAGCATCCTCTCGGGCGAACCGACCGGCCACGAGCCTAGAAGGTTTCCTGCCCGACATACTGGAGGGCGACCTCATCCACCGGGATCGAGACGTGACGCCCGTCCTCCAGGACGACGGAGACGAGTCTCCGACGTTCCTCAACCTGATACCCCTGGCGCTCCCACTGCGTCCGGAGATAGTCCGGGACCGGCGAGGGCTGATTGCTCAGCCATTGATCATCCAGACCTGGACCCGAAAGAATCGGGACTTTCCTCGGCGGTGACTCTCCCGAATTCTGGTCGACCAGATTGATCCAACCGACCTCCCGGATCGGCTCCGACGCGGGCGGTGGAACCGGTTTCGATTTCTCCTCCGGAACGAGAGCCACCGCAGGAACGGATTCGCTTCCTGCACCCGAGCGAGAAGCCCCGCCCAGTGCCAGACCGGCGGCGAAGGTTGCTACCAGGACGGTTGCCGCGATCGAGAGACGTTGAAGGCGAGATCGGTTAACGCGGACCCGTGGCGGACTCGATGGTGCCGGATCCGCGCTGGACACGGGAACACTCATCCCCGAGATCGCCGATCGCCAGGCCTGATCTTCCAGGAAGGCGAGCGCACATCGGCGCCAACCCTCGGGATCGTTTTCCAGGCGAAGAAGCAGTTCTCGACGCTCCTGGTCGGCCAGTTCGCCCCCAACCAGTCGGTCTATCGAGGAATCATCAACGGGATTCATCAGGTCATCGATTGGGCTCATCGGGGAACCTCGATCACGTTCGAGCCGGCCAGTTCGTCGCGGAGTCGCTGCCGGGCCCGGTGAAGGCGCGACTCGATCGCACTCTCGGTCTGGCCGAGATGTTCGGCCAGGTCGCGGCAGGACCAGTTCTCGGTGTATTTCAGGAGCAGGATCTCGGCATCCCGGGCAGACAATCGCCCGAGTGCCTCACGGATCAACGAAGATCGCTCGTCGAGCAAGAGCCAGCCGAGCGGATCGGGCGCAGCCGCACCGGCGTCACGCACTTTCTGTGCATAACGACCATTCAGCTTGTGTCGGCGACCCATCGTCCGCCGATAGAGGAGCGTCTTGTGGATGGCCAGGCGATAAAGCCAGCCGGCCAGCTTTGTCGGTTCGATGGCCGTCGTCGCCCCGATGGCGGCCAACGAAACCTCCTGCAAGACCTCATCGACGGCCTGACGCTCGCCGACCCGGGCCGCCACGACGGTCCGGAGCCAGCGGTCGTGCCGGGCTAACGCCGAGGCCCAGTCAATCGGGCCGATTGACGATCCATCGTTCGTGGTCGGTTGGATTCCGTTTCTCATGACAACTAGAAGTTGCCGCGAGCCGGTTTCCCTTGCGATCTTTTTCCAGGATTCGTGACGAGGTGCGATCAAGCTGAGGGCTTCGGCTCCGTCGGAGCCCTCGGCGGGAAGATCGTGGCGACGGGGCAAGCAAAGCCGGCGATGACATTCTCGCCCGAGAGTTCGTCTCCCTCTCGGAGAGTGGTCGTCGATCCATCCGAGCGAACGATGCGAACGGTCCGGGCCGTCGGGCTGACGACCCAGATGAGAGGGACGCCGACCCCGTGGAACATCTCGACCTTTTCCTCGACCTCCTCGGCGAGGTCGTGGGGAGAGATGACCTCGACGACCAGATCGGGCACGACTCGAAGCCAGCCGTCCGTGACCTGATCCCAGGTCAGGCGATCCGCCCGGACGAACGAGACATCGGGCCTCCGGACGGTGTTGGGCCGATCCGGAAAGCATTGGCATCCGTTGTCGGCAGCGAAAACCCAGCCGAGATGAGGGCTTTCGACGTGATTGCCAATCAAGCGGGAGATCTTGCAGCCGATCCAGCTTGAAAGTACGCTCACCTTTCGCTCCACCAGTTCGCCGTCAACAAGTTCGAAACCCTTCTCTTCCGGCAAAGTCACCAGCTCTTCCGGGGTGAGCAGCGTCCTCTCGGCAACGGCATTCATGGTTGGGGCTCCGGTCCTCGCCCGATCGATCTCGTGTCAGTTTAACCCATCCAAAGACGTCTCGTCACCCGCCACGGACCATCCGGGCGATGAACATCGCGTCCGTGTCGGATTCCTGCGGCCAGATCAGGAGAGTCCCGTCGGTCGGCTCTCCGGTGATCGGGTGGGGGAACGGGTCGAGCTTGAACTCGGGCCGGTCGGCCAGGAACGAGCGGAGAACACCCTGCGTCTCGGCCAGGGTGAGGGTGCAAACGGAATAGACCAACGTCCCCCCCGGCCGGACACCCCCGGCAGCAACCCGGAGAATCTGGGCCTGGAGCAAGGCGAGTCGGGCGACCGCGTCGGGGGCCAGGGTCCAGCGAGCGTCGGGGTTGCGTCGCCAGGTGCCGATGGCCGAGCAGGGGGCGTCGACCAGGACCCCGTGATAGGTCCCGGACTTCCCGACAACATGCTTTCCGTCCCAGGGCTTGGTCGTGAGGTTCCGGAACGGGCTCCGCTTGGCCCGACGTGCCGTCTCCTTGAGCCGCCCTTCGTGGACGTCGCTGGCGACGACCAGCCCTTTGCCCTTCATCAGCGCCGCCAGATGCAGCGCCTTGCCACCAGCCCCGGCGCACGCGTCCCACCAGCGCTCGCCGGGGTCCGGGTCGCAGGCCAGGGCGACGGCCTGAGAGGCCAGATCCTGGATCTCCAGATCCCCACGCTCGAAGGATTCCAGATGATGGACGTCCGATTCGGGATCGAGCTTGGCGGCCCGGGTCAGCTTTCGGTGGACCCAGGGCTTGATCCCGATCCCGGACAACTCGGTCCAGATGGCCTGCTCGTCCGTCCCCTGGGCGCGGACCCAGAGGGGAGCGGGGGTCTGCAAGGCCTGGAGGAAGTCCAGGTACTTGGCCTTGGGCGAGCCGCCTCCAGGAGGGAGAGGAAGATGGTCACGGAGCCAGTCGGGGAAGAGTCGCCAGGGGTCGGCGGAGACGGCCCGATCGTCGTTCAGCCGCTTCCAGCCCTCACCCCTCGCGGTCCAGTTCGGGGCGTTCCCGTAGGCCAGCAGTCGCTCGGGATCGCGGTCGATGGCCCGAGCCCAGACCCGGCACGCGGGGTGGACCGAGGAGGAGTCGAGCTGCCAGGCCAGGAGGAGCCGGGCCTCCAGGCTCTCGATATGAAGTGTCTCGATCCAACCGCGCCATCGGAACAGGGCGAAGACCGCTCGGGTGATGAACCGGAGATCGGGGGCGGAAAGGTCGCGTCGGTGCCGGAGTTCCCAGGCGATTGAACGATCCGCCCGACGCCCCTCTTCGAAGACGGAGTGTTCGACGGCCCTGGCCACGGTCACGGCCGAGCCGGCCAGCTTCTCGATCGAGACGACGTTCTGGACCTCGCGAATGCCGGGTCCCGGTCTCGGGCCGGGGCGGGCCGGGGCCTCGGGCCGCCTCGGGGAGAATTCCGGCTTGCCCGGTCGAGCCGAGAACGGCCTTGATCCGGAAGACGAGGGAGAACCGGGCCGGCCGGCGGGGCGTGAGGGGGGCCGGGCTTTCGACGTCGATCGCTTGGGCGAGCGTTTGGGTGGGGTCATCGGATTGGGACGCTGGATCTCGGATGGCCAATTTCAAACATGAAAGACGCTTGAAACTTGAAAATTCAATGTTCGGTCTGGATTACTTGGGCCGACGACGGGCGGTCTGGCGGTGAGGCCGATAGCCGGCCGGCTTCGTGGGCGTCTGAGACTTTGCATTTCGAGGCTCGCCCTCGATGGTGTGGACATAGTTCCCCTCGGCCAGCGACTTGTTCGCCTTGGTCATCCGCGCCTGGAGCGCGACCCTGGGCGGATTCGAGGGGATCAGTGCATCGCAGCCCGAGCCGATCAGGTCTTGTCGACCGGCCTTTTGCAAGGCTTCGCGGACCTCGAAGTAGTTCTCAGGCTTGAAGAACTGGAGGAGGGCACGCTGGAGCTTCCGATCGCGGAGATGCTTCGCGGTATAAACCTCTTCGCCGGTGAACGGGTCGAGCCCCGTGTAATACATGCAGGTGGCGATGTCGAAAGGCGCGGGGATGAAATCCTGGACCTGGTCGGGACGGTAGCCATTCCGCTTGAGGAACAGGGCCAGGTCGATCATCGCGGCCAGGTCGCTGCCGGGGTGCGAGGCGATGTAGTAGGGGACGAGATATTGCTTGGGCTTGCCCGATTTGGCGCTGGCCTCGCGGAAGGCGTCGGCGAAGCCGGCGTAATCGGCCTGGTCGGGCTTCTTCATCCGCTTGAGGACGTCGGGATCGGTGTGCTCGGGGGCCACCTTCAAATGGCCCCCGACATGGTGGGCGGCCAGTTCTTCCATGTATTCGGGCGAGCGCTGGGCGAGATCCATCCGGATCCCGGATGCGACGAACACCTTGCGGATGCCGGGAATTTCCCGGCTCTCTCGCATCAACTCGACCAGCGGCCCGTGATCGGTCCCCAGGAGCTTGCAGACCTTGGGATGTACGCAGGAGAGCCGCTTGCACTTCGCCTCGACCTCGGGCTTGCTGCATCGCATCTGATACATATTAGCCGTCGGCCCGCCGATATCGGAAACGATTCCCGAGAAGCTGTCATCCTCTCCCATCCGGGTCAGTTCGGAGAGGACGGATGCCTTGGATCGGGACTGGATGATCCGCCCCTGGTGTGCCGTGATCGAGCAGAAGGTACAACCTCCGAAACAGCCTCGCATGATCGTGACCGAATCCTTGACGGTCTCGAACGCGGGCACCTTCTCGCCCCGATACATCGGGTGGGGCTTCCGGGTGTACGGGAGCCCGTAGACCCGATCCATGTCTTCTTCGCTGATGGGAAGGCCAGGCGGATTCACGACCACGGCCTGTCGGTCGTGATACTGGACCAGAGTCCGGGCGTTGAGCGGATTGGTTTCCTGGTGAATGATCCGGGTCGCCTTGGCGAAGAGTTGCCGATCGGTCTTCACCTCCTCGAAGGAGGGGATAACAATCGCCTCGGCGGGTGGCTGTTCCCGGGCACCCAGAGCGTACGCCACGGCTCGCATGTCGCGGAGGTCGCGTACGGTCTCTCCGCCGGCCAGCCGCCGGGCGATCTCGACGATCGGTTGCTCGCCCATCCCGAAGACGACGAGATCCGCCTTCGAGTCGAGCAGGATCGAACGCTTGACGGTGTCGCTCCAGTAGTCGTAATGCGCGAGCCGGCGAAGGCTTGCTTCCACCCCACCCGCGATCACCGGGACGCCGGGATAAGCCTCGCGGGCCCTCTGGCAGTAGGGCATGGTCGCTCGGTCGGGCCTCAGGCCAATCCGGGCTCCCGGGCTGTAGGCGTCGTCGTTCCGGACTTTCTTGTTGGCCGTGTAATGATTGATCATGCTGTCCATGTTCCCGGCGCTGATGCCGAAGAACAGGCGAGGCCGACCGAACGTCCGCCAGGGCTCGGCGCTCTTCCAGTCGGGCTGGCTGAGGACCGCCACCCGGAAACCCGCCGCCTCCAGGACCCTTCCCAGGATCCCCATCGCGAAAGCCGGGTGATCGACGTAGGCATCGCCGCTGACCAGGACGATATCCACGGCATCCCAACCCCGGGCGTCCATCTCGGCCCGGGTGGCCGGGAGGTGGGGCAGGGGGATCTCCGACAGCGACAGCACCGGAAGCTGCGTCGGGGCGACATTAGGCCCGGCGTTCCGGGTCGGGCAGGGAGTGGTCGGACCGTTGTTCATGAGCGGGCGAGCAACTCTCGGGAGACGGGCAAGATCCAATCCGCTATTATGCACGTATCCTACATCCCCCGGCAACAGAGGTTCGGACCGATGGCCACCGCCACCCAGACCCGATACACGCCCGAGGATCTCCTGACCATCCAGGATCGGCCCATGCCCGAACTGGTCGATGGCCAATTACTGGAGCGAGAGATGGGCCAGAGATCCGACTCGATCGCGGCAACTTTCTTGATCTTGCTCGGAGTGTTCGTCAGGGAACACGGCCTCGGGCTGGTCAATGGTGCACAGGGAAGCTATCAGATCTTCCCCGATGAACCGAACAAGGTTCGCATCCCCGACGCTTCGTTCACCCGCAAGGAACGAGTTCCAGCGGGAGGTCCATTCGAGGGGCATGGCAAGATCGCCCCTGATCTCGTGATCGAGGTCACTTCGCCGAATGACACTCATCTCACCGTTCAAGCCAAGGTCAACGACTACCTGGCTGCGGGAGTGCCCTTGATCTGGGTCGCGGAACCGGAGACGAAAACCGTCCAGGTCTTCCGTCGCAATCACACGGGCGTTCTTCTCTTCGTCGGAGACGTCCTCGACGGCGAGGAGATCCTTCCCGGATTCCGGTGCGAAGTGGCCTCCCTCTTCGCCTGATCACCGGCGCCGGGCAAACCATCGACTCGCCTGCTCGGGAGCCAAGGTCAGGACGCCCATCTGGACCGCGAGCCTCGGGTCGGCCGCCATTGTCATCAGGACGCTTCGGGAAAGCTTGATCGATCGGCTCAGGCAACTCCGGGCAAGGGTCGCGTTTCCCCCTTTGAGCGCGTCGTGGGCGCGATTGAGGAAGCCGCGTGCCAGCCGTTCGTCGATCGACCTAAGATCGAGCGTCGAGGTCGATTCGGGCGGATTCAGGCGATCAAGCAGTCGGATCTGCTCATCTAGGTCGCTCGTCCCCGTCTTGAAGCGATGAGTTTCGCTCGCGAGATGCCAGCGCATCGCGACCGTGGGCGGTCCGAACCGCCAGGCGAGTCCCCACCCCTGGGCGACCCTCGCCCAGAAATCCCAGTCGACGACATAACGATACGACGGGTCGAATCCGCCGACCTCCTGATGCGCCGACTTCCGGATCGTCACGGCCGAGCAGCGAAGCGGATTCGATAGGCGGAGGAGCGGAAGCCACTCTCCGGGCGGGAAGACCACTTCGCCCGCCTTCGGGACGAAGGCCGAACCACTCCGCTCGACGAGACCGCCCGGGTCGACGACCTTCGGCGAGACGGGACTTCCCAGGTCGTCGATCATCATGACCGGACCGGCGAAGAGGCCGAGCCGAGGGTCGGTGTCCGGGTCCAGGATCGGCCGATGGGCCGCCAGGTGACCCGGCTGCATCACGTCATCTTGATGGAAGATCGCGACCCATTCCGTCTGGCTCAAATCGACGCAACGGTTCCAGTTGCCCGCCAGTCCGAGGCGTTCGGAATTGACCGACACCCGGGCTCGGTCGCCAACCTCTTCCTGAACGATGGCCAGGGTCTCGTCGTCCGATCGGTCGTCGGAGATGACGAGGTCGAACGCAGCCTCCTTCTGGGCCCGGATCGAGGCCAGGGTCTCGCGGAGGTGTCGGGAACCGTTACAGGTGGGGATGACGACGGTCAATTTCGGGAGGTCGAGCAAATTCATCAGTCCTGGTGGATTCTTTCGGGAGATCGGGCGTTTATGCTATTCGGATGTCAATTGTAAGAGGGATCGTTTCCAATCGTCCCATTTTGAGGATGAACTCCGATGCGTAAATCGATCGTGATTCGCTCGCTGGGCGTGATCCTGGCTGCCAGCCTCGCCCTAACGATGGGGAATCGGCCACCGATCCAGGCCAGCCCGCCTGCCCAGTTCGGTGGCGTCGACGTCGAGTCTCACGAGGAAGCGATCCACGAACCAGCGCGAGTGATCCACCTCGAAGCGAGGCCGATGAGTCCCGAGGCCGCTCGGATCTGGTTGAAACTACAGCTAAAGCTAGACATGGTGTTTCCCGACGAAACATCGCTCGACGACGTCGTGAAGCATATCCAAAAGTCGACGGTCAGCGAGCCGGACTTCCCCGATGGCATCCCTATCTATGTCGATCCCCAGGGACTTCAGGACGCGGATAAGACGATGGCCTCGACGGTCAGCATCAACTTGAAAGAAATTCCGCTGGCGACCACGTTCTCACTGCTCTTGAAGCAACTGGGGCTCGTCTATCGCATTCACAAGGATGGGATGATCTTCGTGACCTCGACATCCTCCGAGGATGCGACACAGGCCGAAACCGAGATCATGATCCTGGACACGCTCAATGCCCTCAATTCCGAGGTGCGAGCACTTCGCGGGGAGATCCGGAGCCTTCGAGCCGGAGCCCCGGAGAACTTCCCAGCCCCACCGTCCGCAGCTAACGATCTCAAAGGCGGCATGGGAGGAATGGGAGGGATGATGTGAACCATGTCGGGCCATCGCCTTTCCCGTAATCACAGGGGCACGTCATCGGCCAGTCTCTTGAGGTTCTCCCAGGAATACAGCCCCGAGGAGTGGCCGTCGTTCCAGACGAGCCGGACGGCATAGTTGCCGATCGGCTCCATGCCCTCGAGCTTGAGGTCGGGGCGAATCGAGTTCGGGTCGAGGATCCTATCTCCGGTCCACTCGTCCTTGCAGGTGGCGCAGGGGCATTCGCCCCGGATATAACGATAAGGGAGGCGGTCCACGCGATCGCCCTCCCAGGCCAGTTCTAGGATTTGATCGCCTTGATGGGCGCGGATGTTGCTGGGTGCGTCGCTCATGGGACTCGGTGGGGTGTGGCTCGGTTTGCGGGACCTCGGTCCTTCGAGCCTAGCACGGGGCCCATTGCCTCGGGAAGGGTAGGAGGGTCATCCGATGGAACGATTCCGGGTCAAGGCACCCAGCTTGAACGCGGTCCGTAAGGCGTTGGAGCGTGCCCCGGGCGGGGCTCGGGTGCTCGGTCGATTCGACCGCGAGACGATCGAATGCGTCCACACGATGTCGGCGCACAGCCTGTCTCGACACTGGCCGGTCCTGCTCAGTCGGCTCGACAAGGCGGGCCTGTCCGTGATCGAGGGCGAGGGTCATCCCGACTCTTCGACGACGGACGAGTAATCCTTGCCGATCATTCGAAGATTCGGGTAATCGGCTGTCCGGAGGCGATCGGCAAGGGCCGGCCGAGGGTATCGCGGACCTCGGTGGCCGGGTCGATCCCCAGGGCCCAGAACATCGTGGCCGCGATGTCGTCGGGAGTCACGGGGTCGGAGGCGGGATAGGCCCCGATCCGGTCGCTCGCCCCGTATATTGCCCCGGGCGTGATCCCGGCCCCGGCCATCAGGACGGTGTAGCACTTGGGCCAGTGGTCCCGGCCATCCGGCCCGAACTGCGCGGTGTTCGTCACCTTGGGGGATCGACCGAATTCCCCCATCCAGACGACCAGCGTCTCGTCGAGCAAGCCTCGAGCGGCGAGATCCTCGATGAACGTGGGAATGGTCTGGTCGGTGATCGGGCAGAGTCGGTTCTTGAGCTGGTTGAAATTATCGCCGTGGGTGTCCCAACCGCCGGACCCCTTGCCGCCAATCGACCGGGAGTAGTACACGGTGACGAACCGGACCCCGGCCTCGACCAATCTGCGGGCGAGCAGGCAGCTCTGGCCGTAGGTGGTCCGACCGTAGGCGTCGCGGATCGGTCCGGGCTCGGTCGAGAGGTCGAACGCCGCCTTCACCCTCGGCGAGGCAAGCATCGCCATCGCCCGGTCGTAGAAGGCATCGATACCTCGGCTCGTCGAGGAATAGCCGAGGTCGCCTTGCTCGTCGATCAGCTTGAGGAGCCCCCGGCGATCGTCGAGGCGGGCCAGGGAAGTCTCCTCGGGAAGACTTAGCTCGGGGAGTCGAAAGTCGGGTTTGTTCGGGTCGCGTTCCACGAAGAAGGGATCGAACCCCTTGCCCAGGAAGCTCGCCCCCTGGCCGGGTGTGACGCTCCCGTCGCGGAGGACGTGGGGATACGAGACGTAGGTCGGGAGCGACGGATCATCGACGGGGCGGAACCGGGCGACCACGCTCCCATACGACGGGTAAAGCTCCTGGGTATCGCGAAGCCGGATGTCGTCGATCGGCGGGGCATGCCCGGTCAGGCTGTAATAGGTGGCCGAGTTGTGGTTCTTCATCCCGTGGTGGACCGACCGGATCTGGGCGAACCGGCCGAGGACCTTCGAGAACCGAGGGAGGTGCTCGCTCAGATACAGGCCCGGCTGGTCCGACTGGATCGGCTTGAACTCGCCCCGGATCCCGTCGGGGGCGTCGGGCTTCATGTCGAAGGTGTCGAGGTGCGACGGCCCTCCGAACTGGTGAAGGAAGATGACATGCTTGGCATGGGGGTTAATCGTCGAGATGGCCTCGGACGCCCGGAGTATCATCGGTAGGTTCAGGCCGGCGAACCCCGCCGCTCCGGCCGTCAGGAGACTCCGACGGGTCAACCGGCTGGTCGCTCGAAAATCGGGACAGCCTCGGTTCATGGCGGGGGTCCTTCTCGATCCGATCGCGTCGGTCGGCTCAATGCCTCAACAGGAATTCTTTGCTGTTCAGGATGGCCCAGGTCACGTCTTCCCAGGCTTTCCGACGGTCGGGAGCCCGCGCGACATGCTCCAGGATGGCGGAACGCCGGGTCGCGTCGGGCTCGTGGGACAGGGCCGCCAGGCTGAGCTCGTCGAGGACCTCGGAATCGGAAGCTCCCGAATCGATCAGGCGGCCGATTCGATTCTGCTTGTCCGTCAGCATCGCGCGAATGGAATCGCCGTTGATGAGCTGGAACGCCTGGGCCAGGGTGGTCGCCTCGGACCGCTCGCATTCGCAGGTCAGGAGCCGGTCGGGCTTGCCGAACGACTGCAAGAAGGAGCCGCCCGGTCGGGCTCCGGGCATCTGTACGGCCCGGGTCGATGGTGGGGCGTGCTGGAACGGCTCGGGATGCTCGAGAACCTGCCCGATGGCGTCGAGGAGAACTTCTGCGGGGAGCAATCGAACCGAAGCATGAGAGTAATTGATCTCGTCCTCCGCATTCGACCCTAGAGGACGGGCGTCGAGGCCGTAGGTACGCGACTTCATGATCAGGGCGACCTGCGGGCGGAGCCGATAACCGTTATTCACGAGTTCGTCCGCGAGCTTGACCAGGAGCTTTGGGTTGGTCGGAGGGTTGGAGTCGCGGAAGTCATCCACGGGCTCGACCAGCCCCCGGCCCATCAGGTGGAACCAGATCCTGTTGGCCATGTTCCGGGCAAATTGGGGATTGTCGACCGTCAACCAGTTCGCCAGCTCATCGAGAGCGGGGGACTTTTGAGCGAGTTCGACCTGGGGACCACCCGGGGGTCGGGGCGCAAGGGTCTCGCCCGACCGAGGCTGGACGATCTTCGGGGTCCCTTCGAGATAGATCAGTTCGTCGCCGTTGATCTCGTGCTTATCGAGACGGTCGGACCGAAGGTTGTTGATCTCCTTCCGCCTGACATTGCTGAAGTAGGCCGCCAGCCCGAAATAATCGTCCTGAGTCCAGGAGTCGAACGGGTGATTATGGCACCGGGCACACTGGAGTCGAACGCCCAGGAAGACCTGGCCGACGGTCTCGGCCGCGGTCATCGGGTCGCGATTCGTCCGATGGAAGTTGGCCGGAGGATTCCGATAGGTCGAGCCAATCGAGGCGATCAGAGACCGGGCGAAGACGTCGAGCGGGATATCCTGGGCCACTTGGTCGCGAAGCCATCGCTGGAAGACCCAGACTCCCTTCGCCCCCATGGTCTTCTCCTCGTTACGGAGAAGATCGGCCCACTTCAAGGCCCAGAAATCGGCGAATTCGGGACGCTCCAGGAGGCGGTCGACCAGCTTTGGGCGCTTGAGAGGGTCGAGGTCGGTCAGAAAGGCTCGAGCTTCCTCCGGCGTGGGCAAGACACCGAGCGCGTCCAGGAAGGCTCGACGAAGGAATACAGAATCCGTCGAGAGTTCCGACGGCTCGATCTTGTGAGCCTTGAACTTGGCGAAAACGAGGGAATCGACGAAATTTTCCTCGGGGACCTCGCGCCAGGCAAAGTCGGGCCGGACGGGCAGGAACGCCAATCGGGAGACCCCTCGACCGTTCAGGTACCGAACCGCGACGACCGCCTCGACGGGACGACCGGCCTCGACTCGACCCTCGGGCGTGACCGCGACGAGCGACGGATCGTTGACGTCGAACGCCGACTGTCGGGTCACGTCACGTCGCGATCCATCGGAGAAGGTGGCCGTCACCACCAGCTGCTGGGCCAGGTTCGGGCCCGGGATCACCCGATCGTCGGGGAAGACTTCGAGTTGGATGAGCGTCGGTGCGGTCGCCAGATCATCCTTCGCACCTTCGGCCACCCAGTCGAGCAGTGCGGCAGCCTCCGGTGATTGAGCGGTGAAGCGCCGGCCCCCCTCGTGGGGATCGAGACCGACCGGCTTTCGATAGATCAGGCTTTGCGAGGAGTCTGCCACGTCGATCCGCCGGCCGAAGGCATCGCGAGTCATTGAGAGGAGGTCGAAGGCGGGATCGTCCCCTCGAAGGCTGAGCCGAAATCCCCCCTTGCCATTGATGTTGCCGTGGCAGGGTCCCGCGTTGCATCCGGCCTTAGAGAGCAGGGCCACGATATCGAGTCGATAGCTCGTGGAGGGTACCCCGACGGACGGGCCAACCTCGATGTTCACCTCCTCGTGTTGCCCCTCGACCTCGACGATGAGACGGCCGCGTCCCTCCGATCTCGGGAGGATCAGGCCGGTCCGGGTCACCGCTGCGATCGATCGAGGCTCGACGGTATAGGAAGCCACGCCGGTCACGTCTCGCGACGTACCGTCCTTGCTCTCGATCGAAATCGCGACCTGCTGTCCCTTTCCGGATCCCTCAATCGCGATCGAGGTGGGCTCGATCATCGGCCGAAGGCCCTCTGCCCGCGACGGATCCTGGGAGAGAGCAAGCCAGAGCCAGGCCAGGACGAACGAGCGATGGGCTAGCGGGGTGGTCAAGGTCGGACCCCCTCGGTGAGAGCGACCGGAAACCCATCGGCGACGGCGTCGCCACCAGGGTGCCGGGTCGAGAGTTCATCCTAGTTTGGTGGGAAGGGGAGGGTCAAGCGCTTTGGTATCGAAAGACTTCGAACCGAAAGCGGGCGGCCCGCGATGGGCCGCCCGTCGAGTTGAGTGTCAACTTCCAGACGCTCGGGGCGTCACTTGGTCTTCTTGGCTTTGGCCGCCCGGGTCACCTTGTCGTGCTTGGCGGCGGCCGCCTGACGGGCCGCCTTCAGCTGGGCTTCCTTCTTGACCTTAGCTTCCTGAGCAAGCTGGGCTGCGTAAGCCGCCTTGGCGGCCTTGCTCCGGCCTTGCTTGCCCCCAGGCTGGCCAACCGCGACCGGCCCCGAAACAGGAACCGGCTGGATCGGGATAGCGACCGAGCCCTGATTGGACGAGGTGCCACCCGAGGCCACCTTGAAGATGTCGTTGTAGCCCGCGAGCAGGGTGCCGGTATCGGAAGAGACGGCGCCCGGGGCGATCGAGACGTTGACGTTGCCGCCATTCCTGAATGCCCCGGAGAGCAGGAACCGGACGGCATGGCCGTCGATCCAGGTCAGCCCGGTGGCATGGGCCGGGTTGGCCGGGTCGATTCCGCTGCCGGAAAGGACCAGGTCGCTCGGGGTCAGGGTCGAGGCGTCGATGTAGTTGGAGAAGTTGATGTCGATGAAGCTCGGGGCGGCCTCCGAGGCCACCACGCCCGGGACGTCCGAGGCACTTGAAGTCCCCTGGGTCGAGAGCGAGGTCTCGATCACGTTGAACTTCTTGGTCCCGATCGCTGCCCCGCCGCCAATCGAGGAGACGACTCCGCTCTGAACGGCGGCCGTCGCAGCCGTGCGAGCTGCAAGGTTGATCGGTAGCCCGCCCGAGCCGGACCCGGTCCCGCCGCCGGCGGTGGGGCCGCCGGTTCCCTTGTAGTAGTAGGCCCCGATGCTGGCCGGGCCGGTGTTGGCAAAACCCTTGCCGGCAATCTTAACCGGGGCCCGGTAAAGGAAGTCGGTCGCGGGGGACACCGCGTTGTTGCCGGCGTTGATCGCCACCGAACGGGCGGTCAGGTCGTAGTTGCCGTCCAGGAAGAAGACGGGCGGCGAATCACCGTTGGGACGGGGATCGCGGGCCGAGGCGAAGGCGGGGTCGCCGGTGAAGTTGCCCAGGCCGTCCGGGAGGTTGGTCAGGGCCGATGGGCGGAAGCTACCGAACGATCCCACCGCGTCGTCGGCCGAGGAGGCGGCACTCGGCCCGTTCGAGTAGAACAGGTTGAAGCCGACGCCGAGGGTGTTAGCGGTATTGGACTGGATGCCGGTCCCGGTCCTGGCCGTGGTCAACGCGTGGTTCGCGGCGAAGATGTTGTTCAGGACGAATGCCTGGAGGGCATTGGCCGTGCTGCTGCTGTTGAGCAGCCCGTAGGTGTTATCGACGATGGTGTTGTTGACGATCAGGTACGGCGAGCTGAGCGAGCTCCCGCCGTTCCCGGTGATCCCGACACCCACGATGTTGCCCGCGATCACGTTGTCGAACACCTGTGCGGCCAGTTTGTTCGTACCGGTGTTCGAGAGCGAGACTCCGACCCCCGCATTGATGATGTTGTTCCGGTCGATCACCACGTTGGAATTCTGGGCGAAGACCGCAACGTTCGTGGTGTTGATCGTACCGAGGGTCGGATCGCCGATCAGGGGGCTGATGATCGAGAATCCGCTGACCTCGGTCGGGGTGCCGACGAATCCTCCGGAGACGGACACGGTGTAGATCATCGTCGAGGAGGCCGAGGCGTCCCCGTAGATGAGGGTCTGGTTGGGGAGGCCCGGGATATAGCTGGAATCGGTGCTGGAGGTGGAGGCCGAGAGGAGCCGGACGCCCGGCTTCACGACCACGTTCTCCGTATAAGTCCCGGGGAGAACCAGGACGTTGTCACCGACCAGGGCCGCCGCCATGCCGTCGGCGATGGTGGCGAAGGGATTGGAGCGAGAACCGTCCGGGCTGGTCGGTATCTGTCCGTTCCGCGGGGCCCGGACGTAGATCAGGTTGGCCTGATTGGGCCGGTAGACGGTGAACGGCGTGTTGATGAAGTCGGACGCCGTGTTGCCGGATCCGGTCGGGAAGGTCCCGCTGAAGGCCCCACTGAGCGGGTTCCCCGCGATGTCGGTCACCGGGCTGGAACCAGTCCCCTTGAGGATGATCTGATACGCATCGTTGGGGAGCACACCACTCGTTTGGAAGGTAATCACCTCCGAGCCATCGGAGTTGTAGCTCGCGGTGAAACTGCCCCGATTGATCGGGATGGCGATCGAAGTCGCCCCGAAGACACCGGTCCCGCCGCTCCGGAATACCTGGATCGACGAGCTATTCAGGGAGGACCCCCGAATGTTCTCGTTCAGGGTCATCGTGAAGGTGATCCCGCCCGAGCTGTTGAGCGTGGCCACGGTGTTCGCCAGGGGGCTGAACGACGTGATCACCGGCAGGGTGGTATCGACCTGGAGGCGGGTGACGGCATTGTTCGCCACGAAGTCCGAGAGCGGGTCGGTGGGCAAGTTGGACGGGTTGCCCGCCTGGTTGATCACGCGGACCCGGGCGATCGCATAGGTCGCGCCCGGACCGCCCTTGATGCCGTTGGTCCCGACCGAGTTGGGGGTATCGGGGATCGGCTTGGTCAGGGTGACCGAGAAGCTCCCGTCGGCCAGGGTGGTGCCCACCCCCGCGTCGATGATGTCGAAATTCCCGTCGCCCTTGGACGAGATGTCGATGTGGACCGACTGATTTTGCAGGAAGTTGGTGGGCGGGAACATGTCGGTGATCGAGCCGACGAAGGTCGGCAGGTTCAGCCGGGTGATGTTCCGCCCGCCGCTGGTATCGCTGGCCGACGCCAGCTGGAACGTGCCGGCGTTGACCGAGGGCGAGTTCGTGCTGATCGTGAAGTTGACCAGGAAGTCGCTGCCCGGGACATTGTCGCTTCCCGAGGGGAGCGGCAAGGTCTGGTTGGCGGTGAAGCCGTCCAGGGCCAGGCCGTCAAGGTCGCGGATGATCGAGGATCCCGTCCCCTTCAGGATCAGCCGGTACTCGTCGTTGAGGGTGGCCGGATTGGCCAGGATGCTTGACGTGTCGATCGACAAGGTGTTGGTGATCGGATCGATCGTCAGCAGGCCCGAGAGGTTGATATTCCGATCGGCCGGGCTGTTGGCGTTGCCGAAGATCCCGTCCCCGCCGGACGCCTGGAGGATCACCGAGCTTCCGCTGATCGTGTTCGGGTCGATCCGCTCGTTGAACTTGACCTGGACGGAGGAAGGGGTCTTGTTGGTCCCGGCGATCCCGCCGGCGACGTAGAGGTTGGTGGCGATCCCCATGGCCACGGCCTGGACAGCCGTGACGACCGGGGGATTCTGGATGATGTACTCGAACGCCCCGAGGTCGAAGAATGGCCGGCTGCCGAACCCGACGTTGGGGGAGTTGGGGTCCTTGACCCGGAGGTTGCCCGCCTGGTCGCGTTCGCCCTGGAGCGGCACGTACACGAAGGTGGCCGCATTCTTGCCCGTCCCGGTGGCGTTGGGGGCCGCCGTCTGGAGGACGGGGACCCACTGATCCGGGAACCCTCGCTCGCTGACCGGCTCGCCGGGCAGGGTGACGATATCGGTCCCGGCGGCGTTGCCGGGGAAGATTCCCCCCGTCCGGATGCTGGCCCCCTGCGTGTTCCGGATCGGGATGGCGTTGATGTTATTGGGATTGATCGTGGAGGCCGGGAAGATCATGTTGCCGAAGACCGATGGCCCCAGCTCACTCCGGCCCAGGTCGATCGCCGCCGAGGTCGGCAACAGGTTGAAGTTGCCGTTCGGGGCATCGCGGAAGGCCGGATTGCCGGTCACGGGCTGGCTGTTGGACACGTTGACCGTGAACGGTCCGGAGACCCGATCGAACAGGTTGTACTGGAGGTCGCTCCCGTAGTTCTGCCCGACCGAGACCGCGGCGCTGCCGCCGATCAGCGAGAAGATGTTGTCCATCGCCAGGAACGCGGTGTGGGCCAGACTGTTCAGGCCGTTGAAGGCCGGTGAGACGGTCCGGATCGCGTTCCCTGTGATGTTGTAGAACGTGTTGTTCAGGAACACCGCCATGGCAGGGCTGGTGAACTGGTCGTTGTTGGCGGTCTGCGAGAGGATCAGGATCCCCTGGGGCATGTTCGAGATGGAGTTGTTGACGAAGTAGGTATGAGTCGCCTCGCCCTGGAAGCCGCCACGCGTGATCGAAGGAGGCCCGACGGGGTAATTCACCGGGATCACGAGCGGGGCATAACCGATGTGCGCCCAGAAGGCGGCCGAGCTGAAGGTACTGAGGTTAGAGTTCGAGATCGTCAGCTGCTTGGCCTGGTTGATCTGGGTCTCGGGGATGAGCCCGAGCTTCTGGTTGCTGTATCCGTCGAGGATGGGGTCGAAGCCACCGCTGAGGTCGCTGTCGAAGGCGTAGACCAGCCCGCTCCCCTGCTGCTCGATCCGGGTAATGTACTTGATATCGGCGTTGTCGATGACGCTGCCGCTTCGGGGGTCTTGCAGGTCGTAGTCGGTCAGCGAGTTGGCACCGTAGTAGATCACGCCGCCGTCGCCGGCCGCCGGGGCCCGGGTGTTGCCGCTGACCGCCTGGAACATCGGCACGTTGTTGACCGTGGTGCCGACCGTGTCGTCGAAGAGCGAGGTGATGATCACCGGCACGCGAGACTGGCCGGTGGTCTGGTTGGCCCCGATCCCGAGGATCCGGAGCTGGCTGAAGGCACCCGGGTCGATCAGGCTGTCGGCGGTCGGATCGACACCGTTGTCCACACCGACCAGGAATCCGGCCCCGCCGACGAACGAGTTGGTGATGGCGGCCGCCGGCTCGGCATCGCCGATGGCCGGCAAGGTTGTCCCCGTCGGGTTGAGCAGCTTGACGATGAGCGGCACGCCCGGGGCCCCGACCGTCGAACCGTCCGCCAGGACGGTCCCCTGGAGGGTGCTCTGGAGTGTCAAAGTGATGGCGGGAGAGGGGATCGCCTGGAACGCCGTGTCTCCCCCGTTGGGAAGAGAGTTCGTATTGAACCCGGCCAGGACGATGGTATTGCGGAGGATGTAGGTGAAGTCCGAACCCGCCCACACCGAATCGACGGTCAGATTGGGTCGATTGATCCCGTCCGTGCCGCCCTGGACCGACACTCCGTTAAGGTCGTTGCCGGTGAAGACGTTCCCGTGGATGAACGGATTCCCCGACTGGAGCGGCCGCTGCGGGTCGGCGGCCAGGAACGAGTTGGGCTGGGCGTTGATCGGGGCGTCGGCATTGTCGCTGAAAACGTTGTTCGTGACCGAAATCTTGGCGCCGCTGTTCCCGTTGAGGAGTTCGAGAACGTGCTGAGTGCCGGTGCCGGATCCGGAGTTCACCGAACCGCCGCCGTAGCGAAGGTTGGTCGAGTTGATCACCGCAACGGCACCCGAGGCCACGGTGACACCGCCCCAGCGAGCCGCATCGGGGACCGCACCCGGCTTGGGCTGGAGGATGCCCGAGCCGCCGGGCACGGCCGGAAGCGGCTGGACGATCGTGGTCCGGATCTGGGAAATCGGATCGAAGAAGAACGTGGTGGCCGCGTCGTCGTTGATCGACGTGAGGATGGCCTGGGCCAGGTTGGGCGAGTTGGCGACGAACCCGGGTGAATTCGGGCCGACGCTGTTGTTGGCGTCGAACTCCCTGATGTAGGTCTGGTCGCCGACATTCAGGCTCGCACCCGAGTTGACCAGCTCCAGCGACGAACCCCGGGAGAACTTGAGGATCATGCCCGGATTGATATAAAGTCGATTCGCGAGATTGGCCTGGGTGCCGCCCGTCTCCTGGACCAGCGACTGGCCGAGCACCAACCGCGAAGTCAGGAGGTAAGGATAGGGATCGTCGAGGACATAGTTCCTCGCCCCGCCCGCGGTGGACGGATTGTTGGGGTAAGAGACAGCGTTGGTGGCCTCGGCGATGCCGCTGGATTCGGCCCGGATGTAGATGCCGTTCAGCCCGTTCCGCAGGAACGAGTCGTTGCGGATCAGGGGACCCTGGGCGATGTCGTCGGCCCGGAGCGAATCCACGTCGACCGAGATCCCAGCCTGAGCGGTCCCGTCGCTCCCGTTTGTGTCGGTGATCGACGAGTTGACGATCGTCGGCCGGCTGTTCTTGAGCGTGATGCCGTCGTATCGGAAGCCCACCGTCTGGGGCACGGCCCCGCCGGCGTACCGCTGATTCAGGAAGCTGACGTACGACATCACGTCGTCGGCACCCGAGATCGCATCGACCTGGCTGGCCGGGTCGCCCGGGTTGGCGAACTGACCCTTGAGCTTCTGATTGATCGAAGCGTTCGCGGTGATCGGGAGCTGGCCGGGGAACAGAGTATTCCTGTTGGCCTGGCTGTAGTTCCGGAAGAGGATTCCGCCGTAATCTCCCGGGGCACCGACGGTCGAGGGATCGCCGTTGGTCACGCCCCCGATGGTCGAATCCTTGTAGGAGGTGATCGTCACTCCCTGGCCGGGATTGGACCCGCCCAGGATCTGCAAGGCGCTCCCCTGGTTCTGCACCAGGAGGCTGGCATTCTGCATCTTGAGGATCGAACCCGGCTGGAACGCCAGGGTGGTCAGGGCCGGAATGGCGGCACTGCCATCGTTGATATTCGCGTCGATCCCGGCAGGTGCCTGGAGCACGAACGGCTTCTGGATCACCCTGCCGGTCGCGGCGTCGGGGGTGGGGATGGACGCCTGGGCGATGATGACGACGGGCCCGCCGTTGGCCTGGACCAGTTGCTGGGCCGCGTAGAACGCCGATGGCTCGAACTTGCCGTCGCCGCTCCGGTCATACGCCGGGTTGAAGTTCGACCCCGAGTTCACGCTGCTGTTGAGATTCCCGCCGTTCGTACTGGTGAACACCGACTCGGCCGCTAGGACCGGGAAGGGCTTGTCGATGGCCCCGGTCGGCGTCTGACTCGGCAGCAACGGGTTGTACTGGGCATCGGCCCGGGCGTAGAGGATGTTCCCGTTGGGCACCACCACGAAGCCCGTCATGAACGCACCACCGGCAATGCCATCTCCGGAGAGATCGGGCATCGCCGAGGTCCCGCGGACCTGGCCGTTCGGCAGGAGGTTGACGTAAGTCCCGTTGGCGTCCTTGTAGCCCTTGAACTCGCCATCGAGCTGGTTGCCGAAGATATCGGTGAGCGTGTTCGCGCCGCTGTTGGGGAGATAGAGACGATAGTAGTCGGCCGAGAGGGTCGTCCCCTGGGGCAGCGAGATGACCAGCTGATTTCGATATCCGTATTGACCGGGGACCGACCCCTTGACCGAGCTATCGACCCGGACCGAGACATTCGGGACCCGCGTGTAGCCGTTGCCGGTACTCGTAATACCGAGATCGCCGAAATTACCATCGGGCAGCTGGCCCGTCCCGTTGGCGGAGCGGAGGAGCTGGACCGCGTTGTTGAGGTCAACCCCCTGCTCCTGGAGGGTGTTGGAGAAGTCGATGACGAAGACCGTCGGGGCGGCGGTCGCCCTCGGGGTCACGCCATTAATCGGGATCTCGTAAGTGGCCCTCGCGTCCGTCTGGATGAAGCCCGCGCCCGAGGGGGTGAAAGCCCCGAACGAGGTGATGTAGGCGGGGGTCGGCTGAAGGCTGAAGTCGAGCCGATAGTTGAACGCCTGACCAAGCGAAGACCGGTCTGCATAGCCGGCGAATGCGTTCCCGGCCGCGTCGGTCAGGCCGACTCCGGGCTGGAAGCTCGCCGCGATCATCTCGAACTGATAGTTCCCGGTGGGCAGTCCGGGGTTGAAGGTGAAGTCGATCCGGCCGGTGTAGGGGTCGGAGGACAGCACCCGGTTCGAGGTGGAGACGTAGGTGGCGGTCTTCAGGAAGCTCGATCGATCGACCCGATTCCCGTTGACCACCTGGAAGAGACGGTAATTCTGGGTGTTGCTGGCCTTGACCGGATCGAGCGCGGGGACGCCGAGGCTGGGGTCGACCGCGAAGGGATCGTTGATGAGGGTCGGATTGACCGGATCGACAATGTTGATCGAGAGGTTCGAGAGCGAGTTGATATTCGAGTTCTGGGGGATTGAGGTCGCCGGCGAGTTGTCGGTGGTCCCGACATAGGGCAGGGTGTTGTCGACCCGGAAGGCCGCATCCTGGCTGGAGGCATAGCCCGCCACCGAAGGCTGTTCGGATTGCCCGACGACGACCACTCGGATCTGATTCTGGCCTTCAGGCAGGCCAGTCACGCCCGAGGGGTAGTTGATCACGAAGCGACCGTTGGCATCGGTCACGGTCTGGACGTCGAACTGGCCGGTGATGCCCCGACCGCCCGCGCCGACCCCCAGGTTGAAATCACCCCGGGCGACGCCCGGATGTGAGATCCCGTTGAATTGGGCGTAGACGATCACGCCCGCCAGTGAGCCGGGGAAGGAGGAGGTCACCTGACCGACGTAGCTGGGCGTCTTGTTGCTCGTGTTGTTGTCGCCCTGGATCCCGGAGTCCGACTGCGGAGCCAGGGTGAGCGAAGCAACCTGCGGCGGGAAGAGCGTGACCAGGCCCAGGCCCTGGAAGAACTGAGTGCCGTTCCCGTTGGGGATGCCCGACGGGAAAACCCCGCTGAACTGGCCGTTGATCGAGTTGCCCACCGCGTCGTGCACGCCGGTCGTCACGATCAGGGCGTAGCGATCGGTCGGCAACAACAGCTGCGAGACCCCGGTCAGGTCGATCGTGACGGTGAGGTTCGCAGGATTGTAGGTGATCCTGGAGCCGGCCTGATTCGTGAGGATTACCTGATTCGGGCCGTAATAGTTCGTGTTGTTCGAATCCCCGGCCCGGAAGAGGATGATGTTCCCGGAATTGATCGTGGCGGGGTCGATGGGCCCATCGAAGGTGATCGTGGCGACCCGATTGTTGAAAGAGGTGTTGGTAATCCGCGGACCGTTCAACTGCTGGAGGTTGAACTTATCGGCCGCCCCCTGCTCGAGGGTCTGACCGTCGACCGACATGATCGACCCGGTGAAGAACAGGGTCGTGTACTCGCCATTGGCGATCTTGCCGGGGGCGGGATGGATCACGATCGGGAAGCGGACCGTGGTCGCGTACCTCGGATCATCGACGCCGATCGGCAACCCGACATCCACGGTCGCCCCATTCGCCCCGCGAACCTGGAATTCGCCGGGATTGATGGTCGTGATGTCGACCGCCTTGTTGAAAGTCACCGTAATCGAGGTGGGAGCCTTGGTGATCGTCTGGCCGGCACCCGGCGAGATGTAGACGACCTTCAGCTTGGAAGCCACCGCGAAAGCAGCCGGCCCGTTGGCCAGGCCGTAACCGCCCTGCGGGTTCCAGGTCCCCGCCGTCGCACCGTTGAGCGGGGTGGCCGTCTGCTGGACCGCGCTCAGCAGGTTGGCCTGGGTCGCACCCGGATTCGCCTGCTTCATCAAGGCGAGCAAGGCGGCGAGATTCGGCGCGGCCGCAGAGGTGCCGAAGAAGTTGGGCAAGGTGTCCGGGTCGAGGTTGGTCGCCGTGACCGGGTTGCCCTGGAGCGTCTGAGGGCTGCCGGGGTAGGGGGGGAAGGCGGCCGTGGGGAACGGAGGATTCGTGGTGTCGATATCGCTGTTCGGGACGAAGAAGCTGGTGTTGCCGCCATCCGGGGCCGAGATGTCCGGCTTGAGCAGGAGTTGCGGCGTGATCGGCGATCCGTCCGGATTGAAGGTGATCAGACGCGGGCCGGTCGAGCTGAAGGGCTCGTTGTTGACCGTCGTCGGGCTCGTGAAGGGTTGAGCACCCCAGTACGGGACCGCTCCCACGCTGATCGTGTTCGCTCCCGAGTTGTGACCGCTGGTCGAAGGATAGTAGGTCCCTCCCGACGATCCGTACTGCTTGTCGACCGAGAATCCGCCTCCAAAATCGTAGACCACGACATGCGTGGGATCTGGCCCGCTGGCGACCCGAATGGCCAACTGGTAGAGGCCCGCAGCGATCGGATTCCCGGAAGTATCGGTGAAGATCCCCTCGATGGGCTGGTTCGTGGCGATGTTGTTCGAGAGGCTAGACCCGACGATGTTGCCGCTCGTATCGAGCAGGTAGAAATCCAGATTGGAAGAGACGCCGCCGCCGGCGAGATTGAACGGCTGATCGTACTGGAAGATGAATGCCGTGCCGCCCCGATAGACGTTGATACCGATGGTGGGGGCGACCGTCTGGCCGGTCCCGTCGAAATTCTGAAACCGACCCGATCCGATCGCCCCAACGGTCGCGTTCACGCCCCGAAATTCGGACATGTAGCCGCTATCGGCGAAGTTCGCGGCCGATGAGGCGTAGATCCCACCATTACCCACGAACGTATTGATCGATTGGGAAATCACCCCATCCTGGAAGTAAGGCTCGTTCGCGTAGGTCAGGTCGTCGACGACGACGTTGGAACCGGCGGCCGCCAACGCCTGGATGTTCGAAGCAAAGCTGACCTGGCCGAGGGCACCCGTCGCGAAGGCCAGCGGGGAACCCGGCGCGATGTCATGGACGAGCTCGAGCATCGCCCGACCTTCGTCGGTGCTCGCAACGGCGGCCGGGGCGTCCTGGACGACGGTGACGTTACTGGGAAGGTCGCCACTGGCGACCGAATCCGCCAGGCCGCCCTGGAAGTTGTTCACGCTGTCCGAGATCACGCCGACCCCGACCCCGGTGCCATCGATACCGGGATTTTGGAGTCGAATCGTGCTCGTCGAGAGCGTCAGATCCCCCTGATTGTTCGCCGATCCCTCGGTATGAGTGATCGGGGTGTACACCGGGCTCGCGGAGATCGTCTGGTTCAGTCGTGCGATCTGCGGAAGCGTCGCGATCGGCACATAGCCTTCGACGACGAAATTCTTCTGGTTCGCCCCGACCACGAACAGGCCCAGGTTCTCCAGAGACTTCCGGAACGAGGCGAAGTCGCCCGAGCCATAGACGTCAATGTCCACTTCGGGTCCGTCCCCGTTGTAGAAATTGATCCGACTCGCCAGCGAGGAATGGAACTGGCCATTCCCCTGCTTCGCGAATTCGTTGTACTCCTTGTAAACCGTGATCAGATCCTGGCCCAGGTTGGCCAGCGGTCCATTCTGAACGTCGTAGGGGTCGTTGCTGGTCGGTACCCAGGGCGCGGCTAGCAATCGCCGTTGCTCGAGTGACTCCAGGTTCGGCCTGCCCTGGCGCAGCCGGCGGTTCTCCGCGGCCCGCCGTTTCGATGCCTCATCGCGTCCGTTACCCTTGAAGCTTGCCATCGACAGACTCCCCCCGGTAAGCCTCGAAGCCCTTCCCCGCGCGGAGCACGAACGGCCCACGACGCCCCCCCTGCGAGGAGCACGACGGAAGAACTCAAAAGATCAAGTGTTGATACCGACCCGTCCTCGAATGTTCAGCCGCGACAAGCTCTCCCTTGCCTCTAGCGGCCCGCGACCGCCTCGCACCGGCTCCGATCAATCAAGACAATGTTCGCCACGCCGCCCCCGACCCTGGGATGGATGACCCGGACAACCCCGATCGCCCATTCGTCGCAGCTTGCATCGTCGTGACCTCTTCCATGATTGAAGCCAGTTTACCCAAACGAACGAATAGGAGGATAACTGACTACATGCATGCAGTCAATCATTACCATGAAATTTCCGAACGTCAAGTCTTTACCGGGAATTTCGCGAGGATGTGATGGCGAGGGGTGTGAGTCGAGCGAATCCGGCAAGTATCGCGAGAAGCGGCATGCGGATCATATCGAGTGTGGGCCCTACAGGCGGGTTGTCAAAGGACTCGCTTCCATTTTCGGCGGTGCGGTGCCGATCCTGCCGCTTGCGAGCATTCGAGGAGGAGCTAAACTGAGTCCTCGAGCGGTTCTCAGGAGTTCCAGACCTTGAAACCAGTCACAGACGACCTCCGGCACCGACTCTTTCCGTCGATGCCAACCCCGTTCGACGGTGGGGGAAAATTGCATCAGGAGGGGTTGGAGCGGATGATCGCGTCGATGTCGATCCGAGCCGTTGGAGGGGTCTCAGTCGCCGGGCCGGTCGGCCGGGGAGTTCCTCTCGCTACCCCGGAAAGAGCCGAGATTCTCCAGTCATGGCGAGCGGGGCTCGGATCGTCGGGATGGCTGATCGTGCCCGTCGGCGTCCCGCCTACAACGCGGCGTCCCGATGACGTCATCAAGACGGTCAGGATGGAAGCCAATGAGGCCGCGAGTCTCGGGGCCGATGTCCTCCTGGCCATCCCACCCGGATCGTTCCGAGGACGACCCGACCGCGATCGCTTGATCCTCGATTATCACGCGGCGGTCGCCGAACCAGGACGACCAATCCTGGCCTCCTACCGTCGTGAGGTCGCGGGCGGGGTCAGCTATGGGCCCGAGTTAATCGCCCAATTGATGGCACGGCCTGAGGTGCTCGGGATCGAGGTATCCACGCTCGACGGAATCGCGACCTTCCAACAACTGGCCGCCCTGATCCACGAGCAATCCCCCGGCAAGCTCGTCCTCTCGGGCGAGGAGCGCTTCCTCGGATACAGTTTGATGTCCGGAGCCGACGCAGCTCTGGTGGGGATGGGGGCCGCTTATCCCGCGGAAGTCATCGAGTTAATCGAGTCCCACTTCGCCGGAAAGTCCGAACGATTCCTGAAGGCCAGCGCGATCCTCGACTCCCTCTCTCGGGATATCTACCGGGCACCCCTGGAGCGCTCGACCTTTCGGCTCCTACGAGCCATGGTCGAGTCCGGCATCCTCCCCGCCGAAGCGGCTTGCGAACACCCGGGAGAGTCGTCTCGATCGCGACCTATCGCTCTCGAATGAGGACACCGAGACACCCCGAAACTCGATCCGACGAAGATCGGGGCCATTCCCCTTTGACCACGCCGATCAAGTATCCAATCGGACCATGACTCCCAGCTTCTCAAGGTCGCGAACGAGAGCGTCGGTCTCCCGGTAGAGAATCCCGACGAGTCCGGCCGCCCTGGCCCCCTCGATATTCTCCGGCAGGTCGTCGATGAAGACGCAATCCCCCGGCTCGGCCTCGGCCGCATCGGCACAGGCCAGGTAGAACGCCGACGAGGGCTTGATGTGCCCCACTTCGTAGGAGAGAACGAGCCGGTCGAAGTGGGCCAGGGTCTCGGCGAACTGGCGACGAAAGTGATTGGCGTGCAAGTCGTTGGTGTTCGAGCCGAGGATGAGCGTGTAACCCGCCCCCTTGAGCGAAGCCAGCAAGGGGGCGATCGACTCGTTGGCGGAGAAGATGTCGGCCCAGGCCGCGACGAAGTCGTCGTGATCGATGGCCAGCCCGACCATCTCGGACACCCCTCGTGAAAATTCCTCGGCGGTGATCTTCCCGCTCTCGAACGTCTTGAGCAGGTCCGAGAATCCGAGGGGCCGGAGCCGATCGAGCAAATCTTCGCCGGACAGGTTGATCCTTGAGCCGAGGGTCGAGGCCGCCCTCCGGTAATCGAAATGGGCGACCACGTTGCCAAAATCGAAGATCAGGGCCGGTCGCCTCATCGTTCGTCGCTCCCCTGGCTCACCGGAATCGTACAAGGTCCACTCGACCTCGTGGAACATCCCGGAGGGTCCGGGTTACCATGTCTCGGGCCTGGCGCGAAGACCCACTTCGACAGAGTCGAGCACAAGAAGGACCGAACCGATGACGATGACCTGGTTGGCAGCATTGATCCTCGTACAAACGCCCGCCCCAATCGGGTCCGAGAAACTTCCCTGCGACCTGGCCACCCTCAAGGCGATGGATCAGGCCGAGGTCCGGGTCTCGGAAAATGGCAAGACGGTCATCTATCGAGGTGTCCCGCTCGCGCTACTCCTAGAGAAGCGGGTCAAGGAGGCCCGGACGATGCCCGGGATGAAATCCCTGAGTGACGCAGTCCTACTGGTCCGGGGAGCCGACGGCTATCAAGCGGCCTACTCCGCCGCCGCCGTCGCGATGGATGCCCCGGGAGAACGCTACCTCCTCGCGATCGAGCGCGACGGGGAACCGCTCGACAAGGGCTTCGGCCCCATCAGGATGATCGTTCCGGGAGATCCCAAGCACGCCCGGTGGGTCCGAGAGGTCGAGGGAGTCCGCCTGGTCCGACTCGACAAGCTGGTCGAGCCCTGAGCCGATGCGCGACACACCCTCGGACCTCATCGACTTCAAGGATTGGCCGTCCCTATGGTGCCCATGGCCCGCCAGATCTTGGGGTCGATCGTGGGCGTGATCCCTCGAAGTGACCCGTCGAGCATCAGGACATTCACCCGGTTAGGGTGGGCGCTCGATGCACCGATGGCGGCGGTCCGACCGTCCTCGGCGATGCAGGAGGGGGTTGCGTTGGGTGTCAGAGCGTGACCGTACAGGGTCGATCGCCAACTCGCCTCGGCCCAGTCCGAGCCCGCGTCACCCTTCCAGAGATCATCGCCCAGGCTCGGGCAGCCGTCCGGGCCGATCGGGCCGAGTGGCCTCGCGTAATTTTCCCGCGCCGGTTGCCCATCACGGCCGTTCCCGACCAATCGTTCGGCGAAAGACGCGGTATACGCCAACCCGTCGGCCGCTTCGACTTCCGGGATCGAGGTCGATCGGCCCGGCGCGAACGGACCGCCCTGGCCGCTGGTGGAGGCTCCGGTGTTGGCCCGGTAACTGATCGGCCCGTCGAACAGACCCGCCATCGCGTTCGAGTCGCTCGGACAAGCGAGGCCGGGAACCCGCGTGCCCCTCGGAGGAGCAGTCGTGGGCTTCGGCGGGGTCTTCGTGTCGCTGATGCCCGTGAGATCCGGGAGGACCAGGCCTTCCAGCATGGCCTGGATCGGCGAGGTCCCGGCGCGAGTTCCCAGTTCGGGCACGCTCGGGAAGCGTCGATTGGCCTGGTGATACAGCTCCAGCCCCTTGCCGATCTGCATCAGATTCTGCTGGCAACCCACCATCCGGGACTTCTCGCGACCCTGGGGCAGGGCGATGAAGACCCACATCAGGAAGAAGGCGAGGAGCCCGACGACCACGATCACCTCGACTCTTCCAAGCCCGTACCGTCGTACCGAAATTCGAGATCGGGGGGAGATTGACTGCGGAACCGGTCTCGATTTCCGGATAGTGAATTCTCGTGGGGCGAGGAAAAGTCGAGTCCTCTCAAAGTGGGGCAAATCGTCCACTCGTTCGAGATTGGGTTCGTTTTTTCCTGGCGACTCCGGGACAGGACTGGGAATCTCGAACGCGTCGGATAGTCCGAACGGGTTGGGCAACATGGCCTTCGGTCCGGAAGTTGGGTTCGTAATAGTTCGATCGACCCGACGCCCGGGCCGTCGGTGGTCGCCTGCTTGCTACGCACTCCGCCCGGATTGGGTTCGTCTTTTCCGCGGCAGGAATGACCGGGATCGCTCGATTGGCCCTATACCGCCGGAGCAGGTGATCCCCAGATTAACCGGAGTTCGGCACGAGACAAACCTTCGGGCTGGCCCGAAACGGATCAATGGCCATCGACGACAAGATCCCCCGTCCCGAGGTTCCCGGCGGCGTCTACGGCCCGGACCATGAGCACGTGAGGGCCGGGCTTGAGATCGGGGAGGGGCAGGCCAATGGTTTCTGCCGGCGAGTCGAACAGGCCATCATCGGGAAAGATGGGCACCCAATCGCCGCCATCGAGGGAGTAGGCTGCCTTCACGATCCGGGTCAGGTCATCCTTGATCGAGACGCTCGGATGTGGGTTGCCTGCCGAAACCGTCACCCGGGGGGCCTGATGATCGACCAGGAAGGACTCGCTGATCCGCTCGCGGCTCAGGGCATCGGCGGGAGCGTTCGAGGGCCGGTCGGAGGCGGTGACCCGGACCCGGTAGGTCCCATCAGGAACCGTCGACGTATCCCAGGAGTAATTCGCGTCGGTCAGGGCCGCTTCGCCAAGCTTGATCCAATCGGGCCAGCCATCCTTGCGGATCTGGAGCATGTACGAGAGATCGTCGCCGTTGGGATCGGTCGCATCCCATTTCAGGTTCAGCTTGGCTTGCCGGGTTGCACCGTCGGCAGCCCCTACGTCGGGCACATCAACCTTGGTGATCTCGGGCGGGAGGTTCGCAGTCTGATAGCGGATCGAGAGCGACCGAAGTTCGGGGGTCACGGCCGGGTTCGCGGTGGTCAGTTTGACCTGATACTGGGCGAATCGACCGGGGGGGCACCCGGCGACGGCCGAGTCGGAGGAGCCTTGCTCGGCCGACCAGGGGGACCAGGTAGAATCGGGCTCGCCGACGTTCCCGGTCCGGACCTTGACCGAGATCGACGAGCCGTCGGGGGTCTCGGCCTTCCAGGAGATCGCGCCGAACTTGCTGACGAGCTTGGCGTCGAGGATCTCCGAGGTCAAAGCCCCGCTCGATGGGTGTCTCGGATCGAGTCGGAGGACGGCACCGGGATCGCCCACCCCCAGGATCAGGCCTTCTTTCGAGTCGTCGAGCAAGGCGAGGATCTGGCCATGATCGACCCGGGCCACCGGGGTCGACTCGCGGCCGAGGTCGCGGACCTCGAAGAGGGTCCCCTGGGGACCCGTCCCGACATAAAGCTTATCGTCCCGCCAGGCCAGGGCGAAGATCATCGACTTGTGGCGGAAGATCTCGCGAGGGACACCATCCGTGCCGATCCGGTAGACCGAGTTCTCCCCGGGCGAAGCGGGCCTGGGCGACGCGGTTCCGCCCGGGACCGAGGGCGAGTCTCCAAAGTCGCGAGGAGGCGAGGCCCCTTTCTGAACGACCAAGGAACCGGTCGAATTCGATCGTGAGGCAATCGAATCGTCTCGAGCCGGCGAGAGACTCGTGGACGATCGCCCCGATCCGCTCGAACTGCCGGAACCGCCCGCTTCCGCCGCCGTCCCGGCGTAGATCGCCCCGTCCGGCCCGACGAACAGGGCCCGGACCTCGTCCTGCGGAGCATCGTAGAGGACCGAGACCTTGCCGTCGGCCTCGACCTTGTAGATCAGGCCCTCGCCATCGGAACCGGCGAAGACCGACCCATCGGGAGCGACCGCGACGCAGAGCAGGTGGGGATGCTTGCTATCGAGCAGGAGCGACCAGGTCCCATCCGGGGATCGCTTCCAGAGTTGGCCGGTCGGCCCGGTCGCGGCGTAGAGGTTGCCTTTGGAATCGACAGCCAGGTCCCAGAGATATTGAACCTTGGGATCGGGCCTCGAGGCCGGATGTTGCGGGTCGGAGACCTCGACCAACAATCCGCTGGGCCCGGTCCCGGCAAAGACCTTACCGTCGGAAGTAACCGCCAAGGATAGGGCTTGTGAGTCGTCCGGGTCGAGCACGACCGTCCAGGGAGCCTCGTTCGCTCGCCGGTAAACCTTCCCCTCGTTTCCGGTGGCCGCGAAGATCGCGCCATCCGAAGTCCGTACCAGATCCCAGACCCGGCTGGCATCCATCGGAGCGGTGGGACGGATCGCTCGGGCCAGCCGGACCCGCCCCGAGTCGGAGATGACCACCCCTTCGCTTTGCCCCTTCCCGAAAGCCGATGCACCTTCCTGCTTCCAGGTCTCGACCTTCGCGATCGCGATCGACGCGAACAGGAAGCAAAGGATCGAGCCGACCAGTGGCCGGATTCGAGGGGACGAAGGGGTCTTCATGGAATCAAGCCTTCTCGGACTGGGTGGCAGCCCTCGCGCGAGCGAGAGCATGGGAGAGTCGTTAACCGATCGCATGCCCAAGCTGATGCGAGGGCATGCCACCCGGTTCCTCTCTCGATCAATGCCTGTTACCTATCACTTCGGCAGGGCCAGCGAAAGCCCCGTGTCCCGTGCGACGGTAAACTTGATCGATTGCGATCCATCGACGACCCAATCGGTTTCCGCCGACCCGATCAGGTCCTGGCGGATGGCGGGCTCGGGAGTCTGACGAGCCGAGGTGAAGACGGCGCGTGCGCTCCCGGGAAGGTTCGGCAGCGGCTGGCCCATCACGGCCAGGCCTCGATCGGGGCCGGCGACGTGGAGCGAGATCGTCGTCCGGGTCATGTCGATCTGCGAGCGGATGGCCCGGATCAGGCCGTCGCCGTCCCGGGGTTCGAGCAGCTGCGGCTCATTCTTGAAACGACGGCGAAGACTGTTACTCAGGTCGCAGACAAAGGCCTCGTGAGTCCCCTCGGGGAAGTCGTCGGGGAGGGACAATGCAACTTCAACGACCTCGCGATCTCCCTTGAAGGGCTTGATCGTGACGAACGCCTGGAGAGGCGCGCCGGGTTCGACCCGGTCGGAGGCGAGGCGAACCGACTCGACCACGGCGGCCGTCCGGCCGGGGATGACCTCGACCGAGCAGTCGATCGACTCGATCCGGATCGGGGCCAGGGAGTTGCGGACCAGCATGTTGACCATGCCCGCGATCGGGCTGAACATCGCCGACGGGCCCGTGGCTCCCGAGTATCGAGGGCCGCTCAAGACGTCCTTGAAGACGATCGGATCGTGACCCTTGATCTGGATGGTGGCGCCGATCTTGGCGGTCAGTTCGTCGGGCAGATTACCCTCGGTGTCGACCGCGTTGGTCAGCACGGCCATGACCAGGTTGGGGAGGAGGTTCGGCTCGCGGACAACCTCGACGTGGAAGGTCCGGGTCTCGGCGTACCGCCCGGTCTTGACCTTCACCGAAAGGGGGATCATGTCAGGCTTGGGGCCGATCCGCCCGGCAATCCCGGTACTGACGTCGGTATCCAGCACCCCTACAACCTTCAAGGGGGAGCCCATCTTCATGCTGACGCTGGCCCGAGGATACACCGTGTGGATGTAGCCGGTCATCATCGGGAACTGGCAGGCCCCCAGGCTGAACATCGGGTGCCCGAATCCATAGACCCGATCCCCCTCGACGTGGGTGACGGTCCCGATCCCGGAGAGGTCGAAGTCGCCCGTGACCATGCCGATGCTCAGGGGAGCCCCGGGGACGAGCAGTTTGTCGCCTTCCTCCTTGATTACCCGATCCTGGGCCTTGCCGCCGGCCATCGGGGCCAGCCCGATCGGCTGGAATCGCTCGGAAAGAAAGGCCAGGGCCCTCGGGGTGAAGCCCGACGCGGCGAGCGGCGTTGCGATCGCTCGCATCCCGCCGAGACCTCCGCCGGAGACCGCCATCGGACCGGTCGAGTCGATCCGAGGACCATCCGACTCGTCGAGCCTCCAGAAGGGATCGAGGCTAACGGATCGGGCCAGGCCCTTTTCCAGTTCGGACTCGGCGGCGATCCGCTTGTCGTTCGACCGGACATACTGGACCATCTGCGAAAAGGGGGTGACCCCCGCGATTGGATCCTTGGCGAACTCCCAGGCGAACGCGACCGCGCCCAGGAGCTTGCCGTCGATGTAGATCGGGCTGCCGCTCATCCCCTGGATGATCCCGGCGTGCTCCAGGTTGCATCCGGTCAATCGGCAGAGGACCATGTCGCGCCCGGGGCTGACCCCCTTCATGACGCCCAGGACCTCGGCCCCGAACTCTTCGAGCTTGGTGCCGACCATCACCGTCTGTCCGGTCCCCTTCATCCCGGGCCGGATATCGTCCACATTCCAGTAGGTCTTCGGATCGGGCTCGCCCGCGAACGCAGTAGCGCCAACGGCCAGGAACAAGGTGGGAATCAGTCGCCGAATATCCGCGAAGTATCGGATGATCGCATGGAGAACCATCGAGGAGACCTCCCCGGTAAGGACATGATCCGGTATCCGGAACGATGGTCCAGGGAGGGGAGCAGTCGGTCGAGGGTTGGGGTCGATCCGGCGACGATTTCGAAGAGATCCGCCCGTCCGAACCCCATCCTCGGTTTTTCCTTCGGGCGAGCGAAGCCCTCGGGCCTACTGCATTCCTGGAACATCCTGTCTACATCAACCCTACACGTCCATTATCATCGTGTCAACGAATAGTCCATCTCGGCTAAATTGGAGAATCTGATAGTGGAAGCCCCCTTCAATCGCAACAATCGGACATCGATTGCCGGCCGATTCCGCCGAACGTCGCCGTTAACCCACTCCTGACGGTCACCAGCCTCGGCGTAACCTGGGCCAGCGTCCTGGGAATTCGGCCTCGGGAGAATCCCCCGATACTGTCACCGGGATCGAGTCCGATCATCATCCCAAGCCAGGTCAGGGCAACGAATTCCCCGAATCTACCGGAAAAGGTCACGGAGCGGTTCTTCGCCATGACCGTTGCCGCCTTCGCCGGCCTCTTTCTTGAGGCGGGCCTGCTCGCGGAGGATTTCGATCCGCTCGCGGAGGATCTGCCCACGATGGCGGACGGCGAACCGTCGGAGGGCGATCCAGTCGGACATGGCCAGCATCAACAGGACGAAGATCAGCGAGAACACGCCCAGCCAGATCCCGACGAAGAGGGGATTGGCTTGCTGTCCCAGGCGGATCGGGACTCGCGAGCCGATCGCGACACCCAGAGCCAGGAGGACCAGGACGACGATCCCGGTCGTCCGGCGGAGATCCTGAGAGGCGAAGTGGGCCTCGTCCTCGGGTGAGAGCTCGGGATTCCGTTCCTCGCGGTCGTGCCATTCGCGCCAGCCCAGGAGTGCCGCCACGATCAGGACGATCGAGGCAAGGATCATGCTAGCGGTGGTGATGTCCGTGACCGGCGGCATCGGATCGCCTCTCGCTTTCGGGATCTCAGTAGACGTCGGCGTGGGTGAGTTGAAGTTCGACCCAGTCGCTCCGACGAGCGATGTCGATCAGGGCGGCACGGACGTCCTCGGGGTGGACGTGACCCCGGGGGAAGGTCCGGGTCATCACGAACATGTCCTGCCCGTTGACTTCTCGGATCGAGAGGCCGCCGTAGGTCATCTCGGCATTCAGCTTGAGGGCGAACTCGTAGTGCAACGGCTCGGCAGGGCAGCAGACCGAGAAGACCGAGAGAAGCCGCTCATTATGCCGATTCTGACCGACTTCGAGGTAGACTTCCTGGAGCCGGTCATTCGGAAGTTTGAAGAGGATCCGAAAGTGGTCGCGAGCCCCCTGGATGAAGCAATCCAGCCCTTCGACGGACTCTCTGAGAAGTCCCTCCGTATCCCGAAGCTGGGAGATCGATGATTCGAGATGCTCGATCAGCTCCTCGGACGAATCGAAGCGAGCCGAAGGCTCCTTGGCCAGGCAGCGGGCGATGATCTCGACGATATCGTCGGTCAGGTCGGGGACGAACTTACGGATGTCCGGCACCGCTTTCCGGCGATGCATCACGATCAGCCGGCTGATCCGGTCCGCCGAAAATGGGAGGTGGGCCGAGAGGAGATAGTAGAAAAGGACGCCGACGGCGTAGAGGTCGGAGCGGGGGCTGGCGGGATGCCCGGCGAAGAGTTCGGGGGCCATGTAGGTAGGAGTTCCCGCCACCTTGGCGCCGGCAAGCCCCTGGTCGGCATGGCGGCGGACCAGCCCGAAATCGGCGAGCTTGGCGTTCCCTTCGGGCGTCATCAGGACGTTGGCGGGCTTGACGTCACGATGGACCAGGCCCGAGTCATGGGCCGCGGCCAGGGCCTTGACGACCTGGAGCACGAGATTGGTGGCCCGGATCGGATCGAGCGGCCCTTCCTTGATCAGGGTCTCTTTCAGGCTAATCCCGCCCGGGACATACTCCATCTCGATGAAATGGTAGTTCCGATCGCTCCCCAGATTATGAACCGTGACGACGTGGGGATGCACCAGGTTGGCGACAACCCGCGCCTCGGCCCAGAATTGCTCGCGAACCTGGGGCTGACGGGCGAGGAGGCCCGGATTAAGGACCTTGATCGCGCAGGGACGGCAGAGGAATTCATGCTCGGCCTGGTAGACCCGCCCCATCGTCCCCCAGCCGATGACCGGCCCCATCCGATACTGGCCCAGGGTCCGGCCGGTCAGGTCATCGATGGCAGGGAAGCCATCCTCCGGATCGACCGGGGCCTGATCACCTCGATAGAGGATCGTGGCGTCCGCCTGGTAGTCGACGGTGGTATTCAGCCCCTCGGCGAACGGCGAGAACTCGACCGCTCCCTCATCGAGGCGGGGGGGAGCGGGCTCCGGTTCGGACGGAGGCTCTTCGCCGTCGGTGGGCCGTCTCGTCCCGGTCGTCATGAATCTCCCCCGGCGAGCCAGGAAATCGGTCACTCGCTCCGAATCCTGCATCACCTAGTGTTCGGATCGCCGGGGAAGTGTCAAGCGGACCGGCCAAAATCGGCCTGAAGTTTGAAGGGGCTCGACAACCCAATCGAGGACCGCCGAGCCCCATGAGACTCGATCAGGCGTTATAGGTCGTCGAGGCCGTGGTCCCGCCTCGGCCGGTCCAGTTGGTGTGGAAGAACTCGCCCCGGGGCTTATCGACCCGCTCGTAAGTGTGGGCCCCGAAGAAGTCACGCTGGGCCTGGAGCAGGTTGGCGGGGAGCCGACCGCATCGGTAGCCGTCATAATAAGCGAGGGCCGAGGACATGGTGGGTACCGGGATGCCCTGGGTCGCGGCGGCGGCGACGACCCTCCGCCAGCCGGCCTGGGCCCGGTCAATCTCGCCCGTGAAGTAGGGGTCGAGAAGGAGGTTCGCCAGCTTCGGATCGCGGTCGAAGGCCTCCTTGATCTTGCCCAGGAACGCGCTCCGGATGATGCACCCTCCGCGCCACATCAGGGCCACGCCGCCGTTGTTGATCTCCCAGCCGGAATCCTTGGCCATCGCGTTCATCAGGGCGTAGCCCTGGGCGTACGAGATGATCTTGCTGGCGTAGAGGGCCATTTCCACGTCATCGATGAAGGCCTTCGGATCGGCGACCGTCGAGGGCTTGGGCCCCTTGAGGATCTTCTCGGCGGCGACCCGCTCGTCCTTCTGGGCCGATAGGCATCGGGAGAAGACCGACTCGCCGATCAGGGTCAACGGGACGCCCAGGTCGAGCGCCGAGGTGACGGTCCACTTACCGGTCCCCTTCTGCCCGGCCTTGTCGAGGATCAGGTCGACCATCGGCTTGCCGGTGGCCTCGTCCGTGAAGCCGAAGATGTCGCGGGTAATCTCGATCAGGTAGCTATCCAACGGCCCGGTGTTCCAGCGGGCGAAGACCTCGTGGAGCCCGGGGGCGTCGAGCCCGACCAGGTCCTTCATGAGGTGATAGGCCTCGCAGATCAGCTGGATGTCGCCGTACTCGATCCCGTTATGGACCATCTTGACATAGTGGCCCGCCCCTTCGTTGCCGACCCAGTCGCAGCAAGGGGTACCGTCGGCCACCTTGGCGGCGATCGCCTGGAAGATCGGCTTGACCGACTCCCAGGCGGCGGGATCTCCCCCCGGCATGATCGACGGGCCTTTGAGCGCCCCTTCCTCGCCGCCCGAGACGCCGGTCCCGACGAAGAGGAGTCCCTTCTCCTTCAACGCCCGGGTCCGCCGGGTGGTGTCGGGATAGTGGGTGTTGCCGCCGTCGATCAGGATGTCGCCCGGTTCCATCAGGGGGGCCAGTTCGTCGATCACCGCGTCGACCGCGGCCCCGGCCTTGACCATGATCATGATCTTCCGAGGGCGCTTCAGCGAGGCGACCAGATCCTTGACGTTGTGGCAACCGACCAGCTTCTTCCCCTTGCCGCGCCCCTCGACGAATTCGTCGACCTTGGAGGTGGTCCGGTTGAAGACGGCCACGGTGTAGCCATGGCTCTCCATGTTCAGGACGAGGTTCTCGCCCATCACGGCGAGTCCAATCAGGCCCATGTCGGCGGTCGGTTGTGCCATCGCTTTTGCTCGATCATCCTCGGAGATTGGATCGGTCGGGAAACTCAAGGGAGTAGTGAGGCCACCGCGATCGGCGATCCCGGAGCGCTCAGCGGAGCCATGCTACCCGACTCGGGCACAATCGTCACCTCCGCGTAACCGAACCTTCCCCGTCGGGACCGGGATTCCGATCGCGCTCCAGGTGGGGATCGACCAGATTCCGGATTCGGAGGAGCGCTATTTTGACGGTATCTCAGCCCTTCTTCCAGGGCGGGACCTCGGGTAGGAGGGCCAGGAATGCTTCGATCCGGGCGTCCATGTAAGTCCCGGCATAGGTCCCTTCGAAGAATTGGGGGAGCGCCTCGTCAAGGAACCGCCGCCACGATTGATCCTCGGCTCCTGGGTCGATCGGGTAGAAGAGGACCCCGTTCGCCCGAGCGGCCTCGAGGTCGCCCGGTGCATCGCCGATCATCAGGATTTTCTCGGCTTCATAATGCCCCACGGCGGCCCTGGCCAGGACGTCCTTCTTACTGCCGACTTCCTGACCGGCGATCAGGGCGACGAAGTCGCGAAGTCCGTGCTCGCGCCACTCACGCTCCAGGGCGTCTTTCGGGGTGGCCGAGACGACCATGACATCGGCCCGACCCCGGAGTGCCTCCAGGCTCTCGCGGACGCCAGGGAAGGGGGGGACGTCGCGAACAATCTCGCTGATGGACTGGTTCACGGCGTCACTCCAGGCCAATGCCTGGATGAGATCGGGATCGCCGGTCCGTTCGACTTCGGCTTTCAGGGCGGGATTCGAGAGCTTCGGGTCGCCGGCGAGCCAGGCCCGGAGGCCGGTCAGTGGGGGGAGGCTCACCCCTCGCTGCGCCACCTCGGGACGTTCGGCCAGGAGATCCAGTGTCATGGCCAGGCCGGGGAAGCGATTGATCCCTCGCCACCTCGAGTAGAGGTTGAGGAATTCGGCAACCTCGCGAGCCATTCGCGAGACCGAAGCCAAACCGAAAGTCTGGACGATGTTAGGAATGAAGCATTCCTTGTGCTTCACCTCCATCGTGTCGAACGCGCAGCCGTCGCTGTCAATCCCGACGAAGAAATCGTGGGCCTTCTGGAAGTCGCGTAGCGTCGTCGGGGCGGCGTCGGGGGTCATCGGGGGTTCCTTGACTCGTACCGCGATCCTCGCGGTCGGGGCAGTTCCATCGGTCCTGAGGCTGTTCGCGATCGTAGACGGACGATCCGGGATTGTCCAGTTCCGAGGTGAGTGCCGAAGGCCACCCCCTGACCTCTTTCGCGATCGACGTGCTAAGCGAGCCCTCAATCCTTCGAAAGTAAGAAGCGAGCCGCGATCTGGCCTTTGAAGGCTGGCGGCACGCGAACGAAGGAGACGATCTTGCAGAAAATTGGCAGCTTCGTGCGGGATATTCTGACGCCCCTCGTCATCCTGATGACGGGCGGGCTGGTGGCCCACGACCATTTCTATCGAAGCGTACCGGGCGCGATCCCGGGAGTCGTCAACGGCAGGGCACTCGGCCGGGCCTATGCGCCGATCGTTGTCTCCAGTCTGGCCGATGGCTGGATCGCCGCGGCCGAAGCCCTAGAGCGGGGACAGTCCGTCTCCGAGGCCCAGGGCGTCCTCCAGTCGACCTGGCAATCGATCCGGACCCGGGAATTCCGGGCCAAGGTCGCCCCGGAGTTCTCGAGCATCCTGCCGGAAGGGTCCGAGCCGACCGATCCGGCCCGGCGGACGGAGGTCATTCGTCTCTGGCGCGAATTCGCCGAAGGCCTGAAAGGAGGCCGATGATGGACACTCCCATCCTGGGCGGCTGGATTCAGGATCCCGAGCAGGTGGACCGACACCTCTCCCTGATCCCCCGGCCCCTCTTCAGCGAGGCCGCGCCCCGCCTGAGCGGATCGGGGACCGACGAGACCGTCTTGCTCTATAAAGCGTTCAAGGATGTCAATCAGGGGGCTTATTTCGATTACCCAGCCCAGACCATCGGAGATTGTGTCGGTCAAGGATTCGGCCACGGGATCGACCTGCTCTCCGCCGCCGAGATCTCGATCCGGGGCGAGAACATGGGATTCGTTCCGACATCCACGGAAGCGGTCTACGGGATGGCCCGAGTCGATATCGGCGGCCAGATCGGGTCGTATTCCGATGGCGCGGTCGGTGCCTGGGCGGCCCGAGCCGTCAGGGTCATCGGGACTGTTGGTCGAGACGTGGTCGGCCCGTACGACGGGCGAAGGTCCAGGGATTGGGGGGCTCGCGGCCTCCCTCCGGAGCTGAAAACCATCGCGGCTCGGCACCGGGTCCGGACCGTCTCGATGGTCTCGACCTTCGAAGAACTCGAAGACGCGATCGCCAACGGATATCCGGTCCCGGTCTGCTCCACGCAGGGGTTCACCATGGTCCGGGACGCCGAGGGCTTTTGCAGTCCGCAAGGTGTCTGGGGGCATTGCATGTTGATCGTCGGCATCCGGGGTGGGTCACGGCCAGGGGCCTGCATCTTCCAATCCTGGGGGCCGAAACTCCCAACCGGGCCGCTGGGGCTCGATCAACCGCCCAATTCGTTCTGGGCCGACCGTGAGGTCGTGGTCGGGATGCTGGCCTGCCGCGACTCCTGGGCCCTCTCGCAGTTCGAGGGTTACCCTCCTCGGGCCATGCCCGAACATTGGTCCTACGACGGATTCGCCTGATCGGGATCCGATCCATCCACGATCGCTTCCGGCTTATCTCAACGCTTCCACCACCACGGAACTCTCTCGTTTCAACCAGGGCCTATCGGCCCGGAAAGGTCTCAAGATGCCTTCGGCATTCAAGTTTCTCACGACCGTGAAAGGGTCAATCCAGGGCTACATCAATTCTCAGGAGCTCAACCGGGCGATCCTGACCGCTCTCGGTTCCGGCTCACTCCTGGGCATCATCATCCTCGTCCTCCAGTCTGTACTGGCTCATACCTCGGAGATCTTCCCCAACCCCACGATCTCCTCGCTCGCAACGATGTTCCTGACCCTCGTCCTGGACCTGGTTCGTCGTCAAAACCAGGGAGAACTGGCCAAACCAAGCTCGAAATAACCTACCAAGGAGTTTGAAGGACCCTTGACGCGGGCCGGAGGAGCCGGGCCGCAACGCGGAGCAGCTCTCAAAATCAAGACGATGTTCGCATCGGTCGTCACAATCTCACCGTTCGCCCATAAATCTACCCTGCGAGCGCGAAGTTTGAGAGTGATCCGCCACGACCGATTGTCGTATCATAGAGAGCCGGTTCGGTATCCGTGGCCTGTAGATCGGCCACCCAGGGGGGACCGAGCGACGACAGGGTGATCGATGGTTCGCTAGGAGCGCAGCGCCGTGGCCACTTCCGACAAACCGAAGCCGGCCGACTCCGTCCCGTCAGACCTCCTGCCGATCATACGGAACTCGGGAGTCCTCACGGAGAAGCAGTTCACGGACGTCCGATCCAAGGTGATGGCCGGAGATTATCCCGTCGAATCGAAGGCGTTGGCGACTCGACTGGTCCGCGACTCGATCCTCACCGATTATCAGGTTCGTCGCTTCCTCCTCGGCAAATCGCATGGGCTGCTCGTCGGCAAATATGTGATCCTCGATCGGTTGGGGTCGGGCTCGATGGGTAGGGTCTACCGGGCCCACCACCCCCTCATGGGACGAATCGTCGCGTTGAAGATCATCGCCCCGGAGATCGTCTCCAACGAACGCGTCGTCGCCCGGTTCCAACGAGAGATGCGGTTGGTGGGGAAGCTCGACCATCCCAACGTGGTCCGGGCCTTCGATGCGGACCAGACCAATGGCGTCCTTTACATCGTCATGGAATACGTCTCCGGACTGAGCCTGGGACAAAGGTTGAAGGAAGGAACGATCGCCCCGGTCGACGCCGTGAGCTACGCCGCACAGGCCGCCCTGGGGCTGGCCCATGCCCACGCCCAGGGGATCGTCCACCGCGACATCAAGCCATCCAACCTCTTGCTCAATGACGAGAAGCAGGTGAAGGTCCTCGACCTGGGCCTCGGCGTCCTGATGGACGGCGACGAGCATGCGACCTTCGCCACGGCCGATGGAGTAGCCGTAGGGACGGTCGATTACATGTCACCCGAGCAAGCCTGCGGACGCGACGTCGACGGCCGGAGTGACCTCTTCAGCCTGGGCTGCTCGCTCTACCACATGATCACCGGCAAGCAAGCGTTCCCCGGCGACACACCGATCGAGCGACTGGGCCGGCGAATCAACAACAAACACGTGTCGATCACCGAGATCAGGCCGGATCTCCCCTCCAGTCTGGTCAACGTGCTCGACAAGCTCCTTGCCAACAAGCCGCAGGATCGATTCCAGACCGGCGAGGAAGCCGCCGAGGCACTCACGGCCCTGATTCGCCCGAGGAAGCAGGTCCAGGCCGTTCCCGCCCGGAAGGCCGTTGCCGAACCCAAGCCCGAGGCCGTTCCCGCCGGCCCACCCCCGGAACCGGTCGTCGTGACCGTCCGTCCCGAATACCCCGCCTGGTTCCGCCCCCTCGCCCTCCTGGCCGAAAATCGACCCGTTCCGGCGTTGCTGGCGGTTCTCGGATCGCTCGGAATGGCCGGTCTCGTCGGTTTCGCGATCGGTTGGTTGCTCAGGGGTTGAGAGCAATCGGCGATCGACCAACACCGAGCAGACGCCGGATTGGGTCGCGGAGCGCCTCGGCCATTGACTGATAACCTCCCGGCGACGGATGCAAGTCATCCATCATCAGATTCACGTCGATTCGTCCATCGGGTCGAAGGAAACTCGCTCCGACGTCGAGATAGTCCACGCCCGTCCGAGACGCCCAACGCTCGATGATCTCGTTCACCCGGCCTGCCGCGACCCGGAGGGGATCGCTTGCCCTGGACCCTCGGGGCAGCAAGCCAAGCAGGAGAATCCTGGTCGAGGGGCTGGCCTGCCGGATCCGATCGACGACCGCGGCGATCCCCGAAGCGGTCGCTTCGACCGATTGCCCCGAGGTCAGGTTGTTGGTGCCGATCAACACGACCGCGACTCGAGGATGACCGTCGAGTTCGCCGTCATCGATCCGATGGAGGAGATGTTGTGTCTGGTCCCCGGGGAATCCGAAATTGACCGCCTTCAGCGGAGCGAATTCCGATCTCCAGCTGGGATGCCCCAGGTCGTTCCGCGAGTCATCGCCCCAGGCGTAGAAGATCGAGTCGCCCAGGAAAACCAGGTCGGCATCGGCTCGCCGGGCTCGATCGACATAATTTTGATGCGTCTGGGTCCAGCGATCGGGATCCCCCTCCCACTCGCCCGAACGTACCGCCGGTCGATCGGCGCGATCCTCGCGACGGGACCGCGCCCCCGAGGCGAAATCCTCCGCCAGCCCGATCGCACTCACCGCGATGAAAGCGATCTGAATCCCTCGGATCGCGGACCTGACCTTCATCTCCGACTCTCCATCCGACTCAAAGACATCACCGACGCACTCAAGAGCCGAAGGAAGGCAAGGTCATCGTGGATGCTTCACCGTCTCGGCTCGTTGACCCGAGATTCGAAGTCGCCGGGAGCTGCCCCACCCTCCCCGGTAGACTGGTAAACCGGCGATCAATCAGGGCATAGAACGCCCAGCCGGCGAGGACCGAACCGATTGTGACCGCCGGGATCATGATCAGAGCCCTCGGCCAGAACCCTGAGATTCCCGCCTCGGCCAGCGCTGCATTCCCGACGGTGCACACCGGCAGATGGATCAGGTAGATCGCATAGCTCCGACGCCCGATCGCCCGGAGCCCATCGAGTCGGCGAATCCTCGCGATCGCGTTATCCCACCGATGAAATCCGATCAGTATCAGACCAAAACTGGCCGCCGCCACCGTGGAGACCATCGACTGATGCCAACCGACCAAGACAAGCCCGACCAATCCCAGTTCGACGGCCCGCTTCTCGACCTCCGACTTCGCGACATTGATCCGCCAGTAAAGGGCCAGTCCAACCGCGAACTCATGCCAGAGATCGGGGAAGAGACCGAAATAGGAGGGAAGCCAACCGAAGTCCGCCAGGACGACCCGGAGCCCGACGATCACGAAGGTCGCGATCCTCAGGGCCGCGTGGAGCCGCTTCGGGGCGAAAATCAAGGCCAGGAAACAGATCAGGTAGAACTGTTCCTGGTAACAGAGGGCCCAGGCCACACGATTGAGAAGAAGTGGTGTGGAACCACCGACGAGGGGTCGCCAGGTCTCGGTCAGCGTGAAGTTGCCGAACCATTGAGCGCGGTTCAATTCGAGAGGGGATGCCAGTTCCAGCCCGACTCCGGTCCGATGTAACCAATCCAATCCCACTCGATCGATCGCCATCACCAGCAGGCCGATCACTGCAATCGAGGCCCAGTAGGGGGGAAAGATCCTCCAGAGTCGTCGAGCGAGGAATTGCGACGGTGGCATCCCCTTTCGCCGTGAGGAATCCAGGCTCGAAGCGATGCAGTAGCCGCTGATCACGAAGAAAAGCGGGGCTCCGACGTTCAGTTGGAGAAGCCAAACGATCCCTCGACGGACGAAACCCTCGAAATTCGAAGCATCCCCCGCCCCGCTCCAGAGGGCCACGCCGGCGTGCTCCAGGACCACGACCAGGCAGACAATCCCTCGCCAGACGTCCAGCGCCTGGTATCGTGTCTTCGCGACTTGAGGGCGATCCATGTCATTTCTCGCGTATGAATCGACGCGAAAGCCAACGCCGGGCGCGCAGGGCGATCCTCGACTCCTCGATGGCCTTCGGAGCTGCCAAATTACCGTAGGCCGCAACGAGCGAGATTGGCTCGCCCGGAACGGACCGCTATGACATTTCGAGGATGGTTCACCCGAGCGGGAGAGCGAATCCATCCAACTCGGCGGAGAGTCATTCGGCGAGAGAAGGGAGGACCTTTTCTCCATCCCGATCCGCACGATAGCCTGAAGTAGCGTCGAGTCCTCGGGGGTTGGTCCCTACTTTTTTCCCAGGCGTCGGTTTTGTGGAGACGAGAATCGGTGGAGCTTCCCGGCAACATCGTCTAGGATCGAGCAGCAGCACTGGAGGGCGTCACGAGCCAGAGTCTTCGTCGAACCTCGGTCGAGCAAGAACGGCACGATCGCCGCTTGGTATCATCCGACACGACGTAACAGGTTAAACCTGAGGCTCATGATGGATTCCGGGGTGGTGCCAGCAATTGGGCGATCAGGGCACCCAGTAGCCGCTTTCCTCTCGCCCGGATGTTGTGCACGAACTCGAAGAAACCCAGGTACAGCGGTAGGCTCTCCTGGGGGATTCCTCGGTGAGGCCGCAGCCACGAGCGGAGCAGCGACCAGAACCCTTCGAGCGTGTTGACATGGACCTCGCAGAAGCCATCGCCATCGTCGTCCCGGGCGAACTCGCCCGCCCCGTGGCAGACCGTCTTGTGGCCATAACCCCACTCCACCAGGCGGCCATAGATGTCGTATTCATCGGTGTAGACCAACGTCCCCTTGGCGATCATCCGATCGATCAGGGGCTTGATGGTCACCTGCTGGACGTTCTCCAGCATCCGGATCACGACCTAGCCTCCACGCTGCAACATCCCGAAGATCGGCGGCTTCTCCTTGGCCAGGGTGCCCCGACCTCGCTCGCCTCTCAGGCGTCGCCTTCGGGGGAGGCGGCCTTTTTTTTGACCGCCTCGGGATGACCCTTATGTCCGGCCACCACATAGACTTCGTCGCACTCGACCTCCCCCTCCAGCACGACCGGAGGACAACGGTCGACCATCCCCTGTCGGAGTCGCTGGATCATGGCCCGGGCATCATCCTTGTTGATGTCGAGTTCCTGGGCGATCTGCAATCCCGAGAGGTTCAGCCCCATCAGATAGAGGCAGGCGATCCAGGTCCTCAGCGGCAGGTGATGGCCGGCGAAGATGGTGTCGGTGAGGTCGTCGAAGCGTCGGCGGCAGCCCCGGCACTCGTAGCGTTGACGGAGTGGCTGAGTGTCGTCCTTGCCGTTCTTGATGACCGAGTCCGAGGAGCACTTGGGACAGGTCACGCCGTCAGGCCACCGCATGCCCCGGATGGTGTCGAAGCACTTGGCGTCGTCGAAGAGATCCTGGATGTTGACCATCGTGCGACGCCTCGGGGCGGGGAAGTCGGGATCAGCGGGGCGGACAGATCGCCCGACCGAGGAGACCGATTGTATCCACTGAGTGGCCCTTGCGGATCACCACCCCGGAATCCATCATGAGCCAAACCTGATTCAACAGAGGAGTGGCAGGATCGTCTCGGTGGGGTATCGACCTTGATGATTGCGACCACCGCATCGTCCCGGCTCCCGTAAGTCGGGTCAATAGGACCCGAGGAACAAGGCGTGGCTCGACCAGGACACCCCTGCGGCGATCAAAGCCGCAATCTGCATCACGAACACCGCTCGGATGACCGTCTCGCGGGTGATCGGTCGGATCGGGTCTCCGAGGAACGGCATGTGGTCGGGAACACCGCCATAGGTCGCCCTTCCTCCCAGTCGAACGCCCAGGGCCCCGGCGATGGCTGCCTCTCCCCAGGCGGCGTTGGAACCGGGATGTTTCCGACCATCTCGCCAGCCGATCCGTAGTGCCGCCAGGCCCCGTTCGCCAACGAGGGTCGCGGCCAGTGCGATCAGGAGCCAGGTCATTCGAGCCGGGATCAGGTTCGCCAGGTCGTCGATTCTCGCGGAAAATCGGCCAAGGTATCGATATCGAAGACTCCGATGGCCGACCTTGCCGTCCAGTGTATTCACCGCCTTGTATGCCCAGAGCCCGGCCGGGCCTCCGATCGCGAACCAGAATAGCGGGGCAACGACGGCATTGTTGGTGTTCTCGCCGACGGTCTCAATGCAGGCTCGGGCGATCTCGGAATCGTCCAGATGCGCCGTGTCACGTCCCACGATCCGGGATAGCTCGCGACGAGCGGTCGCGAGGTCGGGAGCCTCGGAAGCCCGGAGTGCCTCATCGCCGAGACTCCGGATCGCCAATCCCCAGTAGATCAGGAGGGCCCGGACCACCAGAGTCGCCGGTCCTCCGATCAGGCCGGCGAGATCTGTCAGGAGCCACACGATGGAGACAGCACATCCGACCACGAACAGGGCCAGGATCACGCCAGCAACGAGTTCGGCGGTCGGGCCCCCGCCGAGCCTCCTCAGGACGATTCGAAGCGCCTGCTCACTCCATCGGATCAGCCATTCCAGGGCCAGGACCGGGTGTGGCCAACCCCGGGGATCGCCGAGAATCAGGTCCAGCGCGACTCCCAGCGGGAATGCCGCAAGGCCCCAGTAATCCGCCCCGACTTGCTGAATCGTGATCGACATGAAGGCCCCGACACTCCTCCGAAGAATCTTCGCGTGTTCAAACCGAGACCGACCCAAGGTCGATCTGAGATCGGAGCAGATCGGCCAGGGCCCCGTGCCAATCGGCCAGGATCCGGCGGAAGGGCGCGGAGACGGTGCTCCTGCCGAGGGGGACGACCTCACCCGGGATCAACAAGGCCTTCGAGGCTCCCGTCATCCATTCGGGTCCGATCGGAGGACTTCGTTCAGGACTTTCAGGAGCCGATCGTTCTCCTCGGGCTTGCGGACGGCCACTCGGATGTGGCCTCGGGTGGCCACGAGCTGGTCGGGGCCGGTCAAGAGCGACCCGACCTCCAGTCCGGGATGGTCGGAGCATTCGCGGACGAAGAACCCACGGAAGGCCAGGGCCTCCTGAAGCCGGGCCGAATCCCAGTCGGTCTGGGTGAGGCTCACCAGCGCGAAGTTCGGGAGCGGGGGAGTCCCCGCAGGCCGGACTCGGTCGGGCCAGGCCGGTCGGAGGCCGGGGATTTCCCAGAGCCGGTCGACCAGGCGAGTCGATTCCGGGGCGAGTTGCTCCACGGAGCGTTCGAGAAAGTCCAAGTCCTCAAGGGCCGCGAGCGCGGCGGCCTCGGCCGGGGCCGTCACGGTCCAGGGATCCTGGTACTGCCGGAGCCTGGTGATCATATCCGGCGAGCCGACGGCGTATCCCACACGAAGTCCGGGGAGGCCATAGGGCTTGGTGAACGATCGGAGCACCAGGAGATTATCCCGAGCGGCGGCGGCGCCGATCAGCGTCCGATCGTCCGCATCCGTCATGAGGGGCAGGAAGCACTCGTCGACCACCGTGAGCAGCCCGAGCGTGGCGTCGGCGAAACGCTCGATCGTGGATCGGTTCCAGGTCCGCCCCGTCGGATTGTTGGGATGACCGGTCCAGAAGATCCCGGCGGCCTCCCAGGGCAAGACATCCTGCTCCCACCCGAGTATGTGCTCGCCCCAGACCTGCGCCCTCATCTCGTTCAGGGCGGAAATACGGCGATACTCGCCATACGTCGGGTCGATCAGGTGTGAGAGCGGCTTCGATGGGTCGCCGAGTGCCTGGGCGTGAAAGGCCAGGACCTCGCGGAGTGACTGGCCGATCAGCCCGATCAGCTCAGTAACGCCAGCCCCGACGATCACTCGATCGACAGGTACGCCGTGATACTCGGCCAGGCGTTCGGTGAGTCGCGGAGCCCCCGGCTCCGGGTATCGGTCGGCCCTCCCCAGGGCCTCTCGGGCCGCCTCGATCGCGGCCGGAGGCGGCCCGAACGGATTGAGGCTCGCCGAGAAGTCCAGCAAGGGGGCCGACCCCAACCCGAGTCGGCGGCGGATTCCCGAGGGGTCGCCGCCGTGGGTAATCGGGAACTTCACGGGCCACCTCGTTCTGCCATTTCCGCATTAATGGTGCGAAGCGCCATGCGCCGCGGCGGGCTTGGGTTCGGGCTTCTCCGGTGCGAAAACGGAATCCAGCGCCGCAGGAAGTTCCGGGTAAAGGTACGAATAGCCCAACTCCTCGGCCCGTCCCGGGAGAACTCGCTGGCCGGTGGTGACGACCTGCGCCTTCTCACCAAGTGCGGCCCTGAGGACGATATCGGGCGGACCAACCGGCAGGAACGGACGGTGCAGGACCCGGGCCAGCTCTTTCGAAAAATCGCAATTTCGGACCGGCTTGGGTGCCGTGCCGTTGATCGGGCCCCGCGCCGAAGCATCGTCGAGCGCCAGGAGGAACAGGCCGACGATGTCCTCCAGGTGAATCCAGCTAATCCACTGCCGACCCTTTCCGGGATGATAAGGGTGGCCGCCATTGCCCACCGGCGCCGCGCCTCCGGGCAGCCACTTGAAGATCGGGACCATCACGCCCAGCGCCCCTTCGCCCTGCCCCAGGACCACGCCGGTCCGGATCGTGGCCAGGCGGACGCCCAGGGATTCCACCGGCCGAGCGGCGGCCTCAACGTCCCGGCAGACTTTCGCCAGGAAGTCGGTCCCCGGCGGACTTCCTTCCTTCAGAATCTCATCGTCCCGAGGCCCGTAATATCCGATGGCCGAACCTTGAACGAATACCCCCGGCCGTTTCCGGGCCTCGGAGATCGCCTTGATGAGCTGATCGGTCGCCAGGACGCGGCTCTCGCGGATCTGACGCTTGAATTCGTCGTCCCAGCGACCCCCGAAGATGCTCTGCCCCGCGAGATTCACGACGGCATCGAAGCCGTCGATTTCCTCTTGCCAGGATCCTTCCTTGGTCGGATCACCCTCGATCACCGCGATCCCGCGCATCGAGGCTTTTCGACGAGTCTGGTTGGAGTCTCGGGAAAGGACGACCGGCTGGTCGCCTCGCTCGATCAAACGACGCGCCAGCCGGCGGCCGATCATGCCGGAGCCGCCGGTGATGAAGACTCGCATGGGCGAAGGAACTCTCGAAGAGGTGATTGACGGAAAGGCGCGAGGGCACCCGAAGAGTCGACATCTTCGGGCAGTCCGGCCCCGGCGTCAAGCGGGCGTCACCGAGCGAGCCACGGCAGCCTCATCGGAACTTCATCAGATCCACCCAAGATCACCTCGTCTTCCGACCCAAATCGTTCCGTGTCAGTAGATAGCGACCGAAGAAATTGCGTTCGATCGGCCAGGCCCATTGGATCGGAGGGCCCCGAGTGGTATGTTAATGACTCGCGGTGGGGCGTCGAGCACGCCGGTCGACCGGGGCGAAGTTCGCGAGGGCCGATGGGGCCCGGGCGCGGATGTGTTGCCTACCCGGTGTTCACCGCGACGACATCCGGCAAAGGGGAGCCCTGGCCAAGATGAACCCCAGCGTCCGCAACCTGTTCGACCTCAAGCGGCTTCATTCCTACAAACGCCCCAGCCCCTTGATCCTGGTCAACGGCCTGGCCGAGCAATCCGAAAGTTGGTTCGCCAACCGCCGTCCGTTGTCCCGCCACTTCGACGTGAAGGTTCCCGAGATCCTCGTTTATGACGGCGATTCGCTCCATCGCCACATCGACGCCGGGGGCGAAATCACGGTCGACTATCTCGCCGATCGATTGGCGACCTACCTCTCCGAGTTCGTCCAGCGCCCGCCCTATCACCTGGTCGGGTCCAGCCTGGGCGGACAGATCTGCCTGACCCTGGCCGTCCGTCACCCCGAGCTAGTCTCGAAACTCGTCCTGATCGCCCCCTCGGGCCTCTACGGTGACGAGAATTTGCCGATGATCGACGGGGTCCGCCGAAGCCAGTACGACAAGCTGGTCAAGTCGGTCTTCCACCGGACTCACTTCGCGTCCGACACCCTGGTCGGTGCGTTCGAGGCGAAGTTCCAGAATCGGAAGTGGAAGAAGGGGGTCTTGCGGACGCTCCGGGGGACCGTAGGACACTCGGTCAACCCTCTCCTGGAGCAGGTCCCCCACCCGACCTTGCTGATCTGGGGCTCGGACGATCGGGTGATCTCCGACGTCGCCGGCTCGATGAAGGCGGCCGACCGGATGCTCAAGTCACGCCAGGTCCTGATTCCCAAGTGCGGCCATGCCCCGCAGATCGAGAAATCGAGGCTGGTCAACACGCTGATCACGCGCTTCCTCCGCGACCGGCTGAAGGCCATCCCCCCGATGCTCGACCCCGCTCGGATTCTGAACAAGGAATCCCGGCCGGTCGTGGCGAAGTCGGGCATCTTCCACGGTTAAGGGCGAAAGTCGTCGTCACGGTTGAGGAACGAGGATCGATGGCCGCTCTTTCGCAACCGTCAGTCCAGAACTTCGCGACCCTTCAGGCATCGACCATCCCGGTCATCGCGGTCGAAAGCCCGATGATGGTCGATTCCCGGACCCCTGGCCCCAGGCTTCGATGAGCGATTTCTCACTGTTCCTCGGCAAGTTCCTCCGCCACGGGACCAACATCGCCAGCCTGGCGCCGAGCAGCCCCTGGCTCTCGAAGGCGACGGTCGGCAATGTCGACTGGGCCAGTGCCAAGGTCATCGTCGAACTGGGAGCGGGGACCGGGCCGATCACTCGGGTCATCGCGGATAAGGCCAGCCCCGAAACCCGCGTGATCGTCCTCGAACGCGACGAGGATTTCGCCCGGCTCCTCCGCGAGCGATTCGCCCAGTATCCCCACTTCGACGTGATTGAAGGAGATGTCCGGGATCTCGCCGCGATGCTCTCCGAGCGGGGGATCGGCCGAGTTGATCATGTCATCTCCGGACTGCCGGTCCCCTCGTTCCCGAAGGATCTCCAGGAATCGTTATTCCAGGTCGTCCGCGAAGTTCTCGATCCTGCCGGGACTTACAACCAGATTACCGAGATCCCCTGGGTCTATCAGGGACTGTATCGCAAGTACTTCGACGACGTCCGGTTCGTCTTCGAGCCCCGGAACTTCCCCCCGGCGGGAGCCTATTACTGCCGGGGCATCAAAGGCTGACCCGCGATGAATGCCCCCCCTCTGATCGCCCGGGTCGCCGGGACCAGGCCCGTCCGACGGGCTGTGAATCGGGGATTTCAGGCCTATGCCCGGCATCGGACCCGATCCCTCGGGCAAATCGACCCCGTCCAGGTGCAGCGAACCTCGCTCCTGAGGCTCCTGGAGGCGGCCCGGTCAACTCGGTTCGGCCTCGACCACGGCTTCGGGTCGATCCTCAGCGTCGAGGAGTTCCAGTCCCGCGTCCCGCTCCGGACCTATGAGGCCCTCTGGGACGAGTACCTCAAGGACGCCTATCCCCGGTTCGAAAACCTGACATGGCCCGGCCTGATTCCGTATCTCGCCCTGACCAGCGGGACGACCCAGGGGGCGACCAAATACATCCCGGTCTCTCACGAGATGGTCGCCTCGAACCGCAAGGCGGCTCAGACGATGGTCGCCTACCATCTGGCGAACCGCCCGAATTCCCGCCTCTTTCGCGGCAAGATCTTCTTCCTCGGCGGGTCGACCGACCTCGAACGCCCCGCCGAAGGGGTCCGACAGGGGGACCTCAGCGGGATTGCCGCCGAGGAGGCGGGGACCTGGCTCCGGCCTTATACGTTCCCTCCGCTCGAAATCGCGCTGGAGTCGAACTGGGACCGCAAACTCGCGCTGCTGGCCGAGCGATCGGTCCCAGAGCCGATCTCGCTGATCGGCGGAGTGCCGAGCTGGCTGCTCGCGCTCTTCGAGCGTCTGAAAGGGCTGACCGGCAAGTCGACCGTCGCCGAGATCTGGCCCGATCTGGAAGTCGTCGTCCACGGCGGGGTCAAGTTCGACCCCTACCGGAAATCCTTCGAGGAAGTCCTCGGAAATCCCCGGATCCGCTTCCAGGAGACCTATCCCTGCTCGGAAGGCTTCATTGCCTTCGGCGATCCCGATTCCGGACTTCTCCGGCTCGTCCTGGATCACGGCCTCTTCTACGAATTCGTCCCGGTCGAAGAGCTGGGCTCGGAGCGGCCGACCCGGCACTGGCTGGGGAACGTCCGGGTGGGTGTGAACTATGCGATCGTGGTCTCCACTTGCGCCGGGCTCTGGGGGCACATCATCGGCGACACCGTCCGCTTCGAGTCTCTCAACCCGCCCTTGATCTCTTTCACCGGCCGGACCAAGTACACGCTCTCGGCCTTCGGTGAGCACCTGATCAGCGAGGAAGTCGAGGGGGCGATCTCCCGGGCCGCCTCGGAGACCGGCGCGGCGGTTGGCGAGTGGCACGTCGGCCCCGTCTTCCACGGGCCGCTCGGGCATCATCAATACATCGTCGAGTTCTTGAAAGCGCCCGACGACCTGGCCCGCTTCCGTCAGGTGCTCGACGCCGACCTTTCCCGACGAAATGCCGACTACCTCGCCCACCGGGCCGAGGGCGTCGGCCTCCCGCTGCCCTCGATGATCGTCGCCCGCCCCGGCGGGTTCGACGCCTGGATGCGATCCCGTGGCAAGCTCGGCGGCCAGCACAAGGTCCCGCGGATGGATAATACGGGGATCTTGACGGCGGAGATCGTCGGGATGCTTCGGACATCGGATCGGATCGATCGAGAACTGTTCGCCGGAGCTGTCTGACTCGGCGAATCCGCAGGCCGATCAGAGATCGCTCTTCGGGCCGACCGGCAACTTTCGGACGCGAAGGGCCTCGCGGGAGAGGCACTCCAGGATATAATTACCCTTAATTTCTTTGGTATAGCCATGATACTTCTGGGCCAGCTCGGGCAACTTGTGCTGGTCCAGGAGCTGGCCCACGAAGTAGCCGAAGCTCGCCTTCCCGCTATCCGGCATCGCGGCGAATAGCTCGGCGATCCCATCGAGGTTCGTCGACGCCGGCTCGGGCTTGCGGAGCCAGTCGCGGAGGAGCCCGCAAATTTTCGACATCCGGGGAGCATCCTTGACGTGGGCGGTGGCGAGCTCGTCGAGCGTCCGATCGCGGAGTTCGATCTCCCCCAGCTCATCAGCCAGGACGGCGATATGGACGTCCGAAAAAAAGATCCATTGCGAGTTGGAGTCGGGTTTATCCGCGACTTGTTGGTAAAACTCGAGAGCTTTTCTCGGTTGCTTGGTGAGTATGTAATACGCAGCAATCAATTCGAGTTGATCCGGGGTCCCGGACGGCCCGGCGTTGGCAACATATTGCCCCATCAGCTCTGAAGCGGTTGGCAGGTCGCCATGCCCCGTCCGGACGCAGAAGGAGAACCAGGCCGACCCGGTGCTGGGATAGCGATCCGACAGCCGACTGTACCAGAGCTCGGCCTGGTCCCAGTGGCTCATCAGCTCTTCGCATTCGGCGGCACATTGCATCGCCCACCCCGCCCAGGTCTGGGCGGCGGCGTCGGCGTAGGGCAGGGCCTTCTGGTATTCCTTTCGGCCCATGAAGTAGCGGGCGATTTCGACCTCTACCTTGGCGTGGTCGAGGCCAGCATCCTCCTGTATTAGGAAGAGATCGAGCGTCTCCTTCCAGAGGTCCATCTGGCCGAAGTTCTTGTAGATTGACGCCAGGGCCGCATAGGCTTCCTTGTCGGGCGAGATCTTGATCGATGCCTTCAAGATCCGTTCGGCGTCTTCCAGGCGTACCTCATTGGTGAGGCGTTTGCCGAGGGCAACCAGGACGTCGGGGTGCTGGTTATGCTCCGACTCCATCTTGGCCAGGAACTCCGGCTTCGCGGCAGGGCTCAACTCGATGGTCGCGGCGGCGCCGATCGGCGAGTATGGGCTCATTTCGAGCAATTCACTCGCCATGGAATCCTTGCCGTTGGAGGCGATCCATCGGACGATTGTGGCCCAATCACGCTCGACCCAGTCGGCATGGGTCATCAACAGATTGTAATTCGCAAAGTTTTGAATGTCGTCCATCGGGGCCCCGAACCGCTGGAGGGTCCGGACGTAGAAGAGTTCCGTCAATTCAAGGTCGGAGGTCCGCAAGGACTGGAGGCGGGCGAGCGTGGCACCGCCATCCGTCCGAGGATCGACGACGTAGGCCAGCACGAGCGGCCAGAACGGATGCTCGAAAGCGATCGGGTGGACCTGCTTCACGAACTCGTCGACCGGGACGCTCCACAATGTGACCATGAACTCGACCCGGCGGATCACCTGTGCGAATCGGGCCTCGCGGATCATCTGGCCCAGGCCCGCCCAGGATGGTTCGAACGTGTCGGCAGCGTCTCCCCCCGCGGCGAGGAGGCCCCGGACGATCCCGACCTCGTCCTCGCGATCTTCCTTGATGATCCGTACGACCTCATCGGGGAGATCGCCCACCAACTTCAAATCGCGGGGGACTGATTCGTCGAACAGTTTCAGCCCCTCGATCGTGGCGACCTGGAGATGGCCGAGCTTCTGGATCTGGCAGGCGGCGTCGTTCACCCAGAGGCAGTCGGGGTTGACCCGCTGGGCGAACTGGGCCACCTCCAGGGCGAGACTCGTGGCACTGGACTGCTCCACGGTCATCATGGCGAAGATCGATGCGAGCGAGGCCCGGGCCGGATCGGAGGCGGCGGCCAGGAGCGCCCGGGTGTCGAACTTGCAGAGATAGTCCACCAAGTTGACCCAACTCGGCGGGGTCGGCCTCCGATCGGCGGGCAGGGCCTCGATCAACTCCCCGGCCTGCTTCAAGTCATCCAGGGCCTCGGCATGAAGCCCGATCACCCCTCCGACATAGGCCCTGATCCAGTAAGACCCGGGCGAGCGGGGTTGGCGGGCCATCAGACGCTGGGCGTACAACAGAGCCCTGGCCTCGAACGCCTTGTGTGCCGCGCTCCAATGGTATTCGCTCAGCAAGCCGAGGTTGGCGTAGCCTCGGGCCAGGAACCCCAGCCGATCGGGCGTCGGGTCCGAAGGCTCTCCTTGGGCCAGCGAGCGAAGCGCGGAGTATTGAGAGATGAAGGTCATCCGGTCGAGGGCATTCACGACACCCTCGGAGACGTCGATGCTCGCCGATTTCTTCCTCGAGCCGGGGGAGACGATGTGCTTCTTCAAGGCTTCGACGAGGCTGCCGCGCGAGAGAAGTTCGAACTGCTCGGTGAGCTTGCCGAGACGCGTGACCTCCGTCGTGGGGACGGTCTGCTTGCTCGACCAGATTTCCTCACCCCCTTTTCCGGGGCGACAGAGCGTGAATTTGATCTCGCCGTTCCGGGCGAGCGAGTAATTCAGCTCGAATTGGGGTTCGCCGGATTTCGAGGGATCGATCGGCTCGCCGATCAATTCGTCCCGAACCAAGGCCCCCAACCCGTCACGCGCCGCGATCAGGAACGTCTGTCGGAACAACTCGCGGATCAGGATTCGATGAAGGAAGAAATTATAGTCTTCACCGACCCCGACGGCCTTCGAGAGGGAAACGACCGGCCGATCCGCGCCCTGTCGGATATAGACCAGGCTCCGATCATGGTAGACCGGCGCCCCCGGATGACCCGCCTTCGAGGGGTCGGCCACCTGATCTTCCGGACCTTCCCCGACGCCAGGGATTCTTCCCGAGCCGTTTCGGAGTTCTCGAAGCTGTTCGTTGACCCGTATTCCCGCCACGACCAGGGCCGACAATGCCAGGACGACCACGATCCCCCGACCCAATCGTCGACCGAGGCCATCGGAGGATGTCCCAGGATTTGCGAGCCTCCCCGCCTTTTCCAGACGATCGCCGGGTTGTTGATGCGTTGAACCGTCGCCCAGACCATCTTCGTGAGTCGAGGACATCGATCGGCACCTCGTCGGTATGTCGTTCGCCATGCATGCATCAAGCAGGTGATTTATGGCGATTGACATTAATCGAGCGACATGATCAATGCGAAGAATTTCCTCTAACTACCAAATTTTGAATTTTTGATGATCCATGGGAAACAAAATCGCAACATGCACGGGATCAAGCCGCTCGGCTCCTCGTCGAGCTATTTCGGAGACAATCTCGAGCCGGGGGTGTTGATCGCTATCTTCGAAAATCAGGTGGTCTTCACGCGCCCCAATGGATGCCGCACCGCGATCCCCATCAGCCACGTCGGGCCGATCCAGCTCAGCCCCCCGAATGCTCCCCGATTCAGGCCGCCGCCTTCTTCCGGGCGATGAGCTTCGAGATCTGGTCGACCGAGTCGAGGTTCTCGACGCCGGCCTCGTGGGCCTCCACGGTTACTCCAAACCGATCTTCCAGGAAGACCACCAGCTTGAGTGTCCTGATCGAGTCGAGGATTCCGCCGGTGATCAGCGGGGTTTGATCGGTCAGTTCCGCGGGGTCCTCGCCCGGGAGGAACTGGTCGAGGATGTAACCATGGACGGCCGAGCGTATCTCTTCCATCGGAACCTCCTTGTCGCGACGGGACCGGCGAAAATCGCCGATTTTCTCGGGTTTTCCCCTGATACGGCGACCTTACCAATCCCCGACTTTCGGGTCAATCCTGGCATTTATGTCAAGTCGTCGGATCGTCGAGACCGATCTAATCGTCAAGGGCCGCCAGGTCATCGGCATCTCTCGTCCGCCGATGACCACTCTCGGTCCCCGGAGCAGGACGAGGACCGCCTCGACTCTTAGAGGATCACGGCCGATGATCGCATGGATGGCTTCGGCCCGGGCAAGACAACGGTTCGGGGTGATTGCACTGCTGGCCTTCACTGGATTGACCGCCGGCTGCGGGCTAGTCGGCAAGCACAAACAACAGCCGGGTATCGTCGACCCACATCAGCCGAAAGAGCTGGAGATGGTCTCGATGCCGCCGTACATTATCGAGCCGCCCGACGAGTTGGAGATCTCGGTCCGGCCTGCTTCGATGGAGTTGCCGCTCACGACCGCGATCGTCCAGGCCGATGGAGTGGTTGATCTGGGATTTGCCGGGGACGTCTACCTTTCCGGCCTGACGCTCGCCCAGGCCGAGCAGAAGGTGGCCGAGCACCTCGACCCGATCGCCCAGCGCAAAAAGCTCCGCGATCCCGTGGAGGTCTCGATCCGGCTCCTCAATGGCAGTCAAAGCAAGTATTACTACGTGATCGGCTCGGTCACGACCCAGGGGCGATTCCCGATCGCCGGCAATGAGACCGTCCTGGAGGCGATCCTCGCCGCCGGGCTCCGCTCGAATAGCCAGCCCGAAAAGGCCTATCTGGTCCGCCCCCACCCGCCTAATGGCAACGATCAGATCCTCAAGATCGACTGGGAAGGGATCACCCAGCGGGGAGATACCATGACCAATTACCAGATCTTCCCCGGCGACCGACTGGTCGTCCCGGGTGGCCGACCGCCTGGGCTCCTCGGCTCGCTGTTCGGGATGTAAACCAGAGAAAAACGGTGGCCGTTTCATCGGACGATACGTTCGATGGATCGGCCAACCTTCATTTCTCGATGATCAATAGTTCGTCAACGGTTCTTCGACGGCGGCGGACTCGCGAGCCCAGCCGATGAGCGCGTCGGGGAGGTCTTCCCCGGCAATCTTGCCCACCCTTGTCGTGTCTTCGGGGGTCATCGGGAGGTGGCGATGTCCTTCTGCTGGATCCTGGAATCCCAGGAGCAGGCGTCTCGCATCGGTAGGATTTTGAGCTCGGGAGCCAGTCGGTCGGCCAGCTTCTTCTCCCAGGTCTTCCACTTCCCCTTGATGAACCGGACCATGAACCAATTGCCCAGAGCCAGATGGGCCTCGGGAGTTGGAGCATCGAGATGCGTCGACTCGGCAGTCAAAGTTTCCGCGGTCTTTCATTCAGTCAACCGGCAACTTGAAGTGGGGATTCTCGATCAGGCCGATGATGTTTCCGAACGGGTCGGCGACGCTGGCCACCCGGATGCCGCCTCCCACTTCTTTGATGGGCGAGACGACCGCCGCGCCAAGCCCGACGAATCGTTCGAATGCCGAGGTGATCGCCTCGACACCCCAGTAAGCGACTGAACCCCCGGGACCGGGTGGTCCTACCGTCAAGTCTGGGTCGAGACCGAGTTCGTAGCCGCCGATATTGAAGCCAACATAAAACGGCTCGTCGAAATAAGGGGCGGTCGCGAAGACCTCGCGATACCAGGCCTTCGCCCGTTCGAGGTCTCCCACCCGATAGATTACCGTTCTCAGGCCTAAGATCATGTTCGTTCACTTCCCCGAGGAATTCAGGCGATCCAGAAGGAACAGGTCACGACGATCGGCATCGGGCAAGGCCCGGCCGCTCGGATAGTTCAGGGACTTGAGGTCTGCCCCCAAGCTCGGATCGCGACTACAAGTCCCAGATCAGGACACCCCCATTGGCCCGGATGGCTCGCCGTCGGGATTAGACCCCGTTTCATCGAGGGCTGCCGACGATCGCCGGGAAAGGAAACCCCCGTCGATTCGATCATGCATCCGCCTTGGCAGCCAGGGGGGATTCGTCGTACTTCGCCAGCAGGTCGGCCGGGCTGAGGAAGATTGCCACGGCCCCGTCGTCGCGGAGGTCGATCTCGGCGAAGCCGCCGCAGAGCAGGCCGATTGTCTTCAAGCCGGCCTTTTTTGCCGCCTGGACGTCCCAAGGAGTGTCGCCGACGACGATGACGCGAGCCGGGTTGATGTCGCCCAGTCGGGCCAGTGCGGCCTGGAAGATGTCCGGATGGGGCTTCGACTTCTCGGCATCGTCCGAGCTTGTCGAATCCTCGATCAGATCCTCGATCTGGGCGACCTTCTTGTATCGCTCCAGTTCGTCTTCCTTGGCCGAGGAGGCCAGGACGATGCGCTTGCCATCGGCCTTGATCCGCTCGAATAGCTCGCGGACCATCGGGAAGGGCCGGATGTGGGGGAGATATTCATCCCTGAAGAAGGTATCGCGTTCCTCGGAGAGCGTCTCGCCGATGTGCTCGACTTCCTCGGGCAGCAGGAAGACGGGCATCAGCTGGTCGCCGCCCTTGCCGATCTGGGCGCGGATATCCTCAAAAGGGATGTCGTGACCGTGGCGGGCGAAGGCCCAGAGCCAGGCCCGCGCATGGTCATCGACGGTGTCGATCAGGGTCCCGTCGACGTCGAAAATGACGGCCTCGATCATGGTTGCCTCATTTCAATTCAGAAGTCGTCGCCGCAGGCTCGCCGAGCATCGACCTCGAACCAGTTGTCCAGGTAGTAGTGTCGTCCCCGGGCCGATGCCCAGGCGCTGGCGAGAAGGTAGGCCGGGAGGAACGCCACGCCCCACCGCTCGACCTGCCGGACATGGGCCTGTTCGTGGTCCCGGCAAGAGTCCAAACAATGGGTGTCCCGACCGAGGATCGCGTGGCCCAGCGTCATGGCCGAGGCCCGGACCCGCCGATGCTCCAGGAGCCAGCGAGCAAACCCGCCGTGAAACTCCAGGGCTCCCCGGCGGACCTGGACCTTGCCCCCAGTCACCAGGGTCAAGGCCCCAGCAGTCAGGCCGACCAGTGTTGTCGGGGCGGCCCAGGCATAGACCAAGGTCCGGCGGGCACGACGTCGCTGCGGTACCATACGTGAAACTCCGTATCGAGATGCAACTTCGAGGCCATATTTCAGGATCCCTGAAGCTGCCTCCGACGACGCGAAGCCATCCCGTGCTTCGCGCCACCCAAAGCCGGCGTCGGTCCGAGCGTTCCGATCGTCGATCAGGTCGAGCTGGACGGCTCCATAAAGGCCGAGATTCAGGCGGAGTCGATCGCAAGTCAACGGCAAACCCTGGATGAACTTGCGGCCGCCGAGGCTTCAGATCAGATAGCCCAGTCCGATGGCGAAGATCAGAACCATGAGGTTCCAGAGCACCAAGATGGCAAATCCTCGGCGGAGTGAAATCTGGTGAACCTCCGCGAGGGTGTTCGTCGTCAGGGCGAAGGAAGCCACGGTCTGGAGGATCGACACGAGGAGAATCCCCAGCTCCAGTTCCTCGCCTTGTGCCGGGTCAAGGAAATCAAATCCGCTCGACTCGAAGTTGCCGGGACCAAAGGTTCCGATCAGCAGGGCCCAACCGACCAGACCCCATAAGATCGGAACGTTTCCCCAGGCAACGGCCGCCACGGCACTTCTTCGAGATCCTCGGCCGCCCAGCCAGTCCCCGATCCGCCAGGCCCCATCACCGAAGATCTGCAAGGAGAGCGGACCGACGATGGCCCCCATCGCGAGACAACCAGGTACGATCCACGTGAAGGAAATGCGATCTCCCAGGCTATAACGACTGGCCAGGTTCAAGCACATGCAAAAGCCCATCACGACGCCGATCGCCATCACCCCTCGATCCGGATCCGACACTACGATTTTCCGGATCGTTTGACGGGGACTGGTCCAGATCGTCAACCAGGGACTACGCTCGATGACCTCGGCTCCTGGCTCGACAGTTCGGGCCTTCCCGACCGGACTGAAAGGTGGGCGGTAGTGATCGAATTCGGAATCGCTCACGACATGACCCTCGATCCGGGCCAGATTATTGATGGGCCGAGGAGACCTCAAGCAACCTATCAGATTCGTGACATTGCGACCATGATTTCGATGTAGGCGTAAGCCGATGGATCGCCGTGGCGTGCAAACCGGATCGACCAGCCGGGTGAGCTGGAGTATGGTTCTGATCGATGCCTGTTCGATGTCCATCAAGGAGGAGGCTTCATGGATTTCGCCCTGACCGAGACCCAGGCCGCCTGGCAAGAGGCCGCGATCCGGTTCGCCCGCGAGGAGTTGCTCGAAGACCTCGACCTGCCCGATCGCGACGAGCGTCGGGAATTCTGGCGGGAAGGCTGGCGGCGATGTGCCCGGTTCGGAATCCAGGGATTGCCGATCCCCGCCGAGTTTGGGGGCAAGGGGCTTGGACTCCCCGAGACCATCGCCGCGATGGAAGGACTGGGCTACGCCTGCCCCGACAACGGCCTGATCTTCTCGATGAACGCCTCGATGTGGACCGTTGCGATCCCGATCCTGCTGCATGGGACCGAGGAACAACGTCGGAGATACTTGCCGGGCCTCTGCGACGGCTCGACCGTCGGGGCCAACGGGGCGAGCGAGCCGGAGGCGGGCTCCGACATCTTCAGCATGAAGGCCCGAGCCAGACGCGAGAATGGGGAATGGGTCCTGGATGGCGGGAAGACCTGGGTGACCAGCGGGCCGGTGGCCGACCTGTTCGTCTGCTATGCCTCGACGGCTCCGGAACGCGGCGTGATGGGGATCTCGGCCTTCATCGTCCCGAAGGACGCGCCGGGGTTCCGGGTGGTTCGCGAGATCCCCAAGCTCGGCGTCCGGACGGTCCCGATGGGGGAACTGGCCTTCGAAGGGTGCCGCCTCCCAGCAGATGCGCTCCTGGGCCGGGAAGGGCGGGGGGCCGAGGTGTTCAACGCCTCGATGGAGTGGGAGCGCGGGTCGATCCTGGCGGCCGGGCTGGGGACGATGCGCCGACAGTTGGAGCGGTGCATCGGGCATGCCCGGAAGCGGAGACAGTTCGGCCAGCCGATCGGCAAATTCCAGGCGGTCGCCCACCGGATCGTGGAGATGAAGCTCCGGCTGGAAACCTGCCGCCCGCTGGTCTACAAGATAGGCTGGCTGAAGGCGAACGGGAAGGATGCCACGATGGACGCCGCGCTGGCCAAGCTCCACGTCTCGGACTGCCTGGTCAAGAACGGCCTGGACGCGGTCCAGATCTTCGGGGCGTCCGGTTATGTGACCGAGACGGGGATCGAGCGAGACCTCCGCGACGGGATCGGCAGCCTGATCTATTCGGGGACGAACGATATCCAGAAGAACATCATTGCCCGGGAGTTGGGGCTCTGATCGTCAGGATCGGCACCCCTCTTAAATCCCGGCCGCTCACCCCTGGAAACGGCCGGTCCGGTCGGTTATCAAGGATCAGCCCCGCCGATAGCTCGAAGGGTCGCCCGAGGATGGACGGACACCCGCCGGACCACCGGCCGGATGTCGCGTTCTCGGCGGATCGTCGAGGCCGGGCGAGCACCGAACCGACCCTGTCGTCAACATCACCCGTCCGAAGAGGGGACCGGCTCCCATGGACCCGATCGATCGAGAATTCTCCGGGGCCCCTGCGGCCAAGGCCCCGGGCCTGAACGAAAAGTTGCTCTTCTGGGCCTGCTTCATGTCGATCGTCGCGACGGCGTTCGGCTTCATCATCCGCTCGCAGATCGTGGGCGACTGGGCCCGCGAGTACGGCCTGGGCGAGACCGAGGTCGGCAAGATCAACGGCGTGGGCCTCTGGCCGTTCGCGATCAGCATCGTCGTCTTCAGCCTGATCATCGACAAGATCGGCTACGGCAAGGCGATGATCTTCGCGTTCGTCTGCCACGTCAGCTCGGCCGTCCTGACGATCCTCACGCCGAGGCTCGTCACGACCAACGAACAGGCTTATAACCTGCTCTACTTCAGCACCTTCATCCTGGCCCTGGGCAACGGCACGGTCGAGGCGGTGGCCAACCCCGTCGTGGCCAACCTGTTCCCGCGCGAGAAGACCAAATACCTGAACATGCTCCACGCGGGATGGCCCGGCGGGCTGGTCCTGGGCGGGATCATCGCCCTGCTGATGGGCGGCGTGGGCTGGCAGTATAAGGTGGGCCTGATCTTCCTGCCTGTCCTCGCCTACGCCGTCCTGATGTTCGGCCGGACGTTCCCGGTCAGCGAGCGGGTCACGGCGGGCGTTTCCTTCAAGGCGATGCTCAAGGAAGTCGGCGTGATCGGGGCGGCGATTATCGTCGCGATGATCGTCCGGCAGATCGGCGACGTGTTCGCCCTGAGCCTCGCGGTCCAGCTCGTCGCCTGGGCGGCCCTGGTGATCGGATATGGGGCCTACATCGGGTTCGCCCCCGGCCAACCGATGTTCATCCTTCTGATGCTGATCATGATCCCGCTGGCCACGACCGAGCTGGGTACCGATAGCTGGATCTCGCCGCTGATGGAGCCGGTGATGATCAAGGACTTCGGCATCTCGGGCGGCTGGGTCCTGGTCTATACGTCGCTCATCATGCTGATCCTCCGATTCTTCGCCGGGCCGATCGTTCACAAGCTTTCCCCGCTGGGACTGCTCTGCGTGAGTTCGGCGATCGCGGCGGCGGGCCTGATCTTCCTGTCCCGCTCGACGGGCGTGACGATCCTCCTGGCGGCGACGCTCTACGGCCTGGGCAAGGCCTTCTTCTGGCCGACGATGCTGGGCGTGGCCGCCGAGCAATTTCCGAAGGGGGGAGCCTTGACGCTCAACACCCTGGGCGGGCTCGGGATGCTGGCCGTCGGCGTTCTGGGGGCCCCGTTCCAGGGTTTCATCCAGGACACCAAGGTCGACCGGGACCTCGCCTCGGCCAACCCGGCCGTCTATGAAAAGGTGATCAACCCGCCCAAGCAGAGCGTCTTCGGCGAGTACCGGGCGGTCGACCCGAACAAGGTCGAGGCCCTGGCGGAAGGCCCGAAGGCCGAAGTCACCGCGATCCAGGATGCCGCCAAGCGGAATGTCCTGGTGACGACGGCGATCTTTCCGGTCATCATGTTGGTCTGTTATCTGGGCCTGATCTTGTATTTCCGGTCCAAGGGCGGATACAAGCCCCAGGTCATCATCTCCGATAAGGAAGAGGAACTGTTGATGACCGGCGGGGCCGTGGGCCCGGCCGAGTTCTGACAGAACCCCTTCCCTGGACACCCGAGGAACACCCGATTCCATGTCGAGCATCCCCAGGCCGGGTTCGGTCGTCGAGCCGAAACCCTGGCAGACCGGACTGGCTCCGGTCTACATCGGCGTGTTCCTCTGGGTGGCATTCTTCGACCAGATCGGCCGGCGGGCCTTGCCCGTCGGCGGGCTGGGCTGGTCGCTCCTGGGAGCGGCCATCGCCGGTCCCGTCGGCTACCTGCTCCTCTTCCGGATCCCAGCTCGTTGGGGCCGGCAGGTCGGCGGGGGGCTCTCGGTCGTCTCGGCCTCGACCTTCGGCTCGAAGGGCTCGGCGCTGGTCCCGGGCCTCCTCGTCGGGATCGGGCAGGTCGTCGTGTTCGCCGTCGCGGTCGGCTACGCGGTCGACCTGACCTTTCACGGGCTGGCCTCCCTCCGATTGATCGACCCCCGGGTCCTCCGCCCGGTCGACTACGGCGGGGCGACGATCAAGCCCCCCCTGGTCCTGGCGACCACCCTCTTCTGGGCGGTGGCAACGACCCTGGTCAGCTTCCGTTTCGTCCGATGGATCGCCTACCTGATGCAGTTCTTCCCGATCTTCCCGGGCGTCCTGCTGGGAGCGTCGATGCTGGCGATGCTCGGCGGGCTCCGCTACTTCATCCCGTCGGGCGTCGATCCGGTGACCTCCCAGGTCGTAACTCCCGAAGTGGGGAGCCCGATGGCCTTCCTTCTCACGTTTCAGTGGGTCTTCGCCTACGGTGCTCTCGCCGGGCTGATGGGGGCCGACTGGGGGGCAGGAAGCCTGACCGATCGAGACGTCAAGATCGGCGGCTGGTTGGGCATGGGATTGGCCCCTGTGGTCATCTCGGCCCTGGCCCTGATCGCGATCGCCGGTCATCGAGGCTCGGTCGAGGAGTCGAGGGTCGCGGACCTATCCTCTTCCTCCCGCTCGACGATCCAGGAGCTGACCGACCCCGCCGGCCTGCCCGCCGCCCCGGTCGATACGTTCCGCTCGGTCCTGTCGGGGGGATTCGACAGGAGGGTTTCGGGCCTGATGATGCTGGTCTTCGGATTGGCCTCGCTGGCCCCGGCGGTCTATGCCTCGTTCGTCTTCGGCGATCGGTTCGCGGCGATCGGCCCGGGCATCCCCAAACTGGTCTGGATGTTGATGGGAACCTTCACCGCCTGGCTCCTGATCGTGGGGGAGTGGCCGGACAGGCCGGAGACGATCTTCAACGTGCTGGGAGCGGTCTTCGCGCCGGCCGCCGGCGCCATGGCGGCCGATTATCGTCGGCAACGCGGGGTCTGGCCCGGACCTCGGGCCGGGATCAACCCGGCCGGGCTGATCGCCTGGTCGATTGGCCTGGCGATCGGGATGGCCCCGATCTTGGCCAACCTCCTCGGCTCCGGCCGCCTCGCCCAGCTCCGGCCCGCCGCCCTGGCGGCCTTCATCGCCGCCTATCTCGCCTACGAGATCCTCGGGGCCTGCCGGATGGAGTCGGCCCCCGACCCGTCGGCGAGGCGGGCCTCGCCGTGAAGGCCGGGCGACCGGTCAGAACGAGGTAGCGGACGTGAGCATTTGCAGATATGCCAAGATGACACCGAGGACGATAAACAGGACCACGCCGCCCAGCCCGACCAGCAAGATCGGCTGGAGCAGATTCCCGAGGTTCTTGACGGTGTATTCGACCTGCTCCTCGTAATCGTCGGCCAGCTTGTGGAGCGACTCGGGGAGCTTGCCGCTCTCCTCCCCGGCATCGATCCGGGCGACGACTTCATATGGGAAGCAGCCGCTCGCCGAGATCGCCTCGCCCAGCTCCGAACCGCCGCTGACCAGGGCCCGGGCCCCGTTGATGGCCCTCCGGAATGAGGAGAGGTTCACCACGTCTGCGGTCAGGCGGAGCGAAGAGCTGACGTCGACGCCCGCGTGCAATAACGAACCCAACGTCCGGGCGAATCGGGTGGTCTCGATCTTCCGTCGGAGTCCGCCCAGGATCGGGACGTAGAGGCTCAAGGCATCTAGCATGACCTTGCCGGCCGGGGTCCGATACCACCAGATCGCCCCGAAGAATCCCGCAACGAGCCCCGCCGGGACGGCCCACCAACCCACCGAGGTCATGAAGTCGCTGATCGCCATCAGGACCCGAGTGGGCCAGGGCAGGACCACCGATCGACCCCGCATGGAGTCGGCGATGAACTCGACCATCTTGGGGATCACGAAGATGGTCAGCAGCAGGACGACGCAGGTGGCGACGAACAGGACGATCGAAGGGTAGATCATCGCCGATCGAGCCTGGCGGATCATCCGCTGTTTGGCCTCATAATGCCGGGCTAGGCTCCGGAGCGTCTCGGGCTCTCCACCCCGAGCCTCGGCTACCTTCATCATGCTGACGCAAAGGCGGTCGAACGCCTGGGGCTCGCGAGCCATCGCCGAGGCGACGGATTCCCCCCCCTTGACCGAGACTTCGATCCGCCCAATGACCGGACCCAGGGCGGTCCTCGCGAATTGCTTCCGGAGGCTCGCCAGCGACCGGAGGATGTCGACTCCCGCATCTTGATAGGTGGCGAACTGACCGCAGAAGCTGGCCAGGTGTCCGGTGCTGACTTTCCCGAAGAACAGACGCTCGAAGTAGTTCGGGCCACCAGATACGATCGGAATCGGCTCGTCCAGGGTCGAACGGGGTTTCTTCGGCTTCGCCGAGGGCTTCGAGGCCGGTTGAAAGGTCTCCTGCCCTTCGGCCAGCGTGGTCGGTAGAGGCTTCTGCCTGGGCCGCCTCGGCGGCAGGGGTCCTTCAGCTTCGGTGCTCATCGAACCCTCCCCCTCTGGCCAGGATCGGCCTATCGAACACCCTCGGATGCGACACGAAATCATTATCAGGGACCCGGCATGTCTTGGCAACGAAGCAGGGATCGACTCCGTCTGACCTCTCCCGGAAAAAACGAACCCAAGCCTGAGAGCCGGATGAGAAGCGACGAAACGATCAAACGACGTGTTTAGCCACACAACAGACCCACCATTTTACCCGTTTTTCCTAAACGTCATCTTTCATACGCTCCCTGAACGTGCCCTGGAAAAAACGAACCCAAGGCGGAGATGACTTCTCCCACAGTCTTCCCCCCTCAGGGTTGGTACTTGCCGGATGGGCACCATCCTACATGTTCGCGATCAGGCGAGGCCATCCTGCATAACATCCGGAAGAATTTCGGAAGGTTCCGATGGGTCGCCGGCGCATTCTGGGGTTCATCCCGGTCGGAGCATGCCCGATCGCGAAGGGCGAGCCTGGCCGGAGGGAGACCTTCCGTATTTCGGGCCAATCTCGGAAGGCCCTGGAGTGCTCCCGATGCTCGACAGGAGAATCGAGCCTCTGCTACATTGCGAAACTCTCGACGATCGCCACCGACCCGGCGCCATCAACCGAGATTTCACCGAGGAGTTCGACTACGGCCATGACCCGAGAACCACGCATGATCACCCAGCTGCTGCGTACTTTTGCCTTCACCTCGCTCGGCCTGCTCGCCCTGGCGACGACCACCCTGGCCGCCGACGACAAGCCGGTCGTCGTCATGGAGACGAGTGCCGGTCCCGTCACGATCGAGCTCGATGCCAAGAACGCGCCGATCACCGTCGCGAACTTCTTGAAGTACGTCGATGAAGGGTATTACGACAACCTGATCTTCCACCGGGTCATCCCCGGATTCATGGTCCAGGGGGGCGGATTCGACGCGAAGATGTCCGAGAAAGGCAAGCAACACGCGCCGATCCGGAATGAGAGCAGCAACGGCCTGCCCAACACGCGAGGGACGCTGGCCATGGCCCGGACCAACGATCCCGACTCGGCCACCTCTCAATTTTTCATCAACCTGATCGACAACGATTTCCTCAACAGCCAGGGGGGGCGCCCGGGCTATGCCGTCTTCGGCAAGGTGACCGACGGGATGAACGTCGTCGACGCGATCGCCAAGGAACGGACCACGACCAAGGGTCCTCACAGCGACGTGCCCGTCAAGCCGGTCTACATGAAGAGCATCAAGCGTAAGTGAGCCCCGGCTTCCAGAGAGATGGCCCTCCTCGGCCGGTCCGGATCGCGAGATTCACCGGGCGGCGAGGGCCATCGTGATCAGATCGGTCAGGTCCCATCGTCGGACCGTCCCATCGAACGCCCCCGAGGCGAGGATCCGACCATCGGGCGACCAGGCCAGGGTCATGACCTGGCTCTCGGGATTCTGGAAATGCCGAATTTCCCGGCCCGTCGCCAACTCCCAGATCCGGATGGACCCATCCCACCGCGCGCTCGCCAGCCATCGGCTATCGGGCGAGTAAGTGATCGCCGTGAAGCAGCCCACGTCCGGTCCGATCGCGATCCGTTCCTCGCCATTGGTGGAATTCCAGACCTGGATCGGACCGAACACCCCGCACGATGCGAACGACCGACCGTCGGGCGCATAGGCCAGATGGATCATCCCGGTCGTCAGGCTGCTCATCTCGAACCTCAGCTCAGCCGTCGCCAAATCCCAGACTCCGACCCGCCCGGAACTCTCGCCAGAGAGGAGGAACTTCCCATCCGGCGAGAATATCAGGGCTCGGAAATGACCCGACGACCTCGCGGGAAGCCGGCGTGTCGAGCCGGTGGCCAGATCCAGGATCTCGGCCCCGCCGGAACGATCGCTCCTGGCTAAGTACCGGCCATCGGCGGACCAGGCCGTGGCCACGACCTTAAATCGGCTTTCCGTCGGCAGGGGAATCTGTCGGCACGATTCCAGATCCCACCGCGAGACCGACCCGTCTCGATCCCCCAACGAGAGAGTCCGGCCATCGGGCGACCAGCAAATCGTCTGTGTCGCATGGAACGCCGACTTCACGCCGGTCTCGATCGATTGCACGCTACCCAGGGCCAGATCCCAGAGCCGGACTCGAGGACTGATCCCCGCGATCGCCAGGGTCGAGCCGTCGGGCGACCAGGCCAGGGCATGAATCGCCCCTTGGCCCGAGCCCGCGATTTCCCGACCCGGGGAGACGTCGGCCGAAGAATAATCCCCTTCGACGCCCAGCACTGCGGCGTAGACCGCGGTCAGCATCCCCCCCAGGAGGAGGATCGAACTCATCGACCCAACCACCGGGCGTACCCTTCCGGATCCCGGTTCCTCGCGTAGAGCCTTCGTCGGCATCACGTCCTCCTCGCCATCTCGGAGTATCGCGTCATCAGGATGGACCCGGAGCTATTCGATGCACGAGGAGTGTCATTTGAGGAATTAGGATTAATATTTTAAGAGTTCTTTCCAGGTCAACTCTCGGACTCATCATTCGAGGCACTGCGGGCAGCCCGATCCTGATGAGTTCGGTCGGAATGAATCCAGGCGACCAGTCTCAAGTGAGGACGGTTGAGTCGGGATCTTCTTGGATCATTCCCGCGAAATTCGAAGCTCGGCGAGGGTCCGAATCGAATAGATTGCCACCGCGATCGTCAACGTTTACGGGCCTGATGCACGAGATGCGGCAACTCCGGGAGGATGATCCGGGACATCGCAAGTTGTACGGCCGCTCGAGATCCTGGCATGACCAGCACGACCAGTTCTCCCATCAGTCCACCGACCGCCCGGCTCATCAGGCAGGCCGTACCGATCTCGGCGTAGCTGAGCATCCGGAAAAGTTCGCCGTAACCGGGCAGGGGCTTGGTGAGCAAGGCCGAGACGGTCTCGAAGGTCTGGTCTCGCGGGCTGATCCCGGTCCCGCCGGTCAAGAGCACGGCGTGGATGTCGGTTCGACCCCGGTATGACTCCAGGAGTGGTCGCATCAAATCAGGCTCATCGGGGATGATCGACCGTTCGACAACCTGATGACGGGCCAGTTCGGCCAGTTCAACGATCAAGGCTCCCGAGCTATCGGTCTCCGTGGTCCGGGTATCGGAAATGGTAAGAACGGCAAGCCGGAACGATTGGGGGCCTTCGACTCGGTGCTGCTCGACGATTTCGTTCATCGATCGGTTCTCGGGGGTGTAGATTTGTGCGACGTCCGCGTGATTGCGGTTCGCCGCTTCTTGATCTTACAATTGGGTTGGAGTCGAGACTGAGCCCCGGTTCGGGGCGAGGGATGGAGGATAAGACGGATGTCCACGACTCGCCACCACTCTCGTCTGCTGATGGTCCTCGGGGCACTCGGAGCGGCCGGGCTGACGTTCCAACCCGGCGAATCGCGAGCGGACCGGATCACCCTCCGAGGTGGCGGGCAGGTCCGAGGCAAACTGGTCGCCGATGAGGTTCGCCCTGACGTCCTCGTCTTCGTCGGAGAAGTCGGCAAGACCCCGATCGTCTTCAAGAAAGAGCAAATCGTCCAGGTCGTCGCGGAGCAGAGTCCGCTCGATGAGTACGTGATCCGCCGGGCGAAACCTCGGACGACCGCCGAACTCGAATATGAGCTGGGAACCTGGTGCGAGGAAAATGAACTGCCCGACCTCGCCCGGTATCACTATGAGTTCGCGCTGAAACGCGACAGCACCTTCGGGCCCTCGCATGAGAAACTCGGCCATGTCCTGCGCGATGGCCGATGGCTCAACGCCGAGGAGTTGAAGGAATCCCAGGGGTTCATCAAGTACAAAGGACGCTGGATCACGCCCGAGGAAAAGCAGAGGAAAGAGGACGAACAGGCCATCGCCGCCGAAGGGGCAGCCTGGATCAAGCAGCTTCGATTCCTCCGGGACGCCTACCTGTCCGGTCCCGAGGAACGGACGCGGGAGGCCGAGCGTCGGTTACTCTCCATCGTCGAACCCGCGGCCATCTCGCCCGTCCTCCGGGTACTCGGTAGCGACTCGGTGCCCGCGATCCGGATCATGGCCTCGCGAATCCTGGGCAAGATCCCCGGGCCGATCGCCTCGACGGGGCTCGTCGGTCGCCTCACCAACGAGCCCGACGAGGAGGTCCGACAGGCCACGATGGACGAGATCGCCCGCCGGACACCGTCGGAGGTCGTCCCCGGCCTGACTCGCGCCCTCCGAGCGAACTCGGCCGAGGTCGTCAACCGGGCGGCCTGGGGACTCGGCAACCTGAACGCCCTCTCGACCGTCCCAAAGTTGGTCCCGGCACTGGTGACGGTCGAAACTCGCGTCATGATGCCGGGGATCGAGAATAATTCTTCAGGCAACTTCAATGTGAGCTTCAACGCGGTCTCACCGGCCCCCGAAGTCGGCAATTACGGAGGGATTTCGATCCCGGTGCTGACTCCTCCGGCCGTTGGCCAAGGCGCGGTCGGCTTCGGGGCGACCTCGGTTCCTTATGGAGCCCTGAACGCGCCGAATCTCAACACCGGGACCGTGGATCGCGGTCCCACTCCCCGGATGGTCTCTATCAAGCATCATAACGCCGAGGTCCTGGCCGCCCTGGTCAAGATGACGGGTGAGGACTTCGGATATGATGTCGCGACCTGGAATCGCTGGGTGGCCTCGTCTTTCCGGATCGATTCGGCTCCCGCGAGACGCGTCCCGCAACCTTGATGATGATCCATCCCTGTCGGGCGACCTCGCTTCAATCGATGCCCCGTCCCGCTTCGCCAGTTCGTCGACCGGTGATTCTCGACCGATGATCCCAACTCGGTCTGATTCTCAGCAATAAGGAAGCATGAGGCGTCATGGAGGATCAAGACGAGCGACTTGCTTTGATCCGGATCGTTCGGCAACGCCTGGAAGCTTTACGAAGGGCCGGAATCGACCGAATTCCCCTCCCATCGATCCCGGTTTTATCGCGCGTCTCGACCGCGGCGGCTTCTCCGCTCGATGCTCGCCCCGCTCCACCGAGACGACCGGCCGAACCTCCGCCCCCGATCCCAGTCGCACGGCCCTCGACCCCGCCCCCGGTCGTGGCCTCACTCTTCGCCGAGCCGACGCTCGATGTCATCGTGCCCGAGGGGGATCGGGCCGGACTCCTCGAGACCCTGGCTCGCGAGGTTGCCGCCTGCGCCCGTTGCCCGCATCTGGCGAGTAGTCGGACCCAGACCGTCTTCGGCGAGGGCTCGCCCACAGCACGGCTGATGTTCATCGGTGAGGCACCCGGAGCCGACGAGGATCAGACCGGCCGCCCCTTCATCGGTCGAGCCGGTGCTCTCCTGACCGACATGATCACCAAGGGGATGGGTCTGACTCGCGAAGAGGTTTATATCGCGAATATCCTCAAGTCGCGACCACCCGAGAATCGAACTCCCTTGCCCGACGAGATCGAACATTGTCTGCCCTATCTGGAGCGGCAGATCGCCATCATTCGACCCGAATTCTTATGCCTCCTCGGCAAGACGGCCGCCTCGGCCCTACTGGAAACCGCCCTGCCGCTGGGAAGGTTGAGGAACAAGTGGCACCGTTACCGTAAGATCCCCACCATCGTCACCTATCATCCCTCGGCCTTGCTCCGAAACCCCGCCTGGAAGCGTGATACCTGGGAAGATCTCCAGGTCTTGATGCAGGCAATGGGCCTCAAGGGATCACCCCGAAAGAAAGAGAAAGAATAAATCGATGACCGCGAGCCAGAAGTGGATCGCTCGCGGATCGGGAGCCTCACTGCGGCCTTCCTGAAGATCTCGCCCGACGGTCACCCGAGGGGCGAGGCCCGATCGAATCGCCTCCGTGCCTGATCCAGGCAATCCGTTCTCGACCTCGCTGATTTCTCAGTTCTGGCCGGCCGGGACAAGCCGCTCGAGGGCGGACTGGATATCCTTCATCTTGACGGGTTTGGGGAGGACGATCAGGCGTTCATTCGTCGACAGTTTCTTGACCAGGTAGTGCTGCCTCGGGCCGAGGAGCACCAGGGCAAGGAAGGCCTGGCCGGTCGCCTCGGCTTTCTTCTGCATTTCCAGGAAGTGATCGATCGCCTGAGGGCCCAGTCCGTCTGCGTCAAAAAGGACGCCATCCGTCGGGCTCTCCCGGTATCGTTCGGCGGCTCGTTCGGCGTCGGAGACGATCAGGATCCGATAGCCCATCTTCGAGAGGGTCTTGCGGAACGCCTTCTGGACCTCTTCCTGGACTTCGACGCAGAGCAACTTCTTCTGCACGAACGCCTTGACCTCGAACTCGGGCGACGCAAAGACGTCATCGGGCTCGGGAGGTTGTTCGAAGACCGGAATCTCGTCGAGTTCTTCGCCTTCCTCGTCCGACGCATCCGTCTCTTCCGCGGAGTCTTCTTCCTCTACCGCCGAATATTCTTCCTCTTCCGACTCGACCACCTTGGCCGCGGACGTGGTCCGGGGCGGCTCGTACCCGGCAGCCTTCATGGCCAATCGTTCGAGGTAGACATCCAGGTCTTCGACCACCTGATCCATCGAGAGATATCGCTGTTTAAGATCGACCTTCATCATCTTCTCGATGATCTCGGTCAACTCGGGGTCGGGGGCATGTCGCTGCTCGCTCAGCGGCTTGATGCTGTTGATCCCCCGCTTGAGCATCTTCTTGAGCGGATCGTCGGTCTCGACCTCGGGCAAGGGAAGCTGACCGGTGAGCATCTGATAGAAGACGCACCCGAGGAAGAAGATGTCGGACCGCTTGTCCCCCTTGGGGCTGCCGCAGGTCCGCTCCAGGGCCGAGTAGTCGACGGTCCTCTGGCCGTGGGCGGCGGCCATCCTGCGATCGTCGTCGATGGTCGCCAGCCCGAAGTCGACGAGCTTGGCCTGTCCGTTCGAGGCGATCAGAATATTGGTCGCCTTCAGGTCGCGGTGGGTCACCCCTTGCTCGAGCGAATACTTCAGCCCATTGGCCAGCCCGAGCATCAGCGGAAGCGCCTCGGTGGGGGTCAGTCGTCCGCGGATCCGCAGGAAGTCGCGAAGGTTCGATCCTTCCACGAATTCCATGATCATATAATAACGTTTATCGGCTTCCCCGTACTCGTAGATCCGAACGATGTTGGGGTGGACCAGTCGGAGCCCGGATTCGGCTTCCTGATTGAACCGGGAGACGGCACCCGCGTCCGAGACGAACCTGTTGCGGAGCACCTTGATGGCGACCGATTGATTACCGGGCATCTTCCGGCCGCGATAGACCCGGGCGAATGTCCCCTCGGCGATATGGAAGAGCACCTTGGCCCCGCCATAATAGAAGCCTGAGAGTTCTCCCTTCTTGAGCTTCTCGACCTGCCAGGCGGTGAGGATGTCCTGGCGAAGCAAGATCCGGGCCACCGCTTCGACGCTGCCATCGGTCGCGTCTTCGCGGGCCTGGGCCGCCTGGTCGCGCGTGATCAGGCCGATCAGGGTGGCCTGGTCGAGGAAAGATTGCAGGTCGATTTCGATCATTTGAGAGATATCCTCAGCCGGTATCCGTGCGCAGGTTCACTAGACCTCCGGCGATTATTCGCGCAAGCCAGATCCTATACCGAGTGTACCAGCCGTCGTGACGCTCGCAACATCCGCGAGCGAGAGATGTGGGAGGAGTTTGGGGATAATGCGGTCGAGGAGTGTCAACGGATGGGTCGGTCACCGGGATTAAAGTGACCAAATGAACAAGGGCCGACAATTAGGTCGGCCCCGCGACGATCGTATCGTCAGGATATCGGTGTGTTGGGCATACACGCTGCAGGAGTCGTCGCGAGACCCTAGGTCGGGATCAATAACGACCGCCACCGCCGCCGTAGCCACCGCCGCTGCTCCGGCCGCCGCCGCCGCTGCTCCGGCCGCCACCGCCGCCGCCGTAGCCGCCACCACCACCGCCGCCGTAGCCACCGCCGCTGCTCCGGCCGCCGCCGCCGCCGCCGTAGCCGCCGCCGCCGCCACCACCATAGCCGCCACCGCCGCCGCCCCGGTTATCACGCGGCTCACGAGGACGAGCCTCGTTGACGGTGAGGTTGCGACCGCGGAAATCCTGGCCGTTCAGGGCGTTGGCCGCCTCGTCGGCGCCATCGGCCATTTCAACGAATCCGAAGCCTTTGGATCGGTTCGTATCGCGGTCGATGATAATCTGCGCCGAAAGGACCTCGCCAAACTCGCTGAACAATTCCACCAGGTTGTCTTCCGTCGTGTCATACGTCAGATTGCCGACATAGAGCTTCTTGGCCACTGTCTCTGTCCTCTGCGAAATGAGCGTTCTGGCGAGGCTAGCGTCCTGAACGACTAAGGGGAACCCGCCGAGAGCGGCTGTCTGTAAGACTAACCAATCCGATGGATTTGCATAGTAAGAAAATCGAAATTTCTCTGGAATTTTTCCGGGATCATTTCACTCGCTGGAAACCCTCACTCAAGCCGCCGATTATCGATCAAATCGGACCTCCCGACCTGCTCGATCCGAGGGTTTCCGGCCCAGGCTCCGGCCGCGATCAGGGCGATTGCAGGTAAGATCGGGGCTCGCATCCGGAGGTCGGTCCAGTAGGCCAGGTGGACGATTGTAAGCGCGATCACCATTGAGGGCGCCGCGATCCCCGGCCAGTTCCAGATTGGCGGTCGGATGAGTCCCAGGACCATCGCGATCCAGAGCGGGACGGTCCACAGCGCCGTCGCCAGGCGGATCCCTCCGGGATAGACCGCCCCAGAGGGTGCCACGCCCCAGAATCGACCAAGACGAGCGACCGAGGCCCGGAAGAATGTCAGGGGCCGCTCGCGGAGCATCGCTAGTCCCGAGTCACGGAGTTTCCGATCGGACTCCGGCTCGGACATCCCGGCCACCGACCGGGTCATGTCCCGGAACCATCGGGCCTGATTGGGCCCCGACCAGACCGATCCGGCGGGGCCATCAAGGACCTCGGCGTAATAGACGGGATTGTTACCCAGTGCCAGAGTGTATCCCCCGTGAGTGGTGGTCCAGATGGGTTCGCCGAAGACCCGAGCGTTCCGCCAGGCCCAGGGGGCGAGCGTCACCAGGATCGAGACGCCAATCAAAAGTCCCCGACGGAACCGGACACGAGCCCGGCCCGGACGGGCAAGTATCGAGGTCATCACGACGAGGGCGGCCGGGGCCAGCAGGCTCGGTCGACAGAGCCCAGCCAGCCCCAGGACAAACCCTCCTAGCATCGGCCCCCTGGGACCTGACACTGTCAGGGCCGCCAGGCTCGCCGCGATGAGGAAACCGGCCGGGGTCTCGGTCATCACCGATCTCGATTGGAAGACCAGCACGGGATCGAGGGCCACGATCGCCGAGGCGGCCAGGGATCGGCCTCCCGATAGACCGAGGCCGCGAGCCGCCCGATAGGTCATGAGGACCGTGCCCACCCCCAGCGCCAGGTGCAATGCCCCCACACCCCAGGGCCAACCCGCCGGGGTGATGCTGCGGACGATCGGCGCTAGCAAGATCGGGTAGAGCGGCGGACGATACGCCGTCGGTCGACCATGGAAGCAGAAGCCTTCCCCATCAGCCAGCGATCGCGCGAGAATCAGGTACCGGTCGGGGTCTTCGAGCCGGCCGAGTCCGGTCGCCATCACCGTAATCCGGACCGCGATCGCAGCCGCGACGATCGCGGTCAAGGCCCGGCGAAAACCTCGGGCCGATTGTTCGGGATGGGTAGATGGGGGAGCGATGAGATCGCCTCGATCAGCGGCCCGGGCATTGCATCCTTTAACGGCATGGGCCTCCTATGATACCGTCGATCCTCCTCCCCGGCGAGGTCGTCGGGGCGAGTCCATCCCTCCTGGATCAAGGTGAGTGTCTCATGGCGGACCGACCGATCATCCTCTCTCTGACCACGATGAACGAGTCGGGAATGGATCTCCTCCGACAAGCCGGCGAACTTCGGATGGCCTCATCGCTCGAACCTTCGGTCCTGCATCGAGAGATCGTCGATGCCGATGCGTTGGTGATCCGGACGGCTGGGACGATCGACGCGGCCCTGATGGACTGCGGGAAGAATCTCCGGGTCATCGGACGTCACGGCGTGGGCTACGACCAGGTCGACATACCGGCGGCGACGGAACGCGGAATCCTAGTGGTCTACACCCCGGGGGCGAACACTCAGGGCGTGGCCGAGCATGTCTTCGCGATGATGATCGGAGTCTCCAAGCGCTTTCCCGGCCAGATGCGAGCCCTGGCGGAGGGACGTTACAACGATCGGACCAAGCTGGTCGGCCGCGACATCGCGGGCAAGACGCTGGGAATCGTCGGCCTCGGTCGGATCGGGCGCCGTGTGGCGTCGATCGCCTACCACGGTTTCGGGATGAACGTCCTCTATAACGACGTGATCGAAATCCCCTTCGAGGTCGAGGATCAGGCCAAAGCCGTCCGGGTCGGGCTGGGTGAGTTGCTCGGGGCTTCCGACTACGTCACCCTCCACGTTCCTCTGGACGCCTCGACCCGGCGAATGATCAATCGGGAGTCACTGGCGAAGATCAAACCGGGCGCGGTACTGATCAATACCTGCCGGGGTCCGGTGGTCGAGGAAGCAGCGGTCCTGGAGGGTCTGGAAAGTGGCCGGCTCTTCGGTTACGGGGCCGACGTCTATACGGTCGAGCCTCCCCCATCGGATCATCCGCTGATCGGACGGATCGACCTGAACATGATGCTCACCCCGCACAGCGCGGCCCAGTCGGTCGAGAGCCTCCGAAATATGGCCATGGAGGTCGCGACCGATGTGGTGGGAGTCCTCGAAGGGCGTCCGCCGATCAATCCGGTGAACAACCCTGCCGAGGTGGCCGAGATTCGCCGGCGACTTGGCAAGCCGCCCCTGGCGAGCTGAGAATCGTCCTTTCGATAGTTCGCCGATCGCAGGCATGATTCGATCTCCGTCCCAGGGGCGAGGAATCACCCCGAGAGGACGACTCGGGGCCCGGCCTCATCGCGCCAGGCCCCATGTCGATGGCGCTCAATTAATACGAATCGGCACTAATGACCTCGCCACCCGCGCGAGATCCGAGTGATCTCCAGGTGACGATGTTCACCGTGTCCTTGATGAACTTGACCGAGCCATCGGCCAGCGTGATGTTGACCCCTCCCGGGTGCTGGCTTCGAGCCGATACGACTCCGTGCTCGCCGGGAGTGTCCATCAGGCTCGAGCCGACCCCACAATCGCGACCTTTCCAGTTCGGCGTCGCGACGTGGTTATAGAGTGTCGAGATATACCAGGCGTAGCCCCAGCCGTCGGAAAACTGGAGGGCGAAGCCGGGGCTCGCCACATACCGTCCCTGCTGATACATGAACCGATCATTGGTGAAGGTGCCGTTACAAAGGCTGAGGAGGCTGTCGGCATCGACCAGCGGATTGAAGGTGATCGTATAGGTCGGGGCGATGATGCTATCTCCAGGCCCGGGTGCGGCGAACGATCCCGAGCCCTTCGTCCGCTCGGCGAACATGGCGGTGTTGCTCGTACCGTCGGTCACCTGGGCGATCGAAATTCCAGGACCATAGGTGAACATGCCGTTGTCGGTGCCCGACCTCTTGGCATTGTCGCGCCGGAGCCCACCGCCTGCATAAGGGGTGCTCCCGCCGAAATTGGCCCGATAGTTATTTTCGCCCCCGGGGCCGTTCCCCCCATTGGGATCGGACGGGCATAGGAAAGAATTCGAGGTCAGTGTATAGGAGGTGTAATTCGGCGAGACGATCTGGCCGCTAGCATCCTGGAGTTGGCCCAGATTCACGCCGGCGAAATTCATCGCGTTATAGGCGGCCGTCTGCTCAATGTAATTCAAGGCATGGCAATGTACCGAGTAATACCCCGACCAGTTACCCGGAGCATTGGGCAGACTGCCTGATCCATAGCTGGTCAGGTCGAGCTTCGGGGATCCGCCGATGATCACATCGGGATACATCCGACCTGGCGGGAAGCAATTGTGGGTGCTGTGGTAATTGTGCAGGCCCAGGCCAAGTTGCTTCATGTTGTTGGTGCACGAGATCCGTCGAGCAGCCTCGCGAGCCGCCTGGACCGCCGGCAGCAAGAGCGCGATCAGGACCGCGATGATCGCGATGACGACCAGCAGTTCGATCAGGGTAAACCCTCGTCGATACTTCGAGGCAAGCTGTTTCTTCATCAGAGGCCCCTTTCCTGGAATCGTGTCGGCGCGTGACCGAGAGAGCCTCGCGAGCTATCGAACCCGCGGATACCCCGAATCAGCCAGGCTATATAGAAAATAAATGAGACGGATTATGGTATTCATGCCGGCAGAAAAGGCTCGTGAATATTTGATGAAATCGAGATCCCACGCGAGTGTCCAACATCGATCTTGTCATCCCGCGTCACTCCGGCAAGAATCGATCTCGCCCAGAGCCCCGGGGATGATCCGTGCCAGACTTCGAGAATCGGTTTCGCGACGACCCGAGAGTCCGGATCGTCCGACCCGGAGAGCCCGATCCTTCGGGCGGCTGCGTGGTCTATTGGATGCAGCGAGCGCAAAGGAGTCTGGACAACCCTGCATTAAATCACGCCATCGAGTTGGGCAACCTTCTCAAACGGCCGGTTTTGGCCGTCTTCGGCCTGACGGCCGATTATCCGGAGGCAGAACGCCGACATTACCGATTCCTGGTCGACGGACTGCCCGACACTCGCGACGGTCTCCTCGATCGCGAAGTGCCTCTGGTGGTCCGGATCGGCTCGCCCGCCGAAGTGGCCCTGACGGTGGCACACGAGGCCGGTGCCTCGATCGTCGTGATCGATGAGAATCCGCTCCGGATCGGGCAAGTCTGGCGAGAGAAGGTTGCCAGGGAACTGTCCGTGCCTTGCCACGCGGTCGACGCGGACGTGGTGGTCCCCTCCTCCCTATTCCCCAAGGAGGAATACGCCGCCAGGACGATCCGGCCCAAGATCCACAAGGTCTGGGATCGGTTCCTGGTTCCCATGGAGAATCCCAAGGCACAGGTCGTCTGGAAGTCGGAGGACTTACCCAGGGGCGAGCCCATCGAACCCGTTTCACTGCTGGAAAAACTCAGGGTCGGGGGAGTCTCCCAGGTTCTCGACTATCGAGGAGGGACGGCCGAGGCCCTTCGAAGGCTCGATTGCTTCGTCAGGCAACGACTTCCGAAGTACGCAACCGAGAGGAACGAGCCGGTCCCCTACATGACGAGCGAACTCTCGGCCCACCTCCACTTCGGCCAGATCAGCCCGCTCACGATCGCCCTGGCCGCGAGTAAAGCCGAGGTCTCCCAGGAGAACAAGGACTCCTACCTCGAAGAATTGATCGTCCGCCGAGAGCTGGCGATCAACTACGTGGCGCGTAATCCGAATTACGACCGACTCGAAGGGTGCGCATCATGGGCTTTGAAGACCCTGGCCAAGCACTCGGAGGACGTCCGGCCTGTTCTCTACTCGGCGAGCCAGTTGGAGTCGGCCGAGACCGGCGACCCTCTCTGGAATGCCTCGCAGAAGGAGATGATGATTACCGGACGTATGCACAATTATTTGCGAATGTACTGGGGCAAGAAGATCCTGGAGTGGACGCCCGACCCCGAGACCGCATTTCACCTCGCCTTGTCGTTGAACGACAGATATGAGATGGACGGCCGCGACCCCAACGGCTACACGGGGGTTGCCTGGGCCATCGGAGGCAAGCACGACCGCCCCTGGATCGAACGGCAGATCTTCGGGATGATCCGGTTCATGAGCTACGAGAGCACCCGGAAGAAATTCGATTCCAAGGCATATATCGCGCGGGTCGATGAGCTTGAGAAGGGGAAAAGTCGACCCTAAGGGAGCGTGGCATAGACGACGATATTGGCCGCGATCCTCATGGCGCTCTCGTACGTATACCCCTTGCAATCGAGCCCCTGATGGCGTTCGAGGGCGCAACCGAGGTCGTACTTGGAATAGATCACGGCCCATCGTCCGTTGATCTTCACCCCTTCGAGTTGGGGGAAGGCCTTGCCGCCGCCGGCTGCCTTGCTGTACTGGACGTCAGAAAGGTCATAATGGACCTTCGCGGTGTAGAAATCATCATCCCGAGGGATCGGGACCATCGGGTTATTCGGCAAGAGCTCGGCGACGAAGCGACGGAAAGCGGCGTCGAAGGCCGGGCTCCCACAAGCGGCGTCGGCGAACAAGGTCCCGCCGCCCGGGTCGAGATGCTTCCGGAGGGCGGCCTTGTCGGCCTCGTCGAACGAGATCGCCGCTCGTCCGTGGATATAGATGAGCGGGTAATGGACGAGGTTGGGATCGCGCGGGAAGAGTTCCTTGTGGTTGATGACCACGTCGAACTTGAGCTTGTCGCGCAGGGTGGTCGTGAGATTGGGGATCGCCAACGGGGCGATGTTCCAGTCGCCGGCGTGGCGGAGCTTGGCGATTTGGAGGGCGCCCCGACGAGGGACCTCGGACTTGAAGTCGCGAAATTCGGGCGCGGCGAGTTTGTCGGCGGGCAGTTCGCGGCCGGTCGCATAATCGACGACGTTCTGCCCGATCCGGGTCGATTTCGTCACTCTCGGCAACTCGGGGTGGTTCTCCAGCTGATTCCAGTCGCATGAGAGGTCGTTTGGCGAGTAGATCACCACGGTCCGACAGCCGTGCTCAATCCCCCAGAGCGGGTTAGTGCTCGCCAGGTCGGCGAGGTTATATTTCGATCGCCAGACGGCATGGTCAGGAGAGAGGGGGTGGAGGTCATACTCGGGGTCGGGGAAGACCTGCTTCATGAGCGACTTGAAGCCCCGGTCGAACTCGACCTTGCCGCAGCAGGCCTCGGCGAAGATGAAACCACCCTGCTCGACGAAGTCGCGGAGATTCTGGATCCCCCGAGCGTCGAGGACCGGAGCTTCGTGCCCGTTGATGAATGCGATGGGAGCCTGGAGCAAATCATCGACACTGGCCTGGTTGGGGTCGACGACTTGCCAGGTCAGCAGATGGTTCCATTCGCGGGAGACGGCCCCCACGAGATTACGCACGTCGTCGACGTCGTTATTCCAGTCGGTGCCCGGTCCGTGACGGAGCTTATTGATCACCACCGGGGACCGACCCTTGGCCAGGAAAAGCAGGGCGAAGCTCGTCGAGATGATCGGTGACCGTTCATACTGGGTCCCTCGCCAGTAGCCGTCGAGCTTGTCCTGATCGTGGACCAGTTCTTCGGCCCCTTCTCGATACCAGTCGTGCGACCCGAAGAAGCGGACCCCGCTGAGCCGACCGGTTCGCTCAAGCCCGTAAAGATAATAATATTTCCACTGTTGCCCGGCCCCGAAATTCTGGCCGACCATGAAGTTGGTCGCCATCCAGTTGATCGCCTTGGCCAGGTAGGGGTCGGCTCCCCCCACCCCGCAGGCCTCGACTTCGGTATCTCCGACGAGCTTCTCTTCCCCCCGGAATCGCTTCAGTCCGGAGATGATCAGGCTGGAGATTCCCGCACAGGTCATGCTCGCGGTCGATCCGTTGCTGGCATCGGGCGTATAGGCCCAGCTACCGTCCGGCTGCTGGTAACGCTGCCAGTAGTCGCGGGCGAGTTTCCAGACCTCGGGATTCACCTTCACGCCGACCTCGGTCGCGGCGTTCAGGCCCAGCAGGGCATACTGGCTGTTGGAGTTGTCCCCGTGCCGGGTCTTCGAAGCCTTGTAGCTCCAGGAGCCGGGCCAATTCGAACGATCGCCGGGCTTGAGCTGGGCCTCCTGGAGCCAGTCGACGTTGGCCTGGATCCGGACGATGTCTTCTTTGGGACGAGCCGCCGCGAAGACCATCGTCTGGAGCGAGACGGAATAGACGCTATCTAGCTGTCCCGGGTCGAACCTTCGAAGGTGATCCAGCGCCTTTCGGATCGCCGGAGAGTCGGGCGATTCGCCCGCGGTGAGGAGCGCGAGAGTGACCAGGCTGGTGGTGCCGGTCCGGGCGTCGTCGTCGATCTCGGGCCAGGAACCGTCATCTCTCTGCTGTTTGAGGAGATAACGGACTCCGCCGCGAATCGCCCGCTCGACCTCCTCCGTGGTGACCGCGCCCGAGACCCGTCCTTCCATACCTGACGTGATGGAGGTCACGACGAGGACCGGGATCACGAGCAATCGCATCGATCGGGTCATGCGGACGGCCTCCCACGCAAGGGGCGAGATCTCTCCCTGATCCCCTTCATTGTGGCACGTCCGCGGGCCAATCGTCCACCCGCATTGGGTTCCTCGCCACAGGTCCGCCCCACCAGGATGGCTTGGGGCCGGTCCCGACCCTGGGCGGAACCCGGTTCATCGGTAGGAGGTCATGGCCGAGCCGAGGCCAACAAGCTCTCATCGATCGGGACCCGTGCGACGCGAGACAGTTCGGGCCCGCGACCCACCAGTACGCTGATCCAGCGCCCGTCGAGAGAGAATGATGGATGGAACGACTGGCAGGACGAGGCGAGAATTCGAGCATCCGCCGGCAGAGCCCCGGGGGTATGCCCATCCTCATCAAATCGAATGGGGATCACCCGCAACTCCCATCCTTCTTTCTTGATCACGTCTTTCCTCAGATAGGCAAGAACGAGCCGACCATCGGGGAGTGTGCTTATCGAACCGCCTCGCTCCTCATACTCGCCGGCATCGCCGACCTCCTCCTCGTGAAGAGTCAGCGGGCCAGCCTCTACGATCTCGGTCCCGGTCCGATCCAGCCTGATCCACCAAAGGCGATTCCGGGTGTAGTTGAGCTTCCCATCCGCGCCTTCGATCTGAACCCGCATCGAAACCACAAGGCGACCTTCGAGGCGGGAGTCTCGTGGCCAGGAGAGATCGCTCATGAAAACATCGGCCTGCCCTGGCTTCTCGCACAGCCAGCTCAACGGAGTCGGACGCGAGTCGCCGAGACCAAGCGCATGCCCCTGGCCCCCTCGGAGGCCGGGCTCCGACTCGAACGCATATCGATAGAGCCTGCCATCCCCGGCCTCGAACAGGATGCGGGCGTGGGTACCCGGATACCAGCAAGGGGGTCCCACCGGCACGACATCGGTCGAAACCTGATCCAGCAACTTCCCACCGGGGAAGCTATATCGGGCCAGTCCGAAATCGCAGCTCATCGAGCCCGCGCCCTGGGCCGTCCGGCTCGTCCATCGACCCACGATTTGTCGACCGCCATTCTCGTCGGTCCACGGGGAGCAACTGGCTCCCTCGAACAGATCGTCACCCTCCAATAAAACGACCGAGATCGCGCCGGATTCCGTGTCGAGCCAACGCGTCTTGCGATCCTTGAACCCAAGAAAATACTCGTTGATGTTCATTAGATTCGGTACGGACATCTCTCGCTGCGTCGCCTTCGGCGATTCGAGCCTCGACACGCCTACGGCGAGAATCGTGGTCGCGATGGCCAGCATCCCGATCAGTCGAACGAGCGAAGTGAACGAAAGACTCATGAGGTACCCCGGGGTTGGATCGGGCCGCACTCGACAGCATCCATGTCTATTGTGAATTTCACATCGAAATGAACACGTAAACCGACCTTCCGTTCCGTTGACCGGCGGTCTCATGCGACCATCCGGAGAGTTCGTGCGACGGAAACGATGGGTCGCGAGGCGGCCTCATTTCTTGAACTTGGACGATCGAGCCGTGGAGATTGGCCGCGATCATCAGGGTCACGCGAGGGGACCCGAGGTTCTGGTGGGAGGTTCGATCAGGTCCTGGATCAGGCCGGGGAGTGCCGTGATCCCCATCGGAGAGAGCTATGGCAGGACGTCGCCTCGTCGCGACGATGACTGGCGAGAGCGTGAAACCACAAAGGCAAGTCTCGGGCCGACAACCAACATATCCGACATCGACACCAAAAACGCAACACGTGATCCAACGAACATCAATCTTTCTCTATTACCAGGAAGGACTTAGCGAGAATTCGAAACAAGCCGCATCTTTCAGGACATTATCCGGAATTGGGACGGTTTTTTCTTGACACGAATCGCCGAGAGGTTTAAGCCACGAAATCCGGCAGGGCCTGCCCGAATCGCAGGATGGAGGCCACTTCCTCGTGCTTGAATCGACCGGTCGCGTGTCTCTACAATGAGAGATGTCGGACATCTCGGCGGATTGAAGGGCGAATTTAATCGCCGACCGTCGCGAGGTTCCCCTCGGCAGGGCGTGGCGCATACCGCGAGCCCGTCGATCACCACCACCCTCGGGTACGGATCACGCGATGTCCAACGCAGGCGATCGGATCTCACAGCTCCTCGACGAATTCCGACATTCCCGAGACGTGATGGTGACCGAATTGGGCAAGGTCGTCATCGGTCAGAACGACGTGATCGAGCAGATCCTCGCCTCGATCTTCACCAGGGGGCATGTCCTGCTGGTCGGCGTGCCCGGCCTGGCTAAGACCCTGATGGTCAGCTCCCTGGCCAAGATCCTCGATGTCGGATTCAAGCGGATCCAGTTCACGCCCGACCTGATGCCCTCGGACATCACCGGCACCAACGTCCTGGAGGAGCCCGAGGCGGGGCGACGGAGCTTTCGATTCGTCCCCGGCCCGATCTTCTCGAACATCATCCTGGCCGACGAGATCAACCGGACTCCGCCCAAGACCCAGGCGGCACTCCTCCAGGCGATGCAGGAACGAGAGGTGACCGTCGGTCAGGAAACCTTGCATCTACCCGACCCGTTCTTCGTCATCGCGACCCAGAACCCGATCGAGCAGGAAGGGACCTACCCGCTCCCCGAGGCCCAGCTCGACCGCTTCATGTTCGATATCCGGGTCGGCTATCCTTCCTTCGATGAAGAGAAGAAGATCCTGTCGGCGACGACCAAGGGAGAGACGTCCGAGTTGAAGAAAGTCCTCTCGGCCAAGGCGATCACCAACCTTCAGAAGCTGGTGACCTCGGTCCCGATCTCGGATTACGCCGTCGACTATGTCACACGACTGGTCCGGGCCACCCGACCGGCCGACGAGAAGTCGCCGCAGTTCATCAAGGATCTGGTCGATTATGGTGCGGGACCGAGAGCAGGACAGAACCTGATCCTGGGCGGCAAGGCCATGGCGGCGATGGACGGACGATTCAGCGTCTCGCTCGACGACATCCGCAAGGTGGCCATCCCCGTGCTCCGGCACCGGATCAGCACCAACTTCCAGGCCCAGGCCGAGGGGCAGACCACCGAGAGCCTGATCAAACGACTGATCGCGGAGATCCGCGAACCCGAGGTCCCCAAGTACGAACGAAGCAAGGCCTGACCGACCCGATCCAGGAGGCCCGACCTGCCATGTCGACCCAACGCACTATCCTGGAGCTGGGGCTCAAGGACGAAGGACGACTCGTCTCATCCGAGGACTTTGCCGACGCATCGTTCGAAGAACCCTGGAAGTATGAGAGGGTCGAAGGGAGGTTGTTGGTCTTGGCTCCGAGCGGCGAAGGACATGTGAACGCCTCCGAACCCTGGCGAGATCGGCTTGGTGCTTACAAGCTCGCCCGACCCGACATCGTGCAAAAGGTGGTCTCCGAGGCGTGGCTCAGGGTCGACAACGGGACCGACCGGATCGGCAACATCGGCGTCTTCCTGATCCCCGGCGGGCCGGTCCCGAAGATCCCCGACCGCGTGCCCGATCTGATCTTCGAGGTGGTGAGCCCCGATCGAGTCTCGCGCGACCGCGACTACCGGCTCAAGCGGGCCGACTATCATCGCTTCGGCGTCCGCGGATATGTCATCATCGACCGTTTCCGGCAAACGGTCTCTGTCCTGACCCACGAACCGGCGGGTTACGCAGAGCGTACTCTCTCCATCGGCGAAACCTATACGTCGCCCTTGCTGCCCGGCCTGGCGATCCCCCTGTCCGAGGTCTTCTGAGAAGGACATCCCTTGGCCAGTACCGCCGAAAAGTACCTCAAGCCCGAGGTCATCCGCCAGGTGGCTCGCCTCGACCTGCGCGCCAAATTCATCGTCGAGGGGTTCATCTCGGGGCTCCATGCCAGCCCGTTCCACGGCTTCTCGGTCGAGTTCTCCGAACATCGAAAGTATACCGCCGGGGATAACATCTCCGACGTCGACTGGGCCGTCTTCGCCAAGACCGATCGTTTCTACATCAAGAAGTTCCAGGCCGAGACGAACCTGACCGGCTACCTGGTGATGGACCTCTCCGGGTCGATGGGATACACCTATCGCCAGGACCTCACGAAGTTCGAGTATGGAGTGAGCCTGGCCGCCGCCCTGGGATACCTGATGATCCATCAGCAGGACCCGGTCGGGCTGATTGCCTTCGATCAGCAGGTCCGCCAGAGCCTCGCCCCCAAGAGCAAGCGGTCGCAACTGGGGAACATCCTCTCCCTGCTGGCCAGCCTGAATCCAACCGGGGAGACTTCGATCGCCAAGAGCCTCCACCAGGTAGCCGGGATGATCCGCCACCGGAGCCTGGTGATGATCTTCAGCGATCTGCTCGGCGAGGCCGAACCGATCTACAAGGCGCTCCACCGACTCCGACATGCCGGGCACGACGTGATCATCTTCCACATCCTCGACGAGGCCGAGGCCCTCTTCCCGTTCACCGGGATGCTCGAGCTGGAGGACAACGAAACACGCGAGAAGCTCGAGGTCGACGCCGACGCCATCAAGGCCGACTACCTCGAAGAGGTGGCCGCGTTCCGGGGCGGATATCGGAAGGAATGCCTGGGAGCCCGGATCGACTACGTGCCGATCCACACGGGCATGCCCTTCGATAAGGCCCTGATGAGCTACCTCCACAGCCGCCAGTCTCGGGGGTAGAATGGAAGATCTCTAGCTCAGATCCGAAACCTGGATCTCGCACCATGCTCCCTGAGATCTGAAATCTTTCCATCCGTCCTCATCCCAACCATCTCCGGGGCAAGGGTCGATCATGGATATCTCGCTCCTGCACGCGGGCCTGGCGGCGGGGGCGGCCCTGGCAGCCGTCCCGGTCATCCTCCACCTCTTCATGAGGCAGACGCCCAAGCATGTGATCTTCCCGGCCCTCCGGCTGATCCGCGAGCGTCACAAGCGATCGAAGAAGCGGCTCAAGGTCAAGAACTGGCTGCTCCTGGCGGCCCGGATGCTCCTGCTCGCCCTGATGGCGCTGGCACTGGCCAGGCCAACCCTCAACTCGGAGACCCCGCTGGGCGACCGCGAGATTCCCACCGCCCTCGCGTTGGTCTTCGACACCAGCATGTCGATGGGTTACACCGACCGGGGGAATACTCGCCTGAAAGAGGCGCAGCTCCGGGCCGCGGAGATCCTCAAGAAGACGACCGCGGACAGCGAGGTCTTCGTGATCGACTCGGCCTTGCCCGTACGACCGCCCGCGGTCTCTCCCTCCTCGGCCCGCAAGCTCATCGACGCCCTGACCTTGAAGGCGGCCAATCGACCGCTCAATGCGGCCCTGGTCCAGGCGGCCGGATCGGTCGCGGCCAGCAACCTGGCCCGTCGCGAGGTCTACGTGCTGACCGATCTGGCGAGTTCGGCATGGGATCTCGGGGCAACCCGAACCACCGAGGAACTGGAGAAGTTCCGCAAGGACAAGAAGAAGGTCAACACCTACATCCTGAAGTTGACCCCCAAGGAGGTCGTCGACGTCGCGGTGGTCTCGGCCGAACCCAGCTCGACCGTCGCCGCCGAGGGGGAACCGATGGAGATCAAAGTGACGCTTCGTTCTTCCGGCCCGGCCGACTCGCGAGTGGCCGAACTCTACCTCGACGGCCAGAAGCGGGAGCAAAAGCTGGTCGATATCCCCGCCAATGGCGAGAAGGAAGTCTCGTTCCTCACCCCAACCCGGCTCGAAACCGGCCTGCATCAAGGCAGGATCAAGCTCGGGGGCCGGACCGATTTCATGGAGTTCGACGACACCCGCTACTTTTCCTTCAATGTCCAGCCGGCCTTGCGAGTCCTCGTCGTCGCCGATCGGACGACCGCCCAGGACCTCGATGCTCAATTCGTGATGAATGCCCTCTCGCCTGAGGCTTCGGTCGGCGCCCCCGAAGGCGTCGGTACCCCATACAAGATCGACCGCGAGACACGTCCTCAATTCCAAGCACGACCCCGGCTCTCGACCAAGGATTACGCCTGCGTCTTCCTCCTGAACCTCGACCAACTCACGGATCGAGACTGGGCCCGGCTCTTCGCCTACGTCCGGGAAGGCGGCGGGCTGGTGGTCGCCCCGGGCGATCGCTCGCTTCCTTCGGGCTATGAGGGCGCGGCGGCGGCGTCACTCCTCCCGGCCGTTCTCGAGGCGAAGAAAGAGGCACCCGTTGGGACCAAATTTGGTAAGGCCAGCTATGACCACCCGTTGTTCGATCGCCATCCCAAGCTGCTCGACCCCGAGTTGACGGCCTGGCCGGTCTATCGATACTGGGGCGTCCGGCCGTCGGAGACCGCCCGGACGATCCTCCAGTTCACCGACGGCGCCCCGGCCCTGATCGAGCGAAGCTTCAAGGGGGCCAGGACCGGCCACGTCCTGCTCTGGACGACCCCACTCTCCCGGAGGTTCGACCGCGCCGAGCCGGCCGCCTGGAACGAGCTTCCCCTCTCCTGGGCGTTCCTCGACATCCTGATGCAGACCGTGCCCTACCTCGCGGGGACCGCCGGCGAGCGTTTGAATTACGAGGCCGGGGAGGATGCCGTCATCACGATCGACCCCGCACGGAAGGCGTCCACCTACACCGTCCAGGGTCCCGAAGAAGAATTAACCCAGCGCCTCTCGGCCCCCACGGCCACGGATACGCTCCTCATCCCCACCCCCTCCAAGGAGGGGCAGTGGGAGGTGAAGGGGACCGGCCCCGATGGGTCGAAGATGAAGATGGGTTTCAGCGTGAATGTCCCATCGGTCGAGGCCCAGGTGGTCGAGCTCAAGCCCAACGACCTCGATGGCCTCTTCGGCGGCAAGGATTACTACAAGATCGCGCTCGACGCCGCGAGCCTGGATCGCGAACAGGCCATCGGTCGCTATGGACTGGAACTTTTCCCCTGGTTCATGCTCTTGATCCTCGCCCTGGTCACGGCCGAGAACCTGCTGGCCAACAAGTTTCATCGCGACACCGCGACCGCCTGATCTACCCCGGGCGAGACCAATCTCGCCGCAGGTCAGCCCCTTCCTTACAATGGTCCTAGATAGCCCCCACGGAAGTCCAGGGAGGTTGGCTCGATGAGCATCAGCTTCAAACCGATCGGCGACTCGTGGGTCCTGGTCATCCTGGCCGCGATCGTCGTCATGGCCCTGACGATCTGGGCCTATCGCCCGAAGCTGCAAAGCACCCGAGGGGGCTGGCGATGGCTGGCGTTCGGGCTCCGGATTGCCGCCGTGCTGCTCTGCCTGTTCGCGTCGCTTCGCCCGTCGCTGATGATCGACGAGAAGCAGAAGCAGCAGAGTGCGGTCATCTTCCTGATCGACGATAGCGGGAGCATGAATCAGGGGGACGAGGTCGGCGGTCAGACCCGCTGGTCGATCGCTCGCAAGGCGCTCGATGAGGCGAAGAAGTCGGTCGAGGGGAAGTCCAAGGAGCTGGATGTCAAGGCGTACCGGTTCGACAGCGATCTGGGCGACTACAAGGCCGATGATCCCAAGGAGCCCAAAGGCCGGGAGACCGCGATCGGGGCCATGCTGCTCAAGGCCGTTAAGGAGGCGCAAGGGACGCGAGTCGCCTCGATCGTGCTGCTCTCCGACGGCGCCTCCAACGGCGGGATCGCTCCCCTGGTGGCCGCCCAGCAGTTGCGGGCCCAGCAGATTCCGGTGGTGACGGTGGGCGTGGGTTCGGCCGACGCGGGCAAGGGTTCCAAGGACCTCGCGGCACGCGACCTCGTTGCCGGCCCGACGGTCTTCGTCAAGAATCAGCCCGAGATCCGGGGGACCATCTCGACCCGGGGCTTCGCGTCCCAGTCGATCGAGGTCGAGTTGATGGTCGAAGGGGAATCCGGCCCGGTTGCCACCAAGACATACAAGGTCCCCGAAGGAGCCGAAACGGTCTCGGTCACCGGGCTCAAGTACATCCCGCAAACCCCGGGCGAGAAGCGGGTGACCCTCCGCGTGAAGCCCCAGCCCGGCGAACTGGTCGCGACCAACAATGAGATCAGTAGTTATCTGGACGTACTCAAGGGGGGCCTGAAGGTCCTTTACATCCAGGGGCCGGATTTCTCGTGGGAGCCCCGCTTCCTGACCCGGAGCCTCGACGCCGCCCGCGAGATCCACGCCGACCTCCGGGTGGTCCGGGAACCTGCGAGGGGAGATCAGGGCCTGCTGGACAACGCCGACTTCGCCCCGGGCCAGTATGACGTCTATATCCTGGGGGGACTACCCGCCGATCACCTGACGAAAACCCAGATCGGACTACTGAGGCAGGATGTGGAGAAGGGGGCCGGGCTGATCATGCTCGGGGGCCGGTCGAGCTTCGGGGCAGGGGGGTGGGCCGGGACCGAGCTGGCACGGATCCTCCCCGTGGAGATTTCCCCCAACGACGGCCAGATCGAGCCGGGAGACGAGGGCTTGAAGGTGGTCCCCGACCAGCTCGGCCTGGAGAACTTCGTCCTCAAGCTCGCGCCCAACGTCGCGGATAGTGCCCAGGTCTGGGCCAAGCTCGCCCCGATCACCGGTTCCAACCGGTTCGGACGCCCCAAGCCGGCCGCGATCGTGCTGGCCCGAGCCGGTCGCGATCCCTTGATGGTCGGCATGGATGACGTCGGCAAGGGAAGGGTCCTCGCCTTCGGGGGCGAGACCTGGCCCTGGGCCCGCTCTCTCGAAGACCAGGGGGTCGGCCGTGCGGCCCATGCCCGGTTCTGGAGGCAAGCGGTGCTCTGGCTCGCCCACAAGGAGAATCAGGGGGAGAGCCAGGTCAAACTCAAGCTCGACTCCCGGCGGGTCTCGACCAATCAGAAGCTCGACCTGACCGCGACCTCTCGCGACGCCAAGAACGAGCCGATCCCCGACGCCACCTACGAGGCGACCGTCACCAGGCTCGACGACAAGGGGAAGCCCATCGGCCAGCCCGAGCCCGTCCCGATGTATCCCACGGGCAATGATGCCAAGGGACCGTACTTCGCCAAGGGGGAGCCCGGCGAATATGAGGTGAACGTCAAGGGGACCAGCCAGGGTCAGGAGATCGGCACCGCTCGGGCCCGGTTCATGGTCTATCAGGACGACCGCGAGCTGGAGAATCCCGCCGCCGATCCCGCCTTGCTCAAGCAGATCGCCGAGATCACCGGGGGCGCGGCACTCAAGTCGGAGGAATTGTCCAAGCACCTCCGATCGCTCGGGCCGGAGGCCACCGAATACGTCTCGCAGACCGAGCATCGGCTCTGGGACAACTGGCCCTTCTTCCTCATCTTCTGCGGCTTGCTGACCGCCGAGTGGGCACTCCGCAAGGCGAAGGGATGGGTCTGACCATGAATCCCGAACTCGAAGCGGCGGGCGAGCCCGAACCCGCGCGGTCGCCCCACTACGCCTATGCGACACTGGCGGCAAAAGCGTCGGAGGATTGTCGCGGTCGGGCCAAGAAATCCAGGTTCAATCTTCGATTCAAGATCCAGCACATCATGTGGCTGAGCGTCTGGATGGCCGTGGTCCTGGCCGTTCGCGAGCCCTTGATCGCCTCATTACCGCGGGCAGTCGGGGCGATCTTCGTGATCTCGGGCATGGTCGCCCTCTTCCTCTTCGTCGGGCTTTATCGCGTCGCACTGCTCATGGAGGAAGGGGAGACGAAGGACGAATCGGTGCTGGTCATGCTCTACTGCCTGGCAGGCGACCTCTTCTTGTTCGTGGCGTTCTGCCTGCTCGATGCCCGCATGTGAGACAGTCCCGATCCTTTCCGGTGAGAAACCCGTTGCGGGAGGGATGCCTCGTCCTTCCCGAAATCGGGGCCAGGTTCAGGAGAGGGCCAGGGCGGGCGATCGGTCGATGTCGATCGCCAAAGGCGGCCGTTTCAGGGTGATATGGTGAGCCAGATCGGGATTCGCCTCGGGGAAGTCGCGGCGGGTGTGGACCCCTCGCGACTCTTCACGTTCGAGCGCCGAGGCGATCATCAATCGGGCGACGGTCAGCATGTTCTGCGAGGTCCACCCTTCGGGATTGTCGAAGACGTGGTTCAGGGCGTATCGGCACCAGAAGTCGACCTGTTCGGCGGCCTCGGTCAGGCCTCGGGCATCCCGAGTGATACCGACGGATCTCCACATCAAGGCCCGGAGCGAGTGCCGGATGTCCGCCAGGTCGAGCGGCTCTCGATTGGCCCTGGGCTGAGGGTCGGAGATGATCGGGGGGACTTCGAGACGATTCGGGCCGGATTCGCGCAGGAGCCCGGCGATGTCCTCGGCCGCCCGAGCCCCGTGGACCAGCCCTTCGAGCAGGCTATTCGAGGCCAGGCGATTCGCCCCGTGGAGGCCGGAGCTGGTGACCTCGCCGGCCGCCCAGAGGCCCGGCAAGGAGGTCCGCCCGTCGCGGTCGATCGTCACCCCGCCCACCATGTAGTGGGCTCCCGGCCGGACCGGGACCGGGTCGCGGGTCACGTCGAGGTCGAACCCCTTGCAGAGCGCGGCGAAGCCGGGGAAGCGTTCGCTGATGAATCCGGGTTCGAGGTGCGAGAGGTCGAGATAGACGTTGGGGTGCTGGGTCTTCGCCATCTGCGCGACGATCGCCCGGGAGACGTCATCGCGCGGGGCGAGTTCGGCCGCCGGGTGATAGTCGGGCATGAAGCGGTGGCCGTCGCGATCGCGCAGATAGGCCCCCTCGCCCCGGACGGCCTCGGTGATCAGGTGCCTGGACGAGCCGGCGATGTAGAGGACGGTCGGGTGGAATTGCATGAATTCCATGTCGCGGAGTTCGGCCCCGGCCCGATAGGCGACGGCGTGACCATCCCCGGTGGCAATCGCCGGGTTGGTCGTCTCGCGGAAGAGTTGCCCCGCACCTCCAGTCGCCAGGACGGTCGCCCGCGCCCAGATCAGCGAGGGGCCTCGTCGACGGTCCCAGACCAGGGCACCCCGGCATCGACCCTCGTGGGTCAGCAGGTCGATCGTGAAGCTGTTCTGCCAGATCCGGATGTTCGGCCGTTCTCGGGTCACCTGGATCACGGCCCGCATCACCTCGCGGCCCGTCGCGTCGCCCAGGGCATGAACGATCCGAGGGTGGGAGTGGCCTCCCTCGCGAGTGAGGGCGACCTGCCCGTCCACCTGGTCGAAGTGGGTTCCCCAGTCGATCAGTTCGCCGATCCTCTGCGGGGCCTCGCGGACGACCAACTCGACGGCCTCGGGATCGCACAGTCCTTTGCCTGCGGCCAGGGTGTCGGCGATATGGTCTTCGAAGTGGTCCACGGGGTCCATCACCCCCGCGATCCCGCCCTGGGCGTAGACGCTGTTGCTCTCGCGGACCTCATCCTTGGTCACGACCAGGACCCGGAGCGGTTCGGGGACCCCGAGTGCCGCACGAAGGCCGGCAACGCCCCCGCCAATCACCAGGACGTCGGTGAAGTGGTGTGGGAGATCCTGCGGGTCGAAGGCGGTCAGGTATCGTCGGGGGAGCGCCAGTGGAAGGAGCATGAGAGTCGGCCAGCCTTTCGCGGGGCCTCCGGCCTTATCGAAGGTCCCGGTTCCGCCCCGACCACGAACATCGAGAGAGAATCAGCCGCCGAGGGTCCTGGAAGACCAGCGGCGGCTTCGTAGGAAGTTATGACGCGGCCCACTCCGGGTCAAGCATCAGCAAGCCGCCGACTATCGACCGCTCGGGGCAGCCGGGGCGGTCCCTGGACGGTTCAGGCCTCGCTTGTACGCCTCGAAGCGGCGACGAAGTTCGGGCGGGGGGGACGACTTCACGCCTTCGGAAAGCCCCCCGGCCGTATCCTGAGGGATCGTGCCCCCCATCCGTTCGTTGCTGTTGCTGCTGATGGCGGTCGAGTTGAACTCGGGAGCCTTGCGGTTCGGGTCGAAGACCTTGTCCTCGCCCGGCTGGGCCTTGATCTCGCGACCGGGCCCGACGGGCTCGGACAACTCGGGCTTCTCGAACTTCTTGACGAACTGCTCGGCCTCGTCGCGAGACATGCCGATTTGCTTTTCAAGGTCGGGAGTGAACTTGTCGTCCTTGAGCAGATCCTGGAGCTTCCGGAGAGCCAGCATCGACTGCGGGACATCGGGAGCCGGCGGAGCTTCGGGGTTGGCCGGCGGCTGGTCGGTATTCTGGGGCAACGGCTCGGCGGATTTCTGGAAATTATCGCGGCCCGGGTCGTTCATATTGCGGTTTCCCCGACCACTCGGGCCGCCGGTGGCGTTCGACGAGCCTTCCGAGTTGGTCTGATCCTGCGAAGGCTTCGAATTCTTCGGCTGGTTCGGGTCGCCCCCCTGAGGCTGACCTTCACCCGGCTGATCCGACTCTCCCTGTCCTGGCTGATTTCCCTTCGTCGCCCCAGGCCGAGGCTTGCCGTTCGGATTCGTGGAAGGCTTGCCCTTTCCGGGTTGGGAAGAGTCTCCCTGACCTCCCGGGTTGGGAGCACCCTGGCCCGGAGTCTCGCCCGGCTGGGAGCTAGGTTCGTTGCCACCACTCGCCGAGGGATCGGGAGTGCCTTGACCCGGCCTCCCGCCGCTCGGCTGCTTCCCGCCCGGCTTCCCATCGCCAGGTTTTGTACCGTCGCCGGGCTGCTGACCTTCCCCACCCGAGGAATTCCCCGGTTGAGTACCGGGTTGTTTCCCACCCTCTCCCTGTGCCTGACCCTGGCCTTCTCCCTGACCCTGGCCTTGGCCCTGCTCCTGACCTGGGCCCTGTCCATGACCTTGGCCCTGTCCCTGACCTTCTCCCTGACCCTGACCCTGGCCTTTGCCCTGACCCTGGCCCGAAGAACTATCACCCTGTTGGGGTGGGCTCGACTGCGGGTTGCTCGGCTTGCTCGACTGCGGGTTGCTCGGCTTGCTCGACTGCGGGTTGCTCGGCTTCTGAGTTTCTCCCGGCTTCTGCTCGCTTCCGGGCTTCTGCTCACCTCCGGGCTGGCCCGGCTTCTGTTCACCACCGGGCTGACCCGGCTTCTGCTCACCACCGGGCTGGCCCGGCTTCTGTTCACCGCCGGGCTGACCCGGCTTGGATTCCGATCCGGGCTGACCCGGCTTCTGCTCACCGCCGGGCTGACCCGGCTTCTGCTCACCGCCGGGCTGGCCGGGCTTGGATTCCGATCCGGGCTGACCCGGCTTCTGTTCACCACCGGGCTGGCCCGGCTTCTGCTCACCACCGGGCTGACCCGGCTTCTGCTCACCGCCGGGCTGGCCGGGCTTGGATTCCGATCCGGGCTGGCCGGGCTTCTGTTCACCACCGGGCTGACCCGGCTTCTGCTCACCACCGGGCTGACCCGGCTTCTGTTCACCACCGGGCTGGCCCGGCTTGGATTCCGATCCGGGCTGACCCGGCTTCTGCTCACCGCCGGGCTGGCCGGGCTTGGATTCCGATCCGGGCTGACCCGGCTTCTGCTCACCGCCGGGCTGACCCGGCTTCTGCTCACCGCCGGGCTGGCCGGGCTTGGATTCCGATCCGGGCTGACCCGGCTTCTGCTCACCGCCGGGCTGACCCGGCTTCTGCTCACCGCCGGGCTGGCCGGGCTTGGATTCCGATCCGGGCTGACCCGGCTTCTGTTCACCACCGGGCTGGCCCGGCTTCTGCTCACCACCGGGCTGACCCGGCTTCTGCTCACCGCCGGGCTGGCCGGGCTTGGATTCCGATCCGGGCTGGCCGGGCTTCTGTTCACCACCGGGCTGACCCGGCTTCTGCTCACCACCGGGCTGGCCCGGCTTGGATTCCGATCCGGGCTGACCCGGCTTCTGCTCACCGCCGGGCTGACCCGGCTTCTGCTCACCGCCGGGCTGGCCGGGCTTGGATTCCGATCCGGGCTGGCCGGGCTTCTGTTCACCACCGGGCTGACCCGGCTTCTGCTCACCGCCGGGCTGGCCGGGCTTGGATTCCGATCCGGGCTGACCCGGCTTCTGTTCACCACCGGGCTGACCCGGCTTCTGCTCACCGCCGGGCTGGCCCGGCTTGGATTCCGATCCGGGCTGACCCGGCTTCTGTTCACCGCCGGGCTGGCCGGGCTTGGATTCCGATCCGGGCTGGCCGGGCTTCTCACCGGGCTGGCCGGGCTTGGATTCCGATCCGGGCTGGCCGGGCTTCTGTTCACCACCGGGCTGACCCGGCTTCTGTTCACCACCGGGCTGGCCCGGCTTCTGCTCACCGCCGGGCTGGCCCGGCTTGGATTCCGATCCGGGCTGGCCGGGCTTCTGTTCACCGCCGGGCTGACCCGGCTTCTGTTCACCGCCGGGCTGACCCGGCTTCTGCTCACCGCCGGGCTGGCCGGGCTTGGATTCCGATCCGGGCTGGCCGGGCTTCTGTTCACCACCGGGCTGACCCGGCTTCTGCTCACCGCCGGGCTGGCCGGGCTTGGATTCCGATCCGGGCTGACCCGGCTTCTGTTCACCACCGGGCTGGCCCGGCTTCTGCTCACCACCGGGCTGACCGGGCTTGGATTCCGATCCGGGCTGACCGGGCTTCTGCTCGCCGCCGGGCTGACCGGGCTTCTGCTCGCCGCCGGGCTGGCCCGGCTTCTGCTCACCGCCGGGCTGGCCCGGCTTGGATTCCGATCCGGGCTGGCCGGGCTTCTGTTCGCCACCGGGCTGGCCGGGCTTCTGCTCGTTTCGCTGCGGCCTGGAAACCTCAGATGGGTTTCCAGTACTTGCGTTACCGGGCTTAGGTGTCTCGGAATTGGACTGCGCAGCCGGGTTGGTCTGGGAGGGAGGTGAATTCTTGGCCTGGGAAACGTCGCCGTTCCTGGCTCCGTTCTGGGTTTGATTTGGCTTTGCTTGGGACGGATTGGGTGGCGTCAGATTGTTCCCTTGAGGGGGATTTTGCGGGTTGTTGTTGGCGTCGTTCGGTTGCTGAGGCTTTTCGAGGTTAAGATTCTTCGCGATCTGGTCGAGCCGCTTCAAATCTTCGGGCGTGGGTTCTTTTCCGGCGGGAGGCTGCTGGGCGGGCGGGCGTTCTTCGGTCCTGGTCTCGTTCATGGCCAGTTGACGGTCGGCAGTGGCATTGTCGGGGTTGTCGCCCGGCTTGCCTTCTTTGCCTTGCTGATTGCCGGCCTGCTGCTGGGCCTTGTCATCTGCACCCTTGGGCTGCTCGTCGGGCGGGGGCGGGGGGTTGTCTTTCCGGAGATTCTCCTCGGCCTGGGCGAGCTGCTCGGGAGGGAGGGGCTCGGTGATCTCGATGACCTGTTTCTCGGTCATAGCCGAGTTGGAGGTCGGCTCCTTGTTGTCGCGAGCCACGAGCCAGTACTCGACCTGCGTGCCGGGCTTGAGCTTCAAGTTCGCCAGGTCGAGGACTTCGGTCGCGGTGAACTTGCGCGTACTCGGCTTGTTTTCCAGGAAATCCTTCGAGACCAGCGGCTCGGACCCTTGCGTGACCGAGAGATTCAGGGACTTCACTCCGTAGTCATCGCCGGACTCGATACCCAGGGGAACCTTGCCGTTGCTAGGCAACTTGATCCGGGGGCCGGGCGTGACGAAACGAACCGAGGGCGGAGCGTCCTTGGTCGCGTGGACGTCGTAGACCACCGGCTCGGGATTCATCTGACCGGTGACCGTCTGGAATTTGATCGTATAAGACCCGTCGGCCTCGACCCGGAACCGACCGGTCAGGGATTTGGGATCCTTGGGATCGACGTCCATCCGGAACTGGCGATCCTTGCCGAAGTCGAGATAGCCCGATTTCGCGGGCTGATTCGTCTTGGCGTGGACGATGATATCCGTCCCCTCGACCGCGACGACCGCTCCCCCTTCCACCCCCGATCGGTTGGGGGTCCCGGTGTAGGCGGGGAACTTGTAGTCGACCGCGATTCCCGAAACCATCGGGGCCGGGAGGACACGAACCTTGTAATGGCGAGACTCGGCGTCGCCCCCGGTGATGTAATAGTCGAGACCTTGCTGAACGTTCCGGAGCGTCGTCTTCCAGGGATCGTAGAGATTCGGCCCCGCCGCGAACTCCTGCGGGAGGAAGAAGTTACCGCCGTCGACGCTGTAGTGCAGGACGACCTTCTCAGGTCGAACGCCCTTGATCTCGACCGAGAAAGGAACATTCGAACCGGCCACCACTTCGGTAAGCTCGGGGTCGTCACCCGGCTTGATCGAGTCCAGTCGGGTATTGGTCGGACGGACCACGTCCGCCAGGAAGGCCCGCTTGGCCGAGTCGAACAGGCTCTTGGGGGCTAGGGCAAAGTAGATGAAAACCACCATGATCACGCCCATCAGGGCGTACCAGGTGTGGAGGACCCGCCGCTGGTTGACCACCGACTCGATCTCGATTCGAGTCAAGTCGCCTACCGCCTTGGCTTCGATCGCCCGGAGGGTTCGCCTGGGCAACTGGTCGCGATACTTCCGGAGTTCGAGATAGCTGATCAGACTATTCTTGAACTCGGGATCGGTCCCCTCGATGGTCTTGGCGGCATAAAGTCCATTGACCCGGCCCAGGATCGGCCGGACGATCTTCCAGTAAGTGAACGTCAGACCCGCACCAATCCCGAGGAACAGCACAATCTGCCGAAACCAGACCGGCAACCCGAACGCGTGATCGAGGACGATCTCGGTGAACAGCACACCGAGCGCCGCCGTCGCCAGGGTCAGGCAGGCGATCAAGATGTCGGTTGTCTTGATCTTCGACTGCGTCCGGGTGAGTTGATGGTCGATGAACTGCTCGTACTCCAGCATCTTGCCGTTTGGCTGTGTGCCCAAGGCCATGGCGCGTGCTCCCTCGGCGATCGGCGGACCCGATGATGTGCGGTTCCAGTATTATACGCCCGAAGGCGTGCAACCGGCCAACAATCCGACGATTGTCGTCGAGAATCACACGCAATCGAGCATGAAGACCCGCTCAACGGCCCGACATCTGGGCTTCCTGGACCATCCGAGGCGCGACGGAAGTCAAGGTCTTGCCGTCCTTGGACTCGACTCGGGCCGTCGCAAAATACGTGTTCGGGGCGTAGTCGTCGATCGACCAGGAGGCGACAGCCCGGACGAATCCAGCACCGGGAGGGCCGAACGGCTCGATTGTAGCAATTTCCGTCCGGACGACCTTCCCATCGGCGTCATGCAGCCGAACGTTAACTGCGCCGACCTGTTCGACGAAGGAGGGGGGGATGGCCACCACGGCGCGGACCCTGGCCCGCTCGGACTGGGTCCAGGGTGTCTCCACCCACATCGGGAAAGTCGAGGGGCCGGCCTCCGGTAGATATGCCGGATCGAACGAATTCACCAATTCCACCTTGCCCAGTGAGGCCGGTTGCTGGACCGAGAGGGGGGACCCGTAGGCGAAGGTACGGTCGGTCCGACCTTCGCCATCGCCGCTGCAAAGTTCGGCATCCAGCGCGATGACCGAACCCGCCTTCGGGGTAAATTCCGGGAAGTTGGCCCAGGGAAGCTTGAATTCCAGCTCGGTGATACCCCCCTCGGAGGTGGCCCCGATCTCGACCCCCTTTAAGCGGACGTCGCTGGTGGCGATCCCCTGCCGGACGGTCCATCGAGGGTGGACCGTCGCTTTCTCGAACGCCGTGTAAAAGAGGTGGATCGCGCCGGTCGACCATTCCTGGCCGCGGAGCGAATCCCCGGTCCGGGCATCGAAATAAAATTCGACAGCGTCCCCATTCCAGAGCGATCCGGGATTCCCAATGTTGGCCGGCTTCTCGTCGAGGGTGCGAAGGCCGACGTAAAGCGCCTGTTCGTCCCACAGGTAGAAAAACTGAGCCGCGCGGTTCGTCAGATTGCCGTGGGAGTAATGGACCGGGGTGCAATAGGCACCCGACCATTCACGGAGCTTGCCATCGACGACCACGGGCTCTGTCGCCCGGACGACGAGGCCACGGACACCTTTTTCCAGGGCAACCGGTTTATCCTCGGCCATCGCCCCAATCGCGCCGAAAAGCAACAGCATCAGCCCACCGATCCAGGTGCTTCGCATCGGAGGAACCCCAATCAGAGATAGATAGGTTCGGAGAGAGTCCGACGACGAATCGTCCGCCGGGAAGGGCGATCCTACGAGTCCTCGAGACTCGAATCAACCAGCCGAGGCGGGCCGGTTGTAATCCGTTGGGGTTGCGTCATAATCCTAGTGTTGAAACTGGTCGAACTTCGGATAGCGTCAACCCTCTCGCTCGATCGGTTTTGACTCCCTCCTTGCTGAAATAAGCCTTCCCCCCAATCTCGGACAAAGGTCCTGCCCCCTGGCACACCAATGGCCGAATCCTCCGGACCGACGAGAGTCCCGCGATGCGTCTCGCTTTCAGCACCAACGCCTACATGAAGTTCCCCTTCGACGAAGCGGCGGCGAGGATCGCGGCGCTAGGGTACGAAGGACTGGAATTGATGGCCGACGTCCCCCACGCCTGGCCGAGCGGCCTACTGGATGGCCCCAAGAGAGCGATCCGCTCGGCGATGGAACTGAACGGCCTGGCTTTCTCCAACGTCAATGCCTTCATGATGAACGCGGTCAATGACCATCGGCAGCCCTACTGGTACCCCTCGTTCCTGGAGGCCGACGAAGGCTACCGACGGGTCCGGATCGACCACACGAAGCGGTCCCTCACCCTCTGCGCCGAGCTGGGGGCTCCCCACATCACGACCGAGCCGGGCGGGCCGATCGCGCCGGGCCAATCGCGAGAGTCGGCGGTCGAACTCTTCGTCGAAGCTCTTAAGCCGCTCGCCGAGCACGCCCACAAACTTGGTGTGATGCTCCTGATCGAGCCCGAGCCGGGCTTGTTGCTCGAAACGGCCGATCAATATCTGGAAGTCGCCGAGAAGGTCAATGCGCCGTCGATCGGCCTGAATTTCGATGTGGGACATGCTTACTGCGTGGGCGAAGATATCCCCGGGGCGATTGCGAAGCTCGCCGGCCAGATCCACCACTACCACTTCGAGGATATCGCCGCGACCCGGGTTCATCACCACCTCGTCCCCGGTCAGGGAGCGATCGACTTCGCGGTGATCATCGAAGCGATCCGGGCCACGAACTACGACGGTTGGTTGACCGTCGAACTCTATCCCAATATCGACGACCCCGACACCGCAGCCCGGGGGGCGTACGAAGTGCTCAAGCCGCTGATGACCCCTTCGTCGGCGGCCTGAGAACGATCGGATCATGAACATCAAGCCTTATCTACAACTCGTACGACTCCCGAACCTTTTCACCGCCGCCGCGGACAGCCTGGCCGGCTGGCTCCTGGTGACGGGTTCGCTCGATGAACCTGCGCGATGGGTCCCCCTGGTCCTGGCCTCGGTGGCGATCTACGCCGCCGGGATCGTCCTGAACGATGTCTTCGATTTCGAGATCGACCTCCGTGAGCGCCCCGGCCGACCGCTCCCTTCAGGGAAGGTTTCGCGACGTTTGGCGGCCTGGTTCGGCGCGGTCGCGCTCCTGGCGGGGCCTGGCCTGGCGGCGCTCTCCGGTTCGATGTCCAGCCTATTCGTTGCGTCGATCCTGGCGGCCTGCGTCCTGGGCTATGACGCCGGGCTGAAACGAACCGTGTTGGGGCCGGAAGCGATGGGGACATGCCGCGGCCTGAATCTTCTCCTCGGGATGAGCCAGGCACCCGACCTGGGGGGGCCGATCGGCTGGCTCGCGGCCGGTTCGCTGGCGCTGTTCGTGGTGGGCGTGACCTGGATCAGCCGCTCCGAGGTGGAGTCGGGGAAGACCCGGGGTCTTCTGGCGGGGCTGACGCTCCAGAATCTTGCATTCCTGGGCCTGGTGGTCGCGATGCTCCGACCCGAGCGCTTTCCTGGACCGGAAGTATATCGATCGCCAACCGCTCCGGCATTCGGTGGCCTGGTCCTACTGGCCGTCGGATTCCTCGTAAATCAAGCCGGGCTCCGAGCTTACCGGGAACCGGTCCCTTCGACCTTCCAGCGGGCCGTCAAGACGGGCGTCCTTTCTCTGGTCTGGCTCGATGTCGCACTGGTCGCGTGCGTCCGAGGTCCCGGTCCTGCCCTTGCCGTTGCCGCGCTCTGGGTTCCTGCCTTCCTCCTGGGGAAGTGGCTCTATTCGACCTGATCTGCTCGCTTGACGCCCCCTCCTTACCCTGGAACCTGTCCGTATGGGCCTCGAGAGCCAGGGGCGACAAAATCTTCAACACCTCCGGGTTATCAGAAGACGGCCGATCCCCTGATGGTGTCAACCTCCTCGAGCCCTTGGCCTTGCCATGGGTCAATCTGGCCTTCCAGCAAGGCCTCGGTTTGAGGATCGGTTTCAAACTCCTCCGTGAATTGACCCATCGCCCGACGAGGACCATCTCCGGGCCGATCGTCGGGCGTGGTCCGGAATCCCGACGTGTCAGGTCAGGAGAGGGAGTTCACTCCTCGGCTTGTTCGGCCTTCGAAAGCTTCGGGACATCGGGTCCCTGGGCCGTCTGCCAGCCGAGCCGATAGGCGGCGCGGGCGACCCGGGCTGCCTTGTCGAAATCGGCCTTCTCGACGTCATCGGTTGGCCGGTGATAATCTTCGTGGAGCCCGGAGAAGAAGAAAACGACCGGGATCCCCTTCTTGGCGAAGTTCGCGCTATCGGTCCGGCCGAAAAACTGGTCGGCGTCGTACTTGATCTCCAGGCCCTCGGCTTTGGCCGACGCTTCGGCCATCGAGGCCAGGTTGGAGTGGCTCGGATGCTTCGCCGAGGGAGTCATCCCGATCGACTTGCCGTCATTTCGGCTGACCATGTCGATGTTGATGTCCGCGACGATCTTGTAGCCTTCAGGCAATGAGACATGATCGGCGAACCACTGGCTGCCGAGCAGACCTTTCTCCTCGCCCGAGACCCAGAGCATGGCGATGGTCCGGGCGGGCTTGGGGCCGTCGCCGAAGGCCTCGGCGATCTCCAGGAGGGCACTGGTACCCGAGGCGTTGTCGTCGGAGCCATTGAAAATCTCGCCCTTGTCGTTCACGCCCACGTGATCATAGTGGGCGCTGAAGACGATCACTTCTTTCTTCTTCTCGGGGTCGGTCCCCGGGAAGATACCAACGACGTTGCGATCTTCTTTCAGCTCCTTATTCGACGCAAATGTAAAACTGGCCTGAACCCCGGCCAGCGGGCCCCGAGGGGTCTTCTCCACATCGAAACTCGTCGCTTCGAAGATCAGGTCGCGGATCGGGTCGGACAGGGTGAAGTTCGGGATCGACGGTGTAGGCGAGCCCAGCGTCATCGACGGGCGACCGAAACCGGGGAGGGTCTGACCGGCCGATGGCGAGGGAACCCGTCGCGGTGCATTGCCACCCGGAGGCTGGACCACGAACACTCCCAGGGCGCCACGCTTCAGGGCCGCTTCCAGCTTTCCTGGACTCCCGCCTCGCTGGCCTGATCGATTCCTCGGTGCCGGCGGTTTCTCTTCGGCCTTCTCTCCATCCGCAGGCTTGACCGGCGGCTGGCCCGCGAGGACCAGCACGAACCGATTCTTGACGTCGATCCCGTCATAATCGTCGACCTTCTCGTCCGGATTCACTCGACCGTATCCGGCGAAGACGACCGGAGCCTCGATCTCGCCGGGGGTCAGCCCTCCCGGGTAGAACGTCACGTCGGAACCGAGTTGGAGCGGGATCACCCGGCGTGAACCACCCTCGGACACCTCGATCGAAAGCTTGGTGCCTTCCTGCAAGGCTGTGGTCACTTCGAGCGGAAATCGCTGAAAATAGCCCAGGCCACCCGACTCTCGATCGCCAGAGGCCTCGGCACCCGCCGCCGAGAGTCGACTGGCGATGTATTCGGCGGCGAGCCGGATCTCGGAACTGGCGGTGTCACGACCTCGCATCAGGTCGGACGAGAGGAACTTCATATGTCCGCCCAGCTCTCTCGCCGTGATCCCCTGGACCACGTCGGGAATCTCGATCGGAGGGGGCGAGTCGGGCTTGGCTTCATCCTGGGCGGCGAGAGGACCGGCGATGGACAAGGTGAGGAGCAGTGCGGTCCGGGACATGATCGTCATCGAGAGGCCCTTGGCGGTAGGAAAGAGCGGAATGAGCGGCCACGCCTCGCTCGGGTATCTCCCGACGAGGAGGCGTGAACTCGCAACATCCTACCGGCGACGCCAGGGTCAATGGAATAATCTGCATCGACCATCGACGTCGCGGACCCGTCGAATCAGACCCCTGCCGACTCCTCGACCGCCTCCCGAGGCTTGAACGAGAACCGTGGGCATTGCCCGAAAAAGGCGAGCGGGTTCTCGAAGACCACCTTGCGAATGGTCGACTCGTCGTGGCCTCTCGACCGCATTTCGAAGATGAATTCGGGGACAGCCAGCGGGTCGCTGTGTCCCCAGTCGCCGGCCGAGTTCACCATGATGCGCTCGGTCCCGTACAACTCGACGATGTCGGCGGCGCGGGCGGGGGTGCACTTGGTCGTCGGGTAAAGCGTCATCCCGACCCAGTGCCCGGCCTCGAGCGCGGGTCGAATCGTATGCTCCTCGACGTGGTCGATGCAGACCCGCTCGGGCACGATTCGCGAGTCCCCCCGCAGCATATCGAGGATCATCCGGGTCCCCTGGTACTTGTCGGCCAGGTGCGGGGTATGGACCAGGATCAGTTCATTATGCTTTGCGGCCAGTTCGACATGCTCGAGGAACACGATGGATTCGTTCCTGGTGTTCTTGTTCAGCCCGATCTCGCCGATTCCCAGGACGCTCGGATGGTCGAGGAACTCGGGGATCATCGCAATCACCTCGCGGGAGAGCGCGACGTTCTCGGCCTCCTTGGCATTGATGCAAAGCCAGGTCTGGTGAGCGATCCCGTAGAGTCCGGCCCTCTTCCTTTCGAAGTCGACGAGCTGGCGGAAATAGTCCCGAAATCCTTCCGAGCCGGAGCGATCGAACCCGGCCCAGAATGCCGGCTCGCTCACGAGGACACAACCAGCCAGGGCCATCCGCTTGTAGTCGTCGGTGGTCCTGCTGACCATGTGAATGTGCGGGTCGATGTAGTTCATGAAGAGCTACCCCTGGCGAGGACTTGGTTCGAGGGTCCGAGACAGCTCAGGAGCGCGGGGCGGCGAGTCCATTCTTGACGCGCCAGTCGGGATCGTAGTCGAGCGAGAAGAGTCGCTGGACGGTCTCGGCCCGGCCGGGACCGGGCTCCAGGAGCGCCTCGATCGCCTGGCGGAGCTGGGCAAGCCTTTGGTCGGGCGGGTGTTCGGCCAGCCTCCCGGGGGCTCGTTCGAGACGATCCAGGGCGGCGGCCAAATCGAGGATCCGGCTTCTCGTCTCCAGGAAGTCGCGATTGAGAACCTCGGCGACATCGCGTGTTGAAGACATGGCCATTGGTCTCCGGAGGGTCGCGGGAGGCTCGGATCCGGCTGGTGATTGTAGCTTATTCCATTTTACATGGCGAAACCAGGACCTCGACCGTCTTTACCATGGTCGCTCCTCATCCACCAAACCGACGATGCTGCGATTCAATTCGAGGATTTTCGAGCCTGGGACAACCACAACCCCATCCAAAATTGACGATTACAACGATTGCCGGGACGGCATTTCGGAATTCCAGGGAATATGACTCAAGTCGATGGTTCATGGTTTGCCTTATACTCATACAGGCCGTCGCTGGACCCTTGGTTCAGGTCAAGCAGTTCTGGTATCTTGGGAGTGTCGGGGCGGACGCGACGGCTGGGTAGACATGACGCGCCCGCGAGCAGATCCCCGGACCTTGAGGACACCGACCATGTTGCACCGTCCGACGTCGAGCGTTTGGATCGCCGGCCTCGCGCTTTACGCCCTCCTGACCGGGACCAACCCCGTCCGGGCCGATGTCTTCCTGGAAACGGCGTACATCCCGACAAGCTCGGTTGTCGCCCTGCCCACGTCGAGCATCCTTTCCACTTCGTATGTCGTTCCGACGGCGTACTCCACCACCTATCTACCAACGTCCGCGGTGTACTCGGTGGGCTCGGTTTACTCGACCTCAGCGACTTACTTCCCGACAGTGCGGACGGTCCGCTATCGACCTCGGCGATACGTCGAGCGTACGACCTACCTGACCTCGCCGAGTCTCTCTATCCTGCCGACTTCTTACATCGTACCGACCTCGTATGTGGTGCCGACCACCTCGTACTTCCCGACCTCGTACGTGGTGCCGACCACCTCGTACTTCCCGACCTCGTACGTGGTGCCGACCACCTCGTATCTCTCGGCCTCCAGCCTCTCTCCGACTTCCTACGTCATTGACAATGGCGTGGTGGCCACGTCGGGGACGACAATCTGCGATGAGACGGTCGCTCCGGCCCCAGTTCGTTCGGTCACGCCCAGCGGTTCCGCGAAGGGCGGGAATGAAAAGACCATCACGAGCGAGCCCGAGAGTTCGAACGGCTCGCTGAACGAGCGGCGTCCTTCGGGCTCGATCGACGATGGGACCCCCTCGGATGTCACGCCGCCCGTCCCGGCTCCCGCCTCCGCGAAGCCAGCTGCCACGGCCCAGCCGAGTACCCTCCAGGAACCGCCGATCACCCCGATCAACCCGCCCGGATCGGCAACGCCGCCAGCTGATAATGGCGGGGCCGATGTACCGCTGCCCGCACCCGGACGGATCGGCGATCAACCCGAAGGTGAGGGCGTTACCACCCGGAGTTCGCTTCGGCCGACGTATAACACCAGAAACGTCCTCCGGGGTAAGGTCGTCTCGTTCGGCTCGAACCGTCCCGAGTCGGGGGTCAACGTGATCGTCTCCAGTCTGACCAAGAACTTCACCGATCGGCAGGCGCTGACCGACGCCGATGGCGAATTCAAGATCGCCTTGCCGGAAGGCGACTGGACCGTGAAGGTCAAGATGCCGAGCGGTTCGATCCTGCCAGTCGCCAGCGACTTTCTGACCGCCACCAATGGGCGGGTTGTCGATAGCGCGGGGCGGAACGTCAAGGAATTCCTGATCACTCGCTGATCGAACCAAGATCTATTGACCCCCTCTACCGGGGCAGGCTCGCGGGCCTGCCCCGCATTCGTTTCCAGACCGACTCATGCCGGCCCCACCCAAGACTCTTCGGATCTGCCTGGTCGTGAGTTACTTCCATCCGGCCGAGAGCGGCGCCGAGCGGCAGGCGCTGGCCCAGGGGCTGGAACTGACCCGGCGAGGGCATCGGGTTCATGTCGTGACCCGGTTCATCCCCGGACTGCCGGTGGATGAAACGGTTGGAGGTATCCTCGTTCATCGCTGGATCCGGCCCATCGCGATCGGGCCGCTATTCGGCCTCTCGTTCGTCGCGAGCCTGATCGGCGCACTTCGACGACTTCGCCCCGAATATGACCTGATCCACACTCATCAGGCTCTCTGGGAGGCGATCTCGGTCGGCCTCGCTCGATCGCTCCTCGGCGACGTGCCCACCCTGATCCAGCCGGCCAGCTCCGGCTATTTCGGCGAGGCCAGCGAGCTCCTGAGAACTCGAGGGGCACTGATACTCCGGCGGGCCGCGCTCCGGAACCGGGCCTTCGCGGCGATCTCCGCCGACATCGAACGCGAATGGCTCGGACTCGGAGTTCCGCCCGATCAGATCATCCGGACAGCCAGCGGGGTGGACGCCCACCACTTCCGGCCAGGCCCGGTCGCACCCGAGGTCGAAGACTCGCTCCCCGCTCGACCCCGAGTGGTCTTCACCGGACGGCTCCATCCCCAGAAGAATCTCGGGTTGCTCCTGGAGGCCTGGCCGGCCGTAGCCCGGCAGTCGGGAGCCTCGCTGATCCTGGTGGGGCAGGGGCCCGAGCGTGAGAGCCTCGCTCGCCGGATGGAATCGCTCGGCCTGAGCAACCGGGTCCACTTCGTCGGGGCCGTGGCCGATCCCGCCGAGTATCTCCGGGCCGCCGATATCTTCGTGCTGCCGAGCGTGGCCGAAGGGATGAGCAACTCGCTCCTGGAAGCGATGGCGACCGGCCTTCCCTGCCTCGCATCGGAGATCGGGGGAAATATCGACCTCCTCGGTCCGGGAGATGCGGGACTGTTGCTTCCGCCCGATCCCGGAATCTGGGCGGCTTCGATCGTCAGGGTCCTGAACGATCACGAACTGGCTCGAAGGCTCGGAGCCTCGGCACTCCATCGCGTCGAGGAGGAATTTTCACTCGAAGCGGTCGTGACACGCTACGAGCAGATCTACCTCCAACTACTGAACAAGCGGCCAAACGCGGGCGTAGGATTGTTGGCGGAGTGACGGCAATTGCCTTTGCATTCCCTCTGATCGGCCCAACCGATTCCTGGTCCGGTCCGAGCCCCCGGTTCGGTTCAAGCTCAGGTTGCCTTCCGACGGGGATGATCTAAACTTCCCTCGGATCGCGATCAAGGAATGTACACCATGTGGCCCGCCATCATTGCTCCTCATCCCACGTTCGGGTGCCCCCGGCTCTCCGCGCCAATCGTCCTGGCCCATGGACTGTTCGGTTTCCGAAGGATCGGCCTGGGACCCTTGACCCTGGCCTGGTACTTCCGCGGGATTCCGGGCATCCTCCGCGAATCCGGCAACCGGGTCCTGGTAACTCGAGTCCACCCCACTGCGGGCGTCGCTCGTCGTTCATCGAAACTGGGCGAGCAGATTCTCGAAGCATTCCCAGATGAACCGGTTCATCTGATCGGCCACAGCATGGGCGGGCTTGACGCGAGGGCCTTGCTTGCCGATCCGTCCTGGCGCGGTCGAATCCTGAGCTTGACCACGATTGCCACTCCTCATCTGGGCTCGTCGATCGCCGACTTCGCCAAGCTCCGGGTGGGGCGAATCTATTCCCTCCTGGAACGCATGGGGATCGACCACAGGGGCTTCCTGGATGTGACCCCGGCGGCAGCAGCCGAGTTCAGCCGCCGGAACCCCACTCCCGACTGGCTGCCGACCTTCAGCGTCGCCGGTGACCCACCCTCCAATGAAGTCTGCTGGCCACTTCGGCGACTCCACTTCGCCCTCTCGGAGCTGGAAGGACCGAACGATGGCCTTGTTTCGGTCCGTTCCGCGAATTCCTTCGGTGAACCTCTCCCGAGCTGGCCGGTCGATCACCTTCGGCAGATGAACTGGCTCTCCCCCGAGATCCCCACCGAGCCGTGCCCCCGCGTTGCTCGGCTGTACGCGGATGTCGTGGGGAACCTGGCGAGGCTCGGGGTAGAGCGGGATCGGCAGATCGAGCGTGATTCCGCCTGAATGTTCGGCGAACCGAGCTGGCTCGCCGAAACCAGCTCCGGGACCTGACGATCAGCCGGCCTTGACGCCCATATCGCTCAGGTCCGCCCTATCCGCCGTCTGGTCCAGCAAGACCGCGACGGTCATATCTCCCAGGACATTGGACGTCGTCCGGCACCGATCGAGGAACCAGTCGATCGTCAGGAGGAAGGGAATCTGCTCCGCCGGCAAGGCCACGGCGGCGAAGATCAGGGGGAGAGTGACGAACCCGCCCGACGGGATGCAGCCGGCCCCGATGCTGGCGACCACCGTCGTCAATACAATCACAATCTGATCCATGAACGACATGTCGCGACCGAGCGCCTGCGCCATGAACAGGACCACGGCCGCCTGGTAGAGTGCGGTCCCATCGTTATTGAAGTTCGTCCCCACGCAGGCGGCGAGCTGGCTCGACTGCCGGGAGACTCCGAGAGGCCCCTGGAGCGACCGGAGTGTGACCGGCATGGTCGCCCCGGTGCTCGCGGTGCTGAACGAGGTGGCCATTACATTGGCCGCACCTCGGAGGAACCGGACCGGAGACATCCGGGCGAAGATCCCTAGCTGGATTAGATACCAGGCCACCTGGCAGGCTAGTCCACCCAGGACCACGGCGATGAACCAGACCAGCGACTGGAAGATTTCCAGGCCGCTCCGCATGATGTTCGCGGCCACCACCCCGAAGACCGCCAGGGGGACCAGCGCGACCACCCAGAGCAGGACCCTCATGAGCAGTTCGAAACCCACGGTGACCAGGTCGATCACGACCTGGTGCGAGGTTTCGCCCCGCTTCCTTTGCTCGTCGCGGATCTTGGCCAGTCCGATCCCCAGGGCCAGGGTGACCATCACCAGTTGCGCCAGGTGATTTTTGGCGAAGGAGTCGCCGATGCTCTCGGGGATCAATTCATAGAGGAGCTTGGTCAGCCCCTTCGGCTCGGCCTTAGCGCCGGACTCGGGACCGGCTGCGGCGGCCGGCGGGGCCTCCGAGAGCTTGGCCCCGACCCCGGGATGGATCAGATTCGAGGCGACCAGGCCGATCGTGATCGCCACGATGGTATTTACGAAGTAGTAAAACATCATACGACCGCCTTGACGGCCGCGAATGTCGTTGGTGACGATCGCGCTGAGGATCGCCAGGACGACCAGAGGGGTCGCCAGGGCCTTCAAGGCCCGGATGATAAGGTTGGGGAACAGGTCGAGCTGGGTCGGGACGTCCAGCCCGGCCAGGGTCCGGGGCATGTATAGCCCGAAGGGCACGGCCACGATCGCCGCGCCCATGACCCAGACGTAGAGCGGGATCCCGCCAGGCCGGCTCTCCGGATCGTCGGCCACGGTCGAGGTGTCGAATTCCGGTTGCGCCATCACAGCTCCCGTCTCAAGCAAATCGGAGTTCAGACCGAGGATTCGAGGTTTCCGACGATCGCCGGTCTCGGGATCGACTCGTTCCTGAGCCTTGAAATGGGCGATTCGAGATCCGGACTGTCCGATGTCCGCGCGAATCTCCTTCGACGTCCGAAGTCGCTTTCGGACCGTCGCGAGTTTACCCTTGGTTCCTTGATCGGGCAACGACCCGGTCAGATACCGGACTCAGTTCGCCCCGGCCTCGATCCTGGCCGCGAGGTCGGCCCAGAGCCTCGTCTCGTCGATGGCCGTCACCCAGTCGATCGTCCCTTGAGGTTTGGACAAGTCGAAGGACAGGTCGTCGCGAAGCCGAGGCCGGGGCCTCGATTCGACCTTGGCCAGGCCGGTCAGGTAGGCCACGGTGACTTCATCCCAGATCGGCCAGGTGTCGGCCGAACCTGTCTCCTGTTCGGCGATTCGACCATTCTTGGTGATCCAACGCTCGAACGTAGCCAGGAGTTCGCTCGCCGGGTCGGGAAGCTGTCCGAGCAAGGCACGGGCCTTTTGGGGGGTCATCCGGAGCGACTTTCGAGTGATTTCCGAGTCGCCGACGACGATCGGGGCCCGGGATTCCAGCAGGATACGCCAGGCGATCGGATCGTTCTTGACGTTCCAGGGATCCCCCCCCTCGGGATACTTGTCGAACCCCATCGCGACGATCGTAATCCGATCAGCCCAGCTCGGATCGATCAGGAGGGCCGAGGCCACGTCGGTGGCCGCCCCGATCACCAGGACGATCAGGCGATCCTCGGGGGTTCTCCCGCGCGTCTGCTCAATCAGAAAATCGACCCCGGAATTGATCCGGGGTTTCCTCGGATCCATCAGGGGTTCGCTGGATCCTGACCAGACCCGCGGCCGAAAACGTTCGGGAAGATGGGCGATCAGGTCGCGGGCCACCTTCGCCGAACTCTCGGCGGCCGGCCTCGCCAGATTCGGAGCGTGAGTGGTGACGACCCCTTGAAGGTCGATCTCGGGCGAGAGGGCCAGATGAGCCAGCGTCCACTGGTCATCGGTCTCGGCGCCGATGTCGGTGGTCAGGACGACCGCTCGCCGATCGGCCGGAAAGAGTCCCAACACCCCGACCATCAATACACACGCACTCGCAGCCGTCATGATGCCACCCCACTTGGAATCGACGAGGGCCAGAGCTCGCCATCATAGCGAGGGGTCGTCCCGGTTGCTCTCGACCGGATCGGGCAGGGATCGCTTCCATGCATAAAGCGCGATTGCGGTGGCCGTCGCCGCGTTGAGCGACTCAACTCCCGGCTCCATCGGGATCCGTCGGGTCGCTCCTTGCCGGAGATGATCCGGCAAACCCGGCCCTTCGACCCCCGTGACCAGGCCGAACCGGTCGGGGAAGGACTCGGCCCCGATGTCCGGGCCATCGGCGGAGAGGGCGATGAGGGGGATCTCGGAGCGATGGAGATCTCGGACCGAGGGGCCTTGTTCCATCGGCACCTGAAAGAGGGCAGTGCCGGCAGCTCGGGCGGCCTTGGGGTGGAACGGGTGGGCGGCCTCTTTGAGGAGGACGACCCGGGCGACCCCGAAGGCGGCGGCCGAACGGATCACGGCCCCCACGTTCTCCGGGTCCTGAAATGGGATGAAGAGCGTACAGCCCTCGGGCCACGGAGCCTCGGCGGAAAAGACCGGAATTTCGGGGACTCGGACCTGGAGGAGGGGGGTCCGGGTCCCTGCGGTGTCCAGGTTCCGGAAGAGGGGATCGGCCAGCCGGAGCCAGGTAGGCCGGGCCTCGGAATCGGGCGGGGCTGGCCCCTGAGAATCGGTCAACCAGGCTTCCACGCGGTCGGGGAACCGATCGAGGACCTCGGCGACGATCCGATGCCCCGCGATGAGGGCCAGGCCTTGCTTACGGATGCCCTTACCGGTCAACAGGTCGAGGGCCAGCTTGTACGAGGGGTTGGCCTCGCTGACGACCTCGCGGACGTGCCCTTTGTAGACGGGCGTCTCGAACTGCCCGGGAGCGTCCCCTTCGAGGCGTTGGTAGACAACGATTCGACGATCGTGCGGGGTCCCGGGAATGGTGTACGACTTGTCGAGGATGAGCTTGAAGCTCTCCGCGTGCGAGGTCCGGGCCTCGTCGATCTCACCCTGGCAGTCGGGACCTTTCATGAAGATCATCCGTCCGCCGGTCTCCAGGCAGTTCGCCACCCGGTCGAGCGTCTCGGGAATCGAGGCAACCGCCCGGGTGATCACCCCCTGGACCCGCTTCGGGAATTTGGGCCCCACCTTGCCGGCGAAGACCTCGATCTCGCTCAGATTCAGCTTCGCACAGACCCCTTCCAGGAACTCGGCGCGGGCTCCTCGGGGCTCGGCCAGGATCATCGACACACCCGGCCTGGCGATTTTCAGGGGGATGCCGGGCAAGCCGGGCCCCGAGCCCATATCAATGATCGGGGAGGGGAGCTCGACGAAGTTCAGGACCAGGAGGCTGTCGACATAGTGCTTCAGCACCATGTTCTCGAAGTTGTGAATTCGCGTGAGGTTCAGCTCGGCGTTGGCCGACCGGAGGAGTCGGTGGTACGCCCAGAGCTGGTCATACTGGGCGGAGTCCAGTTTCAGGCCACAGTCTGCGATGAGGGCTTCGAGCGATGTCCGGCCGGGGGTCATGGAGGCGCCTTGGGATCCAGGGTGGCAATAGATCTCCCCATCATACCGGCGATCGACCGGGCGGGGCGAGATGACCTCAGTCGGGCCAGCTTAGAGCGGACAGACCCGAGGTCAACGAGCCTTGGGGAATCGCGTCACGACGAATCCGCCCACCTTGTCTCCGACGCTCATCCCCTGCTGAACGTCATACGAGAAGCTATTTCCGGCCCAGATGCCACTCTGTCCATTTTCCAGGGCCGCCGCAGCGAAGCTCGGGAATTTTCGCTGGGCACCGGTGGACGCGTAGAGAGTATCGGTGAACGAAGTCTTCGCACCGAAGACCGTGGACAAAACCTGGGCGGCGGCCGATCCGAAGGCGGCATGGTCGGAGACGTAGGAAGGAGTCGCCGGGGTGTTCAGGTAGGGCGTCCAGGTCGGGTCGGTCTGCTGAATCGCGGAGATGGGCCTCCACGTCGAGAAGGCATATTTGGCATCGAACGCTGCAATTCCCGCATCGGCCATGGCCACGTCGAGCATGGCGAAGAGTCGGGCATCGCGACCCAGCGACCCCTTTCGGGTGAGGGCGAGGTCCTCGGCAATCTTGTTCCAGTGTCCGGGGTTGGTGATCGTACCCGGGCCATCGGACCAGTTCCTGGCGGCGTCGGACTGGTCGGTCGTACGGGTGGAACTGGAGTCCTGGCCAAGCGACGTGACCTGGGCCAGCGCCTGGTCATAAAGGTTGGACCCGACCGCGGGGGGGGCATCGGGGCGGAATTGAGACCCGCTCGACAAGACGAACGGCTTGACGGCTCCCCAGGCAGGTAGCAGGGCCGAGGCGTCCTCCGGCGGAGTCGGCCGCCAAAGTCCCGGGAGAGCCGAAGGGGCATGGTTGGACTCGACGGCCGAACCGTCTTCCAGCCGCGTGGCGAGTGTGGCCCTGGCCACCTTGTCGCCGAGTTCGATTCCATTCTGGGTCGCGGCCTTCTTGGGACTTCCGGCGACGACCTGATCCATCACCTGATTGAAGTAATTCGACTGCGATGGGAACAGGGCGACGAGCACCGTCCTTGCCGCCGCGCTGGCCGCCAGATCGGCCGAGGCGCCTTTCGGGGCGGCCACCTGGACGCTATAGGCCCCCTTCGGGAACTGGACGGCCGCCACGGCGTCGTACTGGGCGAGATGGACGATCGCCAGGCTTCGCGAGGCCTCCGGGGCCGAGAGGCTGGCGTTCTGAATCGCCCGGAGCGCGACCGAGTCCCAGGAGACGATCGGATTAGCCCGGATCACCTCGAGCTTGGTCACGTTCGAATACTGGCTCGACGTATTCTTGGCGAAAACCCGGATCTCGGATTGGCCCTTGGGGACCTGGGCATTGAACGAGTAATTGCCCGAACTATCGGCCTGCGCGACGTTGGTGAAGTATCCCCGAGGACCCTGCGCCAGCCAGACCGTCGAATACGGCTGAGCCTGCCCGTTGACCGAGATCGCGGACTGGAAGACATGGCCCGAACCGCTCGGATCGTTCGCCGGGCTGATCTGCGCCGAGATCGCGTAATCCGGATTGTTGAAGGACTTTACGTGGGGACTGGAGAGCGAAGTCAACAACTGACGGCCTTCCAGAGGCTCGAACCCGAGAGGGTTCATCCTCCGGGTTCGAGGCTTCCGACCCTCCCGATCCGCCCCGAAAAATGACCGATTCATGATAGACTCGCCCGGCCCCGGGATGACGACCTCGTCCCTTGATATCGGTCGTATCGGCTGGGGGGACTCTGCAGGTTGAGCCTAACTGCTGGCGCTCCGATAAGACTGGAGCGCGTGACGAAAGAATCGGCGGCTCACGAAGAGAAGGACGGCGGTAGCCACCAGGGTGAAACCAACCATCGGTGGATCAAGAGTCCGGACCATCGAGTTGGACGGGACATTGGCTACCAGCAGGATCGGCATGCAGAACGTGAAGAAGAACCCCAGCGGCTCGGCCTTCGACCCCACGAAAATCTCCTTGGGATACCTGGCGAGGCTGGAAAAGAGCCACCACATTTCCATCAAGGTCTGATTTCGGACCATCCAGACCGAGAACGAGGTCAGGATGAGCATGAAGCTGTAGGCGATGGCCGCACCGCAGGCGAACGTCACGAAGAACGTCACCACCCTGATCGTGTCGATCGGCCAGCCCAGCCGGTCCAGGGCGAAACCCATCACGGCGAAGCCCATCAGTACGTTGGGGGCTGTCGCCCAATCGACCCGTCGGCAGGTGATCAGGAATTGCTCGTCGATCGGCCGTAGCAGGAGGAAGTCGAGGTCGCCGGTCCGGACGAGTTCGGCGAAGTCGTTGCAATTCTCCAGGAAGAGGCATTCGATCAAACCATTGAGCGCGAAGAAACAACCGACGAAGAACAGGTATTCGTTCTTGGGCCAGTGGGCGACGGTGTTCGTCTTGGCGAAGACGGTCTCGTAGAAGGCCAGCAAGATCCCGAGCCAGATCACCTCAACCGAGACCTTGACCAGGAAATTCCCCCGGAACGCCAGCTCGCGAGCCAGCGTGTAGCGGGCCAGGCTCCCCATGAGCCCGAAATACTTGGCAACGAGGGTCATGGGACGATCATCCTCCGAAGGCGCTGTAACGCCGGAGACCCAGTCGGTAGAGAGTTCGCGCCAGGAGGGCGAAAAAGAGGGCCCAGGCGGCCTGGGCCAGGAGGCTCCACGCCAGGGTCACGCCCTTCACCTTACCCAGGAAAACGACCGCCGGAAAATACGCCATGTACTGAAATGGCAATGACTTCAGGATCGTTGACCAGGGCTTCGGCAGCAGGTCGAGCGGGAGCATCTGCCCGGAGATGAAGAAATTCAAGGTCATCACGATGAAGAGAATCGAGGTCACTTCGAGAAACCAGAAGCCCACCATCCCCACACAGGCCTCGAAGAAGAAGCCGACCAGGAACGCCATGATGAGCGAAGCTAGATAAGCCAGGAGGGTCAGGGCATCGGGAAAGCCGTGGAAATAGTCCTTGCAGATGTAAAAGAGCAGGGCATAAGGCAAGAACGAGGTGACGATGTAGGCCACCTTGTGGGCGACCCGGTAGGAGATCAGGTAGCCGATCAGGTCGAGCGGCTGGACCAGGTAGCGTTTCAGGGTCCCCTCGCGGATGTCGCGAGCAATCCCCCCCGCGAGGTTGGGCATGCTCGAGAACATCCGGCTGATGTGCGTCAGCAGGAGGTAGGCGATCATCTCGTCGAAGCTGAACCCCGCCAGGCTCGCCTGTCCCGACTCCGCATAAACGGCCTTCCAGAGCAGGATGGTCGTGATCATCGGCAGGAACCGGAGGATGGTCCCGAGCAGGAAGTCCCCCCGATAGGCCATCCGTTCGACCAATGAGGCCCGGAAGATCTTCGAGTATTTCCGGGCGGTCCCCAGGGGGCCCCGGCTGGGGCGGTGGACGGGTTCGTCGAAGACATCCACGGGCAAGACGTTGGAGGGAGCGACGGCGCCCGTTTCGAACGGTCTCTTGGTTTCAGGCGGCGTCATGAGCGGGTCGGCCCTCCTCGAAGACCCGGGCGATGGTCTGCTCCAGCGGAGGGTCGGTCACGCTGACATCGTCGACCGCGTGCAGGTCGAGGATCGCCGCGAGGACGCCCGCCACCTCCGAACGATCGACCTTGAGGTCGGCCGTCGGGCCTTCACGCCCGGTCACTTCGCCGAAACGTTCGATATCGTCGGGAATCCCGTCGGCGAACTGGAGTCGGACCAATTTGGACCGACCGAACCGGTCGGCGATCCCCGAGAGCGGGCCGTCGTAGACCAGTGTCCCGTGGGTGATGACCAGGACCCGGTCGCAGAGCGCCTCCACATCTCTCATGTAATGGCTGGTCAGAAGCATCGTGACCCCCCGGCGATCGTGGTAATCCCGGAGGCATTTCTGGATCGCCACCTGGGCCACGACATCCAGGCCGATGGTCGGTTCGTCGAGCAGGAGGAGATTCGGCTGATGGAGCAAGGCGGCAATCAGTTCCATCTTCATCCGTTCGCCCAGCGAGAGTTCTCGAACCGCCTGATTGGTCAGTTTCTCGACCCCCAGGAGTTCGGTCAACTCGCCGAGCGTCTTCTTGAACTCGGCCACCGGCAGCGAATAGATCTCGCGATGGAGTTGGAAGCTGTCGGCGGCGGGCAAATCCCACCAGAGCTGATTCTTCTGCCCCATCACGAGCGAGAACTGGCGACGGAAGGGATCTTCCCGCTTCGAGGGGACGTACCCGAGGACCTCCGCCGTCCCGGAGGTCGGATAGATGAGCCCCGAGAGCATCTTCAAGGTGGTTGTCTTACCCGCGCCGTTGGGTCCGAGGAAGGCGACCATCTCGCCTGGCTCGACCTCGAACGAGACGCCCTCGACCGCCTTGACCTCCTTGTATTCGCGGTGATAAAGGCCGCGGAGGGCGCCCAGGACGCCCTCCTTTTTGAGGAACACACGGTATGTCTTCGTCAGGCCTTCGGCCCGGATAATCGGCATGGCACCCGCTCTGGAATGGGAAGACAGGGTGGACGCCGCACATTATACCGTGGACGACCAGGGGGAAACCCCAGGTCGCGACCCGGGAAGCGGATCCCGGGGCCTCTTGCCCCGGTATTGGCCCGCCCCCGCTCCCCTCCCTTCGGGTCACTTCAGGTGGAGCCGGTCGACTTCGTTGATCTTGTCATTCAACTTGCGCTGGATCGGATTGAGGTGCAACCGACGGGCAACCACCTCACTCAGGTAGAGCGGGGCGCCATACCGTTTCATCCGGAATCGGGCTCGGGCCAGTCGGTGCTTGGTGATCAACTGCTTGTGGAGCGCCGGGGTAATCTGCCGGAGCGGGCGACCGCTGAGCGGGTAGCCTCGATGGATGAGCATCCCCGCGGCCTTGGCCTCCATGAGATCCACTTCCTCGGCCGGCATCTTCCTCCAGCGCTCGCTGAACGTCTTGGAGGGCGGTCCGTAGGTGCTGTCCTTCGGATAATCGAGCATCGCGAGGTCGAAGGGAATGCCGAGGAAATCGCAGATCCGCGTGAGCGTCTCCTCGGGCTTGGCGACCAGCTCCTCATAACGAATTTCGATCCGGCGCTCGGGCGGGAGCATCAAGGCCAGGTCGGCCCAGAGTCGCTCGACCTCGATCCACTTCTCGATGCCGGAGTAGGTGCTGCCCTCGAAGCCGATTTCGACCATCGATCGGGCCACATCTCGCCCATCACGGACCAGGTGGATGAATCGGGCGTCGGGCCAGATCCAGAGCAGCCGGTCGAAGTGGGAATGAATCGTCGCGCCCACCAGGGGCTTGCGATCCCGATCGCGCTTCTGCTCGAGGAAATGATTCACCAGCGACTTGTAGTCGAGATCGCGGTCGATCGAGACGTGGGAGTCCTGGAAAATCCGATGGCCGCTCAAATAGTCGTAATAGCCCTTGAGATCGGGAAATTTGCCATCGTCGCCGACCAGGTCGATGGAATATTCGAACTCGTGGAAGAAGGAGAGGCTGGGGTGACGGTCCAGCATGATTCGGAGCAATGTCGTTCCCGACCGGACCGAACCGACGAGGAAGGCGGGCTTCTCGATCATGGGATCGCTCATATGGTGGAACTCTCAGAATGCAAAAAGCGATTGACGGCGAGAAGAGTCTACCAAAATCGAGGCTTCCGACCCAGAACCAGCAAGAACGAGCGACTCGACCGATTCAATTTTTCATCGCGACTCGACGGGAGTTCCAGTTCGAGGGAACGAGTTCCGCATCGTTTGAGGGACCTGCAACCTTTCATACGACCGACTGATACCGGGGGCTTGATCGACGCGAGTTCCTCCCATTTCCGCTATCATGATGCACCGGTCTGCTGGGGATCGACGCGACGGATGAGAGTTATCGAACGCTTTCTTGAGCAAGTTCCAGGGAGTTCTGAAGGATGACCCTCACAGCAAGTGACGCCAGATACGAGCGAGAACGCCAGTTAGCCATGGATGCCGTGAGGGATGCCGCCAGGCTCTGCCGGGCCGTCCAGGAGGGGATCCACCTCACATCGATGGATAAGGAGGACCGAAGCCCCGTCACGATCGCCGACTTCGGCAGCCAGGCCTTGATCTGCCGGGCCCTGGAGGAAGCCTTCCCCGAGGACGTCGTCGTCGCCGAGGAGGACAGCGCCGCCCTTCGCCAGCCGAGCCAGGCCGAGTCGCTTTCCCGGGTCCTCGATTGTGTCAAAGCGGTTCGAGACGATGTGGAGACCGAATCGCTCCTCCGATGGATCGACCGGGGCGGCGACGGGGGTGGACACCCCGGTCGATTCTGGACCCTCGACCCGATCGACGGGACCAAGGGGTTTCTCCGGAGGGGGCAGTATGCGATCGCCCTGGCTTTGATCGTCGATAGCCGGATCGAAGTCGCCGCGATGGCCTGCCCGAACCTGCCGGCCGGACTGGGGGTCGAACCGACCGGGCCGGGGTCGCTCTTCGTCGCGGTCCGAGGTCGCGGCGTCGAAGTCATCCCGCTCGATGATAGCCGGCCGGCATCACCGGTTCGGGTCAGCGATCGGATCGATCCGAAGCTGGCGAGGCTCTGCGAATCCGTCGAGTCGGGGCATAGCGCGCACGACCTGGCGGCCACGATCGCGGGCGAGCTCGGCCTGGCCGGGGCACCGGTCCGCCTGGACAGCCAGGCCAAGTACGCGGTGGTCGCCCGGGGCGATGCCGATATCTACCTTCGACTCCCCACCCGGGCGGATTACCGCGAAAAGATCTGGGACCACGCCAGCGGAACCTTGATCCTCCAGGAGGCTGGGGGGACCGTCACCGATATCACGGGCAAACCGCTCGACTTCTCGAGAGGCCGAGAGCTGTCCGAGAACCGAGGCGTGGTCGCCACCAACGGACCCTGGCACGATCGAGTCCTGGCCGCCCTGGCGGGAGCCCTGGGACGCTCCTGAGTTCCGAAGAGGGATCGCGCTCGCGGGTCGGCATTATCAATTCTGAGTCGGCCTGTCAGGCGCGATCCCTCGACCACCGCAATCAGACTCCCCATCGATCAATACGAGTTATACACCTGCGTCGCACCCGACTTCATCTGGGTGGCCATCGTGTGGGCGTGGTAGTGCTGGGCGATCTTGACCATGTAGGTGAAGACCATTCCCGGATTCCGGCGGTGCTTGAGGTAGCGCCAGGTCCTCCGGCGGTACTCCTCGCGGAGGTGCTTCTCGGGGATCATGGTCATGAACCGGAAGAAGAGGCCGATCGCCTGGACTAGCCAGATTGATTCCATCTTCAGTCGCTGGAATGGGTGCTTCTTCCAGTATTTGGCCCGGCTTGACCCGATGTCGAAGTTCCCCTTGATCCAGAGATCTTCGAGCCGCCCGAAGTAGGCTTCGGGAGTGTAAAGTTCGTTCATCACCTTGACATAGCCGTCCCGGAGTTCTTCGCGGGTGACTTTCAAGGGAATCACGTTGGTCCCGAACTCGGGCTGGTCCGAGGGGTCGAGACGTCCCTCGGAAGCGAGTCGGGCGTGCAATGGGGTCTTGGCGATCGCGTAGAGCATCCCGGACATCGAATGGGCGATTCGGGCCTGGCGGACGAATTCGATCTGGGCGTCGAAGATCGTCTCGTCGTCGTTGTCGAATCCCATGATCATCCCGCACCAGACCTCGATCCCGGCATCCTGGATCCGGTGGACTTTCTCCAGCAGGGTCCCACCTTCGCGGACGTTCTGGAACTTCTTGGTCTCGCGGAGTGAGGCCTCGTTGGGGCTCTCGATCCCGACGAAGGTGGCGATGATGTTGGCATCGAGCATCATTTGCATCAGCTCGGGGTCATCGGCCAGGTCGATCGACGCCTCGGTGAAAAATGTGATCGGGTATCCCCGCTCGACCTGCCAGGCGGTCACCTCTCGGAGGACGTGCTTGATCGCCTTCTTGTTGCCGATCAGGTTGTCATCGACGATGAAGACGATCCGCATCTTCTCGGCCCAGAGGGCATCGAGTTCCTTGAGGACCTGCTCCGAGGTCTTCAGGCGAGGGCGACGGCCGAAGGTGACGATGATATCGCAGAATTCGCACTGGAACGGGCAACCTCGCGAGAACTGGAGGCTTCCGAAGGCGTAATGCTGGGTCTTCAGGAGGTCGAACCGAGGCGTCGGCACCTTGGTCATGTCCGACTTCTCGGCCTGCTCGTAGCGGTACTGGTGGAGCTTGTGCTTCCACTCGCCGAGGAATCGAGGCCAGGTCTCTTCGGCCTCGCCGATGAAGATCACGTCGGCCAGGCCTTCGAAGTAATCCTCCTGGACGGTCACCAGCGGGCCGCCCACGACCGTGAAGGCCCCCCGACGCTTCAGCTCGGTCAGGATCTCCTTCATCCGGAATCGCTGGACGCTCATCCCGGTCACGCCCACGATATCGGCCCGCGCGCACCGCTCGAAGTTGATCGCCTCGACATTCTCATCCATGAGAGTGACCGTATGACCCTCGGGCGTGAGGGCCGCCAGGAGTGGAAGGCAGGCGACCGGCAGGTTGGCTCGCTTACCCAGAAAAGGGAGAGCGTGTTCCATCCCCCAGTAGGAAACCTCAAACCTGGGGTTGATCAGCACGATGTCGGCCATTCGCGGACGTGCTCCTGACTGCGAGGGGGCGCTCCAAAGCTGGCTCCGCCGACGGAATTCCGTCGCGAAATTCATCATACGTCCGGTCCACCGGCGATTCCTAGACGGTTGACCGGATGGAAGGTCCATTGCGAACCCGGGACCAATCCCTCGATCTCAAACCGAATTCGGGGTATGGTAGTTTTTCGTTTGCCCGTCATCGTCTGCGACTCCCTCGGAACGGAGATCACGCAGATGCCGACCGCGATCGATGACCCCAGCTCATCGGATATCGACAAAATGGGGGATCGTGTCCCCCCGTTCGAGGCCCATCCGTGGGTGACGAACCCGCACATCCAGACGATTCTGGCCCGCTTTTGGACCTGGCCAAGGCCCAAACTCCCCTCGACTTACTACGAGGTCGAGGCCGGAGGCGGCGATCGGCTGAGCGTCCTGGAGTCCATCCCCGAGGGATGGTCTTCGCCCGACCCCTCGGTCCTGATGGTCCACGGGCTGGCCGGCTGTGCCCGATCTCCTTACGTCGTGAGAGTGGCCCGGAAGCTGGTCGACCGAGGCGCACGGGTGGTCCGGATGAACCTCCGGAATGCCGGCTCGAGCTTCGGGCTTTCCCGCTCCTTCTACCACGGCGGAAAGACCGATGACCTCCGAGCGGTCGCCGAATGGCTGTCAAACCGGGCACCGAGCTCGCCGATCGCCCTGATCGGCTTCTCCCTTGGGGCGAACCTGGTCCTGAAACTCGCCTCCGAAGCCGCAGACCGACCGGTCGAAGGTCTCGACTGCTTAGTGGCAGCCAATCCCCCGCTCGACCTGAATGCCTCCTGCCGTCGGATCCTGGAACCGGCCAACCGGCTCTACGATCGAAATTTCCTCCGAGGACTTCGGGCCGAGGTGGCCCGACTCCACGACACCTTCCCAGACCTCGGGCCGATCGATCTCGGCACAGCCCGGAGCTTGATGGATTTCGACGAAATTTACACGGCCCCGAGAAACGGATTTCTCAACGCGATTGACTATTATTCTCGATCCAGCTCAAAAGCGACAATTCACAAGATCCAGATACCCGGCCTGGTGATTCACGCCGAGGACGACCCGTTCATTCCGGTGGAGCCTTTCCATTCTGCTTCGTTTCCCGAACAGTTGGCATTGGAATTGATCCCTCGTGGGGGACATCTGGGTTATTTGAGCCATAGACCGTTCTATGGAGACCGTCGATGGCTCGATGCGCGGATCATCGTCTGGTTAGTGTCACGCTGGGGGTCGAGCGTTCGAAAGCGGCCCGCGTCATCTCGGTAAAGATTTGCCTCGTAATGACTTGCCCCAAGGAGAATGTCGCCAATGTCCGATCATGCCAATAATAAATATAGAGCAGCGATCGAGGTTCTCCAGAGGGGTCGAGATGTGCTGGTTGAATCGCTCGCCGATGAGGTCATTTCCCAGTCGGATGATTTGATCGATGGTGGGTTTCTCTTCAATGAGTTTCTCGAGGCCCAGGGAACTCGCCTCCACTTCCTGAGCCTGCTGGTCTCCCAGCTCGAGCAGTCGGCGGATCTCATGGAGGAAGCCGCGATCGAAACTCCGCCTCCACCGGCACCCAAGGCCCCCCGGAAGCGAAAAAGCCGATCAAAGAAGCTGTCCGCCCAGGCGAGCGAGAAGAAATCCGACGACGCCTGACGAACTTATCCATCGACCCTCGTGGTCAGAGTCAATCGCGAAGGTCGGCCGAGGTTGGCCAGCGGGGCCGGGTCATCGGACTTGGCCTTGGCATCGGGCCGGAAGCGGTGGAGCAGCAGGACCAAGAGGGCGAGGTTGATCCCGCACGGGATGAGGAAAACCCGATCGAACCGGCCCGGGAAGAATGCAACGACCTCGCCGGCCAGCAGGCATCCCATCAGCGAGCCGAGCCCACCCGTCACGACCGTGTTGACCGACTGGGCGCTGGCTCGACGATCCGCAGAGGCTCGGCCGTCGACGAAGACTTGCCCGACGATCGAGAAGCAAGCAACTCCGATCCCGTGGAGGGGGATGCCCGCCGTTGCAAGCCAGAGCGGTGGATTGGCGGCCAGCATCCCGAATCTCAGGGCATAGGCTCCGATACCCAGGGCCAGGGTGGTTCGGACTCCGATCCGACCGACCAGCCACGGCAAGATCGCGAGAGCGGCGATCTCGGGCCACTGGCCCAGCGACATCGCCGTGGAAACCCACGCGCGATCCATCCCGCTCGATCGCAAGTAGTTCGGCATCACCTGATAGACGAAGGGAGTGGTCAGGCTGACCCCGAATGCCACGATGAGGTAAGTCGGCATTGCGGGAGCCCGGCAGAGTTCGGACACGTCGCGAAAGCTCGAAGTCCTCCGGCCGCCGTTGGCGACCGGTGGAGTGTTCGGTAGTGTCCGACAATAGAACGCAGTCGCCATCGAGAGGCCCGCGGCAACCCAGAATGCCTCGGAGGCCCCACGACCGGTCCTCAGGCCCGACCAGCCCATCACACCCGAGACCGACCATCCGACGGCCATCCAGCCGACCGTCCCCCAGAGTCGGACCCGGCCGAAGTCCCGCCCCGGCCAGGTAAGATTTCTCATCGTCATCGAGCTATTCAGCGAATAGCTGGGCGCCATGATCAGCCAGTAGATCAGAAACAAGCCAAAGAGCCATCCGACGTGAGACGGCATCCCCCACGCCATCAACGCCAGGAGTAACGACCCCGCGCCAAAACTAATCGACAACAACTTCTGGGTCGGCATCAGTCGATCGACGAGCTGACCGGCCCCCAGCGGCATCGCGAACGACGCCATGGCAAGTGTCGCGAAAATCCAGCCCCGCCCCCGCTCCGAGATCCCCAGGTCCACCAGGTGGATCGAGAGAACGGGCCAGAATGCCCCTTGAACCGAGTAGACCAACGCCATCATCCAGGACAATCGCAGCTTGACCTGCCCGCCCGAGTCCGCGTCCATCCGGCCCCCCATCGATCCTTCCGTTCTCCCGGCACGATTCTAGCCTAGAATCTACGATCGGACGTAGGCCAGTCGTTGACGAATAACACCAAGCCACCGAATCGTCTCGAATCCTCGGCGCAGCTCCACGACTATCCACCTGATTTGCGTCGAGTTAAGATCGACGGGGACGAACAACGAAGAATTTCGTCGAGTCACGGAGCTAGCCATCGATGACGAACCCGACCCCCGCCCATCATCCCCGTCGATGGTGGAAAGCCCTCGGTCTCGTCCTCGTCCTGATCGTCGGAATCGTGGCGGTGCTCCCCTGGCTCGTCGGCTCTCGCGTGGGTCGGTCGAGGCTCGCGGAGCGACTGAACCGGGCCCTGGCCCCGGGGCATCTGGAATTCCAATCGCTCAGCGTCTCATGGTTTGGGCCGACCCGCCTCGGGGAAGTCGTCCTGAAAGACCCGAAAGGCGCGACGGTGGTCTCCACCCCATCGGCCCAGCTCGATCGGACTCTCGGCCGGTGGATCCTCGGATCGACTCGGACCTTGACCCTCGACCTCGGAGCCGCCTCGCTCGATGTCCAGCGCTCCGAGGATGGCATCATCGACCTGGCCCAGGCTCTCCAGACCATCCTGGCCAGTCCCGACCCGACCCGCGACCTCGCGATAAAGATCGACGGCGGTACGCTCCAATACCGGGATCCCTTCCTGGCCGAGCCTTCGGAAGCCGACTCGGTCGACCTCATGCTCCGAATTCGCCCCTCGCCCGACCCCGTAACCTGGCGGCTCCGTCTGGCTCGTGGCGAGAGTTCAACCCTGGAAGTCCAGGGCGATTTCGACCGATGGCTCTCCCGAGGGGGTTCGCCCCGAACTCCCGACCTTCAGTTCACGGCCAGCGGCCAGCGATGGCCTTTCGTGGTACAGGCTTCGGAAATCAACGCTTCCGGCCAACTCGATGGCACGCTCGACTTCCTCCGGAGGCATGGCCACTGGCGAATTTCGGGAGACTCAAAACTCCTCGGGATCCGAGCGGGAGGCTCCCCTCTGAACGGGGATATTCTGGCTCTCGAACAAATCGACGCCGGCTGGGATCTGTCGGAGGGAGAGGATGGATGGGCGATCCGGCGACTCTCGATCCAGAGTCCGATCGGTGATCTGAAGGCCGAGGGCCAGCTCAATGGCCCATCGGGGATCGGGCATCAGAAAGTCGAGGGGGAGGTCAATCTCGCCGCGATCGCCCGGCAGATACCCCACGCCCTCCACCTCCGCGACAGTCTCCGGCTCGACCGAGGCTCGGCTCGCCTCGCGGTCGACATGAACGGGGAGCCCGGTCGGACCAGCTTTGACGTGGTCGCCCAGGTCTCGGACCTTGCCGCAAGCGATGGCGATCGGACTCTCTCGCTGAACGATCCCGCCACGCTCACGGCTCGGCTGATCCGGCGAGGTCAAGACTCGACCCTGGAACGACTGGCGATCAAGACGGCCTATTTGGATGCCTCGGCCGAGGGGGAACTTGAGCGAGGGGTCGATCTCGTCGGGTCGCTCGATCTCGGCGGATTCCGGAAACAACTCGACGAGTGGGTCGACCTCGGACAGCTCCAACTCTCCGGTCGGGCCGATCTGGCGGGAAACTATCGCCTCCTCGAACCCGATGGCCCGGCCGCCCGCTTCGAGAACCGCCTCAAGGCGACCTTCCACGATCTGCGAATCGAAGGTCTCGGGGGCCAGTCGATCCGCCGGGACGAAGCCACGCTGGACGCATCGTCGGAAGGTCCGGCCGATCCTTCGGGCATCCCGAAGGGGTGGGAGACGATCTCCATCTCAGCTCAGTCGAACGGTTCCAGCGCCCGGTTGCGACTCGAACAGAAGAAGGGGCCAATCGAGGTCGGAGGGTCGGCTCAGATCGGTATCGATCTCGGGGAACGAAAGTCGAACGTCCTTGCCACACTGGGTGGAAAGTTCTCCTCGGATGGGCAGACCCTGCGAATCGAAACGCTCGATCTCCTTCGGACGCGGGACGGCCAGAAAGCCGAGGGGCCAGAGATCGTGGTCTCCACCCGAGGGAACCTCGATTTCTCTCGTGGCGAGATGGTCCTGGAAGCGTCCCCGAATTCATCATCCGGAATCGTCATGCTCGACTCCGATGGCCTCCGGATCTCCGGGATCGGAGAGGAATTGGCGAGGCTCCGGATCGACGGAAGCTTCCTGGGCGACTCGTCGCTCCTCGACCGAACCATCGCCGATCTGACCGGCGGGACCCTGCTTGGTCTCTCGGGCGGCTGGTCGGCCCAGGTCTCGGCCCTCGGCGATGCCGACGGACTGCAGCTTGGTGGCAAGATCGGGCTCGACGAAGGTCCGGCGTTCGAGGGGCAGCAGGCCCGCCCCACCTCGGTCGCCGCGATCGGGCACTATTCGACCGGGGCGGATCGCCTCGACCTATCCGAGTTCACCATCATCACCGGTTACGGGACGCTCGATGCTTCGGGTCGGATCGAGAACCCCGGCGGTATTCGGCGGGTCGATCTGAAGGGGCGGCTCTCCCCGGACTTCGGGGCGATCAATTCCTGGCTTTCCAGTCGGGTTGAAAAGGGGGCGAAGGTCGAGGGCCATCCCCGATCGTTCGTGGTCTCGGGAAACTGGGTCGAGGATCCGAGCGGCCGACTCTCGAGCCTTGTGGCCGAACTCGGGTTCGACCTCGATGGGGCCGATATTTATGGGATGCAGTTCGGTCCGGCCCCGGTGGTCCTCCGGGCCAAGAATGGCAAGCTTTCTTTCGATCCGATCGGCACAACTATTAATGAAGGGCACATCCGGCTCGAACCCGAAATCGATCTCGACGCCCCTGGCGGTCCGATCCTCCGACTGGCCAAGAACTCGGCGATTCGGGAAGCCCGGATTAATGACGAGGTTTCGCGACGGGTTCTGGCCTTCGTCGCGCCGATTTTGGATCAAGCCACCCGAGCCCGGGGCTTGGTGAGCGTCGACCTCGATCACGCCGAATTCCCGATCGGCCCCGGCCGCGGTCAGGAAGTCAAGGTGGAGGGGGCCGTCGTCTTCGAGGATGTCGAGTTCGCCCCTGGCCCGCTGGCGAATGACCTCTTGAGCGCCATCGGCCGACGTGACGCCGGTCTCAAGCTCGACAGGCCGGTGACCTTGACGATCGCTGACGGGCGGGTCAACCAGCGAGGAATGTCGATCCCGATCGGCGAGCTGACCCGGATCGAGATGGCAGGCTGGGTTGATTTCGATCGGAACCTCGCGATCACCGCAACCGTCCCGGTAACCTCGGCGATGCTCGGCAATAATGCACTCCTGAGTGACATTGCCGCCGGGACCATGGTAAAACTCCCGATCCGGGGGACGCTCGATCGTCCGATGATCGACCGAGAGGCGATGACGAGCAACCTTCAGGAGATGGGCAAGTCGCTACTCACTCGCGGAGCGACCCTGGGAGCCCTGGAACTCATGAAACGTCTCGCCAGGCCACGCGATCCCGACGCTCCTCCCCCCGCGCCTCGAATGACACCCCAGGAGCGGAAGGCACTTCGTCAGGAGAAGAAGGCCATCCGTCGAGGCGAGATCCCCATCCCTCCCTCCGATCCGGGTCAATAGCCGAGTCCCGGCGACTTCGACAGAAATAGATGAACGCGACTCGCTCCAGCGGGGCGTAGCCGTGTCGTGCTCGAATGGAAATATTTCCGCCGACTCACTTTCTTCCATCGTCGCAACCTATGCTGATTAAATGAGACGCCAATCGGCTTGAATCGCAGCCGATCCATCGGCAGTTGTCGATAGACTGGAAGAGAGAATAGCTTCAATGAATTCCTGCGCCAGATGCTCGATCGGCCCCGAGACCCCCTCCACTTCGGGAACACTCTACCTGGCGCCCCCCGTAATCCACACCATGTGCAAGATACACAAGCTCCTACAAAATCATGGGATACGCCACGAAACGCAGGGATCTTCAATCATTTCGGTCGAATTGATTCCGGGTCGCCTGGCTGAGATGCTGGCCTTATTGGCAGATACGCTGGGCCTCGACGAGCAAAGAGAGACTCGCTCATTGATTGTGGGCGAAGGGATCACACCCTCCTTGATCCATCTACTCGACACGATGCCCCTCTCGACAATGATCGCCAAGATCAAGGGAGACTGGCTGGTCGAGATGATTCGCGAAGAGCGAATGACCAGCCATTTCCAGCCCATCGTCCGGACGGAATCGCCCGGAGAAGTCTATGCCTATGAATGCCTGCTCCGAGGGCTTGACCTCGAGGGTTCGCTGATCGCTCCCAAGCTGATGTATGACTCCGCCCGGAATGCCGAGTTGCTCTTCCACCTCGACCGAGCCGCCAGGCTCACCGCCATACGCGAGGCCGTACGGCTCGGGATTCGCGAACGACTCTTCATCAACTTCAACCCCAGCTCGGTCTACGATCCCGCCTATTGCCTGAAGACGACCATCGCCGCAATCGACGAGGCCGGCTTCGCCCCGGATCGGATCGTTTTCGAAGTGGTCGAGAGCGACCAGAGTGGCGCCAACCTGCTCCGGATTCTGGAGACCTACCGAAAGGCCGGATTCCGGGTCGCGCTGGACGACCTGGGCGCTGGATATGGGTCGCTGAACCTCCTGAGTCAGCTTCGACCCGATGTGGCCAAGCTCGATATTCAGCTGATCCGCGACGTCCATCTCGATCCGTACCAGGCCAACATCACCGCGCATCTTCTGGAGATGGCCCACAAGCTGGGTATCGAGACGGTTGCCGAGGGGATCGAGTCGGCCGAGGAATTCGAATGGTTCCGCGACCACGGAGCTACTTATATCCAGGGCTATTACATCGCAAGGCCAGCCAGCCCTCCACCCAGACCACGCCAATTGATCGATCCCCCGAAATATCTCCACCGCGTTCGGTCGGCAACACAGTCCTCGGAATCGTGCCAGTCCGAGGATTCCGGGTCGAGCTTCGCCTCCCATGGACCTCGACCCGGCCATTGAACGTTCCGCGAGGCACGACCGCTCGACTTGAAGATTACACCTCGTCAAGCCTATCCTGTGTTACAGGTGGGTGATGCAGGCGGAGCAGGTCGAGGGCGGCAATCGATGGGTAACAGGGTCGTGCTGGCGATGAGCGGGGGGGTTGATAGCTCGGTGGCCGCGCATCTGCTCAAGGAGCAGGGGTACGAGGTCATCGGGCTGTTCATGCGCACCGGAGCCCACGGCGATTCGCTCGAACGTCGGGCCAAGACCTGCTGCAGCGCCACCGACGCCATCGACGCCCAGGCCGTGGCCGACCGGCTCGATATCCCCTTTTACGCACTGGACTTCGAGCGCGATTTCTCGAGGATCATGGATCGATTCGCCGACGAATATGCCGCCGGCCGGACGCCCAATCCCTGCGTACTCTGCAACTCCTGGCTCAAGTTCGGGAAGCTCTGGGCGTACGGGCGACAGGTTGGGGCCGATTTCGTGGCCACGGGGCATTATGCTCGGATGGCCACCGACTCCGAAGGACGGAGCCGGGTCTCACGAGGGGTGGACCCGACCAAGGATCAGTCGTACGTCCTCTTCGGGCTCCGAGCCGAAACCCTCCCTCACGTCCTCCTGCCGGTGGGAGATCGAACCAAGTCCGAGATCCGCGCCATCGCCAGAGACCTGGCATTGCCCGTCCACGACAAGCCCGACAGTCAAGAGATCTGCTTCATCCCCGATGACGACTACCTGCGGTTTGTCCGGGAGCGTCGGCCGACGCTGGACACGGCCGGACCGATCGTCGACGAGGAGGGGATCACGGTCGGACATCACTCGGGGATTGAGGGCTTCACCATCGGCCAGCGCCGGGGGTTGGGGATCGCCGTCGGAGAGCCACGCTACGTCGTCCAGATCGAGCCATCGAGCAAGACCGTGACCATCGGTCGTCGATCGTCGCTCGAGAAGCCCGGGCTAATCGCCTCGAAATTCCAGTGGCATATCGATCCGCCGGAGGGTCCGACCCCTTGCCTGGCCCAGATTCGGGCACGTCACCGGGCCGTGCCGGCCACCGTCGAGCCGATCGAGGACGGGCAAGTTCGGATCCTCTTCGACGAACCGCAATCGGCGGTGACCCCGGGCCAAGTCGTGGCCGTCTATCAGGACGAATTCCTCATGGGGGGCGGGTGGATCGACCGCGGGCTCGACGAGGTCTGAAAGACCGCCCCGGATGTTTCCCCTCATCTCTGCGATGCTTTATGGCCGATGGACGTTTGACGTCCTGTAGATCCCCGACGCTCGACCAGCCTCGATTTCGTTGCCCTTGCCTGAACCATTTTGCGTTCTCGAGCCCGCCATGGATCGGACTCAATGACCCGGAGGTCTTCGTCGATGGTGACGGTTGGCATGTATTACGATGTACTCCCCGGGCAGGGGCCGGCCTTCCAGGCCAAGTTCGAGGCCGTGGTCGAGGCCCTCCGAGAGGCCGCAGGGCACACTTCCAGCTTCTTATACCAGCGAGTAGATGACCACGACTCGTTCGCGATCATCAGCGAGTGGTCGGATGCCCAGGCCTTCCATGATTTCATCCGATCGGAGGCCTTCCGCGAGGTGACCGCGTGGGGCCGGGCGACCGCCCTCCGCAACGCCCCCCGTCATAAAATTTATCCCCGCTCGGAGGACCTCGGACGTCCCTCATGATCGCCCGATCCTCCGAGGAACATCCGAAACTCCCGAAACAGGGCCACGATGCGTTTCCAACAAGGAACAATGACACCTTCGCGTCATGAACGAGTTTGACGGAAAATCTCGGTTGGGCTAAATTGAATCGACAACGCGCCTGGAGTGGGTGCATTTTGAATTCATTGACACGGATGTCATCGTCGGGCGACGCACGCCCCGATCTCGCCGATGCGATTAGCGACCTGGAGTTTAAGTCGCTACGAGCCCGGCCGGGATCGCCGACCCGCCTCGTCACTCCCGGACTCATTCCCCGGGATCTGACCCGCCGGCCGACATTCTGGGGAGCCTCGCCCAAATGAGCCGACTGAGTCTGATCACCCTCCAGGCCCCCGGAATTCCCTGGCCTTCCGGCAGGCTCGCGGCCTGCCGGGCCCGCCTGGAAGAGCAAGGGTATGAGGTTGAGGCCCTGGCCGTGTCCGATCCCCAGTCGAAGCTCATGCCGGGCTCCGATGAACCCTGGTGTGACTCGATGATCGCGGAGGCTCCGGGGCTCTCGGTTGCCGCCATCACCGGGCTGCGAGCCTCGGTTGAAGACCTCCTGGTTATACTCGACCTCTCGAAGGACTACCCAGCGGAGGCCGTGGTGGCCGTGGCGGACCGTCTCGCCGTCGGGGATGCCGAGATGGTGGTGGCGAGCCGCCCCAACCGATGGCTGGGATGGCTGTCCTTCCGGTTTCTGGGGACGACCGACCCGACCTCGGGCCTGATCGGCCTGACTCGGGCCATGGCCCGGGAAGCCGATGAATCGTTCGCTCCGGTCGGCTCGCATTTCGCCCTGGAATTGCTGGCTCGAGTGGGAGGCAGCCGCGTCGACCTGCCGGTCGGCCCGATCCGCTCGGTTCGCGACGACTTGTCGCCGACGTTCCTGGGAGAACTCCGACAGTTCAAGCGACTGGCCGACGACCGCCTGGGAAACGTCTCGCGACTCCTTCAGTTCTGCTTCGTGGGAGCCTCGGGCATGGTGGTCGACCTGACCTGCTATGCCGGGCTCCAGGCGCTCCTGGCTCGATCATTCCTGACCGAGATGACCGCTCCGATCGTGGGCGGTTCGATGGCCCTGGCCGTCTCGGCCATCCTGGCGATCGCGACGGCACTCACCTGGAATTTCTCGCTGAACCGCCGGCTGACCTTCAACGACTCTCGGCAGGGCTCGATCAGCCGCCAGTACCTCCGCTATGTCCTGAGCAACCTACTGGGGATCGGCGTCAGCCTGACGCTTCGGCTAGCCTTGCCCAACACCTTCGGATTCTTCCGCGATCACCGACTGGCGGCAGCCCTGGTCGGGATCATCGCAGCCACCGGGATCAGTTTCTCGATGGCTCGCTGGTTCGTCTTCGGCCAGAAGCCAGCGTCGGAACATCCCGTTCCCGTACCTCGACGCCGCCAGTGCGCCGGCCTTCGGCTCCACACCCGACGAAGGCCGCCTCGCCCACTTCAGGGCCTTCCGAATCGATCGGACTCGTCCAGGGTCCTCTGAACCGGGGACGCAGCCTCCTGGCGAGGAATTCCGGGACGGAGTCTCGATTTTTTCTTCAAGAGTTGTCGCCTCCTGGTCGCGCCGCGTCTTAGATTCTGTCCGGGGGTGGCTCGGGACAACCTGGTCACCCCCAGAGAGACTCTAAACTGGGTCGTCTGCGGGACGAATCGAGGAAATGGCCGAGCCGTCGAGCGACGGCGGCAGCCAATTCTCGATGGAAAGGAGTCTTGGCCCCGCGCGCCTTCCCGTATGACCGGATCTCCGACGAAAAGCCACCGGTTCCGGCCTCGATTGAGGAGCGTACCACATCATGAAGCCTCGCACCGCGCCCGCCCCGGCCGTCCCAATCAACCTCTCCGAAGCGAACCAGAGCAGCGAATGGGACGATCCGAAGGCGACAGCCCAGGCCCTCAGGGCGGCCTCTGCCCGGAACGCTAGTGGACGCCGAAGGTTCGTCGACCCCACCACGTGCGACCGGGAATATTCCCTCGCCGAACGCGAGTTCATGCAAGCGATGCACGATTACAAGCATCGAAGCGGTCGGATGTTCCCCACCTGGAGCGAGGTCCTGGAAGTCCTCATCAATCTCGGTTATGAGAAACCTCCGGAATCCGAAGGTCCAACGCAGCCACTCGCCAAGCGTGCCTGAATCGATATTCCTCACGGCCTCGATCGGCGTTGACAGGATGGGCGAGACCGCCTATCGTGATCTTAATCCGTTCGTTAGTAAGCGGTTTCGATCATAGGGCCGACTCCCGTCATCATGAGCGTTCGAACCCGATTCGCCCCCAGTCCGACCGGATTCCTCCATATCGGGGGAGTCCGAACGGCACTCTTCAACTGGCTCCTGGCGCGGCACTTCGGCGGCCAGTTCGTCCTCCGGATCGACGATACCGACCAGCAGCGACACGTCGAGGACGCGCTCACACGCATCCTCGATGGTTTCCGCTGGATGGGAATGGACTGGGATGAAGGCCCCGAAGTTGGCGGACCCCACGGTCCCTACTTCCAGTCGGAGAGGTCCGAATCGTACGCGAAGGCCGCCGCCTCGCTGGTCGCCTCGGGCTACGCCTATCGAGACTACTCGACCCAGGCCGAACGAGACGCCGACCGCGAGTCTCAGAAGTCGCACAAGGTCGCCTACCGGTTCCGCGAGAAGCCCCTGCCCGATGCCGACCGGGCCCGCCTCGAAGCGAGCGGCCAGCCCTTCGGCCTCCGGTTCCGCGTCCCCCTCGGTCGGTCGCTGGTCGTCCACGACCTGATCAAGGGCGATGTCGAGATGAAGTCGGACGACATCGGCGACTTCGTCATCGTCCGCCCCGACGGGATGCCGCTCTACAACTTCGCCAGCGTCGTCGACGACGCCGAGATGAAGATCACCCACGTCGTCCGGGCGGACGAGCACCTGACGAACACCTTCTCCCAGATCCTCCTGTTCGAGGCCCTCGGGGCCGAGCTTCCCGCCTTCGCCCACGTCCCGTTCGTCGCCGAGGTGGGCTCGAAGGTCAAGCTCTCCAAGCGGAAGACCGACGAGTATGCCAAGCGAGGAATCCTGGTCCTCCTGAACCAGTACGTGGAGAAGGGCTACTTGCCCGAGGCGATGATGAACTACCTGGCCCGCCTGGGCTGGAGCCTCGACGCCAGCCAGGAAATCTTCACCCGGGCCGAGCTGATCGAGAAGTTCACCATCGACCGGGTGAACAGCTCGCCCGCCAGCCACGACCCCGACAAGCTCTTCTGGATCCAGGGCGAGTGGATGAAGACCCTCTCGACCGATCAGAAGGTCGACGCCGTGATCCCTTACCTGGTCAGGGAAGGGCTGGCCACCGAGCCGGTCGCTCCCGAACTTCGAGGCCGGATCGCCTCGGTGATCGAGGCCCTCGGGGATCGGCTCAAGGTCTACTCGGACATTTTGACGCTGGGTCGCTACTTCTTCACCGAGACCCTCACGCACGATCCCGACGCCGTCAAGAAGCGCCTCCGGAAAGATGGCGTCCCCAAGTTGCTGGCCGAACTCGACGAGGTCCTGGCGACCACCGAGCCCTACGACCTGGCCACCCTGGAAAAAGCCGTCCATGACTACGCCGAGTCTCACGGTCACCCGATGGGACAGGTGGTGAACCCGCTCCGGGTCGCGACCACGGGGCAGGGGGTCGGCCCCGGGCTCTACGACTGCCTGGTCATCCTGGGGCGAGATTCGTGCCGAAGCCGGATCGCGGCGACCCTGGCCATGCTCCAGGCCGAGTCCTCCTGAACCCTCCCGAGAATCGCTCACAATGTCCAGGAAGTGGCGGAGAATCGCCGAAGGCAAGCCCGAGCCCGTCCCTCAATCCACGCTCGACGCCCTGAAGAGGAGGCGGAACCGCCGGCTCCTCTTCGTCGGGCTCCTCGCGATTTCCTTCCCGATCCTGGAGGTCATCGCCTACCAGTTCCGGGCGATCACGATCACGATCGATAACCGGACCGGCGGCCCGATCACCGATCTGGCTGTCGAGTATCCCGGCGGCTCGTTCGAGATCCCCGAGATCAAACCGGAAGGGGACGCGACTCGCGTCATCCGGCCCGACTACTCCTTCCAATCGAACCAATTCTCGACCTACCTCCTCACCATCCGGTTCCACACCTCCGATGGCATCGTCTTCCGCCAGACTGGTCGGATCGGGGCGCTCGACTATTCGGCCACCGAGAAGTACGTGATCGAGAAGGTCCCCACGTCGGTACAGCTTCAGCTTCAACACACGACTGCGCCCGGTTTCCCGCTGGGGACCATCCGCGATCTACTGAAAGGCTTAGGACTGGGATGAGTAGGGACATTCGAAGGCCGATCGAGTCCGACCAAACATCTCCAAACACATCGACCGCCGGTCACGGTGTCGAATTGTAGTCGTGGGGCAATCCTTCAGAACTTGTCCCCTGAAGCCACCTCGACGTGCTCCATGCAGGCGGCCACCGCCCTTCGCTGGAAGTTTTCCCCGGAGAGATAATCCAGGATCTTCTCTCCGACCTCGGGTCGGCAAAGGACTTCGATCCGGACGCGGGCGGCGCCTCGAAACGGATCGACGACGACCTCATGCTCCCCCTGACCACGGCACTCGACGATGCTATAGCCGGTGGCGCCCAGGTGGAGGAAACGCTCCAGCAGGATCTTCTCCAGGGATGCGTCCGCATAGACGGTGACGCGTCGGATCGTGCGGAACTGGCTCATGATTGGGGCCAATCAACGATGGTATCGGGGGGATGCTTTCATGCTAGCCCCAGGTGGCTCATCATTCAATCAAGCGTCGAGGAGTCTCCGAAAAACACAGTCAATCGACCTCGGTCGCTCCTGACCTCGATCGATCCGGAAAGCAGGAGGCTGGCCTCGACGGCCAGGGCGAACACCGCCTCCTTACTTCCCGGACGACTTTTCCGTAAGCTGGACGACTTGAAGTTACTGGCGGAATTCCCCGAGGCCATCTCGCTACGTCACGCGGTCTTTCGTGTCATATCCCGCCCATGGTCCGCGGCCTGGAGACGATGACCTCCAGCGAGCCGCCCGACCCGAGAGAAACCGTTCATGCGACTCATCGTCACCGGATCGATTGCCTTCGACTACGTCATGGTCTTCCCGGGTCACTTCCAGGACCACATCCTGCCCGAGAAGATGCACATTCTGAGCGTCTCCTTCCTGGTCGACTCGATGAAGCGGCTCCGGGGCGGCACGGCACCCAATATCGCGTACAACCTGGCCCTGCTCGGCGAGCGGCCCGAGGTGGTGGGCACGGTCGGCGACGATTTCGCCGAATATCGCGCCTGGCTGGAGTCGAAGGGGGTCGTCACCGATGGAATCAAGGTGGTCGAGGGAGACTTCACCTCCTCCTGTTTCATCAACACCGACCTGAAGCACAACCAGATCACCGCCTTCTATCCGGGAGCGATGAACCACGCGAGCACCTGTTCGCTCGCCGGCCTGGGGCTCTCGAAGAACGACCTCGTCCTGATCGCCCCCAACGCCCCTGACGCCATGGCGAGCTATGCCGAGGAATGCACCCGGCTGGGTATCCCCTATCTGTACGACCCCTCGATGCAGGCTCCCCGGATGACCGGCGAGGAACTGGAGGTCGGATTCAAGGGGGCGAAGGTCCTGACCGGTAACGACTACGAATTCGGCATGATGTCCGAGAAGCTCGGGATTACCGAGAGTCAGCTCCGTACTCGAGTCCCGATCACGGTCGTCACCAAGGGTGAGGCCGGGGCGCTCATCACCGTCGATGGTCAGGAATACGAGATCCCCCCGGCCAGCCCGACCGCCGTGGTCGACCCCACCGGGGCCGGCGATGCCTACCGGGCCGGATTCGTCCGGGGGATGGCCCACGGCTTCTCCTGGCCGGTCGTCGGCCGACTCGGTGCTCTGACCGCCGTCTACGCGATCGAGCATGCCGGGACCCAGAATCACTATTACACGGTCACCGAGTTCGTCGAGCGCTATCGGTCCAACTTCGGCGAGTCCGATGAGGTCGATTCGCTCCTCGACGGTGTCGAGGCCGCCTGATCGACGTCCGGGATCGGAGGATCAGCCGTGGCCGAATGGTTCAAGATCATCGGCCTGGGTGTGGCCGGGGCGATCGCCTATGGGATCGCCCTCGACAACATCACAGCGCGCATCTGCGTCGAATACTTCACGATCGGACACAAACCGATCTTCGGAACCGATAACCCGACCCTCCTGGCCCTCGGCTGGGGGGTCCTGGCAAGCTGGTGGGTCGGGCTGGGATTGGGCATCTATCTCGCGATTGCTTGCCGGGCCGGACGCCGGCCCAAGCTCGAAGCAGGCGACCTGTCCCGACCGCTGGGGTTCCTGCTCGTCTCGATGGCCGCCATCGCCCTGCTGGCCGGACTGGCCGGGTCCTTCGCCGCGCACCGGAACTGGATCTGGCTGTCCGGACCGCTAGCCGATCGAGTCCCGACCGAACGACACGCCGCATTCCTGGCCGACCTCTGGGCCCACGTGGCGTCCTACGGCTCGGCCTTCGTGGGCGGGATCGCGCTGGCGGTCTGGGCGTTGATCCGCAGGGACCGGCTGGCCCGGGCCTCGAAATATCCCGAACCGGAACGGATCTGATCCCGCCATGCCAAGCTCCTCACGGACCTTCATCGCCCTGCCAATCCCGACCGTCCAACGGACCCGCCTCGGGCGGCTCCAGGGGCTGATCGCCCCCGAGATCCCTAACGCCCATTGGGTTGAGCCTTCGTTATTCCACCTGACCCTCGCTTTCCTGGGCGACGTGCCGGATGTGGATCTCGCCCGCCTCTGCAAGGCCGTCTCCGAAGCCTCCTCCGAGTTCGATCCGATCACGCTCAATCTCCAGTCACTCGGAGCTTTCCCCAACCCGGAGCGCCCCCGAGTCGTCTGGGTCGGGATACCCGGGCCGGACCTCGATGCTCTGACGAACCTCCAAGAAGCCGTGGCCGGGGCCGCCGCCGAGGCGGGCTATCCCCCCGATGACGACCGATTCCACCCCCATGTCACCCTGGGTCGGATCAAGTCGAAGCGAGGGCAGGAGATTGAGATCTCCCGGCTAATACCGCACTATCGGAGCTGGGCCGCGGGCCTCTTCACCTCCTCGGAAGTCGTCGTCTATGCCTCGACCCTGACCCCCGAAGGCCCGTCGTACATGCCCCTCGCACGGGCGCCGTTGCGGGGGGAAAAACGGAAATCGGAAGCTTGACGGACTTTGAATTCACGTGATAAGATAGTGGCCTAACGTACAGATTCATCGCCTCAAACGCGGGAGACGCTCGTCGTGGCCAAGAAACAGGCGGTCGAGACCAACGGCAAGGCGCAGACGGCCGACGAGCGCGCCTTGAATCATGCGATCAGCTCGATCGAGAAGGCGTTCGGCGCCGGGGCGATCATGAAGCTGGGCGAGGGGTCCTCCCTCGAAGTCGAGGGGGTCTCCACCGGCGCAATCTCGCTCGACCTGGCCCTGGGCGGTCACGGCCTGCCCAAGGGTCGGATTGTCGAGCTGTTCGGGCCGGAGTCGAGCGGCAAGACGACGATCGCCCTCCACGCGGTCGCGAATGCCCAGAAGATCGGCGGAGTGGCGGCCTTCATCGATGCCGAGCACGCGCTCGACCCATCCTGGTGCAAGCGGTTGGGCGTGGACATCGAGTCGCTGCTGGTCAGCCAGCCTTCCAGCGCCGAGGAGGCGTTGCAGATCGCCGAGATGCTGGTCATGTCCAACGCCGTGGACATCATCGTGATCGACTCGGTGGCCGCGCTGGTCCCCCGGGCGGAGATCGAGGGGGAGATCGGCGACAGCCACGTCGGCTTGCAGGCCCGGCTGATGAGCCAGGCCCTCCGAAAGCTGACCGGCGGCGTCTCCAAGTCCAAGTGCGTCCTGATCTTCATCAACCAGATCCGCGAGAAGATCGGGGTGATGTTCGGCAGCCCCGAGACCACGCCGGGCGGCCGGGCCTTGAAGTTTTACAGCTCCTGCCGGATCGACGTCCGGAGGATCGGCCCGGTGAAGGAGGGCGAGGAGGTCGTCGGCTCGCGGGTCAAGGTCAAGATCGTCAAGAACAAGGTCGCCCCGCCCTTCCGGGTCTGCGAGTTCGACATGATGTATACCGGAGGGATTTCCCGAGAAGGGGACCTGATGGACCTGGCGATGGCCGACAAGTTCGTCGAGAAGTCGGGCTCGTGGTTCAACTACGGGGACCTGCGGCTCGGCCAGGGTCGCGAGAACGCCAAGCAATATCTCCGCGACCATCCCGAGATCGCCGAGGAGCTGACCAACAAGGTGATGGCCACCCGGGTCAGCAGCCATCACCAATCAGCCAACGCCCTGAGCGCCGACGACTCCGACGAGGATTGAGTTTGACAAAGGTTGGCGCGCCGGTGGTCCGGCCATGATAATGGGCGTCAGATCCTCGACGGCCTCCCGATCCGGGCGACACGGGAGGCCGTCGATGGAACGTTAAGGATCATCGATGCGTCCTCAACCCCTGATCGCCGTGCGAGATGTCCAGGCCAGCAGCCGTTGGTATCAACACCTCCTCGGCTGCAAGAGCGACCACGGCGGCGACGAGTACGAACGGCTGACCTCGAATGGAGTTTTGGTCCTCCAGCTCCACCGGTGGGACGTCGAACACCATCACGGTCCGATTGGCGATCCCGACCAACTCGCCGGTAATGGTGTGCTCCTGTGGTTCGAAATCGACGATTTCGACCAGGCACTGGCCCGGCTCGCCGATTTGAAGGCCGAGGTCGTCATACCTCGACACCGGAATCCTCCGGACGGCGACGGCGGTCCCAATCATTGGGAATGCTGGCTACGCGATCCCGATGGCTACACCCTGGTGATTGCCAGCCCGGACGGTTCAGCGGGGTGATCCGGAATCGCTTCGATGTGCCGAGACATTAGCCCTGAAGACTTCCGGGAGTGACCGACCATGCCGAATCTGGCCCCCTTGATTCTCGCCTTCCTGGCGTTGTCGGATAATCCCCAGCCACCCGCGGCCGCGATGGACGTCGTTTCGGCCCTGGAGTCGACCCTGGCCGATGCGATCGCTCGGGCGGAACCATCTGTGGTGGCCATCGCTCGCGACAAGGACGGGAAATCCGAGGAAACGACCGCCATTCGAGGTCGGAACCCTGCCCCCCAGGTCGTGCCCCAGCCCCCGACCCCCTTCGGCGGATTTCGGGGCCTGGAAGATCTCGAAACGCGCGACTACATCTCGACCGACTACGGCTCGGGCGTCGTGATCGGCGACAAGGGAGAAATCCTGACCACATTCCACGTGGTCAAGGGGGCAAGCCTGCTCCTGGTCCGCGCCCAGGGCGTCAAGGAGTTCGAAGCCGAGGTGATCGCCGCCGACCCCCGAAGCGACCTGGCGGTTATCGTCCCCCGGACGATCCCCGGACAGTCGCCACCCCGGCTCAAGCCGATCGCGATGGGCGATGCCTCGAAGCTTCGCAAGGGTTCCTTCCTGCTTTCGCTGGGCAACCCCTTCAATGCCGGTCGAGACGGCCAGGCCTCGGCCAGCTGGGGGATCCTCTCGAACATCTCGCGTCGGCTCGATCTCCCCACCGCGCAGCTCGAACCTTACAAGAAACAGCTCCGAAACTATCCGACCCTCCTCCAGCTCGATGCCAAGCTCAATCTCGGGATGAGCGGAGGGGCCGTCGTCGACCTGAAGGGGGAACTCGTCGGGTTGACGACCAATGCCGCCAATGCAGGGGGCTTCGACGCCCAGGCCGGTTACGCCCTGCCGATCGACACTCTCTCTCGTCGGGCGATCGAGGCACTCCGCCAGGGAAAGGAGGTCGAATACGGCTTCCTCGGTGTCCGACTCCCTCCCGACAACACCAACAAGATCCGCGAGGTCGAGCCGGGAACCCCCGCCGGCGAAGGGGGCTTGCAACTCGGCGATGAGATCGTCTCGATTGGCGGAATCAACGTGGTCGACTCCGACACGCTCGTCATGGCCGTCAACGCCTTCAGCCCAGGCGCGCCGATCAAGCTCCGGATCATCCGCGAAGGACAGGCCCTGGAGAAGACCGTCGTGCTCTCGAAACTCAGGGTCTATGGCGAAGTGATCGCGACCAACCGACCGATGGACTGGCGAGGGATTCGGGTCGACTTCGTCAGCACCGACCCGAGGGCCGTCAACGGACAAGACCTGCTCGAAGCGATGGCGATGGGAGGCGTCGTGATCGCCGAGGTTCAGCCCGGCTCCCCCGGCGAGGCTGCCGGCCTGAAGGCAGGCCAGATCATCGTCAAGGTGGGCGAGAAGGCCGTGAAAAATCCCGAGGACTTTGCCAAGGCCGTCACCGATTCGAAGGGACCGGTTGAAGTCACGACCGAAGGAAATCGGGTCATTACCGTCCCCTGATCCCCGCTCCCTTCGATCGCTCGACCCTTCGAGTCTCACCGGCGCCCGGGGTGGGATGGCCTGTCGATTTCGGTTATCGTGGAGGATGGGGAATCCCGACGATCCCGGACTCATAATGCCCGGGATCGGAGTCCCCGTCGCGACTCCAGCCCATCCGACGACCGGAAAAGCGAGCCCATGACCACCGACGAACTCCGCGAAGCCTTCCTCGATTTCTTCGCCTCCAAGGGCTGCGTCCGCCGGCCAAGCGACGTCCTGGCCCCGAAGGAGGACGAGACCGTCCTGTTCACCCCGGCCGGGATGAACCAGTTCAAGCGCGAGTTCATGGGTCTGGGCGACCCGAGCTTCACCCGGGCCACCACCTGCCAGAAGTGCATCCGGACCGGAGACATCGAGAACGTCGGCAAGACCCCTCGGCACATGACGTTCTTCGAGATGCTGGGGAATTTCAGCTTCGGCGACTACTTCAAGCGCGAGGCGATCCACTGGGGCTGGGAGTTCCTCACCAGGAGCCTGAAGGTCCCGGCCGACCGCCTGACTGTCACCGTCTACCTCGATGACGACGAGGCTTTCGGGATCTGGAATAAGGAGATCGGCCTGGCCCCGGACCGGATCACCCGGATGGGCGAGGACGACAACTTCTGGCCCGCCGGGGCACCGACTCATGGTCCCGATGGCGTTTGCGGCCCGTGCTCGGAGATCTTCTACCACGGCGACGGGATCGAAGAAGTCGAGATCTGGAATCTAGTCTTTACCCAGTTCAACCGCGTCGGCCCCGGCCAGCTCGAGCCCCTGCCCAAGAAGAACATAGACACAGGGATGGGCCTGGAGCGAATGGCCGCGGCCTTGCAGAAAGTCCCATCGAACTTCGAGATCGACATCATGAAGCCGCTGGTCGCGGCCTCCGCCGAGACCCTCGGGATCAATTACGATCGGAACACCCCGGACGGCATCCGGATCCGGCGAATCTCGGATCACGCGCGGACCCTGGCCTTCACGATCCACGAGAACATCAAGCCGTCCAACGAGAAGCAAGGCTACGTCGTCCGACGCTTGCTCCGGCGGGCGGTCCTCGACGCCTACCAGATGGGCCGTCGTGAACCGTTTATTCATCAGATCATCCCGACCGTCGCCGAAGTGATGGCCCGCCCCTATCCCGAACTGGCCGAGAGCGTCCGTCGGATCCAGACCGTCGTCCGAGAGGAAGAGGAACAGTTCCTCCGAAACCTCGAAAACGGCCTGAAGCTGCTTAACGATGTCTTCCGGAAGACGCGATCGGCGGGCTCCGAGGCGATCACCGGCCGAGACGCGTTCGTGCTCCATGCGACGCACGGGATCCCCGTCGAAGTCACCGAAAGCCTGGCCTCCGACCAGAATCTCCGCGTCGATCGAGCGGGCTTCGAAATGGAGATGGAGGACCACTCGCGGACCTCTCGCGGGACCACCGAGGCCGCCGCGGTCTTCACGGCCGGTCCGCTCGATGAACTGAAAAAAGCCTTCCACCAGGGGAACGAATTTGTCGGCTACGCGACGACCTCGGCCGATGCCAAGGTCATCGGCATCGTCGAACAGAACCGACTGGCCGACTCGGCGACCGTTGGCCCCGAGAACGCCCGACCCGTGATCCTGGTCCTGGACCGGACCCCGTTCTACGGGGAGAGCGGCGGCCAGGTGGGGGATGTTGGCCTGATCCGGGGCGAGGGGTTCTCCTTCCAGGTGAGCGACACGAAGAAGGAAAACGATTTCACGCTCCACGTCGGCCGGGTGACCGAGGGAACCGTCTCTGTGAATGCCTCGGTCCACGCCGAGGTCGATCTCGACCGACGCGAGGCCATCCGCCGGGCCCACTCGGCCACGCATGTCCTGCACCATGCCTTGCATATCCACCTGGGCAAGCATGCCCAGCAGGCCGGCAGCAAGGTCGAGCCCGATCGGCTGAGGTTCGACTTCTCGAACCCCGAGGCCGTCGGCCGCGACCGGCTCCGCCTGATCGAGGAGACCGTCAATCACCGGGTCCTCCGGGGAGAGCCGATCTCCTGGACCACGATGCCGATCGACGAGGCCCGGAACCTGGGGGCGATGGCGCTCTTCGGCGAGAAGTACCCCGAAATCGTCCGGGTGGTCTCGATGGGCGAGTTCTCCCGCGAGCTCTGCGGCGGGACTCACCTCGACAATGTCGGCCAGGTCGGCCTGTTCAAGGTCGTGGGAGAGGAGTCGGTCTCGGCCGGGACCCGGCGGATCACGGCCCTCACCGGCAAGGCCGCACTCGACCTGATCCGGCAGGAAGAACAGGCCCTGGCCGAGGTCGCGGCCACTCTCAAGGTTCCCGCTACGATGGTCCCGGAGCGGGTCGCCGGGCTCCTTGATGAGATCAAGGCCCTCAAGAAGCAAGCCGCCCAGCGCAAGGTCGAAGACGGCCCGAAGACCTCGCCCGACGAGTTGCTGGCCTCGGCCTCGGTCGTCGACGACATCCGGGTCCTGACGGCCTCGGTCGGGGCTTCCACGCCCGACGAGTTGAGGCAACTCATCGACGTCCTGCGCCGGAAGTCGCCCGCAGGACTGGCGGTCCTGCTGGCCTCCAGCGTCGAAGGCAAGGTGAACCTGGCCGCCGGCCTCACCCCCGACCTGATCGCCCGAGGGCTCCACTCGGGCCAGTGGCTCAAGGAGGTCGCCCCGGTCGTCGGGGGAGGGGGAGGGGGCCGACCCGACCTCGCCCAGGCGGGGGGGAAGATCTCCGATCAGATCCCCGCCGCCCTCGAACGCGCGGTGGCCTTCGTCCGCGAGAATCTCGGGGGTTGATGTTGGATCATGCCGCGAGCGCGGGAAGTGCTGATGGCGATTCTCGACGAATTCCATTGGTTCGTGGCGGGCCAGGTGGGTTCAATCCCCTGGTCACGGACGACGATGTCTTCACCGATCTGTGTCGTTCCCCGGCCTCTGGCTCGATGAAGCAGCCTTCGTTCGGGATGACGGGCAAGCCGTCCTGGCTTCCCTCCGACGAGGGCTGGAAAGCCCCGAACACGCCGCCTTCGTCGAGCAGCTCCGGCAATACCGGGCAAACCGGCCTTGACGCGGGCCGGGGGGCCATTAGAATGGTCGTTTCGCCGGTCGAGGATGGGTTTCCGGCCGGGCCGTTGCCCGGGACACGAAGTTAGGTAGCTCCGTTCATGAATTGCTATCAGCCGAAAGCCGGCGAGCTGGCCAAACAGTGGTACGTGATTGACGCCAACGAGGCCGTCGTCGGTCGCCTTGCTGCTCAGATCGCGCCGATCTTGATGGGCAAGCATCGCCCGACCTACGCCCCGTTCCTCGACACCGGCGACTACGTGATCGTCACCAATGTCGACAAGGTGGTCTTCACCGGGAACAAGTGGCAGCAAAAGTTCTACCAGCGCTACTCGGGCCACCCGGGCGGTCAGAAGGAAGAACAAGCCTGGAAGCTCTTCCAGCGCCACCCCGACCGGATCTTGCGGCTGGCCATCCAGCGGATGATGCCAAAGAACAAGATCGGCCGCCACATGATGAGCAAGCTCAAGCTCTACTCGGGGCCCGCTCACGAGCACCAGGCCCAGTCGCCGATCCCCCTGGAAGCGATCGACGGTCGGCCTTCGGCCTCGGGAGCGATCTACGCCCCCAAGCCGACCCCCGCGGCCAAGAAGCCTCGCCCGAAGTCGGTTGCCGAGGCGGCCGTCCTGGCACCCGCCGTCGAAGAGGCCCAACTGCCTCCTCCGGCCGGAGCCCACGAGGCTCAACTACCTTCTCCTGACTCGGTGACCGAAACGCCGTCCGCCGAGCCGACGGCCGAGTAAGCCGACGTCGTTCTCGAAATCATTCCATGGCCCGCGCCCCGGGAACGGGCGCGGGGATCAAACCCGCGATAGACCCGATCGGGCTGAGGATCGAACCAAAGATGGCCACGGCTGCTCACTCTGATTTCATCTGGGGCACCGGCCGGCGCAAGACCGCGGTTGCCCGGGTCCGGATCCGCGAAGGCACCGGCAAGTACCTGATCAACAAGCTCGAAGTGGACGCCTACTTCACCGAGGAGACCCAGCGGAGCGACGTTCGCGCCCCGCTCCGGGCCACCGAGATGGGTGAGCGGATTGACGTCTTCGTCAACGTCAAGGGTAGCGGCAAGAACAGCCAGTCCGGGGCCGTGCTCCTGGGACTGGCTCGTGCCCTGGCCGAGCATCGCCCTGACCTCCTTCCCGTGCTCCGCGACGGCGACTTCCTCACCCGGGACGCCCGAATGGTCGAGCGGAAAAAGTACGGACACAAGAAAGCGCGTCGCAGCTTCCAGTTCTCGAAGCGTTAATCAACCTTCGATCCGGACTCGACCCAACTTTCGCTTTCAGAATCACGCCGCCAACCTCCGGACTGTCCGGGTGTTGGCGGTGTTCTTTCTTGAATCTGCCGAGCCGATCCGTCCGATGGGAGCCGTTCAGCTCTTGAAGTTCTGACGGAAGAGGTCGAGATTACTCCGACGGCCCAGGATCACGGCCGTATCGCCCACGGCGAACGGCTCGTCGCCCGACGGGGGAAACTCGACCCGACCGTCGGCCCGCTTGACCGCGATGACCATGACCCCGGTCTTTCGGCCGATGTCGGCGTCGCGGAGCGACAGGCCGTCGAGGGCGCCGTGACTCTTGACCGGGACCTCTTCCATCTCGATCGCAAGACTTGACCGGCGCGTCACCAACTCGGCGAACTCGACCGAGGAAGGGTTGGTCAACAGCGAGATGATCCGGTGGGCACCGATCACCGCAGGCATCACCACATGGTCGGCCCCGGCCTGTCGGAGGGTCTTGAGGGTCACGGTCTGCTCAGCCCGGGCAATGATCTCGACGGTCGGGGCAAGCCGACGGGCCGTCAAGGTGAGGAAAACGTTCTCGGCATCGGTCGGCAGTACCGTCACCAGGGTCTTGGCGCGGTCGAGTCCGGCTTCGCGGAGCGTTTCCTCCTCGGTCGCATCGGCGTGGAGGTTGGGATAGCCCCGGCGCTCGATGTCGATCACACGCTCGATCGCCCGTTCGATGATCACGAACGACATCCCCGCATTGACCAGTTCGTCAGCGACCAGCGTGCCGACTCGGCCGTAACCGACGATGATCGTGTGGCCCTTCAGTGCCTCGATCTGACGCTTCATCCGTTGCCGTCCCAGGTAGTTGCGAACTTCGCCCTCGGTCAGAAGCTGAACGAACCCCGCCAGCGTGTAGGCGACCGACAGCATCCCCATCGCGATGACCATCATCGTATGGATCTGGAGACTGGTCGAGGCCAGCGGGCGAACCTCGCCGAATCCGACGCCTGAGATGGTGATCACCACCATGTAGAGCGATTCGAACAGGCTCCAGCCGTGGGAGAGATAGCCGAGGACCCCGAACAGGACAACGAGGCCCACAGAACCGAAGCCGACCATGATCCGGCGGACCGAGGTACGATGCCAGCGCTCCAGGTCTCGGTTCGAGATCGGGTCGGGCCTTCCCGATGGTTGGGTTGATGACATCGACATGGCGGGAGCGCCGGAGGGGGGATCGCCAGGACCGTAAATCCCGGCAGTCGGATGGCTGGACGTGGGAGGGTGGCAGGCCAGAGGCTGGTTAGAGTTTTGGGCGGAGGAATTGATTGATGGCCACGGCGCAGATGATTACGGTGCCGAGGACCAGGCCCTCGACCTGCGTGCTATTGAGCTCGATGACGACGTGAGCCTGACCTACGAAGAAATCCAGCTTGCGGACGACCAGTCCTGTTCCACGGATCAAGGTCTGCAAGAGCACCAGGCCGAGTACCGTACCGCGGATCGAGCCGATCCCCCCGGAAAGACTGCATCCACCGACGACGGCAGCCGTGATCGCGAACAATTCGTAGGATTTGCCCAGCTCGGGACTGGCCTGCCCGCTCCGCCCTGCGAAGAGGATTCCCGCCAGTGCGGCCATGACACCCGAGAAACCATAAGCAAACGCCTTCAGCCTGCGGATTTTCAGCCCACTCAATCGGGCGGCGGCCTCATTACCACCGAGCGCGAAGAGGTGTCGGCCCAGAACAGTCGCTCCCATCATCAGGCTGGTTGCGGTGGCTACTAGCAAGAAGGTTCGGAATGTGAGTCGAGGCGTCTGGCCCAGGAATCGAAAGGCCTCGTACTCGACATTGATCGTCCGATTTTCCGAGAGAATCGATGCCAGGCTACGAAGCCCCGACATCGACGCCAGGGTGGCGATGAATGGCGGTAGCCCGAATCGATTGATCAAGAACGCGTGGAAGAGCCCGATTGCCAGGCCCAATAACAAGGTCAAGGCAATCGCCAGGATTACGATCCCATTCGAAGGGGGTGTGGGGGACGCCCCGTTGTGGAGCCACTCCTTGAGGAGCTTCGCGCAGAAGACTGAAGAGAGCGCCACCACCGATCCGACCGAGAGGTCGATCCCCCCCGAAATGATCACGACTGCAGCCCCGACGGCCAGTACGCCGTAAAGGCCGATCTGATGGAGGAGTGAAAGTTGGGTTGTCCACGTGAAGAAGGAGTCGGGCGGTCCGAGGAGATAGATCAGCCCGAGGATCGCCGCAAGGCTCGCGACCAGGCCTAGCTCCGTGGATCGGAGGACTTTCGACAACCACCCCGCCCTTTGGTTCGCGCCCATGAGCCTCGTCTTCTTCCGATGGCGAGGCGAGTGGCGGGAGACAGCCGCACCCGACTCGCCTACGAGTTGCCGCGCCTCAGAGTAACCGATCGAGATCGTCCCGACCACGACCGGCCGCCCGCCGGAGTCAGGAGGACTTGAGCCCTTTATCCGCGAGCCACTTCTTCATGTCCTCGATCGTGATGACCTCGGCACCCTTGACCGGCGAGTCGGCCGTCGGGACGATCACGCGGACTCCCGTATCCAGGCTGGTCTGCCCTTCGGGAAACATCTGCTCGACCGTCGTCTTGTCGTCTTTCATCAGCGCCGAGAGGAGCCGGACCGCTTGATAGCCGATCTCGTAGGGATTTTGGCAGACCGAGACGTCGATGTCACCCTTTTCGAGAAAGGCCACGGCCTGTTCATCGAGGTCGAAGGTGACGACGCTGGTCTTCTTGCGGAAGTCGGGCCGCTTGGCGACCTCGGCGGCAATCCTCGGGGCATTGTAGGAATAGAGGCCGAGCATCACGCCGATCTCGGGATCCTTGGTGATGGCGATCTCGGGGAGCGACTGGGCCCGGTTCGTATCGTGTTGATCCTCATAGATCATGTCGGTAGACCGGAGAAACTTGGGGCCCGCCCCGGTGAAGAAGCCATCCAATCGAGCCCTGGCATTTTCGGCCGAGGCGCTGCCGACGAAGACGGCCACCGACCCGCCCTGGGGTCGGATCGTCGCGGCGGCCTGGCCGGCGATCTCGCCCGCCTTGGCATTGTTGGTCCCGATGTAGTGGCTCCGGGCGTCGGCGGCTCCTGTGTTCACGTCCGAGTCGATCGTGATGACCAGCTTGCCGGCTTCCTTGAGCTTCCGCATCGCGTCGGCGATACCCGGGGCGTCGGCGTCGACGGCCGAGACCGCCACGGCCTTGACCTCGGAGGCTCCCAGGGCTTCTTCGAGCAGGCGGATCTGCCCCTCGGTCCCGGCCCCTTCCTGATTCCTCTTCATCTGGACGTCGGCATCGTGCTTGGCCGCACCGTCCTTCATCCCCTTCTCGACGGCCGACCACCAATCGGAATTACCGTTGGTGACCAGGACAATCCGGCCCGTTCCCGAGGAGGCACCGGAGGAATCCGGTCCGACGGTCCCCGAATGATTGGCCGCCCCCCCGCAACCGGCGAATCCCAGGCCGGCCCAGGCCGCCAGGGCCAGGACACCGCTTCGACTCATCGTCCAGGATTGAATCACGAAATGGCCCCTCGCCCCCAGGGCGTCAGCGGTTATGCTCGATGATCAGGTCAGTCGATCGGCCGCGAGATGCGGACGAAATTGATCTTAGCGAGGCTGAGGCCCGAGGGGAACCGCTTCGATCCTTCCGAGCGAGTTAATCGTGGTTGCGTTCGTCACTTGCCCCCCTCTTGCAATCAAGGTTGATCCAACCGATCATTAAAAAGGATGATTTCTCGGTCGAAAGCCTTCGAGGTGGTGTTGTCGATGCGTTGGAACGACCGGGTTTATGGAGAGGTGTCGATCGACGATCCCGGAATTCTCGCATTGATCGAGTGCCCGACCTTCCAGCGACTCCGAGGAATCCGCCAGGCAGGTCCCTCCGCGCTAGCATTCCCGTTCAAGACGGTCACTCGTTATGAACACAGCCTCGGAGTGCATCTGCTCCTCGGACGCCTGGGTGCCGATCGTCGCGAACAAGTGGCTGGCCTCCTTCACGACGTCTCACACACGGCGTTCTCGCACGCGGTCGACTTCGTCTTCGCCTCGGAAGAGCAGGACCACCACGAGGGGCTCAAGCCGGAATTCCTCCACCGGCCCGATCTGGTCCGGGTCCTGGCCCGGATGGGCTATGAACCCGAGGTGTTCTACGACGATTCGGTCTATCCCCTGCTCGAACAGCCCTTGCCCGGCCTCTGCGCCGATCGCCTGGATTATTTCTGCCGAGACAGCCTGGCCTGTGGGGTCACGACTCCGGCTCAGGTCTCGCGATTTCTCAGCTCCTTGATCGTGGTCGGGACCAGCATCGCCTTCCGGGACCAAACTATCGCTCGAGAGGCGGCCGATTGCTTCGCCGAGATGAACCGCGACTGGTGGGCCAGCCCGACCGAAGCGTACATCTATAATGAATTCGCCGACTCGCTCCGCGAGGCCTTCCGCCTGAAGGTCCTCCGACGAGAGGACCTCCTGGGGGATGACGCCGAAGTCCTCCAGAAACTCCAGCGGAGTTCCGACCCTCGGATCGCCGAGAAGCTGGACCACGTCCTCCGGTTCGATCCCCTTTCGATCAAAGGCTTTGTCCCTCGGGTCGAACCCAAGGTTCGCTGGCTCGACCCGCTGATCTACGACACCCGGGGACTCGGCCGCCTCTCCGAGCGAGAGGGGCCGGCTCAAGCTGGCGGGATCGCCGTCCGATCCTAGACATTGACTCTTTTCGAAAGCGGCACTACGATCCGCCCGCAACAATATCCGGCCAACGGAAGGACGGATGTCTGGTCAGTCGGCGGGAGGATAGTCCGGGCCGACCAGCCGCGTTCGAGTCTATTTTCGGCCCTACTGGGCCGGACTCTAGACTACGGGCGAGGTTCCTGGTCGATCGATCGCCCGACCCCGGGGAAGTGCGACCGAGTATGGCAATTACGCCCCTCACGAGCCGGCCTCCGACCCGCCGCAAGCTCCAGCCGAAGCCCACTCCGGCCCCTCGACGGCCCAAGCCGGTCGAGGCCCCTCGACGGATGGCCTCGAACTTCCTGTCCCTGAGCGCCGCCGAGGTCGCCTGCCGGGCGACTTCCGTCCTGGTCACGCTCTCGCTGGCCAAGGTGCTGGGAAAGGGGGGATACGGACGGATCGAGTTCGCCTTCAACGTCGTCTTCTGGCTGGTCCTACTGGTCAGGAACGGTTGCGAGGTCATCGCCGCTCGCGAACTGGCCCGACATCCTCGACTGGTCCGCCCGCTGGTCAACCACCTCCTGACGATCAAGATCGTCCTCGCGACAATCCTCTTCGTGGGGTTGGTGATCGTGGGCTCGACGACGCTCCGGGATCCCGCCGACCGGCTCCTGCTGACTCTCTACGGCCTGATGCTCCTGACGACCGCGATGGGGCTCGATTTCGTCTATCGAGGGATGGAGCGGATGGGCCTGGTGGCGGTCTCGCTCTATATCCGGACGGCGGTCTATGCGCTGGGCGTCTGGTTCCTGGTGGGGGACGCCTCGCGGATTGCCCGGGTCCCCGCCTGGCTGGTGACGGGCGAAGTCTGCGGGATCGCGCTGGTCTGGGGCTGTTACGCCCGGCAATATGGCCTGCCTCGGCCGGCCTTGAGTGGCCGATTCCTGGGCGTCTTCCTCCATCGATGCCGCCCGGTCCTGATGATCCAGGTCGCCCAGACGGTCCTGAGTTCGGTCGACCTAATGGTCGTCGGGCTGATGTGTACCTGGGAGAACGTGGGCCTCTACGGGGCCCCTCATCGTATGGTCACCGCGGCCCTGACCTTCGGGATGATCTTCCAGCAGGTGGTCTTCCCCACCCTGGCGCGTTCCTGGCGGGACACCCCGGCGGCGGGGCGTCGGGCGCTGGACTCGCTCGTCCGGATCCTGACCCTGGCCTTGATCCCTGTCGCGGTCGGGGCCTCGGTCCTCTCCGGCCCCCTGGTCCACGAACTCCTGCCGGAATGGGGTTCGGGGGCAAGCTGGCTCCTGGCCCTGGGGATCTGGCGGGCACCGCTCCTGACCCTGGCCTTCCTCTACCAGACGGCCCTGATCGCCATGAATCGCGAGTCGGCCGGGGTCCGGCTCCTGGCGGCCGGAGCCCTGGGATCGGGCCCGCTGGCTGCGCTCCTGCTCTGGAAATTCGGGCTCATGGGAGCGGCGGCCGCGATCGTGTTGCTCGCCCTGGCCCTGGTAATCGCCGGGTACGGCTGCCTGGCCCGAGAGGGGCGTCCGCCGGCCTGGCATCACCATCTGGCCCGCCCGATCGCGGCCTCGGTGGTCATGGTCCCGGTCTGCCTGGTCCTCCTCCGATGGCATCTCCTGGCCGCGATCCTGGGCGGAGCCCTCTCCTACGCCATCGCCCTTGTGACCCTCGGAGGGTTCCGATTTTCCGAGCTGCGCGTCGCCCTCGGTCGCGATTGAGCCGTTGCCAACCGAACAAGCACACCCAGGCACAATCAACGCAAACCATTTATCCAAAGTAACTTTCGTCGCCACGACCAACCGCGATTGTCGGCGACTGGTGAAGTTCGACCTCGCGTGGGAAAAACGAACCCAAGCTTCTCCAACCTATCCCCTCCCGATCATCCGAACTCCGACCCACTCATGGAAAAAACGAACCCAACAAAGGCCCCTCGCCGCTTCTTACGCCGGCTTCGCGAATCCTCTATCTGAAGAATTTCGCTCGGGGAAAGGTCCTATCAACCGGTTTTCCTGCCAGACCTGATCGTTTCCCGGACCAGGACAACCCGACTGGGTCGAACCCTTCCCGGATCCTGTCCCTTTTCTCCATGCACGCGCGGGTACATTTCCAACAGTCAACTCGACTGCGGGTGGACTTGTGCCCCGAGACTGCCGGAGGCTCTCGACCATCGCGGAAAGAGCACTTCAAGGCTCGAGCATCCGAAGTCAACCCGAAAGGGAATTCATTCGAATCAGCGAACGAGTGCTCCCCGCGTAACGATTTCCCTCTCCCATGAGCAACCAGCCCGGGGAAACGCCACAAAGGCAGATGAACCCGAGCAGGATCGTGGCCGGGATGGTCACTCCGGCCTCGTAATTGGCCCAGGTCCGGGGCGGAATTCCCAGGGCTTCGGCGAGGTCGGACAGGCCGTCCTCGCCGTAAACCTCCCGGCGAATCAGGCGGACACGCGCGCAGATCTCCAGTCGTCCCGATGATTTAGACATGGGCGGAGTCCAACAACAGGCCCAACCCGTCGGGAGATCCGATCGATCTCACTGAAGGCGGCGGTGTTCCGGGCCGCCAAAGCCTCCGGTACCCCACGGGCTGATTTTCAAGACATAAGCTATCTTAACAAAGCTAGTCATTCAAGATCTATAATTTTTGACAACATTTAATTTTTTCACTCGTAGGGCGGGCTGGCCCTGCAAGACGCTCGTCCCCGATCGGGCAGCATCCGGCGATGCCAAAATCGAGGGGGGCACCCCGGTCGGATTCGATCTCTTGCAACAGGCCGCTCGGCCTATGATGCAACCAGAGATTCCTGTCCGGAATCCCACAACTTCCGCCGTGCAAACCGACTGGTGCGATGGGAGAGTTTTGGGTACAAGATCCGGATCGAGGCTCGTCATGAGGACGAGATCCTCCCGATGGTCTGGGCCTAGAGACATCGAACTCGACACGCATCGACTCGGACGGGACAGGAGGTCGCCGTTGAAGTTCTGCATGGTCACCACGTTCTTCGGCGCCCACAGCTTCGGCGGCGATGCCGCCTATGTAGACCGACTCTCCCGGGCCCTGATCCGTCGGGGGCACGAGGTTCATGTCTTCCACTGCGTCGACGCCTTCAACTCGGTCCGGGGCGACCACCCGCTACGTCCCTACACGCCGCCGCCGGGCCTGCACGTCCACCCGCTCAAGAGCAAGCTGGGGATCCTCTCACCGATCGCGACCCAGGTGACCGGCCAGCCCTACTTCAAGTACGAAGCCCTCCGCGAGGCGCTCGATGCGGTGGATGTGGACGTCGTTCACTTCCACAACATCTCGCTCGTCGGCGGGCCGGGTGTCCTGAATCTAGGCCGGAAAGCAGTCCGGATCATGACGGCCCACGAGCACTGGCTCATCTGCCCGATGCACCTACTCTGGAAGTATGACCGAAAGGCTTGCGATTCCGCCGATTGCGTCCGATGCATGCTCGCCGGCCGTCGTCCCCCTCAAGCCTGGCGGGCCACCGACGCGATCCTTCAGGGGCTCCAACAGCTCGATGCTCTGGTCTTCCCCTCCAGGCATACCCTGGAGGAGCATCGTCGAAGGGGGATCGGCACACCGATGGTCCACCTCCCCTACTTCCTGCCCGACGACTGGTCGAACGGGCTGGAGGACGCCGAATCCGCCCCCACTCCGCGGCCTTACCTGGCCGCAGCGGGCCGACTGGTCCAGATGAAAGGCTTTCAAAGGCTGATTCCGTTGATGCGATTGCTCCCCGAAGTCGACCTGAGAATCGCCGGGACCGGCCCATTCGAAGGTCGGCTCCGCGACCTGGCCGCGGGGATTCCCAACGTGAAGTTCGAGGGGCTCCTCGGCGGCCCGGCCCTGGCCCAACTCTTCCACGGCGCGAGGGCGGTCGTCGTCCCTTCACTCTTCCCCGAGACGTTCGGCTATGTTGTCCTGGAGGCATTCGCCGTCCGGACACCCGTGATCGTCCACAACGGCGGAGGCGCGATCCGCGAGACCGGGGTCCTGAGCGGGGGTGGACTGGGCTACCAGACCGATGGCGAACTCCTCCTGGCCATGCGCCGGATGGCCCACGACGACGATCTTCGCGACGAACTGGCCGACCGAGGCTACGCGATGAGGATTGGCGAATGGTCCGAGACCGCCCACCTCGACCGCTACTTCGGCCTGATCCAGGGGATCAAGGCCGGGCGGGCGGGGGAGTCGGTCCCGCCTCGGCCCAAGTTCGCCGAGCTCGATTCCAGGATCGGTCATCTCGACCGGTCCGAGGACATGGATGCCGCCTGATCCGAGGATCGGGACGACCATGAACCGCCGAGTCGCTATTGGCCTGACACTGGTCGGGATCCTCCTGGCCTGCTTCTCACGGCTCGTCGCCGAGCCTGCCTCCCTGATCGTCGACGCCGATCATCCCAGCATCGATCACGCCCGCCCTCGATCCGATCTTTCCACCGGCAACGACCTGACGCGGCTCTTCCTGCCGCATCACCTGGGAATCGCCCGCCAGATCGCCCGGACCGGGCATCCTCCGCTCTGGGACGATCGGGGTTTCGGCGGTCGTCCGATGGTCGGCAACCCGCAGGCCAGCCTCTTCTATCCTCCCGCCTGGCTTGCCTGGGGGACGGGATGGCCCTCGGCGCTCGGGTGGATCACGGTCGGACACCTGCTCTGGTCGAGCCTGGGGGCGTATCGACTGGCCCGGACGGTCGGGATGGGCGAAGCGGGGAGCCTGATGGCGGCGGGGTGCGTCCAACTCTCGCCTTACGTCATAGCTCAGGCGTTCGAGGGGCACTATCCGCACGTCTGGGGGGCGTCCTGGTATCCCTGGGCGTTCGAGGCGGCGATCCGACTCCGTCGATCGTTCCTTTCCGACGTCGCGCCCGGTTTCGGTCGGGGACTGCTTGATTCCTCGGAGTCTTTTCCTCGCCGGGAGGGAGACCCCGAAAAGGCGGCGGCGTGGCTGGCCGCGATCCTCTCCGCTTGCTTTTTGACGGGCCACCCCCAGGAAGGAGCTTTCCTCCTGATCGCACTCGGGCTCTGGGCGAGTTTCGATGGGCTCGTCGCCATCGGCTCGGGACGGGGACGTTCGGGCATTAAATTCTGGTCGGCCTGGGCCAGGGCCTTGATCCTGGCGGCTGGCCTGATGGCGATCGAACTGATCCCCGACGAGAAGGCCCAGGCGTGGGCACTCCGAGGGACTCGACTGCCGATTCACCTGGCCGGACAATACCACCTGGAAGTCGCCAATCTGCTCCAGCTCCTCAGCCCCCGGGCATTGGGCGGGCCGTCGGAATACTTCGGTCACGAGAATTACTGGGAGGCGCTCCTGTCGATTGGCCTGGTCCCCGGGATCCTGTCGATCGTCGGCCTGGCCTGGTCGCTCGACCGTCGAGGCGTCCGGGGATGGCTGATCCTGGTGGTCGGGGCCATCCTGTTCGCGTCGGGTCGGAAGCTCGGCCTGTTCCCCCTCTTCTATCATATCGTACCAGGGATGGATCGGTTCCGGGTCCCCGCCCGATCGCTCTTCCTCGCGAGCCTGGGACTGTCGATGCTCGCCGGGATGGGGGTCGATTCGCTCCGGGCTCGATCGGGAGACGATCTCCGATGGCGCAAGCTGGGCCTTCGCTGGTTGTCGATCGCCGTCGGATTGACTGCGATGACCCTGGCCGGAAAATTCGGCTCGGGCTGGATCGACACGTCTTTTGTCCAACCCGGCTCGAACGTCGGCCGGGTCCCCGAGCTGAACCGCTGGATCCTGGGACTGGCCCGGCTCTCGACCGATCCGGTGTTCTGGGGGGCTCTTGGGTTCTCGACCGTCACGGTCGGATGGGCGGCGTGCTATCCGAGCAGTCGCCGGAAGGCTGCCCTGATCCTCGGAGGCATCGGCCTGATCGAGTTGACCCTCTATGGCCATGACCTGATCCGGATCAGCCCCGCCGACCGATTTCTCGGCCCGAACCCGATCGGCCAGGCCCTCCACGACCACCGGCCACCCGTGCTCGAACCGCCGAGAATCCGGGCGGTCGACGACCTTTACAGCGACGTCCAGTCCGGTCGTGATGGATTCGCCAAGGCGAACGTCAACGACTCGTTCCAGATCCAGCACGCCGCCGAGCTTTACGAGCCCCTCTATCGACTCTTCACCCCCGAGCGGGATGACCGAGGAGCCCCGATGGACCGCGCCGTCGCGAACTTCCGACGCGAGGTCCGCAAGGCCGTGCTTGATCGGATGAGCATCCCTCTCCTGGTCTCCGACCGCAGGACCCCCGGAGGTTCGTGGCCGGTCCTGGCCTCCGGTTCGAGTGAGGGACGCCCCTACTTCATCCTCAAGAATCCGACCTCGACACCTCGGGCCTACGTCGTCCCCCGGGCCGAACTTACCCCCGACGACGCCTCCACCGTCGCTCACTTCCGCCGGGTCGATCCCCGACAGGCCGTCCTGATGCCCGACGATCCCCTGAGCGATGCAAAAGGTCCCCGGCAACCGTTCATGCCTGCGGAGTGGACCTCGGATGACCCAGACCGGGTCGTCATCCGGGTCCAGACCGAGGCCCCCGGACTCCTCGTCATCGCCGACACCTGGATGCCCGGCTGGTCCGCCCTAGTCGATGCTGTACCCGCCCGGATCTTGAAAGGGAACCGGGCCCAGAGGGTCATTCCACTGCCCGAAGCGGGCCGCCACGAGATTATCCTGACCTATCGCCCCCCCGGCCTCATCGCGGGCATGGCCATCACGGCGGCCTCGTTACTGATCGCATTCGGACTGCGGGCCGGAAGCCTTCTACGACGTTTGTCCTCGACTCGTCCCGCCTCGGCCCGATAATCTGACGGATGTCGGGGACGCCGCCGATAGACGTTGGTGTTCGGGCGATGGGGGACGGACCTTGGCGACGGAAACTGTCCGAGATTCAAGGCTCCGATCACGCCCACGATGGCTCCCGATCCTGCTCGCCTCGGGAATCGCCGGGTTATCGATGTATGTCGCCTGGAGGACCACGTCACTCGATGGCCTGCCCGACGTGGGCGACCCCTTCGACGTGGCGGCCTTCGCCGATCGGAAGGTGGCAGACGCCGACAATGCTTACGTGCTGTACAAGGAAGCCGTCACTCTCCTCACCCAGCAGTATCCCGAATCGACTTACGACTGGCCGAAGGCCGACGACGCCACGCGTCGGTGGTTAGAAGAGAACCGCCCGGCGATGGAGGTCTGGCGGCGAGGGACCGAGCGGCCCGAGGCCCAGTACGTCCCTCCTCGATCCATGAAACTCGACACACTCCTGCCGGTCGTGCAAGAACTCCGGAAATTCCCCCGACTAGCCCAACTGGAGGGCTCTCGCCTGGAGTCGGAGGGGGACATGGAAGGGGCCTGGCGATGGCACCGGGCCATCTTCCGGTCGAGCCGGCACGTTGGTCGACGAGGGATGTGGATCGAGCGGCTCGTCGGGATCTCCTTCCATTCCATCGCCGTCCGGCAACTCTCGAAGTGGGCGGCCGACCCTAGGGTCGATGCGGCCTTACTTCGGAAGGCGCTCGACGCCGCGATCGCCGACGATTCGCTGACGAGCCTGACGTCGGACCATTGGAAGGTCGAATACATTTCATTCGCCAACTCCGAGAACGACTCGACCTTGATGGTGAAATGCCTGATCGATGAGGACCTTGTCGCTGCCGCTCGCCCGAGCCCCATCGGGAAGATCCCCTACGCATTCCAACTGCAACGCGTCTTGCTGAAGGAGCCCGAACGAAGCCGACGGGTCCTCCGGCTGATCCTCGCCAACGTTTTGAACTGGGCGGATCTCCCCTCGAAGGACCGTCCTCCCATTGCCGTCTCGGTCCCGAATTCCGTTATGGGCGCCAGAGTCAAGACGCTGTTCGATCTCCGGGAGGTCGGAGCCTCGGCACCCTCCGCGGCCCGAGCATTGCCCCCCGAGGAATTAGCAAGCTGGTTCCAGTCGTCCCTGTATGCCCGACACCTCCTGCCGTCGATCAACTCCCTCGACGCCGCCATCGCCCGAGAACGATCGGCCCAGGCCCAACTACTGCTCACGCTGGCAAATCAGCTTTTCGCGCGCGAGCACGGCCATCCTCCAGAAACGCTTGAGGAACTGGTCGGCCCTTATCTCATAGAACTCCCCGAGGGTCTCCCCTCGACCGGCGACACTCCCGAACCGAGGGCCCAGCCTTGAGCACCGATTCGCGACCCCACCGGAGGCTCATTTTGGTCCTGGCGTCCCTGGCCCTGGCCGGGCTCTCGGCCTGGATCGGAGGTCGGTTGATCAGCCTGGACGGCCTGCCCGATATCGGAGACCCCTTCGACGTCGAGGCGTTTTCCCGCCCGATTCCCGACGAGACCAACGCCTACGTCCTCTATCGCCAGGCGGCCGAGAAGCTGACCAGGGAGCCCCAGGACCTCCAGGGGCACTGGGAGGCGGCCGGGGAAGCGGAACGGAAATGGCTGTTCGATAATCATGAAGCGATGGAGATCTGGCGCAGGGGGACCGAACGCCCCGATGCGCTATATATCCTGCCCCTTGAGCTGAAATTCACCACCCTCCTGCCGGTATCCCAGGCCCTGAGGTCGTTCACCCGACTTGCGACCCTGGAGGGAACCAGGCTCGAAGGAGAAGGGAAGTACGAGGAGGCGTTGGGTTGGTATCTGGCGATACTGAGATCGAGCCGTCACTCGGGCAAGCGTGCGACCGCCATCGAGCGACTGATCGGAATCGCGATGCACGGAATCGCCTGTCAGCGGATTTCGAGCCTGGCCGCGCGGCCGGAGGTGGGAACCTCGACAATCCGAATGGCCCTCGACTCCGCCATCGCCATCGATGCCATGACCCCACCCGCCTCGGACCTGCTCAAGTGCGAGTACCTGGGCTTCGACCACTCGGTCACCGACCCGACGCTCGAAGACCCCTCCTCGTTCATCAGTCCGGCCCCCGAAGGCTCGGACCTTCCCCTCAAACGAACCCTCTTCCGGCTCAAGAGGTTGATCCTCAAGGAGCCCGAGCGGAGCCGACGCGTCTTCCGCCTGATCATCGCCAACAATCTGGCCTATTGCGACCTGCCGGCATCGCAGAAGCCGCCGATGGCCGGCAGCGGTCCCAATGGTTCATCCCAGGGCCAGGCTAACCCATTCCTCACCAATCTCTACGTCACCGGCCCGGATTCTCCGGCGTCGGCCCGGGTCCTGTCCCCGGAGGACCTCGCCCACTGGCAGGCCACGACGATCTACTCCGATATGTGCATGCCGGCCCTGGGGGCCGTCAACAAGGCCCTGGCCCGAGAACGATCGGTCCAGGCCAACCTGTTGCTCACGCTGGCCAACGCGCTCCACGAACGCGAGCACGGCCAGCCTCCCGAAACGGTCGAGGAACTGGTTGGTCCCTATCTCAAGGAACTCCCGGAAGGGTATTTCGCGCCGAAGTAATCAATCGAAGACCGACGAGCCCTCAAGCCGCCGATCGCCGACGGAATCGGTCGAGAGCCACGGCGGCCACGATGATGATCCCGATAATCACGTCCTGGCTGGCGTTGGGGATCCCCGCGTGGACGCATCCGTTGTTCAGGACCGACATGATCAGGCAGCCGATCAAGGTCCCCAGGACCGTCCCCTCGCCGCCGGAGAGACTCCCCCCGCCGATCACGACGGCCGCGATCACCTGGAGCTCCAGGCCGTCGGCGGTGGTCGGGTCGCCGGTCCCGTCCAGATAGAGGAACTGAAGGCAGCCGGCTAGCCCGGTCAGCACGCCCGCCAGCCCGTAGACCGCCAGCTTGATCCGGGGGACCGAGAGCCCGCATAGCCGGGCCGTCGACTCATTCGAGCCGACCGCGAAGGCGTATCGACCCAGGAGGCTCGACCGGAGCATCAGGGCCACCAACAGGCTCAGCCCCAGGAGCAACCAGACCCCCGGCGCCAGCATCGTGAGGTCTCGAACCAGGGAACCCACCCCAGCCGACCATCGTGATGCCCAAGCCGCCGGGGGCCGGTCGATGGCCATCACCTGGTGGAACCACCACCTTTTCGAATCGCCCGGGATGTAGACCGGGGTGCTATCCGAGAGCCACTTGGCCAGGCCACGGAAGACCTTCAAGGTCCCCAGGGTGATGATGAACGGCACGACGCGCAAGCCCGAGATCAACCCGCCGTTCAGGAGCCCGCACCCACCACCGAGTGCAACCCCAGCGACCAGGGCACCGAGGACCGGCCAGTGATAGTCGCGGACCAGGATCGCGACCGAGACCGTGACCAGGGCCACCGCCGACCCGACCGAGAGGTCGATCCCACCGGCGATCATGATCACCGTCATCCCCAGCGCGGCGGTCCCCACGATCACCGTCTGGACCGCGATCGTCCGCCAGTTGTAGGCGGTCAGGAACGAACCCGTCTCGCCGGTCAGCCAGGCGAAGAGGAGCGTGATCAGGACCAGCCCCAGGAACGGACCGAAGACCGTCCAGGCCCACCCCAGCGCCCCACGGAGTCGCACTCCATTGGGTTTCGCCCCAACTTCCGCTTCATCCATGCTCACGACCATCCCCCTCGATGCCATCCGGTCGATCTCGGATGTCGAGCATCGCCGACCAGCCCGGCTCGCACAAGCGCTCGCCGTACCGAGGTGGGGAGATCAAGCTCCGTCGGACGAATCGGCCGAGTCATCCCGACGGTCGCGGGCCAGGACCTTGGCCATCTTCTCACACCAAGCCACGCCTTCTTCCTCGGTCCGGAAAATCCCGCCGAGTTCGAACGAATGCCCGTCCCAATCTCCTCGGAAAACCCGAGCCGTCCAGGCCCGTCCTCCACGCACCAGTTCGATCCGGTCCCCTCCTACCACCCACCGACGAGGTTTCCCAGAACGTCCCGAGCCCGATGCGGAGCGAGGGTCACGGTTCGAGGGCCGATCCGGTGTATCTCCCGACCTGTTGCTGGGCAATCTCAACCTCCGAGCCATCAATGATCGTTGAAAGATCCGGCGACCATCACTCGATCCTCGGGAGGAAGGCTCCCCTTCGTATCGCGGCGGAGAGGCGATGAGGTTGACTCGAAGCGACCAAGAATCGGACGATCTTGGCGTCGATCGCAGCGAGGATGGCTCGGGGTATGGGCGTTGTATCCTGGGAACAGGTTGGCTTCGCGATCGTCGGACTGACTGCTTGGCCAGAATGTCGCACGATCCAGCGTTGCCTGATCCAGAGACCAGTCCGCGCAACCAGATCCGTTCGCTTACCCGCGAAACTTCCCCACGGCCCATCCAACGTTGGAGGTCCGATACTCTTTATCTAGGACCGTCTTGGACAACTGGCAAGGATGGTGAGCAATCCGCCGCGGATCGGTCGACTTGCCCACAGGCCGATTCGATTTTGCATCCCGCCGTTACTCTCGGAGCATCGACCGGGATGGCCCGCAGATCCGAATCTTCCGAGACCTCGCCCGACTTGCGCACGTTGGACGTCAGCCGCCCGTGGCTCGGTCCATGATCGCGTGCTCGGTCCATTCACCCACCGGCCGCGCCTCGCTCAGGACCCCACGGCTCATGACCGCAATCCGGTCACAGATCCCGATCAGTTCCGGAAGATAGGAGCTGACCATCAGGATCGCCTTGCCCGAGGCCGCCTGCTCGCCGATCAATCGGTAGATTTCCGCCTTCGAGCCAACGTCAATCCCCCGGGTTGGCTCGTCCAGCAGGAGAACATCGGCGTCCTGGTGGAGGAGTCGAGCCAGGGCTACCTTCTGCTGGTTTCCGCCCGAGAGCGCACCGACCGCCTGGCTCGGCCCCGCCGCCTTGACCCGGAGGGTTTCCATCCAGCGAGCCGCCTCGGACCGTCGCCCTTTTCGGTCGAGCCAACCCCATCGGGCATGGCGAGCCAGGGCCGGATAGGTCAGGTTGTCCTCGATCGAACGCGCGAGGGCCAGCCCTTCCCCCTTCCGGTCCTCGCTGAGCAGGCCCAAACCACGGGCGATCCTCCGACGGGGCGAGGGACGCATGTCGATCGTCCCATGAATCCGAACCGCCCCGCTTCTCACCGGGTCGAGGCCGAAAATCACCCGAAGGAGTTCGGTCCGGCCTGCCCCTACCAGTCCGGCGATTCCCAGGACCTCGCCGCGACGGAGCTGCAAGTCGGCTAACCTCGGCAACAATTTCCCGGCGATTCCCGAGAGGTCCAGCACCACCTCGCCCGGTTCTCGCGCGATCTTGGGGAAGAGCTCGGTCAGCTCACGCCCGACCATCGAGGCGATGATCGCCGACATCGGAGTTCCCTCCAGTCGCCCCGAAGAGACCGATCTCCCGTCCCTGAGGACCACGTACCGCTGAGCGACCCGGTAGACTTCCTCCAGGAAATGGCTGATATAAACGATCGCCAGGCCGCGATCCCGAAGCCTGCCGATCACCTCGAAGAGTCGGGTCGCGTCGCGCTCTGTCAGCGAGCTGGTCGGCTCGTCGAACACGATCACCCGGGCCTTCGAAACGAGAGCCCGCGCCACCTCGATCAGCTGCTGGGCACCAACGCTCAGGCTTCCCGCCCTGGCCCCGAGAGCGAGGTCCGGGTGGCCGAGGGTCGCGAGCGCCTCCGAGACGATCCGGCGATGCTCGGATCGTCGGAGCATCCCCAAACTCGTCAGCTCCTGACCGAGCATGACGTTGGCCTCGACCGTCAAGTCCGGGGCGACCGTCAACTCCTGGTAGATCATCGCCACGCCCCGCTCGAGCGCGTCACGAGGTCCACGAGGGGCGTAAGGCTGCCCTTCCATCGTCATCGACCCCGAATCGGGCCGGCAGGCACCGCTGAGGACCTTCATCAAGGTGCTCTTACCCGCCCCGTTCTCGCCGAGGAGTGCAAGAACCTCGCCCGCTTCCAGTTCGAGCGAAACGCCATCCAGAGCCCGGCTCGCACCGAAGTTCTTGGCCACGTCTCGCATGGCCAGCAAGGGATTGCTCAAGACCGACCTCCCACACGCACAACTGTCCGACCCCCGACCCTCGCCGACCAACCCGGCTCGCGACCGAGCGTGTTCGGCTCTCAACGCGGCCAATCGGCCTTCGGATCGAAGTTGATGACCCTCGTCTCCGGCTCATCGGGGATCTGGGGCCTCAAGTATGGCTTGTCGGAAGCCTTGTGGCACGAATAACACATCGTAAGGCTTTCCCTGTACATCGCCTCGAACCCCAACTTGTCCTTCCTGTCGATCGTGCCTTTGAGCTGCGCGAGTTGGCTATTCTCGAAGGCCTCGAGGATGTTTCCCAGGTGAACCTCGCGACCCTGGCTATCCTTGCGGACGGGGATCCGGCGGACGGCCCAGCGTAGGTGGCTTCTGGTCTCGGAGAGGTAGAAATCGGCGAGTGGCCAGTTCTCAGCCCGGCCGGCGAACCATAGGTTCCCGAAATGATAGCCCACATCGGCCATGATGTGCGCCTGATCGGGGACGAGTTGCTCCAGGGAGGCGATGCGACCCAGGAGTTCCTGAGCCGAGGGATCTTGTGGCCCAGAGGCGGGCGCCGCCCGATCGCAACCCGAAGAGGCAAGGGCTGCGAGACAGAGGCCGATGAGTCCGAGCCAATTCGAGCGTGTCATCCGGGATTCCTCGTGCGTTCGGCCTTCTCCGAACCCGTTTCCTCTTCGGGCGACGACCGCCCTGCTCCCGAGAAGTTGTTCCAGGCTCTCTGGGAATCTTCCATCGGGTAAAAGACGATGGGATTACTCAGGGCTTCTTCGCCAGCAGACCGGCTCTTTCAAGTGCCCGAAGCATTCCCACGGCGCTGGATTCGTTGGGACAGAACACGCCATCGAACTGACCACGGAACCGCGTCAGGAGATTCTCCGACTTCTGCTGGGCGAGATCCGAGGTCGCCCCGGCATACTGGTCGTCCGACAGGAAACCCACCTTGGGAAACTCCTGCTTCATCGTCTCGACGAATCCCTTCTCACGTTCATCCGTGCTGGCCGAACCCACCGCATAGCGGAGGAGGATCACCTTCCCCTCCCCATGGATCAGCTCCCCCAAACGCCGGGCTGCCAGGGCTCCCCCTCGGTAATTGTCGGTCGCCACGAAGCTCGAAACCTTCTCCGAGTCGAGCGCCGAGTCGATGATCACGACCGGGATTCCCTTGGCGATCGCCTGATCGACCGGCTCGACCAGGGCCCGTGCGTCCAGCGGAGCCAGGACGATGCCGTCGACACCCGAGGCCACCGCGGTCTGAACCAGCTTGATCTGCTCGGACCGATCGTCCTCGCGTGCCGGACCGTTCCAAACGATCTCGACTTCACCCAACTCTTCGGCCGCCTTCGAAGCCCCGGCATGAACCGACTGCCAGAACTCGTGGGTCGTCCCCTTGGGGATGACCATCACTCGCCACTTCTTCCCCTTGACCCCGTTCGCTGCCGTGTCCGAACGACCATCCGCCTTGGGCGGATGTAAGATCGACTCGATCTCCGGATCCTTCAGGTTCTCGGGCGTGACCAGGGTCTCGCCCGTAGTCACCTTGGACTCGACCGGTCGCTTCTCAAGCACGTCGACCACCGTCCGAACGCCCAGATTCCCCATCTGGAAAGGGTTCTGGACCACGGTACCCTGAAGTTGACCCGCTTCCAGGGCCTCCAACAGTCGAGAACTCGCGTCGAAAGCGACGAACTGAACCGGACGAGTCGGAAGCGTAGTCGCTTCGCCCCCGGGGCCGGTGGCTTCCCCACATCCGGCGACAATCGAGCCCGACAAGGCCACGCAGGACAGGAGTAAGGCGCAACGTGCGACCACGAGGGAATCTCCGTCGATAATCAGAAGCGGAATATTTGAATTGGTCAGCTCATCCTAAGTTCGATACCACCTCGAAGCAAGCAGTTGCCAGCGTCGAGGCCCGTGAGGGAGCACGACCATCCGGATCGACAAATACACCCTGAATACTCAGACATTTGCATAAATTGAATCACGATGACAACCTTCGGTCTCCGGATAATTGCCGAGAAAAGACGGACGAGGTCCTTGACTCGAAGAGATTTCCCGGTAAGATCACTCCTGTCGCCTGGGGATGACGACGACGCGAAACGCGTCGGACGACTAACCCGGGCGGTGGTTTCTCCTGAGGCCGACGAAATGGGATGAGGTTGTCGAACCTCTTCACGTTTCGGGGCGTAGGATGGGAACAAGCGGCCGGAGCTTCATCCTTCCAAGGGTGGCCTGCTCCGGCCGATCGCGTCGGGTCGCGGCCCGGCGTCCTCTTTGACAATTCGGTCGATCGTCTGCGTACACGCAAATGATGGATGATGAGCCCTTGAGGGGAGCCGGCGTGGATGCGGCTCGATGCCTGGCATACTCGCCTTATCCGCGACGAGCCAGGTCGGGCGGTTCATGCTGTCGCGGGGCGTGGGGCAGGGGGGTGACCCCCTCGAACATGACTCCGCGGCGACCAGTTAGTTAGCTAGAATCCTCAAACTTGAGGGTTGGGTGGCACCTCGGTGCTTCCCCCAATCTCGAAGGGTTTGATCCTGGCTCAGAATGAACGTTGGCGGCGTGGATTAGGCATGCAAGTCGGACGGGCCGCAAGGCCAGTGGCGCAAGGGTGAGTAAGGCGACGGTAACCAACCCCGCGGATGGGCATAGCCGAGGGAAACTTCGGGTAATTCCCAGCGATGTGCGGACCTGGCATCAGGTCCTCACCAAAGATTTATCGCCGCGGGACGGGCCGTCGTGGTATTAGCTTGTTGGCGGGGTGACGGCCCACCAAGGCTGCGATGCCTACCGGGCGTGCGAGCGTGGCCCGGCACACTGGGACTGAGACACTGCCCAGACTCCTACGGGAGGCTGCAGTCGAGAATCTTCGGCAATGGGCGCAAGCCTGACCGAGCGACGCCGCGTGGAGGATGAAGGCCTTCGGGTTGTAAACTCCTGTCGAGGGGGAGGAAGGGGTAACCTTGACCGATCCCTGGAGGAAGCACGGGCTAAGTTCGTGCCAGCAGCCGCGGTAAGACGAACCGTGCGAACGTTATTCGGAATCACTGGGCTTAAAGCGCGTGTAGGCGGATCGCCGCGTCGGCTGCTGAAATCCCCCGGCTCAACCGGGGAACGGGCACCGATACGGGCGGTCTCGAGGGGGGTAGGGGGGTCTGGAACTTCCGGTGGAGCGGTGAAATGCGTTGAGATCGGAAGGAACGCCCGTGGCGAAAGCGAGGCCCTGGACCCTTACTGACGCTGAGACGCGAAAGCCAGGGGAGCGAACGGGATTAGATACCCCGGTAGTCCTGGCCGTAAACGATGAACACTGGGTAGGGGGCTCGCCGATGGGCTCCCTGCCGTAGGGAAACCGTGAAGTGTTCCGCCTGGGGAGTATGGTCGCAAGGCTGAAACTCAAAGGAATTGACGGGGGCTCACACAAGCGGTGGAGTATGTGGCTTAATTCGAGGCTACGCGCAGAACCTTATCCCAGGCTTGACATGCACGGATTAGCCGGCGGAAACGTCGGCGAGGCCGCAAGGTACAACGTGCACAGGTGCTGCATGGCTGTCGTCAGCTCGTGCCGTGAGGTGTTGGGTTAAGTCCCCTAACGAGCGCAACCCCTGTGTCTAGTTGCCAGCGGGTAAAGCCGGGAACTCTAGACAGACCGCCGGCGTTAAGCCGGAGGAAGGCGGGGATGACGTCAAGTCCTCATGGCCCTTATGCCTGGGGCTGCACACGTACTACAATGGGGCGGACAGAGCGAAGCCAAACCGCAAGGTCGAGCCAATCGCATAAACCGTCCCTCAGTTCGGATTGCGGGCTGCAACCCGCCCGCATGAAGCTGGAATCGCTAGTAATCGCGGATCAGCATGCCGCGGTGAATGTGTTCCTGAGCCTTGTACACACCGCCCGTCAAGCCACCAAAGCGGGGGGTATCCGAAGTCGCCGGAGCCGCAAGGCAGGCGCCGAAGATAAAACCCGTGATGGGGACTAAGTCGTAACAAGGTAACCGTAGGGGAACCTGCGGTTGGATCACCTCCTTTCTAAGGATACCTTGGAAATTCACCCGCCCCGGAGTACACGCCCTCGAGTTCCCGTAACGCGAGGGTGCCGGACGCGAAGGTGACATCGGCCCCGCCCGGATCAAGTCGGCCGCGAACACGCCGGCTCCCCACGGGGGTTCATCACTCTCATTCGTTGGTTCGCAGCACGATCGACCATGACTTCTGGTCGGGCAGGACCTGTCCTGCCTGGCCAGGCGTCGCATCTCGATTGCCCCCGATCGCGGGGCGTGGCAGGCCTTTTGGTGCTGCCCCGCCCCCTGGCCGGTGGCCAGCGAGGCCGGGATCTCGATCCCGGTGGCTCTTTCACAATTCGGTTGTTGGTCACACACGCAGCAAGTTTATGCGAAGTGTGGTAGTGGCATAGTTCATCAACGAACGTGGACCTTAACGGATCTCGGGAGAGTTTAAACCGCTCTCCCAGGGGTCGTTACTCAAGAGGCCGCATGGAGCGTCGCGAGACGCGCGGGGCCTCGAAATGATGGGATCATGGTCCATGCCGTGTCGGGATCTGTCGCGGATCGTCTTCCTTCGGGAGCACGAGATGGGGCGGGTTCGGATCGGCGTGGTCAAGCTCCTAAGGGCACGGGGGGGATGCCTAGGCGTCATCAGATGGCGGGCGTGGAAGGCCGCGAAAGGTCCGGGGGAGCTGCCCAACGAGCGTCGATCCCGGAATACCCGCTGGAGACCCGGGGAACTGAAACATCTCAGTACCCGGAGGAAAAGAAATCAACCGAGACTCCCTCAGTAGCGGCGAGCGAACGGGGATCAGCCTAAACCGGGTGGGACACCACCCGGGGTCGTGGGGCCGGAGTCGTGGGATGAGTGAGCGTTAGCCGAAGCCCGCTGGAAAGCGGCACCGGAGCGGGTGACAGTCCCGTAGGCGACAATGCGACCTCCCCTATCCGGTACCCGAGTAGGGTCGGGCACGTGAAACCCGGCCTGAATCGGCGGGGACCCTCCCGCAAGGCTAAGTACTCGATGACGACCGATAGCGAACCCAGTAGGGCGACCGAACGGTGGGAAGAACCCCGACCAGGGGAGGAGACTGAACCTGAAACCCCGTGCCTACGAGCGGTGGGAGGGCGTCTGGCTTCGGCCGGCCTGACCGCGTGCCTTTTGCATAATGATCCGGCGAGTTACTGTGTCCGGCGTGGTTAATCCCTTCAGGGGAGGAGCCGCAGGGAAACCGAGTCTGAATAGGGCGAGATTGTCGGGCGCAGTAGACGCGAAACCAGGTGAACTACCCATGGGCAGGTTGAAGCGACCCTAACCGGTCGTGGAGGACCGAACCCACCGATGTTGAAAAATCGGGGGAGGACCCGTGGGGAGGAGTGAAAGTCTTATCAAACCTGGAGATAGCTCGTTCTCTCCGAAATGGCTTTAGGGCCAGCCTCGGGCGTTAGCACGCGGGGGTAGAGCGACGGAATTCGGCCGGGGGGCTTCCCGCCTACCCGCCGAAACCCAACTCCGAATACCGCGTGCCGTACCCCGGGAGTCAGAGCGCGGGGGATAAGCTTCGTGCTCGAGAGGGGAACAACCCAGACCGCCGACCAAGGCCCCCAAGACGACACTCAGTGGCAAAGGAAGTGGGATCGCGGTGACAGCCGGGATGTTGGCTTAGAAGCAGCCACCATTTCAAAAGTGCGTAACAGCTTACCGGTCGAGCCATCCCGCGCCGAAAATGACGGGGACTCAAGTGTCGCGCCGCAGTCGCGGATTCGGATTTATCCGAGTAGTAGGAGAGCGTCGCCCTCAGCAGTGAAGCCGGACGGAGACGACCGGTGGAGCGTGGGCGAGTGCGTATGCCGGAATGAGTAACGACAAGATGGGTGGGAAGCCCATCCGCCGAAAGCACAAGGTTTCCTGGGGAAGGTCAATCCGCCCAGGGTCAGTCGGGTCCTAAGGCGAGGCCCAAGGGCGTAGCCGATGGGCAGACGGTTAATATTCCGTCACCCGAAATGAAGGTTGAGTCAGCGAGGACGCCGGGAACTGAAGGGTCGGGGTGATAGACGCCCCCGTCCCGCAAGGGCGACAGCATTCGATCTGGAAGCCCTTCTTCACCCGGCCACGAAAAGCCCGCTGAGGACGACATTTCGGCCCGTACCGCAATCCGACACAGGTGTGCTAGGCGAGTATCCGAAGGCGTTCGGGAGAACCCTCGTGAAGGAACTCGGCAAAATGACCCCGTACCTTCGGTATAAGGGGTGCTCGGGGCAACCCGAGCCGCAGTGAATCGGCTCTAGCGACTGTTTATCAAAAACACAGGACTCTGCCAACTCGCAAGAGGACGTATAGAGTCTGACGCCTGCTCGGTGTCGGTAGGTTAAGGGAGCCGGTGATCGCAAGAGAAGCTGGCGACCGAAGCCCCGATAAACGGCGGCCGTAACTATGACGGTCCTAAGGTAGCGAAGTTCCTTGTCGGGTAAGTTCCGACCTGCATGAATGGCGTAACGACTGGAGCGCTGTCTCCACGAGGGACCCGGTGAAATTGTAGCCGTGGTGAAGATGCCACGTACCCGCGGTCAGACGGAAAGACCCCGTGAACCTTTACTGCAGGTTGACACTGGTCGGTCGGCATTTCTGTGTAGCATAGGTGGGAGGCAACGACCCGGCGGCGCCAGCCGTCGGCGAGCCATCGGTGAAATACCACCCTGAAATGGCGCCCGCCCTCACCGATCCGTGGCCCGGATCGGGACCGTGTTCATCGGGCAGTTTGACTGGGGCGGTCTCCTCCCAAAGCGTAACGGAGGAGTGCCATGGTACCCTCGGCCCGGTCGGCAATCGGGCAACACGAGCGCAAAAGTACAAGGGTGCCTGACTGCGAGAGCGATCGCTCGAGCAGGGACGAAAGTCGGCTTTAGTGATCCGGCGGTGCTGGATGGGAAGGCCGTCGCTCAACAGATAAAAGGTACTCCGGGGATAACAGGCTGATCTCCCCCGAGCGTCCACAGCGGCGGGGAGGTTTGGCACCTCGATGTCGGCTCATCGCATCCTGGGGCTGGAGAAGGTCCCAAGGGTTTGGCTGTTCGCCAATGAAAGCGGTACGCGAGCTGGGTTCAGACCGTCGTGAGACAGGTCGGTCCCTATCTGCCGTGGGCGTAGGAAACTTGCGAAGGGTCTCCCCTAGTACGAGAGGATTGGGGAGGACCGACCTCTGGTGTGCCGGCTGTCCCGCTCGGGGCATCGCCGGGTAGCCAGGTCGGGAAAGGATAAGCGCTGAAGGCATCTAAGCGCGAAGCCCTCTTCAAGACGAGGTTTCCATGACCCGCAGGGTCTGAAGGCTCCTGGAAGACGACCAGGTCGATAGGCCGGGAGTGCACGGCGGGCGACCGTCGCAGCCGACCGGTCCTAACAGCCAAGCGGCTTGACCACCCCGATCGGCCCCCGCCCCCCAAGGCGCGGACCCCGATCCGAGTGCGAGCCAGATCTCATCATCCGACGACCCCTCCGAAGAGGCCTCGTCGAGGATGGACGCCACCACCCCACCGACCACGAACGAACCTGCGAAGTGCGACCCACACCCGGACCACCGCGTCCGGGGGGCCTGACCGCCCCTCGGACGATTTCCGGCGACGATACTGGCGGGGTCCCACCCGTTCCCATCCCGAACACGGCCGTTAAGCCCGCCAGGCCCATGATAGTGCGCAAGCGCGAAAGTCGGTCATCGCCGGATCCTTCCAACCAGGCCCGCCATCCCCAACCGGGGATGGCGGGCCTTTTCGTTGCGCTGGAGCCAATGTCGCGTGTGTCTGCGGACCTTGGATCGGGCCCGAATCGCTTCCCGAGCGTCATGTTCCCTCAAAACACGAATGTGAGGAGGCGATGCGAAATTCTGAGCAACCTTCAGGCGAGAATTTCTCGGATGGGAGTTCCAAGATCGATTTCGAGCCGCTTTTGACCCGGGACTTCGAGGCGTCGAGGATCGAGTCCGAGTTGATGGAGGACCGTCGCATGGATGTCGGTGACGTAGTGCCTGTTCTCCACGGCGTGAAAACCGAGCTCGTCGGTGGCACCGTGAGCGATCCCTCCCTTGATGCCGCCCCCGGCCATCCAGATGGAGAAGCCGAACGGGTGGTGATCCCGACCATCGCTCCCCTCGGCGCCCGGAGTTCGGCCGAACTCGGTCGCCCAGACCACTATCGTCTCGTCCAGGAGTCCCCGACGTTTGAGGTCGCGAAGAAGCCCCGCGATCGGTTGATCGACCTGGTCGCAGAGTCGAGCATGTCCATTCTTGAGGTCGGAGTGAGCGTCCCAGGCCCCGGCGCCTCCGTTCGATCCATGAAAGACCTGGACGAATCGGACACCTCGTTCGACCAGCCGTCGAGAGGCGAGGCAGAGTTCTCCGAAGGGCCGGGTGGTATCGCGGTCCAGCCCGTAAATGGATCTCGTTTCGGCAGACTCGCTGTCGAACCGGACGACCTCGGGAACCGAAGACTGCATCCGGAAGGCCAGCTCGTACGATCGGATTCTCGCTCGGAGGGCAGGATCGTCTGGATAACGGGCCACCGCCATCTGATCGAGCTTTCCAATCAGGTCAAACTCGCTCTGCTGTTCCTTCCGGTAGACGCTCGGGCCCGGAGAGGCGAAGGGCAGGGGGTTGGCCGGGTCGACCGCGAGCCGGACTCCATCGTGTTCGGGGCCGAGATAGCTCGACCCGTGGCCATTCATCCCTCCACAGCAATCGGCCAGCGGCGTCCCGAGCACGACGAAGCTCGGCAGGTCGTCATTGAGCGAGCCGAGCCCATAGTGAATCCACGATCCGATCGTGGGAAACGGTCCCTCCAGGGCGTGACGCCCCGTGTGGAACTGGAGCTGGGCCCCATGATCGTTGTCGGTCGTCCACATCGAACGGACCACGGCCAGGTCGTCTACACACTCCCCGACGTGGGGCCACCAGTCGCTGACCTCGATCCCGGACTGGCCCCGTTTCTTGAATCCGACCTGCATCGGATAGATTTTGGGCTGAACCTTGTGCAATCCGGCGACGAACTCCCGGACGTTCTTCTTGTTGAATGGGGAGTCGAGCACGGACTTGTGCGGAGTCTCGGCGATGGTCTTGCCGTCGTACCGATTGAGCATGGGCTTCGGGTCGAAGCTCTCCATGTGGCTCGTGCCGCCGACCATGAACAACCAGATGACGTTCTTCGCCTTCGGCGCGAAGTGGGGTTGGCCATCGGGAGGTGACCAGGAGCCATCGGCCCTGGCCACTCCCTCGCGATGGAGCATCGCACCGAGCGCCAGGCCGGCGAATCCCATCCCCATTTCCGTGAGGAACATACGTCGGGGTACTTGTATGGGGCCGTTTCGCATCATTCTGCCCCTTCAACGAATGGTCACGAAGTCGTGGTGATTGATGAGCACGTGAATCAAGCTCTCCCTGGCTCGCTGATGAGGGTCGCCCGAAGGCGCGACCTCGCAGGCGGGACCGGCCTGGAAGGCGTCGGGCTTTTCGGGTTCGGCGAGGATCTCCGACTGACTCGCGAGATATTCCCGGCAGACTTTCCGCTCCTGGTCCGAAGGGGACCGGCCCAGGACTCGATCGAAGGCCGAATCGAGGAAGGGGCCATCGGCCTCCGGCGTCTCGCCAACTTCTCGCGAGAGGTCACGGGCCAGGTAACGAGCATTGGCCAGAGCCAGTGGGCTGTTCGCCATCGCCAGTGCTTGCTGGGGGACCACGCTCACGTCCCGTCGATAACAGGCATTGACGTTCGGGGCGTCGAAAACGCTCAGGAAGAGCATCTGCTTCTCGGCCGCATGTCGAAAGTAGAGACTCCGACGACGCGAGGTGAGCCCCGAGGCCGGTTCGAGATCTGGCCCGCCCATCGAGAAGTCGAGCCGACCGGCCACATGGAGGACGTTATCGCGGACGGCTTCGGACTCCATCCTTCGAGGGTTCATCCGCCAGTAGAAGGCATTCCCCGGGTCGATCGCGGCGGAGGGGTGATCCGGCCCGCCGGTCGATTGCATCCGGTAGGCATCGCTCGTGACGATCAATCGATGAATCGCCTTCAGGCTCCAGCCCCGATCCATGAACTCGGTGGCCAGCCAATCGAGGAGTTCGGGATGGCTCGGAGGAGTTCCATTGAGTCCGAAATCGAACACCGTAGGGACTAGCGCCCGGCCGAAGTGTCGAAGCCAGATATGATTGACCGCCACGCGAGCTGCCAGCGGATTCTCCCGGCCCACGATCCGGCGGGCCAGCGCGAGCCGTCGGCCCGTGCTGATCGTCGGGTAGACGGTCCCGAAAGGAGAATAAGTCCCCGAAGTCCTGGCAGCCGCGATCTTCGCCGATTCCAGCGTCTCCCGGGCCTTGACAACGGACTCTCCAGCCTTCGCCTTCTCGGAGGGCTTGGCGGCACGCTCGGCCTGCTCCAACTCGGCGAGCGTTGCCTCGGCCTTCCGGAGATCGGCCTGTCTTTCGATCCGTCGAGCCTCCCAGGCGAGGATGTCTCCCAGCTTGGAGTCGCGAGGCTCGGCGTGGTTGACCCGATCGGCGGCGATCCTCGCCCGGACGGATTCGAGGTTCCAGAGCGAGGCCGCCAGCCCTATCCGGGCGACGTTCTCCTCAAATTCCGCCCGAGGGTTGGCGAGAAGGGCCTTATCCAGGGCGGCTCGGGCCGTCGCCACTCCCGACTCGGCCTGGGCCAGTACCTCGGCCTGGGCGAAGGGTTGGAGCCCCGGATAAGTCACGGTGATCGGCAGATGGACCGGCTCGATGGGGATGTCTCCGCCGAGGAACGCGGGCAAGCCCGGCGGGAGCGGGTGATCCTTGTCGGGATTCTTCTCGTCCCCTCGCTCGAAGAGATAGGTCGGGGCATCGGTTCGGGCGTCGTAGGCGTGGACGAGCCCATCCTTCTTGATGTCGGGCTCGCCCGGGAGTCGGTCGGTCCGGACATCGTGGGGCTCGAAGAACGCACGATATCGGTAGTATTCCACCTGGCTGATCGGGTCATACTTGTGGTCGTGGCAGCGGGCGCAGGCGATCGTCAGACCGAGGAACGACTTGGACGAGTGCTCGACGGTGTTCTGGAGCCAGGAGTTCCGGTTGAACTTGTACCAACTCCGGGCCAGGTAGCCGGTCGCCCGGAGCCCATCGGCATCTCCGGGAGCCGCCTCATCGGCGGCCAGCATCTCGACGATCATCCGGTCATACCCCTTGTCGAGATTGAGCGACTCGACAATCCAGTCGCGCCATCGCCAGATGTGCGGCTGGCTTTCGCGGACCTCGGCCCCGAATCCGGCCCAATCGCTATAACGCCAGATGTCCATCCAGTGCCTCCCCCAACGCTCCCCATAACGGGGAGAGGCGAGCAGCCGATCCACGGCCGTTACATAGGCATCCGGGGAGAGGTCGGCCTCGAACGCCCGGATTTCCTCAGGTCTAGGGGCCAGCCCGATCAGGTCGAGCGAGACCCTCCGGAACCACTCGCCCGGCTCGACAGGCGGGACCGGTTGCAATCCTCGACCATCGCGAGCGGATCCGAGGAAGGCATCAATCGGATTTCGAATCCTGTTGGAGTCCGGTCGCGAGGGAACCTCTGGCCGTTTCGGAGGACGGAACGACCAGTGATCGCGAGGATCGGGCTGCGGAGTATCGGCGGGTGCGACGGCACCGCCATCGATCCATCCTCGAATCAGCCGGATCTCGTCGGAGGTCAGCGGAGCCCCCTCGGGCGGCATCCGGTCGTCTTCTGGGGCGGCCAACCGCTCGACGAGCAGGCTCTCGTCCGCGTGGCCCGGCTCGATCGAGGGTCCGCCATCCCCTCCTCGGCGGATCAACTCGGACGAATCGAGCCGGAGCCCGGCCTTTTGCTTGAGCGGACCGTGGCAGGCAAAGCATCGACGGGCCAGGACTGGCTTGATATCGCGCGAATAATCGACCCCGGGAGCAACCGAGCAGAGCAGCAACGCCATGGAAAAAGAGATCGGCATGGCTCGTTTCGTTCGTCAGGGTGCGCGATCGAGTGTTTAACAAATTTCATCAAATCTATCTAGCTTTGGACGATCGGTCAAGGAACAGAGTCCCGCTCGGAGCCTGGCGTTTCGCTGATTCGGTTCATCCGCGACGCGCCCGGGATAACGTTCTACCCGAGAACGACCGGACGGACGCCCCAGGCCTGAGAGTCGCAGAGCCCGCACGGAAGCCTCATCTCAAGAAAGCTTGGGAGGAAACCCTTGCGAAATGGAGCGAGAAGTGCAAAATGCTCCTGGAGACGAAGTGTGCTCCGGGAACCTCAATCGCCTCGTCAAGCCATGGACGTTCGTTGGTCTTCCTGGACCCACATATTCGGGCGATTAGCTCAGTTGGTTAGAGCACCGTCCTCACACGGCGGGGGTCACTGGTTCGAGTCCAGTATCGCCCACTCCCGAAATGGTTACGCCGAAACGATTTACGTTACCTGCCGATGGTCGGCAGTGCGGCCCGAATCCCTCGCAAGTGAGTAGTCTACTCACCCGAAGGAGGAGTGTCGCACATGCTTTCCCGCCGGCAAATCCCCTCGTACCGCCTCCACAAGGCGACCGGCCAGGCCATCGTGGTCCTGCGGGGCCGTTCGTACTACCTCGGTAAATTCGGGACGACCCAGAGCCGAGCCGAGTATAACCGGGTCATCGCCGATAACCGGGTCATCGCCGAATACCTCGCCAACGGCGGTTCGGCTCCCCAGCCGAAGTCAGGCCCTGCCGCCTCGACCGATCTGACGATCGACGAGCTGATCCTGAGATACTGGCGATTCGCCGAGGGGCATTACGCCCGCGACGGGCTCCCGGGCCGGGAGTTGGCCAGCATCCGAGACGCCATACGGCCCCTCCGCCAGATCTACGGCCAGTCCGAGGCGGCCCGGTTCGGCCCGCTAGCCTTGAAGGCGGTCCGGAAGGCGATGATCGACGCGGGGCTCTGCCGCAACACGATCAACTCCCGGGTCGGCAAGATCCGGAGGATGTTCAAGTGGGCCGTCGCCGACGAGTTGATCCCCCCGGGGGTCCTGGAGGGCCTGAAGGCCGTCGGTGGGCTCCAGAGGGGTAAGGGCGGGGCGAGGGAGTCCGAGCCGGTCCGCCCGGTGTCCCCGGAACATGTCGAGGCGGTGCTCCCCTTCGTGTCCAAGCCGGTCCGGGCCATGATCCAGGTCCAGCAACTGATACCGAATCCCCTGGATGACTAACCATTGAGCTCGACCGCCCAGCTGAAGCCGACGGCTCCGCGGACGACCTCGGGGTGGTCGATCAACCATCGGCACCGATCCAGGACAGGGACCTGCATCGTGGCCAGGTCGTTGAACCCCAGGTTGGCCACCGCCTCGCGTACCAGCGGCCAGAGCGGCTCGACCGGCTGTAGCTCCGGCGTGCAAGGCGGCAGTCGGTGCAGCACCACGTTGACCGGGATCGCCAGCCTCCTGGCCACGTGCCAGCCGGCGTTGTCCACCATCAGCACCAGCAACTTCTCCCCGGCCGGGTCGGCCCAGCGGGCGAATTCCTCCAACGCCAGGCCCATCCAGTCGGTATTGGCCGAGGGCAGGATCAGCTCCAGGTTCCGCCCGCTGGCCGGGTGCACGAAGCCGTAGACGTAGGCCCATTGGTACTTGGTCCGGCCATAGGAGAGCGGCCGATGGCCTCGCACCGCCCAGACCCGACGGGTGATCGGCTTGAGCCCCAGCCGGGCCTCATCCTCGGCCCAGACCTCGACCACTCGGCCGGGGTGCTCCCGACGTAGGCGGGCGACTCGATCGGCCAGGGCGTCTTTTCCACGCCCGCTGCGAAGCGGGCGTGGCGGCCTCCGGATGTCGGGGTCGGGGGACCTGCAGCGAGAAGCCCAGGCCACGCAGCCATCTCCAGCCGGTCTGCTTGCGGATGTGGACGTCCCAGCGATCGCGGACGAAGGTGGCGACCTTGGCCCCGGTCCAGAGCCCGCCGTCGGGCGGCGACTGGCGGAGGGCGGCCCAGAGATCGACCTGCTGCTCGGGGGTGAGCTTGCTCTGGCCGCCGTTGGTGGTAGCCCTCCGGTCGCCCAGGCCATCGGGCCCCTGGGCATTCCAGCGTTTGAGCAAGGCGCGGGCCCAGACCGGAGTCAGGCCGACCTGCTGGGCGGCCTGAGCCGGGCTGAGCGGCTGGTCCGGGCGAGTTAGGAGCCAGATCACCTGCCAGTGGGTCTTCTCGATGCCGGAGCGGCACGCGCGATAGCGGCGAGCGATCTCCTCGGGGGGCAGGTGCAGGACGATGGGCAGTCGTTCGTTCGCCATGGGGAACCTCCGTGGAAGTAGGAGATCCCCCTATGATAACTCATCCGGAAGATTCCGTATGACGGGGATGAGGCCGGGTGAGGTGATGGCGTTGCGGGCCGCCGACGTCGACCGTTCGGGCGAGGTCTGGATCTACAAACCGCACCGGCACAAGACGCAGGACAAGGGCTTCACCCGGGCCATCCCGATCGGTCCGGCCGCACAGGCCATCCTCGAGCCCTGGCTGGTCGGCGACCCAGAATCGTTCGCGTTCAGCCCAACCCGGGCCGTGGAGATTCGCAATGCCGAGGCGAGGGCGGGTCGACGGAGCCCGATGACCCCGAGCCAGGCCGCCCGCCGGCCGAAGGCGAATCCGAAGAGAAGTCCCCGGGATCGGTACGACAAGCGGCCCTATCACCGGGCCATCGAACGGGCCTGCGATCGGGCGTTCCCGCACCCGACTCTCTCGACTGTCAAGGAATCCGAATTGTCGGATGCCCAGAGGGCGGAATTGCTGGCCTGGCGCAAGGCCCATCGCTGGCACCCGAACCGGCTCCGCCACTCGGTCGCCACGCGAATCCGCAAGGAGTTCGACCTGGAGTCCGCCCAGGTCGTGCTCGGGCATGCCCGGGCCGACGTGACCCAGGTCTATGCCGAGCGCGACCTGGAGAAGGCCGTCGAGGTCATGCGGCGGATAGGTTGAGAGTTCGGCCGTTCGTCCGGAGCCCCCCCAGACGGGCGGCCCGCCCCCGCCAGCAATAACGCGATCCCAGATCAATGAATCGGGTAGAGCGAATCGCCGATGTAGGTTTTGCAGACCTTTGCCTTGCCCGGGGCCATCGAGACTCGTGCTCGCATACGCCAGGGGCGACCGGTTATTGATCCGGATGACGGATGATACGGAATCTTCCGGATGAGTTATCATAGGGGGATCTCCTACTTCCACGGAGGTTCCCCATGGCGAACGAACGACTGCCCATCGTCCTGCACCTGCCCCCCGAGGAGATCGCTCGCCGCTATCGCGCGTGCCGCTCCGGCATCGAGAAGACCCACTGGCAGGTGATCTGGCTCCTAACTCGCCCGGACCAGCCGCTCAGCCCGGCTCAGGCCGCCCAGCAGGTCGGCCTGACTCCGGTCTGGGCCCGCGCCTTGCTCAAACGCTGGAATGCCCAGGGGCCCGATGGCCTGGGCGACCGGAGGGCTACCACCAACGGCGGCCAGAGCAAGCTCACCCCCGAGCAGCAGGTCGATCTCTGGGCCGCCCTCCGCCAGTCGCCGCCCGACGGCGGGCTCTGGACCGGGGCCAAGGTCGCCACCTTCGTCCGCGATCGCTGGGACGTCCACATCCGCAAGCAGACCGGCTGGAGATGGCTGCGTGGCCTGGGCTTCTCGCTGCAGGTCCCCCGACCCCGACATCCGGAGGCCGCCACGCCCGCTTCGCAGCGGGCGTGGAAAAGACGCCCTGGCCGATCGAGTCGCCCGCCTACGTCGGGAGCACCCCGGCCGAGTGGTCGAGGTCTGGGCCGAGGATGAGGCCCGGCTGGGGCTCAAGCCGATCACCCGTCGGGTCTGGGCGGTGCGAGGCCATCGGCCGCTCTCCTATGGCCGGACCAAGTACCAATGGGCCTACGTCTACGGCTTCGTGCACCCGGCCAGCGGGCGGAACCTGGAGCTGATCCTGCCCTCGGCCAATACCGACTGGATGGGCCTGGCGTTGGAGGAATTCGCCCGCTGGGCCGACCCGGCCGGGGAGAAGTTGCTGGTGCTGATGGTGGACAACGCCGGCTGGCACGTGGCCAGGAGGCTGGCGATCCCGGTCAACGTGGTGCTGCACCGACTGCCGCCTTGCACGCCGGAGCTACAGCCGGTCGAGCCGCTCTGGCCGCTGGTACGCGAGGCGGTGGCCAACCTGGGGTTCAACGACCTGGCCACGATGCAGGTCCCTGTCCTGGATCGGTGCCGATGGTTGATCGACCACCCCGAGGTCGTCCGCGGAGCCGTCGGCTTCAGCTGGGCGGTCGAGCTCAATGGTTAGTCATCCAGGGGATTCGGTATGATTTACCAGCCAGTGGTGCGAGCGAAGCATTTTCGGGATGCCATCCCCTCGTCCCGAGGCCACCGGCCAACTTCGGGTCGCCCCCGCCCGTCGGTCCCGGCCCCGGCGAAGGGTCGCTTCGCGAAACGCCCCGAGACGGGGTTTCGCGAAGTCCTTGAGGAGCACTGGACCTGCGTCCTCCGCCATCAGGAGCGAGCGGCCATCACCGCGAGAGGACGATTCGGGCGTTGCCGGCATCGAGACTCGACCGCTCGCCCGTCGTTGGATTATGGTAATATTCGGCGGCTCGCCAATGTGATTTCCACCCCCCTCCATCGCGAGGTATGCATTGGCGGGTCAGGGCATCGGCCGCGTATGGAGCCCCCGAATCCGAGGAAGATCCCATGGGTCGCCGATCGCGGTTCCTGCTCTTGCTCTTCCTGCCCGTGATCGCGGGGGTGAGTGCGACAATCTTAAGTCCCGTCCTCCGCCGCCGGATCATACAGGAGGTGGACGTTGCCCTGCGATGGAAGGGAGGCGATGCCAAGCCCGTCGAACCCTCACGCATCACCGGGCGAGTCGTCGCCGAATTGGTCTCGGGAGACGGCAACCGATTGAAGGTCCCTGGGCACGTCGTCGAGGCCCTCGGGATCCGCACCACCGCGGCGCGGATCGCGAATGAGGCCCGCTCGCTCTCGCTCTCGGGTTCCCTGGCCCTCGATGCTAACCGGCTCGCTCGCGTCCATCCCCGCTTCGACGGCGAGGTGGTCGAGGTCGGCTCCATTCCCGATCCCGAGGCCAGCACCCAACCCGGAGAGACCCCCGCCCGACCGCTCCGATTCGGCGACGAGGTCAAGGAGGGGCAACTCCTGGCCGTCCTCTGGAGCACGGCCCTGGGGGAGAAGAAGAGCGAGTACGTCGACGCCCTCTCCCGGCTCCGCCTCGAGCAGGAGACGCTGGAAAGGCTCGAGCGGCTCCTGAAGGATCAGGCGATCCCCGAGCGGAACGTCCGCGAGGCCAAGCGGGCCGTCGAGGCCGACGAGATCGCCGTCGTCCGGGTCGAACGCACGCTCCTATCTTGGCGGCTGACCGACGAGGAGATCGGGTCGGTCAAGGCCGAGGCCGAGCAGATGCACGCACACAAGAACACCCGCGACACGGCCCGCGAGCGATCCTGGGCTCGGCTGGAGGTGAGGGCTCCCTTTGCGGGCACCGTGGTCGAGAAGAACGTCACGGTGGGAGACATCGCCTCGACCACCTCGGACCTTTTCAAGATCGCCGATCTCCGCCGCCTCGCCGTGTGGGCCCACATCTACGAGGAAGATTTGCCGATCCTGCTCGCGCTGCCATCCCCCCTCCGCTGGACCGTCCGGCTCAAGTCGGACCCGGCCGCCGAACCCCTGACGGGAGTCATCGAGGAGATCGGCGACATCATCGACCCGAATCAGCATACGGCCCTCGTGATGGGGCACGTGGCCAACCCTGCGGGGCACCTGAGGGCCGGCCAATTCATCATGGCTTCGATCCCCCTGCCGGACGATCCGGGCGAGGTCGAGATCCCGACGACCGCCCTGATCGAGGACGGGGACGAGAGCGTCGTCTTCGTCCAGCCCGATCCCCGCGAGACTTCCTACGAGTTGCGGCATGTGAAGATCGTCCGCCATACCAGCCAGGTCGCCTACGTTCGCTCCCCCGTCGCGGGGCCGGGGGGCGAGGCTCGCTCGGGGGCGATCGTCCGCGGGGAACTGGTCGTCAGTTCGGGGGCCCTGGAGCTCCGGGCGTCCTTGAAGGAGCTCCAGGCCGCGGGGCGGGACTCGAAGTGAGGCGGGGTCGGATGGCCGCCGGAAGGGGTTGGTTCCTCCATGCTTAACAAGCTGTACGACTGGGCCGTGGGGAATCCCCTGGTCGTGATCCTGCTGGCGCTGGCGTTGGCCGCGGTCGGCGGCTACTCGTTCGTCCACATCAACGTCGAGGCGTACCCCGATCCGGCCCCGGCGATCGTCGAGGTGGTCGCCATGTATCCCGGGGCCTCCGCCGAAGAGGTCGAACGCCAGGTGACGATCCCGCTCGAGGTCGCCCTGGCCGGCATGCCGGGACTGCGGGCGTCGCGGAGCAAGGCCCTCTTCGGCCTGGCCTTCGTCAACAATCAATTCGACTATGGGACCGACTACAACCAAGCCCGCCAGGAGGTCATCAACCGGCTCCGGTCGGTCGAACTGCCGGAGGGCGTCGTCCCCGAGATCTCGCCGCGATCGCCGATCGGCGAGATCTTCCGCTACACGCTGAGCAACCCCAAGGACGCACTCGGTCGCCCCATCTACTCGATGAACGACCTCAAGACATTACAGAACTGGACGCTGGTCCGCGAGTTCCGCCGCCTGCCCGGGATCATCGACGTCATCAGCTTCGGCGGCACCCGAAAGCGATACGAGGTCCGTCCCGACCCCGACCGGCTGAAACGCTACGGGATCACCCTGGCACAGTTGCAGGAGGCGATCGCCCAGAGCAATGCGAACGTCGGCGGCGATTACATGGTCCAGGGGGACACGGTCCAGGTCGTGCGCGGCCTCGGGCTGCTGGGGAAGGGGCTCGACCCGTTCCAGAGAGTGCTCGGCCTGGAGGACCCGGCGGCCGCTCGCGACATCCTCAAGGCCGAGGAGGGGAAGCGGATCCGCGAGATTCGCCGGATAGTGGTCGCCTCGACCGATAACGTCCCGATCCGGGTGGAGGACGTTGCCGAGGGGGGGCCGCTCAAGCCCTGGGAGGACGTCGGAGACCGTGGGGTGGTCGTCGGCAACCACACCCGCCTGGGCCGGGTTATCTTGAGCCGACCCGTCCGGGACAAGGAAGGGCGAGCGGTGGAAGGCCATGACGGGGAGCGGGCTTGGGTCGACGAGGATGACGCGGTGCAGGGCCTGGTCATGCTCCGCAAGGGGGCCGACACGCTCCCCGCCCTCGAGGCCGTCGAGGCCAAGATCGAGGAGCTCAACTCGGCCCCCGGCCGGCTTCTGCCGGGCGTCAAGATCGTCCCCTATTACAACCGGACGGACCTGATTAACGTGACGACCGAGACGGTCCGCGAAAACCTGGTCGTCGGGATGGCCCTGGTCGTGGCCATCTTGCTCATGTTCCTCGGCAATGTCCGCTCCGCCCTGATCATCGCCATCAATCTGCCCTTGGCCCTGCTCTTCGCCTTCGCCGTCCTCTATCTCCGCGGCCGGTCGGCGAACCTGCTGTCGATCGGGGCGGTGGACTTCGGGATCATCGTGGACAGCTCGGTCATCGTCGTCGAGAACATCTATCGCAAGCTGAGCTCGGGCGAGGATTCCGAGTTGCCCCTGGCCAGGCGGATCGTCAGGGCGGCGATGGAGGTCGAGCGGAGCCTGTTCTTCTCGACGATTGTCATGGTCTGTGCGATGCTCCCCCTGTTCACGATGACCGGGCCGGAAGGGCAGATTTTCGCACCGATGGCCGACACCTACGCCTTCGCACTGGCCGGTGCCCTGCTCCTGGCCGCGACCCTGTCGCCGGTCCTCTGCCTGCTCCTGTTTCGGCACCTGAAGCCCGCTCGGGACAACGTCCTGGTCCGCTGGATCAAGGGTGCCTACCTCTGGCAGCTCGGGCATTTCCTCGACCACCGCAAGGCCACGCTGGCCACCTTCGCCATCCTCGTCCTCGCCACGGCCGGCTGGGCCGTGCCTCGGCTGGGCCGCGAGTTCATGCCGGAGCTGGACGAGGGCCACATGTGGATCCGCAGCATCTTCCCGATCAACATTTCGCTGGATGAGGTCTCCGACAAGGCCAAGATTGCCCGTTCGATCATGCGGAAATACCCCGAGGTCGAGCTGGTCGCCGCCCAGCTCGGCGGGCCCGATGGCGGGACCGATCCGACGAGCTTCTACAGTGCCGAGTTCTTCGTGCCGCTCAGGCCCCAGCAGGACTGGCCCGCCGTCCGGGAGCAGCAGGGCTGGCGACGGTGGTTCTCGACGACAAGGCCCCGAACCAGAGAGGAACTGGTCGACGAGCTGAGCGGCGAGCTGACGAGGACGATCATCGGGGTGAACTGGAATTTCTCGCAACAGATCCGCGACAACGTCATGGAGGTGCTCTCAGGCGTGCAGGGCGAGAACTCGGTGAAGATCATCGGGCCCGACCTGGACGAGCTGGAGAAACTCGCCGCCAAGGTCGAGTCGGCCCTGTCGGAGGTTCCCGGGCTCGGGGACGTCGGGGTCTACCGAATCAAGGGGCAGTCGAACCTGGAATTCCCCATCGACCGCGAGAAATGCGCCCTCTGGGACGTGAGCGTTCAGGACGTCGAGGACGTGATCCAGACGGCGGTGGCCGGCAAGCCGTTCACGCGGATGATCGAGGGCGAGAAGTCCTTCGACGTGACGCTCCGCTGGCCCGAGCGGCTCCGGCAGAGCGACTCCGCCATCCTCGACATCCCGGTCAACGTGACGGCCCACAAGGTCAGCGGCGGCATCGCCGCCGACGTCCCGGGCACTTCCTTGACCGGGCCGAGCCAGGGCGTGGCCTCGATCGGCACGAGCGGGGCGATGCCAGCCCTGGCCGGCAGTTCCCTGACCACGGGCATCGTCGACCTGAGCTCCTCCCCCTGGAGGCGTCTCCGCGACCTGGTGACGCCGACCGACGCCCAGGGGAATCCCGACCAGGAGGCCGGGTTCATCCACCCCGGGGCCTCGATGATCTATCGCGAGGAAGGCAACAGGATGATCGCGGTCAAGTTCGGCGTCCGGGGCCGCGACCTGGCCGGGGCCGTCGCCGAGGCCCAGGGCAGGGTCGCCCCCCTGGTGGAGGCCCCCTATCGGATCGAGTGGAGCGGAGACTTCCGGCAGATGGAGCAGGCCGAGCGGAGGATGCTACTCATCGTCGGGCTCGCCCTGGCCCTGATCTTCCTCCTGCTCTACCTGGCCTTCGGCTCGCTGCTGGACGGACTGGTCATCTTCGCCAACGTGATCGCCATGTCACTGGGGGGCATCTGGGCCCTCCTGCTGACGGGGACGAACTTCAACATCTCGGCCGCCGTCGGCTTCGTCTCGGTGCTCGGGGTGGCGGTCCTGAATGGGCTACTGATGGTCTCGTCGTTCAACGCCCTGAGGGCGAAGGGTCTCGCGGTCAGGGAGGCCGTGACACGGGGCGTCGAGAGGCTGATCCGCCCGGTGACGATCACGGCCCTGGCGGCGATCCTGGGGCTTATCCCCGCGGCTTTCTCGACTCGGATGGGCTCGCAGGCCCAGCGTCCCCTGGCCATCGTCGTGGTCGGCGGGATGGTCATGACCCTCATCCTGGCCAACCTGGTCCCCGTGCTCTATAGCCTGTATGGCCATCGCGAGCCACCGGCCGACTCCGGGAAACTATCCCACTGATTCGCCTTCCGAAGGATCGGAATCCCACTCTCGCCCAAGTTGTGCCTCCCCGCGAGCCGAAGTAAGAGGGGGTGGGCCGAAAGCGCGTGGCCGGTGCCCGGCAGGATGCCGAGGGCTATGAATCCCGCCCAGGAGGGTGGCCGTGACGGCTCTTCGACTCTACTCACCCCACGGGCTCGCCGCCCTCGTTGCGGTCTCTTTGGCCGCCATGGTCTCGAAGGCGGACGCCCAGGGCCCGACGGTCGAGTCGCGGGATTTCGCCCGAGTCCCCTCTTCGTCGACTATGGGCCCGATCCCCGGATCCGGCGGGACTCGCGGCGGCGCACCGGCCGACATCGGCTCGATCCTCGGCGGGCGTCCGGGTGCCTCGGTCCCCCGAGCCCCGACCGATATTACGCGGCCGGGGGCGGGTTTCGGCATCCGGCCAACCCAGGGGGTCACGCTGCCGCCGGCAATCCCCTTCAGCGAAGTCCCCTTGTACGGCCCGCTGTCGGTCCCGGATTCCTCCGAGGGCGAGGGCCCGCCCGATGGGCTGACGCTCGATGCGGCGGTCGATCGCCTGGTCCGGGAGAACCTCGAGCTCCGCTCCCTGTATCACGAGATCCCCAAGGCGAGGGCTGACGTCCTCACCGCGAGCCTCCGGGCGAACCCGATCCTCTACGCCGACAGCCAGCTCATCCCGTACGGCAACTTCTCCGAGAAGCGGCCCGGGGGGGCGACCCAATACGACGTCAATATAACGCATCCCTTCGACGTCTCCCGGAAGCGCCAGGCTCGGACCGCGGTGGCGACCCAGGCCAGGTTTGTCATCGAGGCCCAGTATCAGGACGCGGTTCGCCAGCAGATCGACGCCGTCTACAATGCCCACGTCACGATCCTCGGGGCCCGGGAGACGGTCCGCTACGCCCTGGCCAGCGTCACCGGCCTGGAGCAGCTGCTCGACAAGGCCCAGAGGCTCCTCAAGGGGGGCGAGCGGACCCTGGGCGACGTCGAGCGGATCAAACTGCAGCTCAACTCCGCCCGAATCGGGCTCGCCGATGCCCAGGAAGCCCTGCGGGCCGCCAAGCGTCCGCTGACTCCGCTCCTCCGAATCCCGCTGGCCGAGGTCGAGTCGATCGAGCTCCGAGGCACCATCGAGGACGTCGCCCCTCCGCCCCCGCCCGGGGACGAGTTGATCCGGATGGCCCTCGACAGCCGGCCGGACCTGGCCGCCGCAAGGTTGGGTATCACCCTGGCCCAGGCCGACGTGAAGCTGGCCAAGGCCGAGAGATTCCAGGACATCTACGTCCTGGCCCAGCCCTACACCTTCCAGAATAATGCCCCGTTCGGCACCAAGAGTGCCCACTCGTGGGCCTTGGGTGTGACGGTCCCCCTGCCGATTTACAACCGGAATCAGGGCAACATCCAGAGGGCCAACGTCAACGTCTCGCAGACGCGGACCCAGCTCTGCCAGCTGGAGCTACGCGTCGCGACCGAGGTCCGACAGGCCGAGCGGGAATACCACGTGACCCGGGAGGCAGTCGGGCGGATCGAGCAGGACCTCCTGCCCGGGGCCCGACGGATCCGAGACGAGTCGCTCAGCCGCTACAACGAGGGCGAGGCGGCCCTGGTCGATTACGTCGTCGCCCAGCGGGACTACAACGAGGTCGTACGCCAGTACCGCGATACCCAGGTCCGCCACCGTCGTAGCATGCTCGCACTGAATACGGCCATCGGCCGGCGGATCCTTCCTTGAACCGGAAGAGATCCCGAGCGGGGAGGACGATTCCGGTCGATGGAAACCCCTAGGTTGTAGGCCAGGTTTTCTGAAGTTAATCCTCCCATTTGCGCGGGGATGGGGATCCTTCGAGTCGATTCCGGGCTAGTTCATTAATGCTTGACCTGTTTGCGGTCTGGAATGGCTTTCGCGGGATCCTCTGGTGGCCGACATGATTCACCTAGCCAATGAGAACAGGGGACTTTCACCATTCGAGGAGAATGACCAGAAGGCTTCGGCTCCATTCCGCATAGCAAGCTCGGATCACCCTCTCATACGAATTAGATTTAATTTGTGCGCATTCGTGCCGGTCCAGGTAGGGGGCGGCGCATAAGGACTTGATCCGCTCGGCGTCGGTGCCCACCGCCACCAACGCCGAGCATGCCGCCTCCTTCAGCTCCTCCCAGTCCTCATGGACGCGGTTGGACCAGTCGTGCGCGCGGAGGTAGTGCCACAGGTTTTCGATCGGGTTGAGCTCCGGCGAGTACGGCGGCAGGCGGATCAGCGACCCGTTCGTCGGTACCTCCAGCTCGCCACTGGTGTGGAAACCGGCGCCGTCCGAGATCAGCGCCGCGTGCACGCCCGGGGCGAGCTGCGCCGAGAACTGCTCCAGGAACACGCTGATCGTCGGTGTGTCCAGGTGCGGCATGACGATGCCGGCCGCCGCCCCGGTGGCCGGGCACGCCGCAGCGATCACCCAGAGGTAGTCGTACAGCGTCTGGCGCACGGCGGTGGGCCGCGAACCGCGTCGGGCCCAGACGGCCCTCGGCGTCCCCTTCTGGCTGAACCGCGCCTCGTCCTCGAACCAAACCTCGACCCGCTCGCCGGGGTGGGCCCGGGCGACCTCGTCGAGGCGGCCGGCGACTTTTTTGGGACTTCTCGGACGCGTCGGGGTCGGCCTTGGCGTGCCGGGGCCGGGGGTCGAGGCTGGAGTAGTCGAAGGCGACCTCCGGGGCGGTGCGGCCCTCGGCGGCCAGGATGACGGCGCGGATGCGGAGGAATCGCCTCCTACCAGGCGATGCGTCGGCCAGGGCTCGGAGCCGGTCGATCGTCAGGTGTTCGGTGACCTGCATGGTGGTGTGCCCTGGAGGAGGGGATCCATCATGAACTCGGCTTGGTCGGGGCGCAAGAGGGCGCGCAGGAAAATAGTAGAATCCGTATGAGACCCCCGCACTTTTGGCCGCGAGTGCACAGAACGGCGAATGTGTCCAGGTCCGGCTCCGCGTTCCGACGGGTGATGATGTACGAGCCGGAAGACGGCGGCGGCGTGCTCTTCCTCTTCTGCACGCTCGAGGACTCGCCATGCGAAGCCGACCACCGGTACGAGAGCGCGGCCGACGCCGGGCGAGACGCGGAGGATGGACTCGGGACCAGTGCGGAGGACTGGCGAACGATCCCCGACCCAGTGCCCGGCCTTCCTGACGACCTGTTCGCTAGCCACGACGTAGAAGCTGGTCGATCAACCCTCATGAAATCTCGGAAAACACAAAATTAAATTTATTTATGTGAACAGTTATATTGAAAAACGTCAGCTTAAGCACGGGATTCGTGCCCTGATCCCTACCGATCGCTACCGGCTGCCGGTCTCATGTCGCGATCGAGGCCCTGAGGAACCCATCTCGTGGCGAACTCTCACGGTATTACACCATGCTTCCGTCATGGAGATGCGAACGGGTCGGCCGGGAAGCCGGCGTCGAGGACGGCCGCGGTGGTCGGGTCGGTCCCCAGTTTCGCCCTCCAGGCGGCCGCCTCCCCGGGCCTGGCCCACGACTCATACAGCGCGACGATGGACCGGACGGTCCCCGCGATGTTGTGCCGGGATTGGGGCGTGATCTGGTCCGCGCGAGCCCTGAGGCCCTCATATCCCCGGAGCAGCAGGGGTTCCGCCTCGGGATACTTGCCCTGCTTCCGCAAGGAGGTGCCCAAGCTCGCCCGGATCACCGAGGTCCTCCAGTGGTCGGGTATCTTCCGCTCCGCGATTTCGAGCGACTCCCGGAGGATCGGCTCGGCATCGGCGTAATTCTCCTGCCCTATCAAATTGTTCGACAACGCGCCCAGCGCATTGCTGTATTCATCCGAGTCGTGATCGTACCTCTCACGCAGGGCGGCGTGGACCTCCCGGAGGTTCGACTCGCTGAGCTGCGGCTTGCCCAGCTTGCTGTGGACGAGCGCCAGGTGGTTGACGACCTGCTGGGTGATGGCCGTGTCGCCCATCCCGAACGCCTTCCGCGCACCGGCGAGGGCCTCGCCGAGCAGGGCCTCCGCCTCGCCGAGTCGACCGCGCATGCTGTAGTGGGCGCCGAGGTTACTCAGTGTGACGATCGTTTCTTCATGCCCCGCGCCGAGTGTACGCCGCTGTATCGCGAGCACTTTCACCAGGATCGGCTCCGCCTCGTCGAGGCGGTTGCTCATCGAGCAGAACACTCCCAGGGCCGACAGCGCCCGGACGGTCGCAGCGTGGTCGGGGCCCAGACGGCGTCCCGTCGCCTCGGCGACCTGCTTCGCCAACTCGATCGCCTCCGCGCGTCGGCCGCGATCCCAATAGACGGCGGCGAGGTTGCCGCTGGCTTGGAGGGTCCAAGGGTGTTCGGGCCCCAGCTTGGCGCGGTCGGTCGCCAAGATCTCGTCGTACAGGTCCTCGGCCTCCTCCAGGCGGCCCAAATCCCGCAGGGCGAGGGCCAGGTTGCTCGCGGCCTCCAACGTACGGGGATGGTCGGCCCCGAGGGTCGCGCGCCAGCCGTCCCGGGCGCGCCGGTACCACGATTCCGCCTCGGTGAACCCGTTGCGCGTGTGGTGGAGGGATCCGATGTTGTTCATTGTCTCGAACGTGTCCGGGTGGCTGTCGCCCAGCGCGGCGCGGCGGCCCTCGAGCGCCTGCAGCAGGAGCGGCTCGGCCTGATCGGGGCGGCCCCGATCGCAAGCGAGTGCGCCCAGATCGTTGAGGCTCTGGAGCGTGAGCGGGTGCCGGGCCCCGAGCCGGGCGCGGCGAGCCTCGAGCACCCGCCGGTAGAGGCGTTCGGACTCGTCGTCGAGGCGGCGGTCGGCGAGCAGGGCCGCCAGGGCCTGCATGCTCGCCAACGCCTCGGGATGCTCGTCGCCGAACCGGAGCGTCCGCAACCGGACGGCCCGCTCGAGGTGGCCCTGCGCCTCGGCGTACTCGCCCAGGGCACGATACGCCTGGCCGAGCGTGAGCCGGACGGCTGACTCGGTCAGCTCCTGCCCCCGGAATCGCCTTTCGACCACCCGCGCGGCGCGGTCCAGGAGCTCGCGCGCCTTGACATCCCGGTCTCGCCCCAGGTCGGCGGCCTGGTTGCCGATGTCGGCCTGGCCCAGCAGGTCCTCCAGCAGGAAGGCGTTGACGGCCCGCGCGATCGCCGACTCCTCGTCGGCCCTCCGCCGCTGCTCGGCCTCGGCCCGCCGTGCCCGCTCCTTGTCGTCTCGCTCGTTCTCGGCCCGGCGCTCGTTCGCTCGCGCCTGAAGCCCCGCGGCCGTCGCTCGCGCCGCTTGCCGGACGCTGATCGTCGTCCCCAGGATCAGGAGCAGCGCGAACGACCCGGTGATGACGAGCGCCTTTCGGTGCCTGCGGGTGAACTTTCGAAGTCGGTAGGCGGTGCCCGGCGGGCCGGCCTCGACCGGTTCCTCGGCTATGTAGCGTTCAATGTCGCGGGCCAGCGCGTTGGCCGTCTCGTAGCGGCGGGCGCGGTCCTTCTCCAGGCATTTCATCGCGATCCAGTCGAGCTCCCCCCGCACGATCCTCGACAGCCGAGCCGAGTCCGGGTGGCGTCGGGCCGCCGCGCCGGGGGATGAGCCGCCGATCCGGGCGCTGGGGCGTGGCGGGTCCTCCTCGCGGAGCCGCCGCAGGAACTCGTCCCAATCGGCTGGCTCGGGCCTCGGCCGCCACAACGGCGTCGTCCCGGTAAGCAGCTCGTACAGGACCACGCCGAGGGCGTACACGTCGGCCCGGGTGTCGACGTCGTGGCCGCGGAACCCGGCCTGCTCGGGGCTCATGTACAGGGGGGTCCCCATCAGGGCGCCGTACGCCGTGTGGAGGGTCTGCCCGGTCAGCGGCTCGCGCACCACCTTGGCCAGGCCGAAGTCGATCACCTTGGGCACCGGCCGTCCGTCGACCGGGCCGACGAGGATGTTGCTCGGCTTGAGGTCGCGGTGGACGATCCCTTTCTGGTGCGCGTGCTGCACGGCCTGGCAGACCTGGACGAAGAGCGCCAGCCGTTCGGCGACGCTCAACCTGGCGTCGTCGCAATATGTCGTGAGCGGCACTCCCTTGACGTACTCCATGACGAAGTACGGGCGACCGGCGTCGGTCGTGCCGCCGTCCAGGACCTTGGCGATGTTCGGGTGGTCCATCATCGCCAGCGCCTGTCGCTCGGCCTCGAACCGGGCGAGGACCGCATTCGTGTCCATCCCCGCCTTGACCAGTTTCACTGCCACCGTTCGGCGGACAGGCTGGGTCTGCTCCGCCGCCCACACGGCCCCCATCCCGCCCGTACCGACCTCCTCGATCAACATATAGCGCCCGGACAACACAGTCCCGGCCTGCTCGGTCGGCGGGTTGACCCAGGCCGTCGTACCCACCGGGCCCGGCGGGACGCCCGGGCGGTCAAGGATACCGGTGGCTCGGTCGTGCCCGGCGAGGAGGAGCTCGAGCCGCTGCCGCAGTCCGGCGTCCCCGCCGCACGCCTGATCCAGGAACGCTCGACGCGCGGCCGGGCTCGACTTTTCCAAGGCGGCGATGAACAGGGACTCATCCGTCATGGCAGCGACCTCGGGCGATGCGAAGGTGGCCTCCAGGATATCATCGCGATCCGCACCTCGCCTCTCAGGACCTGTTCACGGCGGTTCGACCGGGGGCCGTCCACCGAGGGCAGGGTAAAAAGTGGACGGTCGCCTCACGCGATTCAAGATGCCGCCGGCCAGGGAGGACGCCGCCATCCTCAATTCCCCATGCACTGCTCCTGGTTGCAGGCCCCGGCCGGCAGTATACTTGGGCGCATGTCCGATGTCACCCACCTCCTCGGCGCGGCCGCCGACGGTGACCGCAAGGCGGCCACCGAGCTGCTCCCCCTCGTGTACGACGAGCTAAGGAAGCTCGCCAGCGCCCGCATGGCCGCGGAGGCCCCCGGTCACACGTTGAACGCCACCGCCCTGGTCCACGAGGCGTACCTGCGGCTGGTCGGCCCGGCCGATGACCGACGCTGGGACTCACGCGGCCACTTCTTCGCCGCCGCGGCGGAGGCGATGCGGCGCATCCTCGTCGATTCGGCCCGCCACAAGGCGGCCGCCAAGCGCGGGGGCGGGCGGCAGCGGGCACACGCCGACCTGGACACCTTGAGGGTCGATGACCCGGACGCGGACCTCGTCGCCCTGCATGAGGCACTGGAGCGGTTCGCCGCCCACGACCCGGCGAAAGCCAGACTCGTCGAGCTGAAGTTCTTCGCCGGCCTCACCCTGGAGCAGGCGGCCGCCTGCCTGGGCATCTCGCCGTCCACCGCCGACCGGGGCTGGAAATACGCCCGCGCCTGGCTTTACTCCGCCATGGCCGGCGGCGTATCCGAAGAAAAAGTTCCTACCGCCTGACGTGTTTGCCCTCCCGATTCCGCATTGGGTGCCACGAGGGGGCGGCGATCGAGCCGTTCGCCCCCGTGACCACCCACACCGAACGGGAGGGACTCATGCTGAGCTCACTTCGCAAACTGGCAGCCTCCATCCGAACGACACCCCGCGGCGGGCGGAAACGCCGCAAGTTCGCCCCCCAAATCGACGCCCTCCAGGCTCGCCTGGTGCCGACCGTCTTCCTGAGCGGCGGGCACCTGATCATCTACGGCACGCCCGACAACGACACGGTGTCCGTCGTCCGCGATGCCCGCGACCCCAACTATTACAGGATCACGGAAACGCGCCAGGGCGCAACTTCCACCACGCGGGTCACCAACATCCTCGTCGTCAGCGTCACGGGGGACATCGCGTTCACGGGCTACGACGGCGACGACTATTTCACCAACGCCACCTCCGAGCGGAGCTTCGCCCACGGCGGCAACGGCAATGACGTCCTCATCGGCGGTTCCGCCTCCGACGAGTTCTACGGCGAGGCCGGCAACGATTCCTTGAACGGCGGCGCGGGGTCAGACTACCTGAACGGCGGGGACGGCAGCGATTCGATCTATGTCGGCGCCGATTCGAGCTCCGCCTCGAACTACGTCGACGGCGGTAGCGGCAACGACCTCCTGGTCGGCGACGCCGGGTCGGACGAGATGTACGGCGGGGACGGCAATGACATGATTGAGGGCGGCTCCAATGACCTGAGCCTGAACCGCCTGCACGGCGGCAACGGCAACGACACCCTCAAGGGCGGCGGCGGGACCGACTTCCTCTACGGGGACGCGGGTGCCGATTTACTCCAAGGGTATGGCGGGAACGATTTCCTCCGAGGCGGCACAGGCAGGGACTCGCTGTTCGGCGGTGCGGGGGACGACACCCTCGATGGCGGCCGCGGTGATGGCGAAGCGGACCGCCTCGTCGGGGGGCCCGGGGCCGACGCGTTCCGATACGATCCGTACGAGGACGACTCCTGGTGGCCCTGGAGCTACACCCCGCCTTCTAACCAAGATGAACCTCAGGACTTCCTCAAGTCCGAGGGAGACGTGATCCGTATGTATTGATCGCCCGTCGGTCGCGTCGACCCGCCGGACGCGGAGTGAGCCGCGTGGCTTCGTGCCAAGGCGTGGTCGTGCGTCCGGTCGGTCCGAAAGGTTCCCAGGTTTTACTGTTGTGCGAAGCGATCGGATGCGCTGAGAACCATTGACCGGTCGACAGTCCCGCCCCCCGCACCCAACGGCATGAAAGGAGCCCCGGATGTTTGCTCGCCCCCGCCATCCCGCGGTCCGCCGCCCCCGCACGTCCCGCCGCCCCGCCTTCGAGCCGCTCGAAGAGCGTCAACTGATGTCCCTCGGGCCCGAGATGATTTATCCGATCAACACGACGAACCATTCTGCGCGATTGTCCGACAACGCCACCTCCAGCGGAGGCTCCTCGGTCGTCGTCTGGATGGAACATGACAACCGCGCCGACACCGACATCCGGGCCCAGCGGTTCAATTCGTTCGGCACCAAGCTCGGCCCGGAGATCAGCGTCGCCTTCAGCAATCTGACGGAGCATTCGCCGGCGGTCGCGATGGACGACCTGGGCGGCTTCGTGGTCACCTGGACCCAGCAATTCCCCAATAGCGAAACGGACGCCCTGGCCCAGAGATTCGACTCCAACGGCAATCGCGCCGGCGGTCTCATCGAGGTCGGTGTCGGGAGGCCCAGGGAGGGCTCCTCCGACGTGGCCACCGACCGCCTCGGCAACTTCGTCATCTCCTACAACAGGCAGGTCGGCAAGCTCACCACCGACGTCGTCGCCAAGCGGTATGACAGAGGCGGCCAGCTCCTGGGAGTGCTCGATGTCGCGGTCGGCACGGTCGCCGATTCGCAGTCGAGCATAGCGATGAACCCGAACGGCCGCTTCGACATCGCCTGGGAGCGGGGCTCCAGCGGGACCCAGCACGATGTCCTCCTGAAACGATTCACTGCGGGCGGCGGCCTGCTCGGGACACACTTCATCTCCACGAATGTTGCCGACGACCGAGACGCGAGCGTCTCGATGGACAACGCCGGCAACGCCGTTGTGGCCTGGCATCGGGCCGGCGACATCAAGGCGAGGCGCGTCGGCCTCGACGGGGCGCTCGGCGTCGAGGTCAGCATCGCCGGCACCACCGCCGTCGAATTCAAACCCGCGGTCGCCCAGAGGCGGGGCGGCGGCGGCTTCGTGGTGGCGTACGAAGTCCTGGTGCCTTCCGGCGAGAACCGGACCCGGGTGGCCGAGGTGAGCTTCACCAATAAGGTCTCGACCGTCGACATCGGCGTCCGGTCGGACCCGTCGCTGAGCATCGACGCGTTCGGCAACTACCTCCTCACCTACACCTCGCACGTCTCGATCGTCCTGGGCGACATCCGGGGCCGACGCGGCTACCTGGGTGCCTGATCGGCCTCGAACAGGGGAGGATGCGAGGCGAGCCAGGAATCTACAGGTTTCGTCCCTCCTCCATCGTTCCCACCCCCGAAGGCACGAGAGCCTGATTCGGCACCCTGAAGTCGCCATCGGCCTGGCCGACTACAGCAGGCCCGGGAACAGGAGGGCGATTCGCGGAGCGGACCGGCGATCGAGCGTCGGCGAGCCGAGGGAACCACCGGCACGGGGTGGACGTCGGATTCGGGGATGTCCCGGCTGGCACCTTCCGGGGCGATGGATCGGCGTGGACGCCGCCATCGTCCCTGTCGGGCGGCCCTGGTCTACGCGGCGAGTGAGAGGCCGCGAGATCTCGGATGACCCTCACCGTGCCCGACGCTTTGAAGCCGCGACCGAGGCAGAACCTCCGGAAGCGGCGGGGCGAGGATTGCGAGCGCCTCTCGGCGAGCGACTTCCCGCCCGACCAGAGCGTATTGATTCGATTCCCCGACGGCTCAGACGCCCTCTTGCGATTCGCCTTCGCGATCGCGGACGAGTCAGCCGGAGATGTCGCCGTGTTCACGGAACACTGCGGGTACCACATATTCCCCTGCGGCGAGGCCGAGGTGGAGACCCTCCAGTCCGACTGGCGGTAGGCCGGGCCCAGCCCGGCGACAGTGGCGAGTGGCGGGAAATCTTCGCGGGCCGAATGCATCAAGTCGCGGAAAGTACAGCTACCCGCTCCGCCTCCTCGCCCCGAGGCCACCGGCCAGCTTCCGCTTCGGCTCGACCGCCGCCGTGGCCGCCTTCCGCCGGATCGCCGGGATAGAATGATCGAGTCCGCTCCGGTCGCAGCGCACGCAGACCTCCAGCAACTCCAGCGGCCTCCCCCCGCATCCGATGCATGGCCCTCGATCGGCGGCGGCCCCCCAGATCGGCCGGAGCCCGACGAGGTGAATCGGGCGGAACATCACCTCGCCGACCAGGCCTCCGACCCGGGTCCGTTCCCGGCGGTGGGACCGCTGGCGATCGGCGAAGTCCGCCAACGGCTTCGACGGAATGGCCCGGGCCGTCACCGTCCTGCTCAACGAGGTTATGAAACTGGAGCGGACCCAGGCCCTCGGGGCCGCCCCCTACCAACGCTCCGAGCGACGCAACGGCTATGCCAATGGGTTCAAGCCCAAGACCCTCCACACTCGCCTCGGCCCCCTCACCGTCGATGTCCCGCAGACTCGAGGGATCGAGTTCTACCCCTCCGCCCTGGAGAAGGGCGTCCGCAGCGAGCGGGCGCTGAAGCTGGCCGTCGCCGAGATGTATGTCCAGGGCGTCTCGACCCGCAAGGTCGCCGCCATCACCGAGAAGCTCTGCGGCCTGGAGGTCACGAGCAGCCAGGTCAGCCGGGCCGCCGAGGCCCTCGACGAGGAGCTGGAGCGGTGGCGGACTCGGCCGATCGGCGAGATGCCCTACCTGATCCTCGACGCCCGCTACGAGAAGGTCCGCCACGGCGGCTCGGTCGTCCCTTGTGCGGTCCTGGTGGCGATCGGCGTCGACCCCGAGGGGAAGCGGTCGGTGCTCGGGGTGAGCGTCTCGCTGTCGGAGGCGGAGGTCCACTGGCGGGACTTCCTGGCCTCACTCCAGGCCCGTGGCCTGCACGGGGTGAAGCAGGTCACCAGCGACGACCACGCCGGGTTACGGCAGGCCCTCAAGGCCCGGATGACCGGCGTACCGTGGCAGCGCTGCCAGTTCCACCTGATGCACAATGCCATGGCCTTCGTACCCAAGCCCGAGATGCGGACCCAGGTCGCCGAGGGCATCCGGGCGGTGTTCGATGCCCCGGATCGGCCCGAGGCCCAGCGGCAGCTGGAGATCGTCGTGAAGCGTTACCGTGCCAAGGCCCCGAGGCTGGCCGAATGGCTGGAGGAGAACATCCCCGAAGGGCTGACGGTCTTCGCCCTGGCCGCGCGGCATCGGCGGCGGCTGCGGACGAGCAACATGGTGGAGCGGTTGAACGAGGAGATCAAGCGGCGGACACGAGTGGCGGGACTGTTCCCGAACGATGCTTCGGCCCTCCGGCTGATCAGTGCCGTGGCGATGGAGATCAGCGAAGAGTGGGAGATGAACCGGAAGTATTTGACGATGGGGCCGGGGTGACCTGGCCGACTTCGAGCCCGGAATTTACAGAAACCGCGTTGCACTATCTTGACCCGCACCACGTTGGTCTGGATGAAGTTGGCATCCTTGGGCGTCGCCACGTCGGCCAGGAAGGCCGAATTCCCGTGCTCGTTGCGGAGCGGGATGTCCTTCATGTCGCCGACGAGGTCGAACATCGAGTTGGAATCGATCGCGTAGTCGGTCTTGCCGAATTTCGCGCTCCCGGTGGGCAGGAAGACGTTGTAATCGTCGACCGCCTTGAGGACGTCCAGGGGCGACATGTGGCGTGCCTGGAGTTTCATCCGATCGAGGTAGAGCATGATGGCGCGAACCTTTCCGCCATAGACGATCGGAGCGATGGCGCCCGGTTGAGACATGATCATGGGCCGGACTTCATACCGTCCGGTGTCGAAGAGTGCGGCCTCTCCTTGTCCGGCGCCGTCCAGCGCCAGGAGCGCGACGGGCGTGGTGCTGGTCGGGTCGTAGGGGAGGACGACCGGGGGCAAGGTCCCAGGCGGCATGGTGGGGTATTCCCATCCGGCCAGAGAATTGGCCTCGGTGAGGGCTCCGCTGCGATCGACGTTGCTCCGGAAGTAGTCGCGAACGATGCTCACCCCCACGATCGATCGGGAATCGATCCTCCTGCCGCCCGAGGCCTGGACAACACCGCGTTCCATGCGGGAGGTGATGTTCTTCTCGATGCTGGCCGCGGGCATCCCCCCGTAGAAGGTCAGGACCTGGACGCCAGGGCTCCGGAAGACCGGCAGGATATCGATCGGGATGGCGTAGGCCGCCAGCGAGCCGAGCACCGCCGCCGCCAGGGACATGACCGTGACGGCGATCGGGTTCCGCAGCGAGGCCAGGATGAGGCCGTTCATGGCGCGAGCACCTCCATAGGTTATGAGGGATATTCCACCGGGCTGTCCTGCCATCCGTCACTCGGCCGGTCCGGTGACGACCCGCATCCCGGCCTCCAGTGCCGTGCCGGTGCGCCGCACGACGACGTCATCGGGCCCCAACCCCTCGATCACCTCAACCAGGGTGCCGTCATCGGCCCCGAGTCCGACCTCCACGCGTCCGACGCGACCATCCCGGACGACCTGCACCACCCCTCGACCCGCACCCGAGCGATCGAGGATGCACGCCGAGGGGACCGTCAGCCGTCCCGATAGCGGTTCGAGCGAGATCCTGGCCCGGCCATACATCCCGTCTCGGAGCAGGCCCTCCGGGTTGGGCAAGTCGATCTCAACGCGCATCGTCCGGCTCGCGGAATCCTCGGACTCGCCGATCCGCGAGATGGAACCGCGAAACTCCCGCCCGTCGAGCCCATCGATGGTCACGCTCGCGGGGTCGCCGGGGTCGGTCAGCACCACGTCTCGATCGGGGACTTTCACGATCACCCGCATCTTGTCCGTCCGGAGGACCGTGAGCAACGGCGGCTGGGCCCCGACCGAGGCCGATCGGACGAAGGCGCCGGGATGGAAGCCGCGATGCGTCACCACTCCGTCGAATGGCGCGATGATTTTTGCATACCCCAGGTCGACGCGGGCCCTGGCCGATCGCGCCTCGGACACGCCGATCGCGGCGAGGGCCTCGGCCACATCCGCGCGGGCCTGGTCGACCTTGGCGACCGCCCCCGCCAGGCGGGCCTTCGCCGTCAGGATGGCCAGCCGCCCGGTCCGCTCCGCGGCGATCGTGGCCTCTCGGTCGCGCTGCTGTTCGTCCACGAGCTTCTTGTCGATGGCGTTGCGCTCGTAGAGGGATTTCACGCGGATATATTGGCCTTCCGCGAGCCTGCTCTCGGCGACCAGCCGGTCGAGATCCGACTCGATCTGCTTGGCCGAGGCGGCGACCGTGTCGCGCTCGGCCTCCCTCGCCTTGACCTTGGCTTCCATCTGCCGGGCATGCGCGCGGGCCTGCTCGACCATGGCATCGGCATCCTCGGCGATCCGGATCTCCCGAGGCACGTCGATCTCGGCCAGGACTTCCCCCTTCCGGACGCGGGTGCCGATATCGACCGACTGCGATTTGAGATACCCCGAGACCATGGCATAGAGCTCGACCCTCTCGAACGAATGGACGGAACCCGGCTGGGTCGTCACCCGCTCGATCCCGCCCTTCCGGGGATTCAAGACTTCGACCCGGCGCGGGGGGGAATCCGATCTCGACGAGGGCCGTGGGGCCTCGATCCCCGATGGTCCGGTTGCGCCACCGACCACCACTCGCAGCAGGATGACGATCGCAGTAAGTAGAATTGCCACGGTCACCGTCGCCGGACGAATCCTGGGAAATCGCCGAGCACGCCCGGTCCGTCGTCCAGTCGTAGTCACAGGGACATTCAAATGACCAATCTCCCGAGAGGGTCCTCGCGCGGTGTAACCACCCGGGCGTCGACGTGGAGCCCATCTCCTCGATGGGACCGCCGATTCGCGGGGCGAGATGCATTGCGGGGGATCATACCGATTCGGGCATTAACCCGAGGTTAACCGAACATAAGTTCCCCCTAAGGCAGGACGCCGGGAAGGACCACCTGGGCTCGAAGATGGCCGGGCCGGAGGCGCGGCCCGACGTTGCATGCCTCGAGCATGGCGTACGAAAGGGCCGACGAACCAACCTGGAGGGTCTCCCGTGCTCGGTGCACGGGGTCCTACCGGGGCCTCGCCCCATGCGGACATCGAGGCCTTCGACGGTCCAAGCTCGCATCGCGAACGGACGAGGAGATCGGGGACTGGCCCAAGGCTCGGTCCGAAAGCTTCCCCACGGGGGAAAACCGTCGCGGGCCGGGTGCCAGTCCCCGATCTCCGGGCGCATCGCTTGTTTGAACCTCTGTAGAACCGGAATGGCGAGGCCTCGAAGGCCACGATCTGCCACCGCGCAGGACGACATGGGCCGTCGAATGCTGCTGGTGGGCGACGAAACGGGGCCGGGTGGGGCAGGGGCCTTGCCGCTGGCCACGTCGAAAGTCACGGTTCTACAAAAGTCAGCCACCTGGCGCCGGGTATCGACCGCGAGCCGACGGATCGCACAATTCCAACATGAACACGCACCAATTTTTTAGCGGAGTGGTGAGGACGTGCTCGATGCGACTCACCCGGCCTCGGGAAACCTACCAACACCCCTCGTGTAGGAGGAAAAGCCCTCCGGAGGCTCCGCCGAGGGTCGGCGGACCGGACCCTTGTCGGTCGGGTGGGTCTCGTGGATGCGGATGATGAGGCTCGGATCATTCGGCATGGTCCCGGAGCCCCGCCCCCGGACGAAATGACAGGCGAGTCGACAAGCCATCGGCGAGCGGATGCCCGATCGAGACGACTTCCGCTCGGAGACCTCGGGGAGAGTTCCCCGAGGTCTCGCTCGTGGGCCTGTCAGAAGGGTTTCACGCCCTGCGGGGCGTTGTTGTAGCGATTCTCGAGCCGGTCGAGCTGGCGGATCTGGTTGCTCGTGTTCTGCTCGCGGAGGTTCTTGTCGAGCGATTGCGACTCGGCGGACGCCGACTCGGGTGCGCCGGGCTTGGGGGCGTCGGTGGGTGGCGGGTTCGGCGCGGAGCCGACTCGAGCGGTGCCACGATAGAAGGCGTACTGGCCCGTCCCCTTGCGGGCGACGGCGGTCACCTGGCCGGTGACCCCTTCGGCCACGAAGACACCCCTCAGGTCGGTCTGGCCCGAGAAGAAGGTCGGGTTGTCGGTGCCGATCACCTTCACGAGGACCTTGGGAACGAGGTCGCCGGTCTTCGCGTCACGGACCCTCACGCGGACCCGACCGGCGTCGGCCTCCTCCACCACCTCCAGTTCCAGGGGGGTCACCAGGGCAATCCCCGAAGTGTAGAGATTCTCACCTCGGGCCATCACGAGGTAGGCCCCTTCCTTGGCCAGGGGTAACTCGAGCGTACGGACCCGATCGGCGAAATCGGCCCCGTCGCCGAGCTTGATGCTCGACTCGTGGAGCGGCGTGATCCCGGCGAGGTCGATCCCGGCGATCCCGTCGAGATTCCTCCGGGTCAGGTAGAGCCGCATCAGGTCGACCGGGTAGACCTTCAGGTCGGCCTCGGCGATGTTCCGGTAGCCGAGGTCCACCTTGTCGGGATAGGTGGGCTCTGGCTTGCCCGCGTCTACTCCAACGCCGACGTTGCGGAATTTCGGGTCCGTCGGCATGGGTCGATCGCCCGGAGGACGGATCACCGAAACCTCGGGGAGTTTCAGATCCTTGCGAGTGAGGGCCTTCACGGCCCCGGCGGCGTCGGTGAAGCGGTCGGCGACCTGTCGGTAGTACTCGACGGCCTTGGCGGGGTTGCGCCGGGCGTCGTAAATCTGGCCGAGGATGTAGATCGCCTGCCACTTGTTGGGGCTGGGCTGGTCGACACCATTGGGGTCCTTGTAAGTCGCCTGCGCGATGGCCTGGGCGACCTCGATGGCGCGGTCGTACTGGCCGAGCGAGAACCGGCCGAGGGCCTCGCTGTACTGGAAACTGTCCTGGAAGGTGCTCTTGGGGTAGAGCGTGGCGAACCTCGGGGCGAGTCGGACCACCGCCTCGAAGTCTTCCAGTTCGAGGAACGAGCCGAGGAGGGCCAGGCTCGCCTCATCGGCCAGCGGATTCCTGGGAGACTGCGAGAGGAAAGTCTGGATCATCCGAATCGTCTGGAGGAGGAGTTCCGACCGGGTAACCCCGGCCTCGGCCAGTTCCCGGCGGAGGGCGGGGTCGGTGATCGCCTTGGTGGCGGCCCCGGCGATCAGTTGCGAGAGCCCGAAGAAGTCGGTCTCGATCGACGGGGTGTTGGGCGACTCACGCCAGAGGTCGATCAGATAGGCGATGGCCCCCAGAGTCTTGCCATTCTGGCGGAGGGCCTCGCCGACCTGGGCGTCCTCGATGTAACTGGCCTCGGCGATGGCCCGGAAGACCAGGTAGGCCCGCTCGTGCTCGCCGATGTCGCGATAGGCCCGGCCGATGACCAGGACCTCGTCGAAGGGGATGACCAGTTCGGGGCCTTTCTCGCGGAGGATCTCGAAATCCTGGACGACCTTCCGGGGCTGGTAATCCTTGATGTGTATCGTCAGGAGCATCCGCGCGGCATCCTTGGCGACCTCGTCGCGGAGCCCGTAGCCCCCGAAGAGTTCTTCGAGCGGCTGGGCGGCCTCGGCAAGCTTGCCATCCTCGAAGAGTGCCTTTCCTCGGGCGTACAGCTCATCCGGGGTGGCCCGGTAGGGGTCGGTCGAAGGCTCGCCGGGAGCGAGGACCTGGAGCGAGGCGGGCTCGCCCAGGTGGACCTGGCGCGGATCATAGGCCCCTCGGATCTTGGTGGGCAGGGCCCGATAGCGGCCGGGGAGATATCCGGCCAGCTCGTACTCGATCGTGTTCAGTCCATCTTCGGGTGCGAAGTAGAAGGTCAGCACGTCGTCGATCAGCTCGAAGGAGCTGGCCGTGGTCTGCACCGAGCCTTCGATCAAGGTGGTCCCGGCGGGCAGGGGCTCCTCGATGACCACGAAGTCGCGTTCCCAGGTCGGCTGCCCGGTGGGATGGTACTCGCCCGGGTAAACCTTGACCTTGATCCGCCCCCCCTGCGCGACCTGGGTGGCCTTGTTGACGAAGGTCGTCGGGTTGACCGCCACGCCGAAGCCGGTCGGCAACGGCTTGCCGTCCAATTCGGGATCGGCGGGGAAATAAGGGCGTCCGAGGATCTGGAAGACCTTACCGTCACGCTTCTGCTCGGGGGCGAAATCGCGAGCGAAGCCGGTCAAGGTGACCGAATAGCCCAAAGTCCCCCGACCTTCGATCTGGAACCGGACCCGGTTGGGATCGCCCAGCTTGAGCGCCTTCCGGGGGACGGCCACGACCTGACCGACGGGCGAGCCGATGACCTCGGCCCGATGGACCTCGGTGTCGTTGACGATCACGACCAGCCGATAGCGATCCTCGGCCAGGCCCGCCTTGCCGTAGAACGCCGCCAGCGCGGCCAGTGCGGCCCCCTTGGCCTTGTGCGGGTTCCAGCCTTGCCCGACCCGGTGGGCCAGCAACCAGTCAATCGCCGCCTCGACCTCGCCGGCCTGCGGGCGACCCTTGGCGAAGGCGAGGGCGGCCAGGGCCGTGGTCTCGACGGACCCCCGGTGATAAGGCCCCTGATCCTTCCCCTCCCAGTACTTCCGGGGCTTCTGGCCCGGGCCGGCCGACTCGGTCTTGGCCCGAGGGGCCAGCACATCCAGGACCTCGCCGGCCAGGTTCGCCCGGTCGAGCTTGGTCATCGTCAAGGCCAGGTAGGCCAGGGCGATATCGGATAGATTCTGGCGGGACCGATTCAAGGCGTTGGCCTGTTCAAAGGTCGCCTTGCCCAGCATGGCCAGGGCGTGGAGGACCTCGGCGCGGGCCTCGGGGATATTGCCCGCCCGGATGAACTCCTGTTCGAGGTAGGTCGTCGCCTTGTCGAGGGCGGCGGGCTCGGGCAACATCCCGAGGGCCCTCGCCTCGCTCAGGGCGTAGGCCGCCTGGGCCGAGGCCAGGCGATCGCTGGCGGGGCGCTTCCGGCCCTCGGCGGGGACCACCCAGGGCCAGCCCCCGTCATCGTTCTGGGCGGTGACCAGCTCGGCGACCAGACCTCGAATCCGATCGGCCAGCCGGGACGCCTCGGGGGCCTCGGGAGCCTTGACCTCGCGCAGGTAGATCAGGGCCGATGTGGCCCCGAGCAGATCCGAGGCGCGATCGGTGGTCGTGTCGGGGGTGGGCGGCCAGATGATCCGGCTCTTGGAGGCGGCAAAATTCACGATCCGGAAATCACGTCCCAGGGCCAGCTCGATCAGGAGCCTGCGGATCGTGGGGGAGACGTCGATTCGCATCTCGGGGTTTTCATAAGCCCGGCCCGCCGGGAGCCCAACGAACACCGTCGCGCCATTGGAAGTGGTCCCCGAGGCCGAGGCGAATGCCTGGACGCCCCAGGGGCGGATCGGGACCTCGAGGACCAGTTCGTCGGAAGCCTCGCCGGCCTTGGCCGTGAGGGTCAGGCGGACCGAATCGCCATCGGGGACCTCGAACGGCTCGAAGAGGATCTCCTCGACGCCGTCCCCCTTCCATTCGAGGGCCTTCGGGTAGACCTCCTGCCGCTCTCCCGAGTAGATCGTCAAGCGGACCTCGGCTGGGCCCTTCACGCCCAGGTGGTGAACCTGCGCGGCAAATCGGGGCTTATCCCCCTGGGTGAGAATGGTCGGGACTTTGAGATCGACGAAGAAATCCTTGCGGACGACCAGCCCCGAGAGTGCCTGGCCGACCAGCGTGTCGTTGCCGGTCACGCCTCGGGCCGAGAATTGATAATCCGAGAGGGACATCGGGGCCGTGAATTTGACCGTCGCCTTGCCATCCTTGCCGGTGACGACCGAAGGGTTCCAGTAGGCGGTCTCGGTGAACTGCTCGCGAGGAAGCGCGGGATTGGCCGCCATCTCGGCTTTCTTGGCCCTCGCGCCCCGCCCGAAGTCTTGCAGATCCTCGCCGGATTTCTCCTGCATGCCGAAAGCTCGCTTACGGTCGACGTCTCGGACCGAATCCATCAAGCCGTCGGCGGCCGGTTGAGCCATGTTCAGGGTGGCGCCGGCATGGGCCTGGCCGGGTGCCCCCATCCCGACCATACCGCCCCCCATCCCACCCATACCGCCCGGCATCGGAGGAGCAGCCGGGGCCATCATTCGAGCTGCGCTCATCTCGCCCATTCGACCGTTGACCGGACCGTTCGCATCGTATGGGGCGGCGAATCGGGAAAGGGCCTGGGCCTGCCCCTTGACGGCTTCGCGGCTGGCATCGTTCCGGGCCTGGGCAGCGACCCTCTCGGACTCCTCGACCACGGCCTCGGAGACCGGCATGGTGGCCGGCTCGTCTCGGAAGGTGTTCGTCGCCTCGGTCGAGAAGGCACCCGTCCGGGTCTGGTCGTAGAAGAACGGGCCGATCGGCGGGCGATTGTCCTCGAAAAGCCTCAGGAGCGACCGGTCGACCAGGGCCAACGCGACCTCGGCCGCGACCGGCTTGCCGAGCTGGTCGACGGCCTGGACCTCCACTTCGACCTCCTCGCCCGGCCCGACCGACGGCTTCTTCGGGGTGACGGTCAGCCGGAGGTCGCGTTCGACCCGGATGTCCAGGCTGGCCTCGTCGAATCGGTCTCCGGCCATCCTCGACGCGGTCAGGGTGAAGTTGGGGAACTGAGTCCCGTCGATCTCCCAGCTCAGCGGGTTTTCCCCCTCGGAGATCGGCAGGAGCTTGTACTGGAGGATCCGATCCGCCTCCCAGGCCAGCAGGGCCGTGCCGGGGCCGGAACGGCTGTGGAGCCGGACACCGGCGGTCTCGCCGACCTTGAACGACTGGCGGTCGGTCAGGATCCGGAGCCGGGTCTCGTCGTCCTTCCCGGAGATTTGCAGGGCCTCGTCCGAGACGATCGGGTTGCCGAACTGGTCGGTCCCGGCGGCCCGGAGGATGTACGAGCCACCCCGGTCGTCGTCGATCTTGAGCGAGGCCGTCGCCTTGCCGGTCTCCTTGTCGGTGGCGACCACGCGGGTGGAGACTTCACGCTCGGTGGTCCGCCCCCCCTGGGTGACCTGCTTGAGGACCGCCACCCTCAGTTCCTGGCCGATGGGCTTACCCTGAGCATTGAGCGTGGCGAGGTTGAGGGCGAAGGTCTCGCCGTCGAGGTAGACGTCGCGGGTCGTGGACAGGTCGATCCGGAACCCTTTGATCGCCAGCATCACACCGGCGACCGCCCCCACGTTATCGCCCGGCAGCCGGGCCACGATCCGGAGCGCCTGCTCCTCGGAGAATCCATCGGTGGGGAACTCGACGTGGAACTTCCCGGCCTGGTCGGTCGAGCCCCGGACCGTCCGGCCGTCGGGGAGCAAGACCTCGATCGGACGGCCGGCGACGGGCGCCCCGTACTGATACCTGGCGATCAGGTCGGCCTGGATCTGCTCCCCCCGGTAATAGACCGTCCGGGGCAGGTCGAAATCGAGGTCGATCTTCTCCAGTTTGTACGACCGGACCTCGAACTGGCCGTTGAAGGTCGAGTGGCCCGGCCGGGTAAGAGTGACCTGATAGGTCCCGACCGGAGCCCCCTGATCGAGCCGGACCGTCTCGTGGAAGGTCCCGTACTCCGACAACGTCGTCGGCCTCGCTAGGATCGTCCGACCCCGGGCATCGCGGACGTCGAGCTGATAGACTTCTTTCGATGGATTGAGGTACTGGCCATCCTGTGCCTCGCGGATGACCCCTCGGAGCGCGACCTCCTGGCCGGGCCGATAGGCGGGCCGATCCGTGTAGATGTAGGCCCTCGGGGTGAGGCCCTGGGCCACCTTGTCCGGCACGCCGAGGGCCGATCCCGCCGCGTCCGGTCCATCCAGGACGAGATACTGGAGCGCGGCATCGGGCAAAGGCGGGGCCGGAGGGACGAGGATGTTCGCGGTGTCCTGATCGGGCGAGAAGCCCGGGGCGAAAGGCCCCGAGCCGACCAGCGGCCGATCCCATTTCGCCAGCAGGACGCCGTCGTCGCCGGTGGTCTTTTCGAGGATCACCCCCGAACCGTCGGCCACCAGGACCCGGGCCCCTTTGCGCCCCTTGCCGGTCTTCATGTCCTGGGCGAAGACGAGGATCTGCTCGCGCGAGACCTTCACGATCGCTTCCAGGTCCGAACCGAGGACCAGGGCCGTGGCCTGGAGCGTCTTCTCGTCGGAGACCTTCACGACGTAGACGCCGGGCACGGCGACCTTGAGGTCGTAAGTGGCCTCGACCGGCTTGAACTTGCCATAGCCGGGGACCGGCACGGTCCACTCGGCGTCGGGGGCGACCAGCCCGACATCCAGCGACCCGACGCCTCCCAGGACGTGCTTCTTGCGGAAGTAGGCCTCGGCATTCAGCTTGTAGGCGGTGAAGGTCAGCGTCTCCAGGTTCCGCGAGGTCACCTTGAGATGGGCCGTCTCCCCCGATCGGAAGGTCCGGGGACTGACCACGGTGAGGGCCTTGGCCTCCATCACGGCGATCCGCTGGTTGGCCTGAGAGGTCCAGGGCTCGGCGGTCACCTTGCGGAACCGCTCGATCGCGCCGGCGGGGTCCCCTTTCTCGGTCTCGAAGATCGAGGCGATCTCGAACTGGGCGTGGGCGGCGGGCTCGGAGCCGGGGAACTTGCCGATCAAGGGATCCCAGGAGGCGATCGCCTCGTCGAATTTCCGCTCGATCTCGAAGCTCTCGCCGACGGCGAACATCAAAGTGGGGACTCGAGAATCGAGCGGATTCTGGGCGATGAACCCCTCCCAGAGGATCCGGGCCTCGGCATATTTCTCTCGAGAGAGGGCGTCGGCGGCCTCCTGGAGCTTCGTGTCGAGGATTGCCCGCTGGGCGTCGGCCGACTGCGGGCCGTTGGGGAACTTCGCCAGGTATCCCTGATAGGCGGCGACCGCCTCGTCGAACTTCGCCTGCCCCTGAAGGGTCTGGGCGACCTGGAAGGTGGCCGTCATCGACAGATCGGCCAGGTCCCGCTTCGCCTGGTCGGAGTCGGCCTGGTAACCCTCCCCCTTCAGGAAGGAGGTGAGTGCCTTGATCGCCTCGTCTGCCCTCCCGCGGGCGAGGTAGGACGCCCCGATCTCATAAGCGGCCCGTACGGCGTCCGGGTGGCCGGGGGCGTCGGCCAGGAACCTCCGGAGCGCGGCCACGCCCAGGTTGAGCTGGGTATCATCGGGCGGCGTCGGGATCCCGTGGGTCCGGGCGATCTGATAGAGGGCTTGCGCCTTGAGTTCGGCAAGGTCCTTCGATGGGGCCTTGGCCAGCTCGACCCCGAGATCTCGGGCGAGGTCGACGAAGGTCAGCCGGGCGGCGACGGCCTGGCCGGTGGCGAGCTGGGCCTCCCCGAGGTGGAACCTCGCGGCGAATCGATCGTCCCCCTTCGGATACTCCTTGAGGTAGGCCTGGAAGTCGCGAATCGGGTCGATCGCCAGTCCGGGGGCGGGCTGCTGGCCCTGGGCCCCGGGCTTCTGGCCAGCCCTGGCCATCTCGAAGAGGAGCGAGGCCCGGAGCTTCTCGCCCTTGGCCAGCTCGCGGGCCTTGGCCAGCAGGGCGTAAGCCCGAACCGGGTCGGACGGCGTGACCGGGTCATCCGGGGTCATGAGCTTCCGCGCGAAGGCGTGATAGACCCCGGCCAGTCGGTCCTTCCGATCGGCGTTCAGGAGCGATTCGGCCTCGGCGCGGGCCAGGGCCTCGGCCTCGTCAGGCCGTCCCCTCGACAGTTCGACCGCCGCCAGCTCGAACCGGATCTTGGCGGCCCAGGGCCCCTTCGGGTCCTCGTCAAGGGCCTCGGTGAGCGTCCGTTGCGACTCGTCGGGCTTGCCCGCCAGTCGCTCGGAGATCCCCCGGAGGAAGCGGTAATACGACTTCTCGACGGGACTCTTGGCCTCGGCGATCAGCCTGGCCAGTCCGGCGTCCGCCTCGACGTACTTCCCTTCCTGGAGGGCTGCGACCACCGAGCCGGGGACGTCGGGAGTGATCGGCGAAACGGCCCGACTCGTCTCCTGGGGCGATTTCGAGGGTTCGTCGGCCCCGAGGCCCGTCGCGAGCATCCCGAGTGCCGCCAGGGCCATCAGCGGCCACCGACCAGGGCGCCGTCCGTCGTCGATCGTCATCGAGGAATCTCCCGGAGAGTGGAGAACAGAAGTGGAGCGTCGGAGGCTCGGCCGTCGACCTTGGACGCCGCCGACTCCGAATTCGTTCCCGAAGGGATGCCGCCCAGGGTACGCCCGCCAAGAGGTCGCGCCTAGCGGTCGGCCGCCCAGAGGGCCGATCGAGAGCAACAGGGTACCCTCGGGAATCACGGCCAAACCTCGATTTTCTTGGAAACTTCCCTCGACGATCCAAACAGGACGACTCGGTTCAATCGAGGGGGTTGCCCCGGACTCGGGGCGATTCTAGACTAGAAATCCCTACCGGCCTCCAGAGGCGAGGAACACATTCGAGAACGGGGTGGCGGTCCGATGTCGGAATTTTTTGCAGGCGTCCCGAAGATCCAGTTTGGCGGCCCCAAGTCGCGCAACCCCCTGGAATTCAAGCACTACAATCCCGACGAGCTGGTCGGTGGCAAGGCGATGAAGGACCACCTCCGATTCTCGGTGGTCTACTGGCACACCATAGCGAATCCGCTGGGCGACCCGTTCGGCCCCGGCACGGCGATCCGGCCCTGGGACGATGGGGTCGATGGCCTGCCGCGTGCCAGGACCCGCGTGAAGGTCGCCTTCGAGTTCTTCGAGAAACTGGGCGTCCCCTACTTCGCCTTCCATGATCGCGACGTCGCCCCCGAAGGCTCCACGCTCAAGGAGAGCCACGCCAACCTCGACGAGGTGGTCAAGGTCCTCAAGGACGAGATGGGCCGGACCGGCGTCAAGCTCCTCTGGGGGACCGCCAACCTCTTCTCCAATCCCCGGTACGCCCACGGCGCGGCCACCAGCCCCAACCTCGACGTCTTCGCCTATGCCGCCGCCCAGGTCAAGAAGATGATGGAGGTCACCCAGGATCTCGGCGGGCTCGGCTATACCTTCTGGGGAGGCCGTGAGGGCTATTCGACCCTCTGGAATACCGACATCAAGCGCGAGGTCGATCACCTCGGCCGGTTCCTCCACATGGCGGTCGACTACAAGAAGCAGATCGGCTTCAACGGGCCGTTCTACATCGAGCCCAAGCCGAAGGAGCCGACCAAGCACCAGTACGACTCCGACGCGGCGGCCTGCCTCAACTTCCTGCGGACCTATGGCCTGCTCCCGCACTTCAAGCTGAACCTCGAGACCAACCACGCGACCCTGGCCGGTCACGAGATGATGCACGAGATGCTCGTGGCCATCGGCTCGGGGGCCCTCGGCTCGCTCGACGCCAACACCGGCGATCCCCTGATCGGCTGGGACACCGACCAGTTCCCCACCGACATCTATCTGACGACCAAGTGCATGCTCTGCGTCCTGGGCATGGGCGGCCTGACCACCGGCGGCGTCAACTTCGACGCCAAGGTCCGTCGCGAGAGCTTCGAGCCGATCGACCTCTTCCATGCCCACATCGGCGGGATGGATGCCTTCGCCCGGGGCCTGAAGATCGCCCATGCGATCATCAGCGATGGCCGACTTTCCGGTTTCGTCGCCGACCGCTACAAGAGCTGGGACGGCGAACTCGGCCGGAGGGTCGAGGCCGGGCAGTCGAGCTTCAACGACCTCGAAGCCTACATCCTGCCCAAGGGCGAGGTCACCGACCACGTCAGCGGCCGTCAAGAAATGCTCGAGAACCTGATCAACGAGTTCATTTGAACCAGCCGGGAATCCAGGAAATCCGATCTCGGGACGATCTCTTCCCGAGTTCGGAAATCCTGGACTTTTCGATCACCCCGCCTCCGGCTCTTCGATCCGGACATGCAGCCGGATGGTCTGGATCAGCCGCTCGAAACTCTCGGGGGTGATGGATTCGGGGGCCCGGAGCCGGATCGCTTTCCCCGCGTCGGAACCCCAGAGTCGAAGGTCGATCCGGACGTCGGACGACCGCTCGACCGCCTTCGACTCGGAGGCGATCGGCGGGGGACTCTCCACCACCGGTCGCTCCGCGATCGGGGGTGAGACCTCGGCTCGCGTCCCCTGAGGCCGGAAGACCTGGTCTTCGCCCAGGGCCCCCGCAAATCGGGCCGACTCCAGGAATGCTTCGGCGGCCGACTGCTTGGCCGAGGCGATGATCTGGTAATTGTGATAGAGGACATTGCCCAGGATCGACGCCTCGGGCAGCCTCTTCTCGGCGAACTGGCCGGCCAGCTCGGAATAGAGCGGCGGTTCGAGCAACGCCTGGCGATAGAGCCGGGGGACCTCGGCGGGGTCGACCGGATGGAGGATCGACCGGGCGAGGGGCGTCAAGCTGTACCCCTCGTCCTTGAGCACCAGCAGCCCGAACTGGCGGGCCGCGCTCAGGCGAGCCGAGAAGGTGTTGGTCTTGATGTTCTTGTAACCCAGCGACGACGCGATGTCGGGCGCGGTGAGGCCGTCGAGCCCTCGGGCTTCGATGAATTTGCAAAGCTCGACGCTCTCGGCCAGCGGGACCCCGGGGTGGCGGGTACTCCGCTCGCGTCGGGCCTTCGTCGGGGATGACTCGTCTTGGGACATCTTGACTCGATCTGAAGGATCGGAAATGGGTGGATGACGTTCGGCGATGGGATCAATTGTACACTAATCATTCGGCGAAACCGAGACAACCTCGATTCCGGCAATCGTGCTCATGGATTCGAAGATCTGGGCTTCAATCGAGGTACCAGCCGACGAACCGAACCAATCGCCCGAGCCGAGGTAGGACTTGCGGGCCGGGTCGCTGCAGGGGAATGCGACCCGGCCCCTGGGGTCACTTTCCGCCCGGCTTGGCCTGGTTGGCCGCCGCATCCTTGAGGGTTTCGAGGTAGGCGATCAGGTCGGCGAAGTCCTGCGGGGTGATCCCCTCGACGATCCCATTGGGCATCAACGAGACGTCGCTGGCCTTGCGTACTTCGATGTCGGCCTTGGGGATCTTGATCCGCTTGGCATCGGCGTCCTCGATCTCCAGGCCCTCGTCGGTATCGGACTTGATCAGGCCGGTCAGGACTCGACCGTCGGCGATGGCGACCACCACCGGCTCATATCCCGAGGAGATCCGGGCCGACGGGAAGAGGATCGAATTGACCAATTCCTCGCGGGGATACTTGACGGCGACCCCCGACAGCTCCGGGCCAACCGCGCCACCCTGGCCCCCGACGACGTGACACTTGACGCAGGCTAGCCCCTTCATGTCGAAGAAGAGGACCTTGCCGCGCTCGGCCTGGCCCGAACCCTTGAGGCCGGCCATCTTGAAACGCTCGGGATCGAATCCCAGGGTCGAGGGGCCTCGGAGGAAGGCATAATCCTCCGAGGCGCTCACGGCCACGGAATAGGCCCAGGGGCCTCCGCCGTTGCCGCACTTGATCAGCAAGGTGTTCTTTCCCTCCTTCAGATCCACGTCAACCCGGGCGACATCGGGCGAGAATCCCCGACTGTCGTTGAACCGGTAGACCTCCTTGCCATTGAGCCAGACCATCAGCGTGTCGTCCGACCCCACCCCGATCCGGGCCGGTCGGCCGGTCGGGCTCTCGAACTCGGCGTAGCCGAAGGCCGATCGATCGCCGAGATCGCCGATGGCCCGGGACAGGTCGACCATCCCGCTCTCGCTCGATCCGCGGACGGCCTTCCACGACAGGGTCGTCCCGTCGGGGCCGGGAACGGTCAAGGCCAGGTCGACCGGCTTGCCGGGAGAGACCGGCGGCCGGTCCTTGAAGGGGAAGGGGCCCATGACGTGCCAGTCGAGGATCGGCTGGAGCGAGCTGTAGATCCGCCGCAACTCGGGAAGCGTCTCGGGATCGAGCTCATGCCGCGTGGCCAGCTGATCGAGGACCGGCTGGACTTCGGTCCTGATCGCGGAGATGGCCAGGGATGCGGCCTTCCTCAGGTCGGGACTCGTGGCGGTCAAGCCCCGGAGATAGACCTGGAGCGCCCTGGGATCGGGCAGGGAGGCCAGGGCGAGGGTTGCCTCGAAGCTCGTCGCCTTTTCATCGGCCGCCTTCAGCAAGGCAGGGATCGCCTCGCGATCCTTCAAGCTCGCCAGGGCGGAGATCACGGCCTTGCGGACCTCGACGGACGGGTCGGTCAGGGCCTCTCGAAGTTTGCCCGAGCCCCCCTCAAGGACCCCGATCTGTCCCAGGGCCTCGGCCGAGGCCGCGCGGACTTCCGGCGACGAATCGGCCAGTAGTTGGACGATCGAAGGGATCGCCTCTCTGGCCTTGAACCGGCCGAGGGCGGCGATCGCCCGGGTCTGAGCGTCTCCCCGGTTCGCTTCCCCCCGAACCTGGAGGATCTCGATCAGGACCTGGATGGCCTCCCGACCTCCGATGGTCTCGACGCCCATGAGCGAGGCCGATCGGACTCCAGGGGGATTGCTCGGGTCTCGAAGGGCCTCGATCAAGATCGGCAAGGCTTCCTTGTCGGCCATCTTGCCCAGGGCCAGGGCGATCGCCTCGCGGGCCGCGGGGTCGCGATCGGCCTCGAATCGCTCGCGGAGCATCGGCAAGGCGCCCCGGGTGTCGGTCTCGCGAAGGGCCTCGATCGACGCCAGGCGGACCGGCAAGGCGGGGTCGGACAGGCTGGTCTCGATCGTCTGGAGGATCTCGGGGGTCGCCTCCCAGGCGATCGTCTTGCCGGGAGCCTTGCCCCGCGAAGGCCGGGTCCCCCACCACTTCCCATCCCAGGGAGGAGCCTTCCGGTGGACGGTGGCCAGTTCGCCGATCGCCCGAGCACGTTCAGCTTCGGGGACCTCGGTGGAGGTCGCGACCGTCCGGAGGACCTTGACGGCATCGGCGTCGTAGACGAGTTCCAGGGTTGCCAGGATTGCGGCCCGGAGTGCCGGGTTGTCCGACTTCAGGCCCGACGCGACCGCCTTCCAGTCGCCGATCCGCCGGAGGGCCTGACGGGTCGAAAACGCGAGATAGCGGTCGGAGTCGACCAGGATCGGCAAAAGCGCCGGGATGCTCGAAGGGTCGCCGATCCGCCCGAGGGCGATGATGGCCTGGAGCTTCACGGACGGTTCCGGGTCGCCAAGTAGGCCGATCAGTCCCTCCTTTGCGATCGGGACCCGTCGTTCGCCGAGGGCTCGAGCGGCCTGGGCCCGCACGTCGGCGACCGGCGATTTCAGGGCTTCCATCAGGGGAACCGAGGCATCGGGCGTCGCCCCGGCAATTCCGTCGACCACCCAGACCAGATGCCGGAGGGCGACGGGATCGGTCTTCGGGTCGGCGAGGGACTGGACCACGACCGGCAGGACGTCGCGGCCCTTCTTGACCAGAGCCCGCTGGGCTCGCATCCGCTCGTTGAATGAGGGATGGTCCATTTGCTCGATCTGGGCCTCGACCGGGTCGGAGTCGGCGCCTCGGGGGCGGGTCGGTATCTCGGGGCCTCCGTAAGTGATCGCGTAGACCCGACCGACCTTCTCGGTCTTCGAGCCCCAGGAGCCCATCCCCCAGTCGGCGACGTAAAGGGTTTTCCCATCGTAGGAAAGGGCGAGATCGAGCGGCCGGAGTTCGCCCGAGTCGCCGACCTCGGCCAGGTCGATCACGTCCTCGATCTTGAACGAGGCCCCTTCGGGCTCGAAGGCGAAGGCGCTGACCTTTCGCTTGCCCCACTCGGCCCAGATCGCGCGACCTCGATACTTCTCGGGCCAGGCATCTTCCTTGTAGACCACACCGCCGCAGGGCGAGCCCCCGCCATACTCCGCGATCCGATTCAGGAATCGGTCGGGAAAATCGTGATAATCGTAGGGATATCCGTAGTATCCGCCATCGACGTGATGGGTGACCCGGGTCCACCAGCCGTCGCCATCATCGGTGTTGTCGTAGGTGAAGAGGTTGTCGCGGTCGTCGAGGTTGGGTTCGAGGTGGTTCCGGGTCCCGGTGGTGAACACTTCGAGGTCGGTCCCGTCGGGGAGGCAGCGGAGGGTCCCGCCGCCGACCACCTGGGCCGTCTTGCCGTCGGGCCCTGTGGCTTTCAGGACCCCCTTGTCTCCCGTCGAGATGTAGAGCCGGTCATCGATCCCGAACTGGATCCCCGAGACGATGTGGTCGTTCAGCCCATAAATCGCGTTATTGGTGATCCCCAGATCCTTGAAAAGATCCTTGCGGGTATCGGCCTTGCCGTCGCCATCGGTGTCGCGGAGGACGGTCAAGAACGGCATGTGGCTGACGTAAAGCTCTCCCTCGCGCCAGGCCATCCCGAAGACCGCCCGGAAGCCCTCGGCGAAAATGACCGGGTCCTTACCATCCCGATAGAGATAGATCTTGCCGTCCATCGCCTCGTACGGCCCCACCTGGTCCATCGGGTCGACCGCGACGAAGAGCGATCCATCGGGCGAGGTCGCCAACTGCGAGGGATAGAGCAGATCCGGGAAGCTGGCCACCAGCCTGACCTTCAAGTCGTCCGGGACCTTGGGCAGTCCGGCGGCCCGGGAAGCCGAGGCAACCAGCAATAACATCAGAATCGCGGGGAGGACCCGCCGGGCCCGAGCCGTCATCATTCGTGCTTCCTCGTTGGGTCGAGTTCGAGGGCGGGAGGAGTCCGAACTTGGCGGGGAAAGGTCTCCCTTCCGGCGTGGTCGGCCTCCGAGATCGCGATATTCTAGCCGTGCCCGACGGGCCCTCACAACGGGGTAAGGACTCTCCGTCGCCCGGCCGGGAACCACGAAGACTCCGGGAAAAACGAACCCAACCCCAACCGAAGAATCAGGGAGGCCAGACTCCCCCCCAGGAAAAACGAACCCAAACTTCTCCAGGTCTCGGAACTTCCCGAGAGAGATCCGCATGATATTCCCTCATTCCGAGGAATAGGGAGCACGGTTTTTCCCGAAATCGAACCTGGTTTGTCCCAAGCACGCAAGCACCGCGTAAGGATTTCGATCCAAGGTTGATCCCGATCATCCTGCGTTGATGATTCCCGGACCGACCCTGGTCATTCTCGGGCCAACGACCTAGGCTTGAGTCGCACCGGCTGTGTCGACCATCGGATTTCGACCGGCGGCTCACCGGTGATCATGGACTCTGGGGGGAACTTTTTGTGCCACGCAACCCACGCCATCGACGGCCACTCGAATTTGATCCTCTGGACTCGCGCCTCCTCCTGGATGCCGGCCTGGGACAGGCCGTCGTGGAGATCCCCGAAGCAAACATCGTCCAAGTCGCCGACATCGTAATTACGAATTCCGCCCGCGGGAAGCGGGGAAATTTGAGCACGGTCGACGGACAGTAAGCCGGTCCTACCGGCACGGCGAATCGAGCCGGTAGGATCTCGACTCGGCCCTTTCCGTTCAATGACGTTTCGACGAAGGTCCGGACGGGCCGATGCTCACCGGGGCGATTCGGGCTCGTAGGCGAGCTTCCATCCCGGGCTGGTGACCTGCCGATGACCGGCGGGGTGGGGTTCGGTCAGTTTGGAGTAAAGCTCCGGCCGGCGAGCCCGGAGATAGCGCCGTCCCGGCGATCCCTCGAGAGCGTCGGTCGTCAGGAGTCCGACGACGACGTCGTCGTCGAGTTCCCGACTCTCCACGATTACTTCGCCATCGGGCCCGAGGATCATCGAGAGGCCCGGCTTGATGGTGTCGAAGTCTCGACCGATGTTGTTGGCGAAGACGGCGTAGACCCCGTTTTCCCAGGCGCGGGCCGGGAGCCACCGGTCGAGCCAGCCTCGCCCCTTGGGGCCCTGGAACTCCAGGCGGAGTCGGGCGGGGTCTCGGTGCCGGTTGTCCCAGAGCGAAGGGTCGACCAGCCCGCGACCCGGCATGTTGGACGGGGTGCAACCGGTGACATGCGGCATCACGATGACCTCGGCCCCGAGCAGGGCCGTGGCCCGGACATTCTCCGGCAAGTTGTTGTCGTAGCAGATCAAGAAGCCGAACTTGACGCCGAGGATCTCGACCACCTGATAGCCCCGTCCCGGGGTCAGGTGCGGGCTGATGAACGGGTGGAGCTTGTGATAGCGGGCGAGCAGCCCCTCGGGCCCGACCGCCACATAGCTCTTGTAGAGCTTCCCATCGGGTTCCCGTTCGATCAGGCCCGCCATCACCACGACGTTCGATTCGCGGGAGATCTCGATCAAACTCCGGGTGGAAGGCCCGTCGGGGACCGGCTCGGCCAGGGCGTCCAGCTCATCCCGGGAGAGCGTCTGCAAGAACGTATAGGCCGTGATGCTGCACTCGTGGAAGCAGACGACCTCGGCCCCCCGGCTCGACGCCAGAGCCGTCAGGTCGCGAATCCGGCCGAGGTTGTAAGCCTTGTCGCCGTCTCGGTGCTCGAACTGAGCGGTTGCCACCCGGATATCTCGCATGATCGATCGAACCCTCGCGATGGTCGGCCCCGAGATCGATTTTCAAACCCGTTCCATCGAACTTCGGCCGGAGTTCCTGAGAGGCCCGCCCGCCGGACCCCAAGCCATGGTGTATTCTCTCATTTAAAGGTCGATCGCGCCAGCTTTAGCCGGGGCATGAACCGACGATCGAATCGGGTCGTCCCAAGTTTCAGACGGATACCCCGAGGGGAATTGTGCCATGAAAAACCAGAAGCAACGGCCAAACCCGGGTGCACGCCGTCGATTCCGGACCTCGTGGGAGCGGATGGAATCCCGGCAACTCCTGGCAACCTTACCCATTTTGGTCACGAACGCCGAGGACTCTGGCCCTGGATCCCTCCGAGAAGCGATTAACCAGGCCAACAATCAAAGTGGCGCAGACAACATCTTATTTGAGATTCCTGCATCTACTGCTCCTAACCTCGATGTACCATTCCCCGGCTTCGATCCGATTTCACAATCATGGCGAATCAAGCTCCAAAGTGAGTTGCCAGCGATCACGGATCAACTCACGATTGATGGCTTTTCACAGGGTCATTTCCCCGTCCCTTATAGATATCCAGCCCAGGTTTCTCCCACCCTCCTCGACCCTGTCTTAATTTCATCAACGCCGAACGATGCTGTCGCCGTCAAGGGCAATAATGCCGTTAATCGCGTCATCATTGACGGAAGTCAGACGGGTGGCTCCACAGGTTTCGAGATCGAAGCTTCGCATACCATTATTCGCGGTTTGATCATTGATGGCTTCGGGATTGGAATCGCGGTTCCCTCGCCGGACAATGTCGGTGTGTTGATTCAAGGAAATTACATCGGGGATTATTTTCAGTTCAACGTGAACTCGAATGACGGCACTCCCCTGACCGGAAATCGCCAGGTCACGGCGAGCGGACAAGGCAACTCGCTCCAGGGCATCTTACTCGGGTCGACCAATTCGACCGTGGGCGGTGTGGCCACGCGGGATGCCAATGTCATCACGGGTAATGGACTACAGGGAATCTCGATACTGAACGGAGCGCAGGGGAATCAGATCCTTGGCAATCAGATCGGGATCGCCGGGCCAACCATTAACAACCGATTCTTTATTAATGGAAATGGGTCCGAAGGTATCTTGATCGGAGACTCGACCACCAAATTCGGAGACCCCAGCATCCCAGTTGGAGCCTCGGATGTCTCAATGGAAGCCTCCAGCAATCTGATCGGTGGGAGTTCGACGAACGCCGGGAATCTGATTTCCGCGAATTGCGGAGATGGCATCCGAATTTTTGGCCCACTCTCGACACGCAACATCGTCAAAGGGAACTCGATTGGTAACGCTCCCGGTGGAGGATTCCCCATCGAACCGGGAGGTGGGCTTGTCTTTGGATCGGGAGACACGGGCAACCTTGGCGACGGAGTCCGAATCGAGAACTCTGGAACCAACCTAATCGGTGGAGTCGCCGATACGGATCGCAACTTCATTTCCGCCAATGAGGGGGCAGGGGTTCGGATTCTTGGGACGAACGCCACGGGGAATGTGGTGAGAAACAATATCATCGGGCTGACTTCGGATGGTCTCTCGCCCCTGGGAAACAGCATGGAAGGGGTCACGATTGCTTCGTCGGGAAATATAGTAGGCCCCGGCAACATCATCTCGGCAAATCTTCGGGGAGTTTGGCTCACGGGCGGCGGAGCATTTAGCAACACGATTCAAGACAATTTGATTGGTACTGACATCAATGGAGTTGCCGATCTCGGCAACGCTCGCGAAGGGATTCGGATCGAGAATTCCTCCAAGAACGAGATCCTGGGAAATTCGCGGGGATCTCAGGTCATATCCGGCAACAACGTTGGAATTCTGATATTTGGAACCGCGGCCACAAACAATGAGGTTCTAGGCAACCTGATCGGCTCCGATCGATCGGGAATGTTCGACCTGGGGAATTCCCTGGAAGGAATTCGGGTCGAGAATGCACCCTACAACACGATCGGAGGCGTCACGACTTTCGACCGAAACCTGATCTCGGCAAATCACTGGGGTGTCGCAATCGTTGGCCCTTTGGCTTCGTTCAATTCTGTCGAAGGCAACTTTATCGGGAGCGACATTACCGGAGCTGCGCCGCTAGGCAATGAAGTTGACGGTGTGATCATCAATCAAGGAGCCTCCAATAACGCGGTGGGCGGTCCATCAATCCCTCCCGGAAATACAATTGCGTTCAACATCCGAGATGGAGTCCGAATCGAGGACCTGAGCGTCCGGAACTCAATCCTCACCAACAGCATATTCTCGAATGGGGCCCTGGGGATCGACCTGGTTGACATGTCCGACCCCGCCAATGGTCTTACCCCAAACGATATCAACAAGCCTGGACCAAATTTCTTTCAGAATTATCCGGTGCTGAGTTCAGTCGCTACTTCACTCACCTTCACGAACATCCAGGGAAGCCTGGATAGTACACCGAATACAACTTTCGTCATTCAGTTTTTTGCCAACTCGAAACCAGACGCGTTCATTATCAACTCGAAAACCGTTTACTTTGGCGAAGGTGAAATATACCTGGGGCAGACAACCGTCACCACCGGGGCAAATGGCCACGTGATATTCTCGGTGAATGTTCCGGTAACGGTCGGTAGCGGCCAGGGCGTTACGGCCACCGCAACCGATTCCTCGAATAACACCTCGGAATTTTCAGAGGATCAATTCGAGGAGATTTCCCTGGTCCAGTTTCAGATGGCGAACTTCGTCGTCGACGAAGCAGCCGGCACGACCACGATCACCGTGGTCCGATCGGGGGGGAGTGGCGGGCAATTCTCGGTCGACTATTCCACCTCGAACGGGACCGCCATCGCGGGATCCGACTACCAGGCCACCTCGGGGACTCTGACCTTCGAGATCGGTCAAAATACGGCGTCTTTCACGATCCCGATTATTGATGACACCATCCCCGAGGCCGATGAGACGGTCTTGCTGACCTTGAGCAACCCGGTGGGTGCCGCGATGCTCGGCAACCCAAGCATGGCCGTCTTGACGATCCAGGATAATGACCAGCCGGGGGCCTTCCGGTTCCTCAACTCCGCCTACTTCGTCAACGAAGCCGATGGTACGGCCACGATCACCGTGGTCCGGGATAGCGGCGGCGGCACGGTTTCGGTCAACTACGCCACCGCGAACGGGACCGCCCAAGCCGGGTCGGATTATCTGCCGGTCTTCGGGACGCTCGTCTTTGGCCCCGGCGAGACGGTCAAGACCTTCTCCGTACCGATCGTGCTCAATCCCGCGATCGAGGGGAACGAGACGGTGATCCTCAATCTCGGAAGCCCGACCGGCGGGGCCACCCTCGGTTCCCCTTCGTCGTCGGTGCTCGTGATCCTGGATGACCGGGTGGATCGAATGGGACCGGTTGTCGTGGGCGTCCGGGCGATCGCAGGGGCCGTCGGCGTCTCATCGGTCTTGATCACGTACAGCGAACCGCTCGACTCCAACCGCGCCACCGACCTCCTGAACTACGGATTCAGCATCCGGATCGCCGGACGGGACGGTCGCCTCGGGACCCGCGATGACCAGTTGATCGGCATTCAATCCGCAACGTATGACCCGGCCTCGATGACGGTCCGACTGGCCCTGGGCCGATTACTCGCCAAGAAGATGCCGGTCCAGGTTGAGATTAACCAGGTGACGAGCGTTGCCGGGGTCAATCGAGGAGTGGCCGACCTCGCCGGGAATTTGCTGAACAGCGTCGGGGTTGGGAATCCGGGGATCCCTTACAAAACTCAGGTTGTGGCCCGACCCGCCCCTTCGGTCGTGATCCAGACGGGCGTGAAAACCCCGGCCCCGAGGTCCAACAAGGCGAAGAAGGCGAAGCCGGTCGTACATCCGGCTCATCCGAAGGTGATCACGTCCCACCCAGCTTCCGCGAAAGGCAAGTCGCAGGCCCAGGCGATCTCGCTCCCGTCGGAAAGGAATCGCTCAAATCATTCGTGATCCACCGTCCATCGGATGGACCTGGGTTCTCTCCGGGTCTCATCCGGGGGGGGCCGAGGGGATCAAGGAATAGACGTTTCCGAGCGGGATCACGGTGCTGTATCCGACGCCCGTCCCGTACTCCAGGCCGAATCCATTCCCCGCCGAGGTCGAGAACGCGCTCACCCCGTTTTCGTATCGCGAATTGGCCAGATCGGTCGAGACGAGCGATCCGATTCCCACCCCTTCGAGAACTCGACGGCCCGTCAGGTCGTTGATGCTCGACGCGTTGGAGACCTCCACCCGGACGTCGCCCCCGGCCACATCCACCGGGGTCGGGATGGGATTGGCGTTATCCAGGGCACCCCGGACGCTGAGCATGATCCCGTAATTCCCGGCCCGATCGACGACATAGCCCACGTCGAGCCGTCCCAGGAAATTACCGATCTCGGGGACCTGCAGTCCATTCGCACCCGGGGCCACGCTCACCAGATCGCGGACGGTCCCGACGGAGATCGCCAAGGTGCCCGAGAGGCGCTTCGAGGGGAGGCTCGGCGGATCGAGCGGGACGACAGGCACGAACTGACCAGTCGCGCTCATGGTCTGAACCTGGTTGGCAAAATCGCTGATCCCTTGCGAGACGGCGTCATTCTGGCCCGCCCCCAGGGCAAAGACATTCCTCTGGACCGCAAGCCTCAAGGCTTTCAGGAGATCCTTGCGGGCCGCATTGCTGGGGAATGGGTCATTCTGCTGGAGGTAGGGTGCGAGCCGAAGCCCCGGGACCGAATTGGGGGCGTTGGGAGCAATCCGCTTGACGCCCGCGTTGAGGATCTGGTTGAGGAGAGGCGCGGTCGTGGCGTACGTCGTCGAGAACGTCCCGATCGAGATGAACGTCGGATTAGGGATTGGGAATGAGGGAGGTATCGCGGAGCGAGGGATCTCGACCGTCCCCGTGACGGGGGGTCCCGAGTCGAGAATCCGGAGGTTGGACGTCGGGACTTCCGCATAAAACCCGGGGCTGGACCCGGTCGCATTGACCAGCACCACGGTCTTCGTGGAGCCGATCGACTGGATGACCGCCTGATCAGGGATGCTGAAGGCGACCAGAGGATCGGTCGTGACCGCCCGAGACGAGACTCCGGGAGTCGTCCCGGGGATCGTGGTGAACGTGGTCGAAGTCGTGGCCGGACCGCCCGTGATCGAGCCGGGAGTTGTCGTCGGGATCGTGCCGGGGATCGCCGTGAGAGACGACGAAGCCGAGGCGCCGCCCACCGAACTGGCGATCGAAACCGAGGAAGCTGTGGTCGTGCTCGTCGAAGGAGCGTTCGAAACGCTGCCCGTGAGGCCGGAGATCTGCTGAGAGCCGATGAGCGAACTGAGCGCGGGTGACCCGAACAAGGTGTAGACATCCTGGTTCGAGAGGACGCCATGCACGAACGACTGGTTCAAGGCCGTCTGCTTGAGGATCGCTCGTGGTCCCTTGGGAACCGACGAAGTCCTTGATTCGAGTCGCCCCAACCCCGGGCCGAGGACCGACCCGAGGAGATCCTGGATCTCATGATGAGCGTTGACCGCCTTCGGCGGGTGTCGGATTTTCGGGCCGAGTTCCGAAGGGACGATGTAGGGGCCGAGCGATTGCGTGAGCGCGCTCGCGGCCATCAATTCGCGGCGGTCCAAGCCCTCGATCGCGGGAGTGAGTCGGCGAACCTTACGGGAAGCACGACTGGAATTTCGACCCGACATCGCGATCCTCCTTGATCCCGAGTCCAACCTCATCCTTGAAGTCGGGCCGGCCCTGGCCGATCGGATCGGGGTAATCCACGACCCTTGACGGCCTCGACCGCGATCTCGTCTTCGAAAAACATCACTTGACTTCAATATCGACCGAGCCGCGTGCCAACTCAAGCCGGGTCGAATTCCTTCGCTCTCCTCTTCGCCATTTCACACGCACGAGTTCAAGCTGGCGATCCCATAAGGCCGCGAAGAACCGGTCCATCGGGCCGGTCGGGGCCGTATTTGACGGTATGGAGGCCTCGAGAATAGACGTGAGGGCGGAAGCGGTCGCCGACGACCCGGATTGTGTAGAGGATCTCGCCCGACTCGTCCTCGATCACCTGGACGACCGGGCTGGTCATGCCTTCGAAGACGATCTCGGGGAGCCAGGCGACGGGCTTCCGGCCGTCGTTATCGGCCATGTCCACGGTGATCGGCCAACCCGGGAACTGGGCCTTGTCGCCTTCGCTAGGGTCGGCGAAGCGGGGCCAGCACTCGAACGTGACGCGTTGCGACTTCTTGTCGAACCGGACGATCCCGTAGCCGTCGGCCCGCCGGCGTTCATCCTCGATCTTGGGCGGGTTGGCGTATGCCATCATCGAGATCCTGTTTCCCAGGCCATCCTTGAATTCGCCGGTCCAGGGAAGCGGGCTATCGGCAACCGGGTTCGGCCCCGGCTTCTCGTCGAGCGGATGCCACCATCGCCCGTAGATCGTGTTGACCAGGGCCGGGCTGGTGAACCCGTAGGGACCGTCTCCGAACTCCCGGATCCCATGCTTGACGACGACCGCGAGATGCTGGTCGCCGCAGAGGTGAACGGCCCGGACTCGCCGGATCTCCTCCAGGGCCCGGTCCCTCTGGGTTTGCGGCCATCCATTGCAATCGAGGTCGGCCAGGAGTCGGTCGTCACGCTTGCCGTGCATGTGGACCGCGCCGCAGAAGGCCGTCTGCGAGAGGACCGCCTTGACCTCAGCACCCTTCCAATCCTCGCCCCACTCTCGGAGGAACTTGTGCTGGCGATCCCCCAGGAGGACCAGGCCGGGGAGGTCGATGGATTTGGGGTCATACGACGGGTCATTGATGTGATCCGGCCGAGGCCCCATCCGGGGGATCTTCCCGGCGGGCCCGGTCTTGAACTTCCGATCTTCGAGGATCGCGAAATCGATCCCGCCGAGCCGGAGTCTCGTGAAGTAGACGGTGATCCCGCGATCGATCGGGGTGGGATCGACCGGGTCGGGCAAGTGCCAGGTCTGCTGGCGCTGGACGAGGTTGACGTAGTCGGGCGGGTAGAAGTACCCGCCGTCGGCGTTGCCGCTCAGGGTCGAGCGTTTCCCGTTCTCGCCCCAGAGGTTGGGGTGGCCGACGTCGTGATCGTCGGGAATCGTGATGGTCGGCCGGTCGCGGATGATGTCGCGGAATTGCAGCCCGAACTCGATCCAGCCGGCGGTGTGCTCGGTGTGCCGATAGGTCTGGTCCCCGGCGAAAAACAGGAGGTCAGGATCCTGGGCCTTCAGATTCTCGAGGATCTCCGGCCGGAGGCCTGTCGTCCGGCTGGAGTTGCAAGACATGTTGGCGACGACGATCACGTCCTTGTCGCGAGGGTCCCGACGGATGAGCCCTTCAAAGGTCGCCCGCTCTCCGTAGCGGACCCGATAGGCGACTTCTTGCGTGTCATCCCAGCCCTCGACCCGGAAATGGGCACTCCATCCCGGGTTCAGGACCGGGGTCTTTCCCGCCTCGGCCCACCGACCTTCGCGGAGGAATTCCAGCCGAGCTTCGAGCGGCTCGCCGGGTCGGAGGGGATAGAGCTGCGCCGTGATCTTCAGGACACCTCGATCGTGGGTATAGAGAGCGAAGACCACGACCTGATCGCGCGGGACGTCCATCGGAGGCGGGGCCATGCCCCCTTTGGGCTTCGGTTTCTTCCACCAATCGCCGACGGCGAGCGAGTCGAGGTTGGGGAACTCGGCCCCGAATGGCTGGCGGGACACGCCCGAGACCGCGGCACTCGCGGTCGACCGGCCCAAAAATCGACCGAGGAGGGCGATGGTCCCCAGGAAAAAACGGCGAGTGAGGGGCATGGCGACGAATCCCGAGGAGATGAGGATCAGGCATCCATTCGAAAAGGTCAGGGGTTGGTCAGATTCGGGGCCCAGACTCGCGGCAATAGGGGCGGGATCTTACCGGAAGGCGGGAAGGTCGACTTCGCGGCGGCCTGAAGTTGCGCCGAGAGTGCCTCCACGGTCTTGGCATGGGATGGATCGGTGGCCAGGTTGGTGATCTCGCGAGGGTCGGCATCGTGGTCGTAGAGTTCGCGACCTTCTTTCCCCTCGTCCCACTCCGTGTACCGCCAGCGGGGGGTCCGGAGGCTGTAGCCGAGGAACCGACCGCCCTTGGTCCCGGAATTCCGCGCGGCTGCCCCGCGCGTGACCTGGGTGATGGCCCAACCCCGACCGACGACCGACGGGTCCTTGAGCATCGGGACCAGGCTCTGACCTTGCAGGTTCGAGGGGGCCGGCACTCCGCAGAGTTCGGCGAGGGTCGGGAACAGGTCGACCTGACTGACCGGAGACCCCGCGACTCCGCCCGACTGGGACACCCCCGGCGCCATGATCAGGAGCGGGACTCGCGCACTCTCTTCGAAAAGGCTCATCTTCTGCCAGAGGCCATGCTCACCCATGTGATAGCCGTGATCACTGGTGAAAACGATGATCGTGTTCTCGGAGAGTCCCAACCGATCGAGGGTATCCACGACCTTCCCGACCTGGGCGTCCATGAAGCTAATGCTGGCGTAATACGCCTGGCGGCACTGGCGGCGGAGGTCGTCGGACATCTGGTCCTGATCCTTCTTGGCGCTGGCCAGGCCAGGGGAGGGGATGTCGGCCTGGTCTTCCTTGATGCCCTGGACGACGGGCATCTGGGCCTCGGGATAGAGGTCGAAGTAAGACTTCGGCGAGACATACGGTGTGTGTGGCCGGAAATACCCCACGGCCAGGAAGAAAGGCCGATCCTTCTTCCTGGCGCAGCGTTCCAGGACCCACCCGGCATCCTCGGCCATCAGCCCATCGGTGTGATACTCGTCGGCCTTGGGCGAGGCGTACCAGCTCAACGTCCCGCCGAAATTGCCCCGTTGCAGCGTGAAGATATTCGGCTCTTCTTCCAGCCGATCCACGCCCGCCGGATTCAGCTCCATCTCCCAGGATCCGGGGTCGTCATGACCGTTCGTCCCGATGGACCGGGGCACATTGTAATGATAGAGCTTGCCGATCCTCGCCGCGAAATACCCCGCCTGGCGGAACGCCTGCGGCATGCTGACCTGCGAGGGGATCGTCTGCCGGAAGATCTGTTCATTGGCCTGAATCCCGGTACTGTTGGGATAGAGGCCGGTCAAGAACGAGTTGCGGCTCGGCCCGCAGAGGGGGAACGAGCAATATGCCCGGTCGAACCGGACCCCGCGTAGGGCCAGCCGATCGAGGTTCGGCGTCCGGGCCATCGGGTCGCCGTAGCACCCCAGGAGATTGTTCAGGTCATCCGAGATCAGGAACAGCACGTTCGGACGTTTCGGATCTGCGGCCGTCGCCGCGTTTCCGATCAGGCTGAACAGGGCCATCAGGATGATCAATCGACGATGCATGGGGCTAATCCTCGGATGGAATCGACGGGAAGAGTTCTGGGCGATCCGGAGACCTTCCCCGTCAGGGCAGGGGGGCAACTTCACTCGGCGGAAATGCATGACCGACCGGCCGAAATCCCCCCACGCCTGGATGGTCAGGGGGCCATCTCCCTGTTTCCATTCGAGCACGCCAGGTTGAAGCGGTGGAAATTACCCTCATGGAAAGCTCGCCGGGTCTCCGCGATAACGTGGCTTGATTCGTTTTCCGAGGCTCTTCGGGTAGGCGGACGGGCACGTCCGCTACGCCCCGGAGCCAGCCCCCAATTCCGGGCTTCGCCCCACCTTCCCGAAATATCCGGCCATGCGAACACACCATAAATCGACCAACGACAAGTTCCGGTTTGCCCGCTCTGGCTCATCGTCCAACCCGGGCCATCACTCGTTCGGGGGCTGATTCCAGAGTCGATAGGGGTCGTCGAGCCGGCTCATCTCATCCAGGAGGAGCGACTCCATCTCGGCGAGTTTCGCCGCGTATCGAGGATCATCTGCCAGGTTGCGCTGATGGATCTCGGGGGAATGTCCGGTGAGGACGATCACTTTCGGGTCTTGGTGCTCTTCGATGAATTCGCGGGGGTTTTCGGCGAGGTTGAAGAGTTGGGTCTCGCGGACCGTTCCATCCAGCACGTCATATTTGATCAGCTTCCAGTCCCCTCGCCTCACGCAACGCATACCCGGCTTCGTGCCACCGCTGTAGACGCCGAAGAGTACATCCCGGATGGTCTGCTGCTTGCCGTCGAGGACGGGTTTGAAGCTAATCCCTTCGTTCGAAAAGGGTGGCTCGATCGCCGCCAGGTCGCAGAGTGTGGCCAGGACATCGAGAAGGTAGATATTCCCGAGAGATCGAGAGCCGGGCTGGATCCCGGGGCCCTTGACGATTAAGGGAATCCTCCAGGTGTGCTGGTAGAGGTTCTGCTTCCCCTGGAGCCCATGGCGACCGATGGCCATTCCGTGATCGGCCGTGTAGACGATGTAGGTATTTTCCAATTCGCCGAGCGTGTCGAGTCGTCCCAGGACCCGGCCAATCTGGATGTCGATATTCTCCGAGCAGGCGAATTCGCGGCCCAGCTCATTGCGAATCGTCCGCTCGTCGCGGTTCGTCCAGACGCCACTGACGGCCACCTCGTCACGAAGTCCAGGATGACCATGCGGAAACGGGTGGGCCGGCAGGTAATTCGAGGGCAGGGGGGGTTGCTTCGGATTCGCGGGAGGGAGTGAAGTCTCGTCGTCATGATTGACCGCGCCGTATTTGGCGAGAAGCTCGGGCTTACCATCGCGCGTGTCGTGCGGGTGGGAGAATCCGAAGTAGATGAGGAACGGGCGATTATCCCGGGAAGACTCGCGAGCGTCCAGATAATCGAGGACCTGATCGGCGTGCCAGGCGCTCCCATCGATGTCGTTACCTGCTCGCTTGGTGGCATCCTTGCGGACTTCGAACTGTTGATTGGCCCCTTCATAGCTATTGCCGATCTTGCAGGTTCGCATCGTCGCGTAACCGGCCCGATTGAAAACGGCGGCAATGGTGTTGTTGGGCAGGTCGGGCGGGCAGTGTTCCTTCGATCCGGGGCCGATCGGCAGATGCCAGACCGTCCGTCCGCTCATGAGCATGTGCCGGGATGGTGTGCAGACCGCGCCGGAGAACG